>NZ_JAFEIF010000074.1 GCF_017848645.1 Limnohabitans sp. | reverse complement strand
CCCCAGCCGCCCGCTGGTGCTGGGCTCGACATCGCGTTACCGGCGCGAGCTGCTCGAGCGCCTGCGCGTCCCTTTTGCGGTGACCGCGCCCGATGTGGACGAAACCCCCCAACCGGGCGAAGCCCCCCAAGCCCTGGCCCGACGCCTGGCTCTGGCCAAAGCCCGGGCCGTGGCCGCCTTGCACCCCGAGGCGGTGGTGATTGGCTCGGACCAAGTGGCCGATTTGGCGGGCCAGCCCCTGGGCAAGCCGGGCGAGCACGCGCGGGCCGTGGCGCAGCTGCGCCAGATGCGCGGCCAGACCGTGATCTTTCAGACCGCGCTGGCCGTGGTTTGCCTGGCCAGTGGCTTTGAACAAGTGGACTTGGCCGAGGTTCGCGTGGTGTTTCGCGACCTGAGCGACGACGAAATCGAGGCGTATTTGCAGGCCGAGCAACCCTACGACTGCGCGGGCAGCGCCAAAAGCGAGGGCCTGGGCATCGCCTTGCTTGAGTCCATTGACAACGACGACCCCACCGCCTTGATCGGGCTGCCCCTGATTCGCACCGCGCGTTTGCTGCGCCAAGCCGGGGTGAAACTGCTGTGAACGCCCCCAAGCCCCGCCCAGGCCGCCTGTTTTTGGTGCCCACCCCACTGGACTTTGGCTGCGCCGAGCAAGCCCCCATCACCGAAGTGCTGCCCAGCACCACCTTGGCCACCGCCGCAGGCATCCAGCATTGGGTGTGCGAAAACGCCAAGAGCACCCGCGCCTTCCTCAAGCGCGTGGGCCAGACGCACCCGCTGATTGCCCCCCTGCCCGAGCAAAGCATCACCGAATTGCCACGCCACGTGCACAAAAAAGGCGACCACCAATCCGGCTTTGACGGCAAACCGCTGCTGGCCGCGGCCTTGCAGGGCCACGACGTGGGCTTGGTGAGCGAAGCGGGCATGCCCGCCGTGGCCGACCCCGGCAGCTCGGTGGTGCGGGCCGCGCACGATCTGGGCATTGGCGTGGTGCCCTTGGTGGGCCCCGTATCTTTGCTCCTGGCCTTGGCCGCGAGCGGCCTCAATGGTCAGAACTTCGCCTTTGTGGGTTACCTGCCGCAAGAGGCCAGCGAGCGGGCCGCCCGCTTGAAGCAGCTGGAGTCCTTGGCCCTCAAAACCGGGCAAACCCAGTTGTGGATCGAAACCCCCTACCGCAATGCGGCCATGATCGGTGGCCTGCTGCAGAGCCTGAATGGGAACACGCGCCTGGCCATTGCCAGCGGCTTGACGCTGCCATCGGCCAGCATCCAGAGCCACACGGTGGCGCAATGGAAAAAGGGCCTCAAAGGCCCTGATGGTCATACCCCGGCGGTTTACGCCATTGGGCCTTGAGCCGAGGCCTCAGCGCAGCCCCGCACCCACCGTGCGCATGGCGCGCACGCTGCCCTCGCCCACGGCCACACCGAAGCGCTTGACCAAACGCTCGGCCACGTTCTCACGCTGGGTGTAGTCGATCACATCGGGGGCCTTGACTACCTCACGGGCCACGCCATCGATGCTGCCCAGGCTGTCGGCCAGGCCCAAATCAACGGCCTGCTGGCCACTCCAGAACAGGCCGCTGTAGAGCTCGGGCGTTTCCTTGAGGCGATCGCCCCGGCCTTTTTTGACCACATCGATGAACTGCGTGTGAATCTGGTTGAGCATGGTTTGGGCGTGTTGGCGCTGTGGCTCGGTTTGTGGGCTGAAAGGGTCCAGAAAACCCTTGTTCTCGCCCGCCGTCATCAAGCGCCGCTCCACGCCCAGCTTGTCCATGAGCCCGGTGAAGCCGAAACCGTCCATCAACACGCCAATGCTGCCCACCAAGCTGGCCTTGTCGACATAAATCTGATCGGCTGCTGCGGCAATGTAGTAAGCCGCCGAGGCACAAGACTCCTCGACCACCGCGTAGATGGGTTTGTTGTGCAGGGCGCGCAACCGCGTGACTTCGTCGTTGATCAAACCCGCCTGCACCGGGCTGCCACCGGGCGAATTGATGAGCAAAATCAAGGCTCGCGAGCCGGGGTCTTCCAGGGCCGTGCGCATGGATGACATGACATTTTCAGCGCTGGCTTCGGTGTCCGGGCCGATTTCACCTTGGATGGTGACCAGCGCCGTGTGCGGAAAACTGGTGTGCGTGGCCGGAGAATTGAGGCTGAACACCTGCCAGACCACGAAGCCCAAAAAGAGCAACCAGGCCAGGCGCATGCCCATCTTCCAGCGGCGCTGCGATTGTTGCTCCTTGAGGTTGGCAAAAGCCAGGTCAACCAGGGTTTGACGGGCCCAGTTTTCATCCACAGGGTTGAGCACCGGGGCTGGGGCGGGTGCCGAGTCCGGCAAAGCTTGGGCAGAAGCGGGAGCGGACGTGCTGTCCTGGGGGTCTTGCATGTTCAAAATTCAAGGGGTTTTAAGTTATAGGCAGTATGCCAGTGAACCACCCCGCCCTGCTCTGACAAGTCTATTTTCACCAGCCCACCGCGGCAGGGCCCACCCGAGCAGGCCCCGGTATCGGGCTGGTAGGTGGCGCCGTGCGTGGCGCACATCAACCACCGCCCTGTGTTGTCAAAAAAACGGTCGGGTTGGTAATCCATTTCCATGGCCACATGGGTGCAGCGGTTCAGGTACGCGTGCACCTGGCCTTGGTAACGGATGGCAAAGGCCCGGCACGTCTGCCCGGCGTACACGATGTCAAACGGCACAGCCCGCCCCCCGTTGACCAGGTCGGCGCTGCGGCACAAAGGGACCATGGGCTCCATACGCGCTCCTTGTTTCAAGCGTGTTGCAGCAACCAGTCGTGCAATTCGCGCACGCTGTGCGCCACATGGCGCGGGTTCAGGACATGAAAGGCATCGGGCTCATGCGCGCCATAACTCACGCCCACGCTGGCACATCCGGCATTGAGCGCCATTTGCAGGTCGTGCGTGGTGTCACCAATCATCAAGGTGCGCTCTGGCTCCGCGCCAAATTCGCGCATCAACTCGTGCAACATCAAGGGGTTGGGCTTGCCTGCCGTCTCATCGGCCGTGCGCGAGCCATCGAACACGCCGCGCAACTCCACTGCCTGCAAAGCCTCGTTCAGACCCGAACGGCTTTTGCCGGTGGCCACTGTCAGCCAGTGGTGCCGGGCTTTGAGGGCGTCCAGCAAATCCAGCACACCCTCAAACAAGCTGATGTCGTGCTGGTGCTGCAGGTAATGGTGGCGGTAGCGCTCGCCCAAGGCCGGGTATTTGTCTTTGGGCACATCGGGCGCCGCGTGGGCCAGCGCCGGCAAAAGCGACATGCCGATCACATAAGAAGCGGCTTCGCGGGTAGGCTCTTGCCCGCCCACATCCACCACGGCGCACTGGATGCAGCGGGTGATCAGGGCGGTGGAGTCAAACAGCGTGCCATCCCAATCGAAAGCGATCAGGTCAAACTGGCGGGGTCTGGTGTGGGGCATGGTCGATGTAGGCTTTCAATTCGGGGGGTAAATCGGCTTGCAAGGCCACGCGCTCGTCCGTCACCGGGTGGTTGAACTGCAAGCGCCAGGCGTGCAAAAACATGCGTTTGAGGCCCACATGGGCACCGGGTTTGAGCAAATGGCGATTCCACTCGAAATCGCCGTACTTGTCATCACCCGCAATCGGGTGCCCTTGCGACGCCAGATGCACCCGGATCTGGTGGGTGCGCCCGGTCTTGATGGTCACTTCCAGCAGCGTGGCACCCGGCAGGCGCTGCGCCACCTTGACCAAAGTGATCGAACGCATGCCGTCCGGGTCTTCGGGCGTGGTCACCCGCACCCGGCGCTCACCATCAGGCAAAAGAAACTTGTGCAAAGGCTGGTCGATCACCTTCAGCTTGGCGGGCCAGTCCCCTTTGACCAGCGCCAGATAGGTCTTGCCCGTCTCGCGCTCGCGGAACTGGTCTTGCAGGTGCTTCAAGGCGCTGCGCTTTTTGGCCACCAGCAAAATGCCGCTGGTGTCGCGGTCCAGCCGGTGCACCAGCTCCAGCAGCTTGGCCTGTGGGCGGGCCTGGCGCAGCTGCTCGATCACGCCAAAACTCACACCCGAGCCGCCATGCACCGCCACCCCGGCCGGTTTGTCGATGGCCATCAGGCTGTCGTCTTCAAAAAGCAGGGGGAATTCGCGCCCCGGTGCCGGGCGCTCGGCTTTTTCGGCGACTTTTTCAGAAATCCGCACAGGCGGCAGACGCACCTCGTCGCCGTTTTCGACCCGGGTCTCGGCCGAAGCACGGCCCTTGTTGATGCGCACCTCGCCGCTGCGGATGATCCGGTAGACGTGGGTTTTGGGTACGCCCTTCAAGTGACGCATCAAAAAGTTGTCCAAACGCTGACCGGCCGACTCTTCGTCCACCAACAACCATTTGACGGCGGGTGTCGCAGCGGCGGACTTGGACCCTATAATGTGATTCACTGGCAATTGGCTGTAAGTGGTTGATTCAAATGGAAATGAATTCCTGCAGAGCTGGAGTTTAGTCCACCACCACCGCGCCAAACCAGATGGTCGATGCCACCCTCGGCACGATTTTGCAGACTGAAGGCCAGCGCCGACAGTGGCAAAACGCCCCGGAGGTTGGGCCGACGCCCTGAAAACCCAGATACGGAATACCCCAAGTTCAGCAGCCCCTGAAAGCTGCTGAACGGATCAAAGCGAGATGTTTGTGCTGTTCGGAACTTTGCTGATGTGCTTGGAGTGGCTCACGAAGCCCCTGGGCACCCTCACGCCTGGCGCCCGGCGGTTTGTCTTGGACACCGGGGGAAGCCCCCGGCAGTGGACAGATCTTGGCACAACGTTCACCTCGCCCCATCCACGCGCCACGATCCCCATTCCTGTGCTCACGCGCAGCTGAGTGGCGATTCACCTCGGCAATTCCCTTCGTTTCAGGCGTCAGCTCCGGCAACGTGGGCTTTGAGATTCCCAGGAGTCCAAAGCCGGTTGTGTAAACAGGCTTCAAGCGCAGGCATTTTTCTGCGCCCAAGCCAAGCTGAACAGAGAAGGAACGCATCATGAAACGGATGCTGATCAACGCCACGCAAGCTGAAGAGCGCCGCCTGGCCATCGTCGACGGACAAAAACTCCTCGACTACGAAATCGAAATCGAAGGCCGCGAGCAACGCAAGGGCAACATTTACAAAGCCATCGTGACCCGCGTAGAGCCCTCGCTCGAAGCCTGCTTCGTGGACTACGGCGAAGACCGCCACGGCTTTTTGCCCTTCAAGGAAATCTCGCGCCAATACTTTGCTGAAGGCGTCTCCGTCAGCCAAGCCCGCATTCAAGACGTCATCAAAGAGGGCCAGTCCCTGTTGGTGCAAGTCGAAAAAGAAGAGCGCGGCAACAAAGGTGCGGCTCTGACCACCTTCGTCAGCCTGGCGGGTCGCTACGTGGTGCTCATGCCCAATAACCCCCGTGGCGGTGGCGTCAGCCGCCGCATCGAGGGCGACGACCGGGCCGAGCTCAAAGAAGCGATGGACCAGCTGGAATACCCCAAGGGCATGTCCATCATTGCCCGCACGGCAGGCATTGGACGCTCCGCCCCCGAGCTGCAGTGGGACCTGAACTACCTGCTCAAACTGTGGACCGCCATTGACGGCGCCACCCAAGGCAAAGGCGCTTTCCTGATTTACCAGGAATCGTCTTTGGTCATCCGCGCGATTCGTGACTATTTCAACAACGACATCGGCGACATCCTGATCGACACCGACGACATCTACGACCAAGCTCAGCAGTTCATGAGCCACGTCATGCCCGAGTTCGCGCCGCGAGTGAAGCGTTACCGCGACGACGCGCCGCTGTTCAGCCGTTTCCAGATCGAGCACCAGATCGAATCGGCCTACGCCCGCACGGTGCAGCTGCCGTCTGGCGGCGCCATCGTGATCGACCACACCGAAGCCTTGGTTTCGGTGGACGTGAACTCGGCCCGCGCCATCAAGGGCGGTGACATCGAAGAAACCGCCACCCGCACCAACCTCGAAGCCGCCGACGAAGTGGCCCGACAGATGCGTTTGCGCGATTTGGGCGGCCTGATCGTCATCGACTTCATCGACATGGAAGAAGCCAAGAACCGCCGCGAAGTGGAAAACCGCTTGCGCGACGCGCTGCGCCAAGACCGTGCCCGCGTGCAGTTTGGCGCCATCAGCAAGTTCGGCCTGCTCGAGATGAGCCGCCAGCGCCTCAAGCCCGCCCTGAGCGAAGGCGCATCGATCCCTTGCCCACGTTGCGGCGGCGCAGGCCACATCCGCGACACCGAAAGCTCTGCGCTGCAGATCCTGCGCATCATCCAGGAAGAGTCCATGAAGGACAACAGCGCCGCCGTGCACGCCCAAGTGCCCGTCGAAGTCGCGTCTTTCCTGCTCAACGAAAAGCGCTCCGAGATCGCCAAGATCGAGCTGCAGCAACGCATCAACGTGCTGCTGGTGCCCAACAAATCGCTGGAAACACCGCACTACAAGCTCGAGCGCTTGAAGCACGACGACCCGCGCCTGGACCGCATCGAAGCCAGCTACAAGATGGCCGAAGAGATCGAAGACGCGACCACCGTGACACGCCGCTCGCAAGAGCCCACCAACAAGCAAACGCCAGTCATCAAAGGCGTGCTGCCCGATGCGCCCGCGCCTGTGGCCCCTCCCAAACCCGAAGCCCCCGTGGCTGCGGCCAAGCCCGTGGCCAAAGCCGCAGCACCAGCCCCAGTGGCTGCGCCTGCAGCGGCCGCTTCTGGCGGCTTCTTTGGCTGGTTGAAAAACCTGTTCGGCGGCGCAGCTGCCGAACCCGTGGCCACCCCTGCCGTCAAGCAAGAAGAAAAAGCCCGCGAAGGCCGCCGTGAAGGTGGTCGCGACGGTGGCCGTGAATCCGGCCGTGATGGCCGCCGTGGCGGCCGCGATGGCCGCCGAGGCGAGCGCAGCGAAGGCACGGCCGGCGAAGTCCGCGCGCCACGCGAAGGTGGACGCCGCGGTGAAGGCCGTGGCGAAGGCCGTGAAGGCGAAGCCCGTCCCCCACGCGCTGAACGTGGTGAGCGTGCCGAACGCGGAGAGCGCGGTGAGCGCACTGAACGTGGTGAACGCGGTGAGCGCAGCGAGCGACCAAACGGTGACCGCCCTGCCCGTGAAGGCCGCCGTGATGGCCGCTCGAGCCCACGCGGTGACAACCCGGCCGAAGGCCAGCGCACCGACAACCTGAACGAAGGCCGCAGCGATGCCCAGCCCGAGTTAACCGCCGAAGGCAGCGAAGTGCGCACAGAACGCGCCCCACGCGAAGGCCGTGATGGTCGCCGCGAACGTGGCGAACGCGGAAGTGAAGGCCGCCGTGAACGTGGCGAGCGCCCAGAGCGCCGCCCAAGCGAAGCCGCTGATGCCAACGCGCCTGAAGCGAACGTGGGTGCAGACGAGACCGGCGACAACAACGCCGCAGCCGATAGCACCAGTCCCGCCGAAAACAGTGAGCGCCGGGAACGCCGCTCACGTGACCGCTACGGCCGCGACCGCCGCGAACGAGCAGGTGAAACACGTCTGGACACAGCAGGCGAGACAACACCAGCTGAAGACACCGCTGAGCCCAGCCGCGTGAGCGCCGAAGCCCCAGCCGATGACCGCCCTGCCCCACGCTCTTATTTTGAGCGTGCCCAGCAAGCTGCCGCCGCATCGGCAGCCCCGTTGGCAGCCGCATCAGAAGCCAGTCAGGAAAATGCAGCGGCTGCAGCCCCGACAACGGCCCCCGTGGCAGAAGCAGCGGCCCCCGTGACAGCACCGACAGTTGAGACCGCTGCGCCAGCAAAGGCACCAGCAGCCCCCGTGGCCGCTGCCCCAGCGCCCGCCGCATCCACCGCGCCTGTGGCCGCTGTCAGCGCCCCCGCTAACGAAGCCACCAGCAAAGCCTTGCCTGCCGTGGCCAGCTACACGCTGCCCATCGACAGCCTGCAGCAAGTTGCACAGAACTCCGGTCTGGTGTGGGTGAACTCCGACAGCGACAAAGTCGCTGCGGTGCAAGCCGCCATCGCGGCCGAACCAGCCGCTGTGCGTGTGCCACGCGAGCGTCCACCCGCCGTGGTGTTGAACGAAGGCCCGCTGGTGCTGGTCGAAACACGCAAAGACCTGAACACACTGCAAGTGCCGTTCTGATCTGCGCCAAGCGCGCGAAAGCGCCATGAAAAAACCGGGCCCAGGCCTAATGCCAGTCAGTTAAGAGCTGACTGGCATTTTTGCTGGGTATTTGGCTGTCTTTGTTTTGACAACCCGAGGGTATGAACGTTTACGCCTTGGCGGCAAAACAAATAAATGTGCCTGGTCAAACAACAGCTGCAATCTTTTGGGCAACGTCCCAGCCGACTCCAGTGGCGCAAAACGCAACAGATCAATGATGGCCATACTCGCAACGTGAAAGCCCATACGCAATGGCTCCACCTTCACGTGTGCAGCCATCTGGCGCATCAGTCTGCGCAATAACGTATATGCAATCAGTACGCCCCACAGCTCCTGTCGCACCAGCTGCGGCTGTTTGCTGCGCAGCGTCCATTGCGAACTTTGCAATGAGTGCTTGATCTCCCGAAATCCCAACTCAATCTCCCAGCGCTGCATGTACAGCTTGGCCAGTTCTTTGGCCGGATAGCGACTCGCATCCGTCAGCGATGTGATGAACCGACGCTTGCGCCCACCCAGCTGCACCTCAATCAAACGGGCTTGCCAATGGCTTGGCAATTTCGGATCGATCTTTCTGGCCGTCGGCGACACTGGCATGCTGACCAAACTGTCATGCTCATCGTGTTGGACGATCACTTCGTGGCGCAAGTTGTCTTTGGCTCGCATCAGCCAGTGCCTGTCTTGTCCCTGCGACTGCCAGTTGAGCAAAAAGGCTGCCGAGAAGTAGGCCCGATCAAATACGGTCAGGGACTGATCGATGTTTTGTAAATCTGCTGCCAGCGTCAGCTCGCCCTGACTCATGGCGCCCATGCGTGCATCGAGCAACTCATGACTGTACGTATCCATCAGGCAGACTGCTCGAATTTGAGGCCACCCACCCGAGCCATGTTGATTGCTGCTGCTGCCCAAGGCCAAGCGGTTGTCTGGGGTATCGGGTGTCGCCCAGACAACGCCATCAACGTCCAGAAGGCGCAGGCCCAGCACGCGCTGACAGACGCACTCGCAGGCTGTCCACCCCTGACAAAGCAGGCGAAACAAATGTGCCAAAGGCTCTTCGCCCAAACGTTGACGCCCGGCAACGGCAGCGCTGGGCACGCTTAAGGGTTGATTGTGCAACGTCAATTGCAGCTGCCTGGCCACGTCCCAGATGGGCTGATTGCGAAAAAGAGCCAATCCGTTGACCAGCCAAATAACGTGTTCGGCAGGCAGCTTGCGTCGTCGTATGGAGGCTTTGCCTGTGGCGCTCAGGACTTGGGTAATCCACTGAGGGTCGATAAGGCTGCTGAGTTGATCCAGCCGCTGGGGGGTGCGTTGAAGTGTTTGGGAAAGATCGTTTTGCAGCCAGCTCATGAAAAAGGGAACCGTGTTTGAACAGGGTTCCCTTTTTAAATTAAAACCGGTCAGCTCTTAACTGACTGGCATTAGGCCCAGGCCCGGTTTTTTCATGGATGCGTCGAGTCTCGATGAATCAAAAAGCAGGGCCTGTTAACGCCTATCGCCCACAGGGGTGGGCTCCTAAAAAAACCGATCTCTTGCATGTGTTTCAAGACGTCAAGGGACCGCATCAATCAGGATGCGCAACGCGGTCTGTTCAGCCGTCTTTCGGCGCTTCAGTCCGGTGACACGCTGGCAGCCTGTTTCCAGGCAGCTGCAGCTTGCACCGGGTCCTGGCGCTGCTCAGCCAATTCGGCCAAGGCGATCCAGGCTTTGCGCTGCAGCACAGGGGCTTGCAGGTTTTTGGCGGCCTGGGCCAACAGGCTCTGGGCCTTGCCCCACAGGCGCTGGCGCAAGCACAGCATGCCAGCCAGGTATTGCAAGTGCGCGGCCCGGGGCTGAGACTGCTGGGCGCTTTCCACGCGTGACAGCCAAACAAAGGCATCCTCGGCCTCAACGCCAGGCAAGCAGGCGTCAAAAGCCTGCACCACGCGCAGCAGCTGCGCATCAGACCAAACCGGTGGGTTGGCCTGCATCGGAATCCACAGGTCTTGCAGCCACAAACGGGCCGTGGCGGCAGAGCCGCCGAGCTGCAAGCAACGCAGCGCCGCCTCGGCCGCCACGGAGGGCATCAGGCGCTGGCTGGGCGTCAGGCGCTTCCAGACCCGTTGCAAGGCCTCAGGATCGTGTGTCTGAGCCAACAAATCCAAAATCAAACGGGTCACCAGGCTTTCAGCAGCCTCGGACGAAAAAGCACGGTGCTTGGCCAACAAACTGGCCGTTTCCAGGGCCTTTGCCGGCTGACCGGCCAAACGGGCCGCCTTGAGCTGCAGCCGCATGGCGGCCATGCGCCGACCCACAGCGGGGGGCAAGGCACTCAGCCGCGCCAGGCTGGCCGTGGCATCGCGGTCGTCGAGTGACCAGCGGGCAGCGCGCAACTGGGTGCCCTCCAGCAAGCTTTGGCGTTCGGCCCCACTGCTCGCTTGCACCTGCGCCAAAGCCTGGTCCAGGTGCTGTTGCCTTTGGGTCTTGTCTTGCAGCGCGTGGCTGGCCTCGGCCGCCATGATGTGGGCCAGAGTGCGCAAAGACAGCGCGTGGTCCAGCGTCACACCCGAGGCCTGCAGCAAGGCTTCTTTGGCCAGCGTCTGCTCGGCCGCTTTGCGTGCCCGCAAATAACGACCCGCCATCAAATGGCCCATCGAATCGAGCAAGGCCGCATGGCTGGCCCGCTCTTTTTGCTGCAACCGCCAGCGCTGCGCCCTTTTGGGCAAGGCCAAAAAGGCCCCCAGTGCCCGCTGCGCCAGGATCACCAACAGCACCACCAACAAGACAGCCAAGACGGCGAGGTTGAGCGACAGGTCAATCCGGTGCGGAAACAAAAACAGGGTCACCGTGCCCTGGTTGTTGCCCGCCAGCCAGGCCCCCGCCGCCGCCAAGGCGAACAAAGTGATGAGCCACAAAGCAGCGCGCATCGGGGATTACCTTCCTGCCGCTGCGGTGTTCAAGGCCGTCAGCGAGGCCTCGATGCGCGGCAACTCAGCCGTGCGCACCTGCTCGCTGGTTTGCTCCAGCAACTGCAGAAGCTGGGCGGTGCGCCGCGACTGAGGCTCGGCATAACGGCGCACCAGCACGGCAGCGGCACCCAAATCATTGCGCACGCCTTCTTTTTGGCGCGCCAGCAAGCCCAGGCGGGCATTGAGCAGTTTGAGTTTGAGGTTCTCCCGCAAGAAAAAGGCCTGCTCGGGCGATATCAGCGCCGCCTCGGGCGCATCAATGCGGCTGAACCGCACCAAGCCCTTGAGCTCATCGGCCATGCGCATCAGGCCGTTCATCCACCAAGTGGGCGGCGTTTGCTCGCCCGAGGCCTCGGCCTGCTGGCGGATCTGGGTTTGCGAGGCGCGTGGGGCGTTGGCCAGCGCCAGCCCCTCCACCAAGGCCACCCCTTCATCAAGCTTGGTCATCAGGCCGGGTATGTCAAAGGCCGGTAAATTTTTCAGTCGCTCCAGGTCCTTTTCAAGGGCCCGCGCAACCGGCGTCAGGCGCGGCTGGGCGGCACGCTGCACGCGCTTTTGGGCCGACTGCAAAGCCGCCAGTAAGGGCTCGGTGCTGCCGGTCATCTGGGCCTGCTGCTGCGCGATGCGCAAGGCCGACTCGATGTCCACCACCAGAGTTTCATCGCGCGAGCGCGACAGGCTTTGCATCAACTCTTCGAGTTGCGTGCGCTGCAAAGCCACTTCGGCCAAGCGGGCCTCCATGAGCGAAACGCGGGCGGCGCTGTCTTGCACGGTTTCCTGGGCCTGCTTGGCCCAGGTCTTGGCTTCCAGCGCCTGCAAACCTGTGTCGGCGCTTTGGCGGGCCAGTTGCTCCTGGATGCGCGAGAGCTTTTGCCACAGCAACACCGACACCCCCAAGGCGATCACGGCCACCGCCCCCACCACGGCCACAAGCCAGCGGGAAGAATGCACAGTCGGCAAGGCCTTGGCCGGTTCGGGCACAGGCACGGCCTTGGGTTCGCCGTCGATCACAGCGTCAGTTGGGGTGGTCATGTGAGCGATTTTATCGACTGGGCTTGTGCGTCAACGCCCGCAGGCACCAGATCCACCCGCCCCCAGCCCATCTGCTGCAGCCGCTGGGCAATGCGCGGGTGCGTCGCCAGCGCCCGCGCCTGCTTCACGGGCAGCTCAGGGCAGGCCAACAACAAGTGCTGCGCCGCCTCGGAACTGCTGAACAACCAAGCGCTGCCGTCGCCCACGGCCTGCCGCGCCAGGCTTTGCTGCGCGGGGGTCAACACGGGGGCCTGACGCACATAGGCCACGGCTTGCAACACCTCCAGGCCCGCGCTTTCGAGTTGCAGCGCCAGCCAGTCGCGCCCAGCCAGTTGCCCTCGGGCATCGGCGCCACGCACGATCAGCACCGAGGGTTTGGATGGCGTTGAAGCGACCGCCGCCCGCACCCGCGGCGCCACCAAGGCCCACAGGGCTTCCGAATCGAACTGGGGCGCATCTTCATCCGGCGAATCGATCAGGCCCTCCGGCCAGCCTTCGGCCAGCAATGCGGCTCGGGTGCCCGGGCCGGTCGACCAGGCGCGGCAGCTGGGGATTGGCCGGTCCGCAGACCGGGCCGCCATGAAAAAACGCACCGCATTGGCGCTGACAAACATCAGCGCCAAATGGCCGGGCACCGCCTGCCAGGCTTGCGCCAGCGCCAAGGGCTCGGGCAAGGCCGCAATCTCAATCAGGGGCAAGGTCTCACAAGGCACACCCCGCGCTTGCAAGGCGTCGGCCCAAGCCAGGGCCTCACGCCCGGGTCGGGTCACGATCACCCGCCAAGGGGCAGCGAAAGCAAAAGTGTCAGACGCCAGCGCCATGTGAGCGCCAGACCTCAATGCGCTCCGCCGTTGCGCAAAGCCTGCGCCACGCTCAGGCCCAGCGCCTCGGCGGCCTGCAGTCCATCGGTGCTGGCTTGCGCGTCGGCCGTGACCAAGGTGGTGCTGCCTTCCGGGTCGCCCCAGGCCGCTTGCAGCTTGAGCACACCACCCTCGATGGTGGCATGCGCGGCCAAAGGCATGGAGCAGCTGCCGCCCATGGCGCGGCTCACCGCGCGCTCGGCCGCCACACGACGCCAAGACGGCGCATCCGCCAGCTGCGCCAGCAGGGCACGCAAATCGGCCCGGTCGCTGCGGATTTCGATGCCCAAAGCACCCTGCCCTGCAGCGGGCAGCATTTGATCGGTTTCAAAAATATGGCGAATGCGCTCAGACAAGCCCAGGCGCTTGAGGCCTGCAGCCGCCAGCACAATGCCCGCGTACTGGCCTTCGTCGAGTTTGCGCAAGCGCGTGTCCAGGTTGCCGCGCAGGGGCTCGATCTTCAAATCGGAGCGCAAGGCCCGCAGCAGCACGGTGCGGCGCAGGCTCGATGTGCCCACCACCGCGCCCGGCGGCAAGTCTTCCAGGCGGGCGTATTGCGACGACACCCAGGCATCGCGGGGGTCTTCGCGCTCCATCACGCAGGCCAGCTCAAAGCCCTCGGGCATGTCCATGGGCACATCCTTGAGCGAGTGCACCGCGATGTCTGCGTGACCCTCTTGCAGCGCCACCTCCAGCTCCTTGACAAACAAGCCCTTGCCGCCCACTTTGGACAGGCTGCGGTCCAGGATCTGGTCGCCCTGGGTCGTCATGCCCAGCAACTTGACCGAGCAACCCAGCCCCTCGAGCAAGGATTTGACATGTTCGGCTTGCCACAAAGCCAAACGGCTCTCACGGGTGGCAATGACGATGGCGGGTTGGGTGGTCTCGGTCACAGCAGGGTTCCTGAAAAAAATTTTGACCCCATCAAAATGAAATCAAATGGTAATTTTGTCTCTCATGGCGATGCTAGCATGGCGTCAAGGGAAATTGACACCCACTTTGTGCACCCCGTGCACACGCACTTTCGCATCCCCAGCCACAAGCACACCATGAAACAGGCCGCCCCAGACCACGCCTTGCCCACCTCCTCCCCCAACGCGAGCAGCACCCGCGAAAAACGCGACAGCGAGCGCCCCTTGGTCGAGGACATCCGCTTGCTGGGCCGCATTCTGGGCGATGTGATCCGGGTGCAAGAAGGCCCAGAGGCCTACGAGCTGGTCGAGCAAATCCGCAAACTCTCGGTGGCCTTCAGGCGCGATGCCGACCACGAAGCCGACAAGGCCCTGAAAAAACTGCTCAAAAGCCTGAGCGGCGAACGCGCCGTGAGCGTGATCCGCGCCTTCACCTACTTCAGTCACCTGGCCAATCTGGCCGAGGACCGCCACCACATCCGACGCCGCGCCATCCACGAGCGGGCGGGCCACACGCAAGAAGGCAGCATCGACGTGGCGTTGCAGCGCCTGCGCTGGGCGGGCATCACGCCGCGCAGCATCTCGGACATGCTGGCCACCAGCTATGTCTCGCCCGTGCTCACAGCCCACCCCACCGAGGTGCAGCGCAAAAGCATCCTGGACGCCGAGCGCGACATCGCCCACCTGCTGACCGAGCGCGACGCCATCAAGGCCCGCGCCGCCGCCGTGAACGCCGCCAAAGACGCGCTCAGCCCCAAAGAGCTGGCCGCCAACGAGCTGCAAATGCGCGCCCGCGTGATGCAGCTGTGGCAAACCCGTTTGCTGCGCTTCACCAAACTCACCGTGGCCGACGAGATCGAAAACGCGCTGAGCTACTACGAAGCCACCTTTTTGCGCGAGATCCCCAAGCTCTATGCCGAGCTGGAACACGCCCTGCCCGGCCAGCCGATTGCCAGCTTTTTGCGCATGGGCCAGTGGATTGGCGGCGACCGCGACGGCAACCCCAACGTGACCGCCCCCACGCTCGAACACGCCCTGACCCGCCAAAGCGATGTGGCCCTGCGCCACTACCTGACCGAAGTGCATTTTTTGGGCAGCGAGCTGTCGCTGTCGGCCATGCTGGTGCCCTTTGGCCCCGAGATGCTGGCCCTGGCCGAGCGCTCGCCTGACACCAACGAACACCGCCAGGACGAGCCCTACCGCCGGGCGCTCACGGGCATGTATGCGCGCTTGGCCGCCAGCCTGAAAAAACTCACAGGCGGTGACGCCGCCCGCCACGCCGTGGCCCCGCAAAACCCCTATGCCACGCCCGAAGAGTTCTTGGCCGATTTGCGTGTGATCGAGGCATCCCTGCGCAGCCACCACGCCGAAGCCCTGGCCGCCCAGCGCCTGCACCCGCTGATCCGCGCCGTGGAGGTGTTTGGCTTCCATCTGGCCACGGTGGACCTGCGCCAAAGCTCGGACCAACACGAAGCCGTGGTGGCCGAACTGCTGACCACCGCACGCGTGGAAAAAAAGTATCCCCAACTCGACGAACATGCCAAACAAGCGCTGCTGCTGGGCTTGTTGAACGACGCCCGCCCATTGCGTGTGCCAGGGGCTGACTACAGCGCCCACACGGTTTCCGAGCTGGCCATTTTTGACACCGCGCAACGCATGCTGCGCAGCTTCGGTCGGCAGGCCATTCGCCACTACATCATCAGCCACACCGAAAGCGTGAGTGACCTGCTGGAAGTGCTGCTGCTGCAAAAAGAAGTGGGCCTGCTGCGCGGCACGCTGGACGCACAAGCGCACAACGACCTGATCGTGGTGCCGCTGTTCGAGACGATTGAGGACCTGCGCAACGCCGCGCCCATCATGCGCGACTTCTATGCCCTGCCCGGCGTGGCCGCACTGATTGCGCGCTCGGGCGGCGAGCAAGACATCATGCTGGGCTACTCCGACAGCAACAAAGACGGCGGCATCTTCACCAGCAACTGGGAGCTGTACCGCGCCGAAATCGCCTTGGTGGAACTGTTCGACAAACTCCAAAGCAGCCACGGCATCACCTTGCGCATGTTCCACGGCCGGGGCGGCACCGTGGGCCGGGGCGGCGGCCCCAGCTACCAGGCCATCCTGGCCCAGCCGCCGGGCACCGTGCGCGGGCAAATCCGCCTGACCGAACAAGGCGAAGTCATCGGCTCCAAATACGCCAACCCCGAAATCGGCCGCCGCAACCTCGAAACCCTGGTCGCCGCCACGTTGGAAGCCACCTTGCTGCAACCCACCAAGCCCGCCACCCGGGCCTTTCTGGACGCAGCGGCCGAGCTGTCAGAGGCCAGCATGGGCGCCTACCGCGCCCTGGTGTACGAGACCCCCGGCTTCACCGACTACTTTTTTGGTGCCACCCCGCTCAAGGAACTGACCCAGCTGAACATCGGCTCGCGCCCCGCCTCGCGCAAGGCCCTGCAAAAAATCGAAGACCTGCGGGCCATCCCCTGGGGCTTCAGCTGGGGCCAATGCCGCCTGACCCTGCCCGGCTGGCTGGGCTTTGGCTCGGCGGTGGCGGCCTTTTTGGACAAGCCCGATGCGGCCGAGCGCAAAGCCGCACTCGCCTTGCTGCAAAAGATGTACCGCCAATGGCCGTTTTTCCGCACCCTGCTGTCCAACATGGACATGGTGCTGGCCAAAAGCGATTTGGCCCTGGCCTCCAGATACGCCGAACTGGTGGGCGACGCCCGCCTGCGCAAAAAAATCTTCACCGCCATCGAAGCCGAATGGCACCGCACGGCCGACGCGCTCACGCAAATCACGGGCGAGAAAAACCGCCTGGCCAGCAACCCTGCGCTCGACCGGTCCATCCGCCACCGCTTCCCCTACATCGACCCGCTGCACCACCTGCAAGTCGAGCTGATCCGCCGCTACCGCGCTGGCCTGGCCGACGAGCGCGTGCAGCGCGGCATCCACATCAGCATCAACGGGATTGCGGCGGGGCTGCGCAACACGGGTTGAGTGCAGCGAGCCCCGGCCCTGCATCAACGCCATGGTCTGCTGACGAGGCAGCAGACCATCGTTATTACAAAATAACTAAAATCAAGTGATCATGTCATCATGAACACCTATGAATTCCGCCCCACCCGTCACCCCAACTTTTGGCGCAGCAACTTGCAGCCCAACGCCATCAGAGGCACTGACTCAGTCTGTTGAGTCAACGGACGCTTCGAGCTTGGCCGCTCACACCCTCAAGAGCACCCCCTTGGCTGCGGGCGGCATGCTCTTGGCAGCGTGCGGAGGAGGCGGCGGCTCCAGTGGAAGTGGAAGTGGGACCAGTCCTGGACCCGCGCCGACCGACGCAGAGGCTGCCCGCTTCCTGGGCCAAGCGGGGTTTTCTGCATCGGCCGAATTGATTGCAGCGGTCAAAACCTCGGGCTTTGCCAATTGGTTGGATTCGCAATTGGCACTGCCTGTGCAAGACGTCTCGCGCTACGACTGGATGGTCGCCAACGGCTATGCCGTAGATGCCAACCGGACAAACTTCACGGGGGCTGATAACGCCATTTGGCTCAAGCTCATGAGCAGCCCCGACCCCGTTCGGCAGCGCATGACGCTGGCCTTGTCCGAGATTTTTGTGGTGTCCATGCAAGGTTTGCCCATCGAATGGCGAGGCCTGTGCATCGCCCACTACGCCGATTTGCTGGAGAAAAATGCCTTTGGCACCTACAGACAGCTTCTGCAAGATGTGACGCTCAGCGTGGGCATGGGCAGTTACCTGAACATGTTGGGCAACCGCAAGGAAGACACACGCACCGGTCGAGTGCCCGACGAGAACTATGCCCGCGAGGTCATGCAGTTGTTCAGCATCGGCTTGGTGCAACTGGGCAGCGACGGCGCGCCGCGCCTGAGCAACGGCCAACCCGTCGACAGTTACTCGCCGCAAGACATCAGCCAACTGGCCAGCGTGTTCACCGGGTGGGAACGCGATCGCGTGGATGCGACGGATTACGCGCACGTCACCCGCCCCATGAAGCACAACGCCGCCAACTTCCAATCCGGCGACAAGTCCGTTTTGGGCACCGCCATCACGGGGTCACTCAGTGGCCCACAAGCGCTGACCCTGGCCTTGGACACCTTGGCCAATCACCCCAACGTGGGGCCATTCATTGGGCGTCAACTCATCCAGCGCTTCACCATGAGCCACCCCAGCCCCGCTTATGTGGGCCGTGTTGCAGCCGTCTTCAACAACAACGGGCGCGGCGTGCGCGGGGACTTGAAAGCCACCTTGCGCGCCGTTTTGCTCGACCCTGAAGCACGCGCCATACCCTCGGGCAACGCCTCGGGCCGCCTGCGTGAGCCGGTGCAGCGTTTTGTGCAATGGGGGCGAACCTTCGGCGTCACCAGCACCTCAGGTCGCTGGCCCATCGGTGACACCAGCGACCCTGGCAACCGCTTGGGCCAAAGCCCCTGGCGCAGCCCATCGGTGTTCAATTTCTTTCGCCCAGGCTATGTTCCGCCGGGCCATGAATTGGCCGCCAACCAGATCACAGCCCCCGAGTTTCAGCTGGTCAACGAAAGCACCGTCGCGGGTTACCTCAACTTCATGCAATCGGTCATCGGCAATGGCATCTCCAGTGGTGATGTCAGCGCCAATTACGCCCACGAGCTGAGCCTTGCGCTGGACCCGCCCAAGCTCTTGGCGCACCTGAATTTGCGCCTGGCGGCAGACGCCATCCACCCCACGACGTTGACTGAATTGAGCACCGCCGTCGCCACCATCAGCGCATCCACGGCAACAGGCCAACTCAACCGCGTGAAAGCGGCCATCTTGTTGGTGATGGCCGCCCCTGAGTACCTGATCCAGAAATAAGCCCCCCATGAAACTCAATCGACTGCCTGAATTACAGCGCCGTGAATTCTTGCGGCGCTCCGCACAAATGGGCTTGGCAGGCATGGCTGCGCCATGGGCCTTGAACCTTGCCGCCCTGGGTGAAGCCGCCGCAGCCGATGCCCGAGGCGGCTACAAAGCGCTGGTTTGTGTCTTTTTGAACGGTGGCAACGACAACGGCCGCACCTTGCTGCCCGTTGACGCGGCGGACCACGCCTATTTGGCCAGCTTGCGCGGCGGCACCACCGACCTCGGCGGCTTGGTGGCCCCACGGGCCAGCCTGGCCGCCACCAGCTTGTCACCCAGAGTGCCCCTGACAGGCCCCGGTGTGAACGGAACGAAACTGGCCATGGCGGCAGAACTGTTGCCGCTCAAGCCCTTGTTTGACACCGGCAAACTGGGCTGGCTGCTCAATGTGGGCACCCTCATGGAGCCCACCACCAAAGCGCAATACCTGGCCAAGTCCGTGCGCTTGCCACCCAAGCTGTTCAGCCACAACGACCAGCAATCGTTTTGGCAAAGCAGTGGTGTTGAGGGGGCCACAAAAGGCTGGGGCGGCGCGATTGGCGACCTCTTTTTGTCCAGCAACGCCACCAGCACCTTCACCTGCATCAACGCCAGTGGCAACGCGGTGTTCTTGATGGGCAACCAGGCCGTCCAATACCAAATCAGCAACAGTGGCGCGGTGCCCGTCAACGGGGTGGTCTCGAATTTGTTTGGGTCTGCCCAATGCAGCAAAGCCCTGAACAACATGATCACCGCGCCCCGCACGCACTGGATGGAGGCCGAACTCAACCGCGTGGCTTCACGCTCCATCACCGCCCAAGCCACCGTCAAGGCCGCATTGGGCAATGCCAATGCCTTGCCGTTTTCAGCCACCTTCGACACCACCCAAAGCCTGGGACGCCAATTGCAAATGGTCGCCCGACTGATTGCGGGGCGCAGCACACTGGGCGCACAGCGACAAGTTTTCTTTGTCAGCATCGGTGGATTTGACAACCACGATTTCTTGCTCACTCAGCACCCAGGCCTGCTCAGCCAACTGGCCAATGGCTTGAGCGCCTTCCAGTCCGCCATGACCGAGTTGGGCCTGTCAGAAAATGTCACCACCTTCACGGCCAGCGACTTTGGCCGCACGCTCAGCAGCAACGGCGATGGCAGCGACCACGGCTGGGGATCCCACCACCTGATCATGGGCGGCGCCGTTCGCGGTCAGCGCTTTTGGGGCAAGTGGCCCTTGCTGGCCCACAATGGCCCGAACGACGTGGGTCAGGGGCGCTTGATTCCCACCAGCAGCGTCGACCAACTGGGGTCCACCTTGGCCCAATGGATGGGGGTCAGCCCCACCGAGGTCAGCAACCTGTTCCCCAACATCAACCGCTTCGACCAAACCGACTTGGGATTTTTCAGTCTATGAGACTGCGGTGTCGATAAGGTTGCGCTTGCGGCTTCAGCGCGGTCAGGCGCTGGATGACGCGGGCGGGGATGTAGCATCGACCAGATCAAGGTATCGCTCAGGCACTCGCCAATAAGCGCACATCTTTCAAGCTGTCTTTCATTTGAATTTGCGCGACTTTCAGGTCATACGCAGATTGCAGGTTAAGCCAGTATTGAGGCGTTTGACCCAGTGCACGACCAAGGCGCAACGCCAACTCGGCCGTAACCGGGCGATCACCTTTGAGTAAATGCGATACACGCATGGCGGATACCCCAATGGCTTCGGCGAATGCAACTTGGGTCATGGCAAGGTCTTGCAGTGTCTCCTGCAAGAACACGCCTGGGTGGATAGCAGGAAGACCATCCACAAGATTTTTGGCAGTCATCTTCATCACTCCTCAGTGGTAGTCCACAATTTCAACGTCATGCGCATGCCCAAGCTCAAACCTGAAACACAAGCGCCAACGGTCATTGACACGAATGCTCCATTTGCCAGCCAAATCTCCGGTCAACGCCTCCAAACGGTTGGAAGGCGGCATGCGCAAGTCATCGATTTCAACCGCTGCATGAAGTTGAGCAAGGCGCATCACCGCCCGCTTGAGGATCTCGGGTGGCAGACGGCGCGATTTGCCCGTCGCAAACAGGCGCTTGGTTTCGTCGCTGGCAAAGCTTTCGATCATGCTCCAATTATAAACAATTTGTTTATTTCAAGCGATACATGAGGAAATTCAACCGCCCCTTCAATGATTCAACTGCCCCCAAGCCTTCTCCAGCCGCTTGATGCTGACCGGCTGCGGTGTGCGCAGCTCTTGCGCGAAGAAGCTCACGCGCAGTTCTTCCAGTAGCCAGCGGAACTCCAGCATGCGAGCGTCTTGCGCGCCTTTGCGTTCGGCCACCAGGCGCCAGTAGCGTTGTTCTTGGGGTTTGAGCTCAGCCAGGCGCTGGGCGTCGCGGGCGGGGTCGGCGCGGTATTTATCCAGGCGCAGGGTCACGGCCTTGAGGTAACGGGCGCAGTGCTGCAGCTGCGGCCAAGGGGTGGCGGCCATGAAGTTTTTGGGCATCAGGCGTTGCAGTTGCTGGGTGCAGTCTGCCGTTGCGTCGGGCGCGTTTTTGGTGTCCTTGATCTTGCGGGTGGCCGCGCCAAACTCCAGCAAGATGGTGCCCGCCAGCCGGGCCACTTCGTTGGCAATCAGGGTGAGGCGGCCCCGACCTTCTTCGATGCGGCGCTTGAAGGTGGCTTCGTCGTTGGGCAGCGGGTCCAGCAAAAAGGCGCGGTCCAGCGCCACGTCGATGATCTGGGTTTTCAGCTCGTCGGCTGTGCCGAGCGGCATGTAGGCCACGGCCATTTTTTGCAGGTCGGGGATGTTTTTCTCAAGGTACTTGAGCGCGTCTTTGATCTGCAGCGCAAACAGGCGGCGCAAGCCAGCGCGGTTTTTGCTGGCGGCCACGTCGGGCTCGTCAAACACTTCGATGGTCACGGCGTCTTGCACGTCCACCAGCGCGGGAAAGCCGATCAGGGTCTGGCCGCCTTTGCTGATTTCCATCAGCTCGGGCAGTTCCCCGAAGGTCCAGGTGGTGTAGCGCTGGGGGGCCAGGGGTTTGGGGGCTGCGGCGGCTTTGGCCGAGGCGGGTGCGCGTTGGCTGGATGGCCGCGCTTCACTCGCATTGACCGGAGAGTGGTCCGCATTGTTTTGAAGTGAGTTCGCAGGTAATGGACTGGCGGCGACTTTCAGCTGCGCCAGCGCCTGAAACGCACCTCGCGCTTTGGCACCCAGCTCGCCCTTGAGCGCACCCAGGTTGCGGCCCATGCCCAGCTGGCGGCCGTGCTCGTCCACCACCAGCAGGTTCATGAACAAATGCGGGCTGAGCATCTCGTGTTTGAAGTCGGTGCGCTTGATGTCGAGGCTGGTTTCGTCACGGGCTTTTTTGAGCAGCACGTCGGTCAGCGAGCCGCTGCCAAAAAGCTCAGGCACCGACAACTCGGCGGCCAAGCGTGTGGCCGATTCGGGCAGGGGCACAAAGCGGCTGCGCGGGCGTTGCGGCAGGCTTTTGAGCAGGGCCTGAATTTTGTCTTTGAGCAGGCCTGGCACCAGCCATTCGCAGCGGTCTTCGCTGACTTGGTTGAGCACAAACAGTGGGACAGTCACCGTGACGCCATCACGGGCGTCGCCCGGTTGGTGCAGATAAGTGGCCGTGCAATCGGTACCGCCCAGGCGGATGTGTTTGGGGAAGGCCTGCGTGGTGATGCCAGCGGCTTCGTGGCGCATCAGCTCTTCGCGCGTCAGCATCAGCAGGCGCGGTTGCTTGGCACTCTCATGCCGGTACCAGTCTTCCAGCAGGCGGCCGCTGCACACTTCGGGGGGGATCTGCTGGTCGTAAAAGGCGTAGATCAGCTCGTCGTCCACCAGCACGTCTTGGCGGCGCGACTTGTGTTCCAGCTCTTCGACCTTGGCGATCATCTTGTGGTTGGCGGCCAGGAAAGGCAGCTTGGTCTCCCACTGGTCACCCACCAGGGCTTCGCGGATGAAGATGACGCGTGCGCCGTGCAGGTCCACCCGGCTGTAGGCCGTGCGCCGCCCGCTGTAGACCACCAGGCCATAGAGCGTGGCGCGTTCCAGCGCCACCACTTCGGCGGATTTCTTTTCCCAATGCGGGTCGAGCACTTGTTTGCGCAGCAGGTGCGCGCCAACTTGTTCCAGCCACTGCGGCTCGATGGCGGCAATGCCCCGGCCAAACAGGCGCGTGGTCTCCACCAGTTCGGCCACCACAATCCAACGGCCCGGCTTTTTGCTCAAGTGTGCGCCGGGATGTTTGTGGAACTTGATGCCGCGTGCGCCCAGATAGGCTTCTTCGTCTTCGAGTTTGTAGCCCACGTTGCCCAGCAGACCTGCCAGCATGGACAGGTGCAATTGCTCATAACTCGCAGGCTGCGTGTTGATGCGCCACTTGTGTTCGGCCACCACGGTGAGCAGCTGGGTGTGCGTGTCCCGCCACTCGCGCACACGGCGGATGTTGATGAAGTTCTGGCGGAGCAGCTGTTCGTATTGGCGGTTGCTCAGCTTGTGCTGCGGCGCTTCTTTAATCGGGGTCAGATCCCGATTGTTTTGACCCGCAGAAGCAGCTGAATTTAATTGGGATCTGACCCCAATTGTTTTAGTGGGGCCACCCCGGGCGTCGTGAATCCATTTCCACAGCTTCAGGTAACCGGTGAACTCGCTTTTGTCGTCGTCGAACTTGGCGTGTTGCTGGTCGGCCTGAGCTTGCGCGTCCATGGGGCGGTCGCGCACGTCTTGCACGCTCATGGCGCTGGCAATGACCAGCACTTCTTCCAAGGCGTTGCGGTGACGCGCTTCCAGAATCATGCGGCCCACACGCGGGTCCAGCGGCAGGCGGGCCAGCTCTTGGCCGATGGGGGTCAGTTCGTTGTCGTCGTCCACCGCGCCCAGCTCGGCCAGCAGTTGGTAGCCGTCGGTGATGGCACGTTTGGACGGCGCTTCGATGAATGGAAAGTCTTCCACCACGCCCAGGTGCAGGCTCTTCATGCGCAAGATCACGCCCGCCAAGGACGAGCGCAAGATTTCCGGATCGGTGAAGCGCGGGCGACCCGCAAAGTCTTTGTCGTCGTACAGGCGGATGCAAATGCCGTTGGCCACACGGCCGCAACGGCCCGCACGCTGGTTGGCCGCCGCCTGGCTGATGGGCTCGACCAGCAGCTGCTCGACCTTGCTGCGCAAGCTGTAGCGCTTGACGCGGGCCGTGCCCGCGTCGATCACATAACGAATGCCGGGTACCGTGAGCGAAGTTTCGGCCACGTTGGTGGCCAACACGATGCGGCGGCCGTTGGACGCTTCAAAAATCTGGTCTTGCTCGGCCTGCGACAGGCGGGCAAACAAAGGCAAAACTTCGGCACCCCGCGTGAGTGGCTGGTGCGCCAAGTGCTTGCGCAGGTGGTCGGCGGCTTCGCGGATCTCGCGCTCGCCGGGCAAAAAGATCAGGATGTCGCCCGCTGCCCCGCCTTGCCAGAGTTCGTCCACCGCATCGGCCATAGCCTCGTTCAGGCCATAGTCACGCGACTCTTCAAACGGGCGGTAACGCTGCTCCACCGGGAAGGTGCGGCCGGACACCATGATGACCGGGGCCGGACCGTTGCGCGAGGCAAAGTGCTTGGCAAAGCGGTCCGCGTCGATGGTGGCCGAGGTGACCACGATTTTGAGGTCCGGGCGGCGCGGCAAGATCTGGCGCAGGTAGCCCAGCAAGAAGTCGATGTTCAGGCTGCGTTCGTGCGCCTCGTCGATGATGATGGTGTCGTAGGCCTGCAGCAGCGGGTCGGTCTGGGTTTCGGCCAGCAAAATGCCGTCGGTCATGAGCTTGACCGAGGCGTTTTTGGAGAGCCGATCCTGGAAGCGCACCTTGAAACCCACCACCTCGCCCAGCGGCGTTTTGAGCTCTTCGGCAATCCGCTTGGCCACCGAGCTGGCCGCAATGCGCCGGGGCTGGGTGTGGCCGATCATGCGGGCCCGTTCGCCCGGCTTGGCGTTGAGCTTGCCGCGCCCCAGCATCAGCGCAATTTTGGGCAGCTGCGTGGTTTTGCCCGAGCCGGTTTCACCGCACACGATGATGACCTGGTGCTGGTCCATGGCGGCCATGATTTCGTCACGGCGGGCCGAGACAGGCAGGCCTTCGGGGAAGTCGATTTGGAGGGGGGTGTCAGACAAGGCGAAAACTTCTGTGAAAATCAAGGCAAGAACAGCGGGGGATTATCCCAGTCCCGCGCACCCTGCCACTTTCGCAGCCCTTTCACCGCACCTTCGCCGCCCATGTCCACAGTCTTCAACTTCACCTTCGTGCCCTGGTTCCGCTCGGTCGCGCCTTACATCCACATGCACCGGGGCAAGACCTTTGTGGTGGGCATTGCGGGTGAGGCGATTGCGGCGGGCAAGCTGCACAACCTGGCGCAAGACTTGGCGCTCATCCAGAGCATGGGCGTCAAGATCGTGCTGGTGCACGGCTTTCGCCCGCAGGTGAACGAGCAACTGGCGGCCAAGGGCCACACCCCCAAGTACTCGCACGGCATCCGCATCACCGACAGCGTGGCGCTCGACTGCGCCCAAGAGGCCGCGGGTCAACTGCGTTACGAGATCGAAGCCGCCTTCAGCCAGGGCTTGCCCAACACGCCCATGGCGGGCTCCACGGTGAGGGTGATTTCGGGCAACTTCATCACCGCACGGCCCGTGGGCATTGTGGACGGGGTGGACTTCATCCACTCGGGCCTGGTGCGCAAGGTCGATGTCGACGGCATCATGCGAACCCTCGACATGGGCGCGATGGTGCTGCTCTCGCCCTTTGGCTTCTCGCCCACCGGCGAGGCCTTCAACCTGACCATGGAAGAAGTGGCCACCAGCGTGGCGGCCGAGTTGCAAGCCGACAAACTGATTTTTGTGACCGAGATCCCGGGCATCCGCATGCAGCCCAGTGAGCCGGCCAGCGAAGACAACCCGATCGACACCGAGCTACCCCTGGCTGCGGCCAAGCAGTTGCTCGCCTCGCTGCCCACGCCCACCGAGCCGACCGACATCGGCTTTTACCTGCAGCACTGCGTCAAAGCTTGCGAAGAAGGCGTGGAGCGCTCGCACATCCTGCCCTTTGCGGTGGATGGCGCTTTGCTGCTGGAAATTTATGTGCACGACGGCATTGGCACCATGGTGGTGGACGAAAAGCTCGAAGAGCTGCGCGAAGCCACGTCCGACGACGTGGGCGGCATCTTGCAGCTGATCGAGCCGTTTGAGAAAGACGGCACCTTGGTCAAGCGTGACCGCACCGAGATCGAGCGCGACATCGACCACTACACCATCATTGACCACGACGGCGTGATCTTTGCCTGCGCCGCGCTCTACCCCTACCCCGAAGCCAAAACGGCCGAGATGGCGGCACTCACCGTGTCGCCCCAGTCACAAGGTCAGGGCGATGGCGAAAAGGTGCTCAAGCGCATCGAGCAACGCGCCCGCGCCATGGGCCTCAAGAGCATCTTTGTACTGACCACCCGCACCATGCACTGGTTCATCAAACGCGGCTTTGCGCAGGTGGATCCGGACTGGCTGCCCGAGGCCCGCAAGCGCAAATACAACTGGGACCGCAAGAGCCAGGTCTTGGTCAAAAAGCTCTGATCACAAATCCAGCACCAGACGCGCCGTCTGGCTGCGCGAGCAGCAGATCAGCATCTGTGTGTTGGCCTCTTGCTCCTCGGGGGTGAGGAACATGTCCCAGTGGTCCGGCGTGCCCGCGATCACCTGGGTCAGGCAGGTGCCACACACGCCTTGCGAGCAGGAAAAAGGCACTTCGTGGCCCGCGTCCTGCAGCGCGCTCAGGATGCTTTGCTCTTTGCCCACCTTCAAGGTCTGGCCACTTTTTTGCAAGTGGACTTCGAAGCTGCCGTCGGCGTCGATGGGGGTTTGGGTCAGGTCGGGTGTGTTCATGCGGTGATCTCGGAAGAATTTTCTTGGGCCAATAAACGCTCGATGATGCGGCGCGACTGCACGCCGCCCGAGTCGATGTTGAGCATCAAAAGTTTACGCTCGGGCCATTGGCTGATGTTGGCTTGCTGCAATTGCAGCATCTCCATGTCTTCGTTGAAGATGCCGCCTTGGCCCGCACGGATTTTGTCGGTCAGCGCCGCGTCTTCGGGCTTGAACTGGCGCGCCATGCCCCAGTGGTACCAGTGCGAGGTCTCGGTCTCGGGGGTGATGAAGTCCACCACCACGCTGTAGGCTTTGACTTCGGGTGGCGCATCAAAACCGCCGTGTCCTGCCAGCGCCACGCCCACGTCGATCATGATGTGGGTGGGCGGCGTGAAGCGGCAAATTTGCCAGCGGTCCACCTTGGCCTGGGGGTCCAGGCCATTAGCGCTCATGGCCATTTGCCAAAAGGGTGGTGCCTGAATGCCCGTCATGTGGCGCTGCAAAATGACCTGGTCACCTGTCACCGTGGTGGTGCAAGGTGTCTCGTCGATCTCGGGCTGGCCGATGCTGTTGGCGTGCACATAGGTCTCGTGCGTCAGGTCCATCAGGTTGTCGATCATCAGGCGGTAATCGGCCTTGACGTGGTACAGACCGCCGCCATAAGCCCAGGCCGGGTTGTCGAAGAACTCGAACACCGGCATCTTGGCCTCGTCGGCTTGGGCCTGGTCACCCGGCCACACCCAGACAAAACCATAGCGCTCGACCACGGCAAACGCCTTGATGGCCGGAAAACCGCGCACGCGCTGGCCGGGCATCTGCACGGTTTTGCCATCGGTGCCCATTTCCAGGCCGTGGTAGCCGCACTGCAAATGGCCTTTGCACACCCTGCCCAGCGACAAGGGCGCACCCCGGTGTGGGCAAAAGTCTTCAACAGCAGCGACCTTGCCGTCCGGACCTCTGAAGAAGGCCATTTTTTCGTTGCAGATGGTGCGGCCCAGGGGCTTATCGCCCAGGGCTTCGAGTTCGGCCTCGGTGCAGGCCACGTACCAGGTGTTTCGGATGAACATGCTTCAACCTCTATGGCGAATGAGTGGTGTGCCCGGCGTGGTCGAGCTTTGAGGATTTTGCTTGTGTTTCCAAATACCAGGGAGCTGGCAGCCAAAACCGAACCGCATGACTGGCGCTCACAAGGCCTTGACCTCTTCGTCCACCAGGATCACCAAATCTGCACCCGTGATCAAGGTGATGCGGTTTTCTGCGGCGTATTCCTCGGCTTTGGTGCTCACTTGCCCCAAGCTGATGCAAACGCTGTTGCTGGCCTCCAAGGCATCACGGCGGGCCACCAGTTCGCGCAGCGGCTCCAGGCCCATGGCGGCCGCTTTCCAGCGTTTGGCACTGACCACGGTGCGCACGCCCTTTTTTTCAAGCAACATGTCGGCCGCGCCTGTGAGCTGTGTGACGGTGTAGCCTTGGCGGGTGAAGGCGGAGTCCAGCACCACCGAGAAATCACGCCAGCTCATGCCGCCGAGGTTTTGCAAGCCCTTTTCCACCAGCGCTGGACTGGGCAAATTGCGCTGTCGCCACAGGGCCATGCAACCGATCACAAAGAACGGAAAGCCCCCCAACATGCCCACGCCCTTGTACTGCTCGGGCAACAAGGCCCCGGCCACCACAGCGATCACAGCCACCAACACAAAGCTGATCCACCACGGAGAGCGCAGCAGCACCGCAAACAATGATTTCTCAGACATCTTGAATTTCACACGCACTCCCTGTCGATTAAAAAAGCGACCTGCATGGCCGCCTGGCGCATTATCAAACGGGTGTGTCGCCCGCCAAGGTGATGCGGTGCATCACCCGACGAAAACCGTGGTAATCGTTGACCGGGTTGTGCTGGGTGCAACGGTTGTCCCACACCGCCAGTGAGTGGGCCTGCCAGACAAAGCGGCAGGTGAACTCGGGCTTGACCTGGTGCTGAAACAGGAAGTTCAGGATGGGCGTGCTTTCGGCTTCGGTCATGCCCACAATGCCCGAGGTGTGGGCCACATTGACATAAAGGGCTTTGCGACCAGTTTCGGGGTGCGTGCGCACCAGCGGGTGGTGGGCCAGGTATTCCTTGGGAGCGTTGTCCTTGCCGTCACTTTTGATGCGGTCTTCACGGGTTTTGGAGACGTCGGCTTTGGCCGAGCTGCTGATGCCCACCAAGCCGTCAAGCAGCGATTTCATGGTGTCAGACAAAGTGTCCCAAGCCAGGTACTGGTTGGCAAACAGGGTATCGCCACCGTAAGGCGGCACTTCTTTGGCCAGCAGCATCGAGCCCATGGGTGGCTGGTCCAGGTAAGTGGTGTCCGAGTGCCAAATGCCACCGAAGTTGACTTTTTCGTGCTCCAGCTTCTTGACTTCGATGACGCAAGGAAAACCGTCCAAGCCTTTGACAAAAGGGTATTCAACGGGCTGGCCAATGGTGTGAGCAAAGCGCATGAATTGATCGGGCGAGAGGTCCTGGTCACGGAAAAAAATGACCTGGTGCTGCAGCAAGGCGGCGCGTATGGCCTGTTGCACATCGGCCGTGAGAGTCTGGGTCAGATCGACCCCGTGCAGCTCGGCGCCCAAGGCACCTGCAATTTGGCGAATGATCATGCTTTCATTGTGTCACGGAGCTTGGGTAAACCCCCATGGGTTTTGTCCGCCGCGAGACAAGCGCTGCAAGCCCTTCGTGTCATTCTTGCTCTCTTGTTTTCTTGTTTACTGGAGCTGACATGCTGAACCGTCGATTGAAATTTCTCGCCTTGGCCTTGGGTCTGTTCGTGGCCCAAAACGCAGTGATGGCACAGGACTTTTTGTCCAAACCCGTGCGCATTGTGGTGCCACAAACACCGGGCGGTGCCTCGGATGCGCTGGCGCGCATCGTGGGTCAAAAGCTCAGCGAAAAATGGGGCCAGGCGGTGGTGATCGAAAACCGCGCAGGCGCTGGGGGCAACGTGGGCATGGAACATGTGGCACAAGCCGCTGCAGACGGCCACACGCTGCTGATGAGCTATGCCGGCTCACACGCCATCAACGCGGCCCTGTACAAAAAACTGCCCTTCGACCCCGAAAAAGATTTTGAACCCGTGGCCACCTTGGCCACCTTGCCCTTTGTGCTGGTGGTGCGCCCGGACTCGCCTCTCAAAAGCATCAAGGATCTGGCAGAACAAGGCCAGCGCACACCTTTGACTTTTGGCTCGGCTGGCAACGGCTCGGTCAACCATTTGTTGGGCGTCATGTTCAATGCAGCGGCCAACACCAAGCTCGAACACATTCCCTACCGGGGCGCAGCGCCTGCGATGCAAGACCTGATGGGCGGGCAGATCAACATGGTGTTCACCAGTTTGCCATCGGTCTCAGGGGCCATCAAAAGCGGCACGCTGCGCCCTGTTGCTGTGACCAGTGCGGTGCGTTCGGGCAACTTCCCCAACATCCCCAGCATTGCCGAGTCGGGTTTCAAAGAGTTTGACGTGTCCCCTTGGTTCGGTCTGTTTGCTCCGGCCAAAACCCCGGCTGCTGTGGTGCGCCGCATCAACCAGGATGTGCAAGAGGTGCTCAAGAACAAGGAGGTGATCGAGCGCTTCAATGCGCAAGGCGCCGATGTGCTGATCACCCAACCTGCCGAATTTGCCGGCATGCTGAAAAGAGACTTGGCCAAATGGGCCGTGGTCGTCAAGGCGTCGGGTGCCCAGATTGACTGAGGTGCTTGGGCCGGTTCCCAAAACCACCGACCTGTGCGATGCCTGCGATGCGGCACTGGCTTGTGCATTGCCCTTTCATGGCTTCGGTATGCGCCGCGCCTTTACCGGCCCCATCCGCACCCTGCGCTGTCACGAGGACATAGGCTTGATGCGTGACACCATCACACAGCCTGGCCATGGCCATGTGCTGGTCATTGACGGCGGGGGATCTCTGTCGCGGGCCCTGTTTGGCGATGTGATGGCTGCAGCCGCTTCACGCAATGGGTGGGCAGGCTTGGTGATCCATGGCGTGATCCGCGATGCCGATGAGATCAATGGCATGGACGTGGGTGTGAAAGCGCTGGGGACCGTGCCCAAACGGGGCGAGCGGACTGGCGCAGGCGAGTTGGATGTGCCAGTAAGTTTTGGGGGCATGACGTTTTTGCCAGGACACCATGTGGTGGCGGATGCCGATGGCGTGATCATGTTGCCCTGGGGCCTGACGGCCGCAGACATTCAGGTCACCGATGTGGTGGCCGCAACGGCTTTGTACGGCCAAGGCAGCAGCGCAACCTGAAGGATGCCGCCCCGCTTGACCGTCCCTCAGGAGCAACCCCATGGTTCATTACTTTGACGAAGCCCGTGTTCAGCAATTGCTGAGCGTGCCCGATTTGCTGCAAGGCGTGCGTGAGGCCCTGGTGGCCCTGACGCTGGGCCAAGTGGTGCAGCCGCTGCGCATGGTCATGCCCATTGGCGAGGCAAGCAACGATGGCCTGCTGTTTTTGAAGCCCGCGCAGCTGGGCGATGCCCTGAGCACCAAGCTCATCACCTTGGTGCCGGGCAACGCGCAAAAGGGTTTGCCCACACTGCTGAGCACCATCGTGCTGATGGACCCGGCCACGGGCCAAACGCTGGCCGTGATGGAGGGCAACACCATCACCGCGATGCGCACGGCAGCGGCCTCTGCCGTGGCGGCCGACGCGCTGGTGCCGCGCACACCAAAGGTGGTGGCCATGCTGGGCAGCGGTGTGCTGGCCCGCAGCCACGCGCAAATGCTGCGTGCCGTGCGCGAGGTGTCCGAGATTCGGGTGTGGAGCCCCAACCCCGCCAACGCCCAACTGTGCGCACAAGACATCGGCGGCGTGGCCTGCGCCAGCGCGGAAGCCGCCGTGCGCGGGGCAGACATCGTGTGCACCGTGACCAATGCGAGTGAGCCGGTGCTGCAAGGCGCCTGGCTCAAGCCTGGTGCCTTTGTGGCGGCTGTGGGTGCCCCCCGTCCCACCTGGCGCGAATTAGACGACGCGGCCATGGCCCACTGGGTGGTGGCCGATCAGCGCGAGGCGGCCGAAAAAGAGTCAGGCGATGTGCTGCTGTCGGGTGCGCAGGTTGCCGCCGAGATTGGCGAGATTTTGTGCGGGCGGGTGGCTGCGCCACCCGCGGGCACCACCATCGTTTTCAAATCGCTGGGCCAGGCCGTGGAAGACACGGTGGCGGCAAGGCTGGTGTACCGCGCCGCCATGGCCGAACTGGGCGCATGATAGCCAGACAGCCAATGCAGCCCTGAAAGCGCCACACTGCGCCAACAGCTCAAGTTCAGGGCTCTGGTGTCGATTCTTCATAAATCGCTCCATCAAACCCATGTTGACCATCACCAAATCGCCTGAAAAATTCGACATCCCTGTTCGGCACAGGTATGTGTTTCATGGCATGGACATCGGGGACAGCTTGTTCTTTGACGATTTCAAACTGGCTGAAAACGCCCGCATTGCGGCCATTCAGTACGTCAAAAGGAACCGGCTGAGCTGGAAATTCGGCATCCGCAAGATGCACGATGGCTGGCGCATCTTCCGGATGGTTTAACGGCCCGAGCAAGTGGTGATGTTGCAAGGGCAGTCGTAAATGTCACCCACAATCGTGGTCAAGTACCGGGAGCTGCCCATGTCCGTGCCTTCACGCAAGATGATTTCCTGGTTGGCCGTGACGTAGGCATTTTCAATGTTGTCCACCTCGGAGTGGTGCACCACCGTGACCCATTTGCCCCCCATCATGTGGGCCCGGTTTTTGAACAAGTTCAATGCCGATGTGAAGTCGGTGTTGGTGCGGATGCGGTAGCGTTTGATGAGTGAGCAGCTGTTCACCGTGGCATAGACCTGCGAGCCCACAATGACCGATCGGGATTGAGGCGTCTCTTGGTACAAGATGTCTGGTTGAACCAAGGTCGCATCACGGTAAGAAGGTCCAGTAGTCGCCACGCGCATGTCAACTGTGGCGCACCCGGAAAGTACCACGGCACACAAAATGCCGATGAGAGAAGTTTTTGTCATGATGTCCAAGGCGTTAAGGTGAAGTCAAGCCATTGCAAATTTGCAGAGCGATTGTTTTTATTATCACTTTTGTCATTTGCACCTGTCCATGAGGCCCCATGTAACATCCGTAACTTGTTGACTTTGGGATCCATTTGCAAGCCGATGCGCGCGCCCGAGATCACGCACACAAGCATTGCAACTGACGTACCGTCCTTTCGCGCTCGCTGAGCGCACCACACCTCCAACGAAAAGATCACCTCATGAGCACTCCCCAAGCATTGACCGATGTGGTGATTGTGGGCAGCGGCGTGATGGGCGCGGCCACGGCCTATTGGTTGACCCGATTGCAGCCTGGACTGCGCGTCACGCTGGTTGAGTCGGACACGCGTTACGAAAAAGCCTCCTCATCGCTGTCGGCCAGCTCGATTCGCCAGCAGTTCACCTGCCCCGTCAACATCCGCCTGAGCCAGTACGGCATCGCTTTTTTGCGCGAAGCCGAGCAACACCTGGGCTTACCCGACCACCCGGTGGTGCTGGGCTTGCAAGAACCTGGCTACTTGTATTTGGCCCAACCTGAACAAGTGACCGCATTGCACACCGCGCACCAGATTCAAAAACAGGCTGGAGCAGATGTAGCCTTACTCGGCCCCGAGGCCCTGCGCCAGCGCTACCCATGGCTCAACGTGGACGATGTGGCCTTGGGCAGCCTGGGCCTGAGCGGCGAGGGCTGGTTTGACGGCCCTGCCCTGCACCAGGCGTTCTTGAAAAAAGCCATGGCGCAAGGCGTGCAGCGCCTGCACGATCGCGTGGTGGGCCTGGAGCACACCGACACGCACATCAGCGCGGTGCGGCTGGCCAGTGGTGGCAGCTTGCCCTGTGGCCAAGTGGTCAATGCAGCGGGACCTTGGGCCGGTGAAGTGGCCGGAATGGCCGGGGTACAGCTGCCCATTGAAGCGGCGCGGCGCACGGTGTTTGTGCTGTCTTGCCCCGAGCCGCTGCCGCAATGCCCCTTGCTCATCGACCCGAGCGGCTGGTGGCTGCGGCCTGAGGGGCGGTTTTTGATCAGTGGCGCAGAGCCCCAACACACCGAGCCTGGCCTGCCGCTGGAGCCCGACTGGGCTGAGTGGAACGATGAACAATGGGCCTCTCTGGCGCACCGCATCCCGGCGCTGGCAGCCCTGCGGGTGGAGCGGGCCTGGGCGGGTTATTACGAGATGAACACCTTCGATCACAACGCCGTGATTGGCCCGCATCCTGAGCTTGGCAACCTGTATTTCATCAACGGATTTTCAGGGCACGGCATGCAACATGCGGCAGGCGCTGGTTTGGCGCTGGCCGAGTGGATGCTGCAAGGAAAGTCTCGAAGCATTGACGTTGCTGAGCTGGGATTTGATCGCCTGCTGAACAACCGACCGCTGCGCGAGCTGGCGGTGATCGGCTGAGGCTAAAGGTCTTCGCGGGCTTCGATCAGCAGGCGTTGCACCACCGCGCCCCGGGTGCCTGCCACCGCGCGGATACGCAGGGCTGGGCCGGCTTCTAGTACCACGCGGCAGTGGTAATCGAGCCCATCGGTCTGGCCCGGGCAGCTGCTGGCAATGCGCCTGTGCCACTGCCGCTTGCCGTCAATTTCCAACGTCAATTCGTGCCAAGCCTGGGCATTCTCTTCGGGCACACGCACCAGCAAGCTGACATCGATGTCAAACGTGCGTGGCCGCTTCAACGCGCCGGGAATATTGAGCACGGCCACCGCATCGCCCACCTCGGTGCGCCACAACTCGGGTTTTGAATCGGGTTTTGCCCTGGACGCCATGGGCTTCAGGCTTGCAGCAAGGCCTGGAGTTCGCCGCTGTCGATCAAGCGACGCAGGTCATCGGCCCCGCCGACCAAGGTGCCGCGCACAAAGACCATTGGGAAAGTGGGCCAGCCGGTCCACATCTTCAGGGCATTGCGCAAGCGCCATTGCGAGAAATAACTGCCAAATTCGATGTACTCATGCGCCACGCCCGCTGAAGCCAGGGCTTTGCGGGCCTTGCCGACAAAAGGGTTGCCCGACAAACCCACCACCACCACGGCGTGCTGGGCAATGGCATGTTGCACCCGCTCGATCACGGGCAGGTGGTGGTCGGCAATGCGTTGGCGGATGGCAGGATGGATGGCCGATTCGGCCAGTATGGGTCTATTCATGGGTTCACTTGGGTGGTTTGGACAAGGACACGCAGTATCCGGAGGGCTGGCAAACCATGAAAAACGGGTTACAACCTTGTGAGTTGTAACCCGTTGATTTCAATGATAAATGGTCGGCGTGGCGGGATTCGAACTCGCGACCCCTTGCACCCCATGCAAGTGCGCTACCAGGCTGCGCTACACGCCGACAAGACTTGAATTATAGCCTGAAACCAGGCTCATTCAGACCGAGAGAAGCGCGCGAATTTGCAAAAGCTCTTGGTGCACCGACCAGTCCGATTCCAAACCTGGACGCGTTGGCCGATGCGTGTCGATGTCGTCGGTGACATCCTCATGCGTCAAATCCACCGAAGCCTCAATTTCATCGCTGTTGTCCTCCAGCATCTCATCCAAAAACGCACCCGAGCGCATGAGCTGACGCTCGCTCTGGGTCAACTCCAGCAATTTGTTGCGTGCCCCACTGATGGTGAAGCCCTGGTCGTACAAGAGGCCGCGTATTCTGCGGATCATCATCACTTCGTGTCGTTGGTAATAACGGCGGTTACCTCGACGCTTGACCGGACGCAGTTGCGTGAACTCCTGCTCCCAATAGCGCAAAACGTGTGGCTTGACGCCACACAGCTCGCCCACCTCACCAATGGTGAAGTAGCGTTTGGCTGGGATGGCGGGAAGCAAACTGTCCATGGCTGACAAGGAGTTATCTGAAAAACATTGGAGCTTACTGCAAGTGTGTTCACCTCGTCCAGCCCTCATTGGGGCTGGCGCATGCACAACCGAAGGTTGGGGCCAGCAAGAGCCCGGAAACCGGACGCTAAAACAAAAAAGCCTAAGTAGAAATCTACTTAGGCTTTTCATTTTGGCGGAGTGGACGGGACTCGAACCCGCGACCCCCGGCGTGACAGGCCGGTATTCTAACCAACTGAACTACCACTCCTGGTAGCTGTAACTTTTGTCAGGCTGCTTGTGCAACTGACCAAGTGCTACAAAACTTGGCGACCCTACGGGGATTCGAACCCCGGTACTCACCGTGAAAGGGTGATGTCCTAGGCCTCTAGACGATAGGGTCATAACCTGGACTGATTCTTTCGAATCTTCTCGACACTTTGGTGGAGGTAAGCGGGATCGAACCGCTGACCTCTTGCATGCCATGCAAGCGCTCTCCCAGCTGAGCTATACCCCCTTTGGCTTCACTTTCAAAAAACAACGTTACCGCTGTTTTCTTTTTGTTTTGCCTCGTTGGTGTCGAGACTTGAATTATAGACAGGTTTTCAAGCGTTTTTCAAGCTCGCAACAATTTTTTCTCTTTGGCTCAAAAAAAGTACCGCGTCAAGAGAAGGGGTCTGCGCCGTGCCCATCACCAAGACGCGCACGGGCATGGCCAGTTGGGGCATCTTGAGGCCGGTTTCAGTCAACGTGGCCTTGATGGCAGCGGCAATGGAGGGCTTGTCCCACACGCAAGTGGCCAGCTTGTCGGCCAGCAGCGCCAAGGCGGGTTTGACAGCGTCGGTCACGTGCTGGGCTTTTTCTTCCGCATTGGGCACCACGTCCAGATAAAAAGCCGAGATCCATTGGGCCAAAACCACGAGCGTGTCGCAGCGGTCCTTGAACAAACCGCAAATGCTGGCGAGGCGCTCATCGGCCACCACCCCCAGTTTGGCCAGAAAAGGCTGAACGTGCTGGGCCAGCTCCTCGTCAGGCAAGGCCTTGAGGTGCTGGGCATTGACCCATTTGAGTTTGGCCTCGTCAAATTGAGCGGCACTGCGGCCCAGGTGGTCCAGGTTGAACCACTCGATGAATTGCGCACGGCTGAAAATTTCGTCGTCGCCGTGGCTCCAGCCCAGACGCGCCAGGTAGTTGACCATGGCGTCGGGCAAATAGCCTTCATCACGATACGCCGTGACCGCTTTGGCCCCGTTGCGCTTGCTCATCTTCTCACCCTGCTCATTGAGCACCGTGGGCAAGTGGGCGTACACCGGCGGCTCTTTGCCCAAGGCTTTGAAGATATTGATCTGGCGCGGCGTGTTGTTCACATGGTCGTCGCCACGGATCACGTGCGTGATCTGCATGTCGATGTCGTCCACCACCACGCAGAAGTTGTAGGTGGGCGTGCCGTCCGGGCGGGCAATCACCAGGTCATCGAGCTCGTCGTTGCTGATCTCGATGCGGCCTTTGACCTTGTCGTCCCAGGCCACCACGCCGCCGATCGGGTTCTTGAAGCGCAGCACGGGCTTCACACCTTCGGGAATCGCGGGCAAGGTTTTGCCCTCTGCCGGACGCCAGGTGCCGTCGTAACGGGGCTTTTCCTTGTTGGTCATCTGGCGTTCGCGCAAGGCGTCGAGTTCTGCCATGCTCATGTAGCAAGGGTAGACATGGCCCGCGGCAATCAAGTCGGCCAGCACCGCCTTGTAGCGGTCCATGCGTTGCATTTGGTAGAACGGACCTTCGTCGTGGTCCAGCCCCAACCAGGCCATGCCTTCGATGATCACGTCGACAGACGCTTGCGTAGAGCGGTCCAGGTCGGTGTCTTCGATGCGCAAAATGAAGTCGCCGCCCGTGGCGCGGGCAAAGGCCCAGGGGTACAGGGCCGAGCGGATGTTGCCCAGGTGAATGAAGCCCGTGGGCGATGGGGCAAAGCGGGTGCGCGTGTGTACAGGTGTCGTCATATCAGAGGGTATCGAGACCACGGGAGAGGTCTTTTTGGATGTCTTGCGGGTATTCAAGGCCAACGGCCACGCGGATCAGGCCCTGGCCAATACCGGCAGCTTGCCGCTGGGCCTCGGTCAGGCGGCCGTGCGAGGTGCTGGCCGGGTGCGCGACCATGGTTTTGGTGTCGCCCAAGTTGGTGGCCAAAGACAGCATTTTCATCTGGTCCATCACATGGAAAGCGCGTTGGCGCGAGGCCTCAGGGCCCTCGGCTTTCACCTCAAAGGACAACACCGCGCCGCCCAAGCCAGACATCTGGCGCATGGCCAGGTCGTGCTGCGGGTGACTGGCCAAGCCGGGGTAGAACACGCGCGACACGGCGGGGTGCTTTTCCAGCCATTCGGCCAAGATTTGCGCACGGGCGCTTTGCGCCCGCATGCGCAGGTCCAGGGTTTCCAGTCCTTTGAGCACCACCCAGGCGTTGAAGGGCGCGAGCGTCATGCCCCCGCTTTTGAGTACCGGCAAAAACTTTTCGGTGATCATTTGCTGCGGCGCGCACAGCGCCCCGGCCATCACGCGGCCCTGGCCGTCCAGGTACTTGGTGCCCGAATGCATGATGATGTCGGCCCCCATGGCCACAGGGCGTTGCAGGGAGGGCGTGGCGAAACAGTTGTCCACGGCAAACAAAGCCCCCGCGTTGTGCGCGATGTCGGCCAGCGCCTGGATGTCACACACCTCGGTCAGCGGGTTGGTCGGGGTTTCGGCAAACAGCAAACGTGTGTTGGGTCGAACCGCCGCTTGCCACTCTTTCAAGTCGGTTTGCGAGACAAAGCTGGACTCCACGCCGAACTTGGCCAGGTCCGAGCCAATCAGCTTGATGGTCGAGCCAAACATGGAGCGCGAGCACACCACATGGTCACCCGCCTTGAGCAAGCCCATGCACATCATCAAGATGGCAGACATGCCCGAGGACGTGCCCATGGCCGCTTCGGTACCCTCAAGCGCCGCCAGACGCATTTCCATGCTGGCCACCGTGGGGTTGCCGTAGCGGCCGTAGGTGTAGCCCTCTTCGTCACCCGCAAATCGGGCGGCGGCGGCGGCGGCCGACGGCTGCACGTAGCCGCTGGTCAGGTACAGCGCCTCGGAGTTTTCGCCATACTGGCTGCGCTCCACGGCGGCACGCACCGCCAGGGTTTCGATGTGCAGGTCGTCAAATCTTTGGGCTTCGGTCATGGCAAGTACTCACACGCTGGCGTTGGGCAAAGCCAAACGCGAATTGTCATCATCGCCCTCTTCCACCTGGAGTCGGGTTTCGTTCAGACGGGTGATGTCGTCGATGGAAATATCACCGGTCACGTACACGCCGTCGAAGCAAGAGGCATCAAAGTCGGACAGTGCCCCTGCGGCGTTGACACGCGCTTGCGCCACAGCGGTTTTCATGGCGTCCACATCCTGGTAAATCAGGGCGTCGCAGCCGATGATCTCGCGGATCTCTTCGATGCTGCGGCCGTGCGCCACCAGCTCTTCTTTGGTGGGCATGTCGATGCCATACACGTTGGGGTAGCGCACAGGCGGCGCGGCGCTGGCCATGTAGACCTTGCGGGCACCCGCGTCCCGCGCCATTTGCACGATCTCGCGGCTGGTGGTGCCGCGCACGATGGAGTCGTCCACCAACAGCACGTTGCGCCCCTTGAACTCGCTCACGATGGTGTTGAGCTTTTGGCGCACCGACTTTTTGCGCACCGCCTGGCCCGGCATGATGAAGGTGCGGCCCACGTAACGGTTTTTCACAAAACCTTCGCGGTAAGGGATGCCCAGCAGGTGCGCCAACTGTGTGGCGCTGGGGCGGCTGGACTCGGGGATAGGAATGACCACATCGATGTCGCTGGGCGGTACGGTGGAAATCACGCGCTTGGCCAGGGTCTCGCCCAGGTTCAGGCGGGCCTGGTAAACAGAGATGCCGTCCATGGTGGAGTCGGGTCGGGCCAGGTAAACGTATTCAAAAATGCAGGGGCTGAGTTGCGACTTCTCGGCACATGGCTGGGTATGCAGCTGGCCGTCGAGATCGACAAAAATCGCCTCACCCGGGGCCACATCACGGTCAAACTGGTGGCCTGTGCCATCCAATGCGACCGACTCGCTGGCCAGCATGATGGAGCCATCTTCACTGCGGCCCATGCACAAGGGGCGGATGCCATGCGGGTCACGGAAAGCCACCAGGCCATGGCCTGCAATCAGAGCGATCACGGCGTAAGAGCCTTTGACACGGCGGTTCACACCCCGCACGGCCTCGAACACGTCCACCGGCTTGAGGGGCAAGCCGCGTGTGGTTTTTTCCAACTCATGCGCCAGCACATTGAGCAGCACCTCGGAGTCGCTTTCGGTGTTGATGTGGCGGTGGTCGTTGGAAAACAACTCGGCCTTCAAGGCGTGCGCATTGGTCAGGTTGCCGTTGTGCACCAGCACCAAGCCAAAGGGGGCGTTCACATAAAAAGGCTGGGCCTCTTCTTCGCTGAAGGCATTACCCGCCGTGGGGTAGCGCACCTGACCCAAACCGCAACTGCCGGGCAAGCTGCGCATGTTGCGGGTGCGAAACACATCGCGCACCATGCCTTTGGCTTTGTGCATGAAAAATTTGCGGTCCAGTTGCGTGACGATGCCTGCGGCATCCTGGCCCCGGTGCTGCAGCAGCAGCAAGGCGTCATAAATCAACTGATTGACCGGTGCGTTGCTGACAACGCCGACAATTCCACACATACTTTTAATCCGTTCAAAAACCGAACCGCCTGAAAATATTCAAGGCAAATAATCGACAAAGGCTTGTGGCAACAAGGGTTTGAGGCCCTTGAGTGCGAGGTCCAGCCAGGACGGCCCCACAGCACCCCGCCACCAGTCCTCTTGCGACAAACCCAGCAGCTGCAAGACCACCGTCAAGGCCAACAAGAGCACCACGCCGCGCGCCAAACCAAAAATGCCCCCGAGCGCCCGATCCACCGGGCGCAAACCCACGGTTTCCACCAATTTTTTGACCAGCCAGGACAACAATCCGGCTGTAAACAAGGCGGCAACAAAAACCAAGGCAAAAGCCACCGCGTACTGCACCTGCGCCGCCGCTTCTTTGAGAAAAGGCAAAAAGGCCACGGCATCGGCGGCGAACCATTGCGCCAGGATGAAGGCAGCCAACCAGCCAGCCAAGGACAAGACCTCGTAAACCAGGCCACGCCACAAGCCCACCAACATGGAGGCCAGCAACACCGCCAACAAAATCCAGTCGGTCAGGGCGAGGGCCACGTCAGATCCTCAAGACGGCCGCTGACAAGTCGAGTTTGCGAACCTTGGCAGCGGCTTTATCCGCCTCTTCACGGCTGCTGAAGGGCCCCACCCGAACCCGCGTCGTGGATTTGCCGTCAGAGGTCTCCACCACTTGCGTGAAGGTGATCATCCCCGCTTGTTCCAACTTGCGGCGCACCTCGCGCACTTTGGCCGGATCACTGAAGGCACCGACCTGCACCACATGCCGCTCACCTTTGGCTGCGGGAGGCTTGCCATCGAGCAAGGCCCGGGCTTTGTTGCCATCGTCTTTGGGCTTGGCCACGGGCTCGGTTTTGTCGGTTTTGCTGGGTGCTGGCTTGACTTCGGCCTTGACCGCAGGCGGTTTGGGCGCAGCCTCTGAAGGCTTAGTCAGAGGCGCAGGCTCAGGTGCAGGTGCAGGCTTGGGCTCAGGTGCAGGCTTGGGCTCAGGTGCAGGCTTGGGCCCATCCGCGGGCGCAGGCTTGGCGGCTTGAACCACGTCCTCTTTGGCATCCAGGCCTTCTTGCGGAGGCAAGGGTTTGGCGTTGGGCAACAAGGGTTTGGCAGGGCTGGCATCTGCAGGCAGGGTCGGCGTTGCTTTCAAAGGGGCACTGGTGGGACGGTCCGGGATGAGGATCGGGGTGTCCACCGCGACGGGGCGCGGCTGCGTGTCAAACAACAATGGAAAGCCGACCACAGCGAGCAGCACCAGGACCACGGCACCGATCAGGCGGTGGCGGGCGCGTCGACGCACCAACTCGATGCTCTCGCCTGTTCCGGGCGCGACCGTTTCGGCCGAGGCTGGAGATGAGGCCGCTTGACCCGGAAAACGGAACTTGAAAAACGCCATGGCAGGTGCTCAGGGGCTGAGGTGTTTGGCTTGCAGACGCGGGATGCCGTCTTTCAAAACACCGCCCACGGTATAGAAGGAGCCAAAGACCACGATTCTATCAGCCGGGTCTGACGCATCGATGGCAGCCTGCAGGGCTTGCATGGGGTCGGCATGCACGCTGGACGCGGTGTCGCTCCGGGTATTTTGCGCTTGCCAGGCCAGCTGCAAATCAGCCGCTTTGGCGGCACGGGGCAAGGGCAAATCGGTGAAATACCACTTGTCCACCATCGGGTTGACCTTTTGCAGCATGGGCAAGAGGTCCTTGTCGGCCATGGCCCCCAGCACCGCGTGGGTGGTGGGGTAAAAGCCCATGGCGTCCAGGTTGGCTGCCAGCGCCGCCACCGAATGCGGGTTGTGCGCCACGTCCAGCACCAACACCGGCTGGCCTGGCACGATCTGGAAGCGCCCAGGCAGCTCCACCATGGCCAGGCCGTTGCGCACGGCCTGGGCCGTGACGGGGATGCGCTGGCGCAAAGCGTCCAGCGCGGCCAGCACGCCCGAGGCGTTGATCAGCTGGTTCGCTCCACGCAAGGCCGGGTAGGCCATGCCGCTGTAGCGTCGGTCACGCCCTGCCCAAGCCCACTGCTGTTTATCGCCCGAAAAATTGAAATCCCGGCCAAACAACCAAAGTTCAGCCCCCACAGCGGCGGCGTGGTCGATCACGCTTTGCGGCGGCACCGGGTCGCTCACAATCACAGGCCGGCCGGCCCGCATAATGCCCGCCTTCTCAAAGCCAATGCTCTCGCGGTCTTTGCCCAAAATGGCCGTGTGGTCGATGTCGATGCTGGTGATCACCGCGCAATCGGCGTCGATGATGTTCACCGCGTCCAGGCGGCCGCCCAAACCGACCTCCAAAATCGCCACATCCAGGTTTGACTGGGCCATCAGGTGCAGGATGGCCAAGGTGCTGAACTCGAAATAAGTCAGGCTCACATCGCCCCGAACCGCTTCCACGACCGCAAATGCAGCGGCGAAGGCCTCGGGCGAAGCCGATTCGCCGTGAAGGCGGCAGCGCTCTTCAAAATGCACCAGGTGCGGCGAGGTGTAAACGCCCGTGCGGTAACCCGCTTGCAACAAAACGGCTTCGAGCATGGCGCAAGTTGAGCCCTTGCCGTTGGTGCCCGCCACCGTAATAACTGGGCAGTCAAAACGCAAGTCCATGCGATCGGCCACGGTTTTCACGCGGTCCAGCCCCATGTCAATGGCCACGGGGTGTAACTGCTCGCACCAGTCGAGCCATTCCTGTAGAGTCTTCATAGGCGGCGATTGTCGCCCAGTCTTGTCACTTTCCATTTGATCTAATCCCCATGGACCCCATTGTTTACGGCATTCCCAACTGCGACACCGTCAAAAAAGCCCGCACCTGGCTCACCGACCAAGGCTTGAACGCGGCATTTCACGATTTCAAAAAACAAGGTGTGCCCGAGGCGCAGCTGGACACCTGGCTGAACGCGGTGGGCTGGGAAACCCTGCTCAACCGCAAAGGCACCACCTGGCGCAAGCTGGACGCTGCCACGCAAGCAGGCGTGAAGGACAGCGCCAGCGCCAAACAAGTCATGCTGGCACATGCCAGCACCATCAAACGGCCGGTCATTGCCTGGCCCTCGGGCCGGGTCACTGTGGGCTTCGCGCCTGAACAATGGCCTGCCTGAAAACCACACTGGGGCTTGCGGGAGGTTGGCCTTGGCGCAAAGCGGTGGCCTTGGGTACACCTGTATGCACGCAATCCACGACCTTTGAACAACGGCCGCAACTTTACGTGCCAGCCATACGCCAGCGGGCATCCACGGCTAAACTAGTCCACAGTGATTTCACGGAGAAACCGATCATGAAAACCCTGATGACCACACTTTTACTGGCAGCCACCGGGCTGGCGCAGGCCCAGGAAGTCGGACAAGTGATCTCCCGCACCGCGGTGTACCAACAAGTCGCTGTGCCGCGCCAAACCTGCACGCAAACCCCCGTGGCTGTTCAAAACACATCGTCCGGCGCAGGGGCCTTGATGGGGGCCATCGCCGGCGCTGCCGTGGGCAACCAAATCGGGGGCGGATCGGGGCGGGCCTTGGCCACCATGGCCGGTGTCATGGGCGGTGCCATCATGGGCGACCGGATCGAAAATCCGGGCAGTCAAATTCAAAACCAAACCACCTGCACCACCCAGACCGCGTATGAAAACCGTTTGAGCGGGTACAACGTGGTTTACGAATACGCAGGCAAGCAATACAGCGTGCAACTGCCCCAAGACCCTGGCCCCACCATCCAGCTGCAAGTCACGCCCATGGGCATGCCTCAGTCTGCTGCGCCCACAGACACGGTGGTGACCACAACCGCCGTGCTGCCCCCCGTCATCACCGAATCCCGCGTGGTTTATGTCCCCACCCCGGTTTACCGAAACTACCCACCGGTCTACTCCAACATCCAACTGGGCTGGGGCTGGAGCAATGGCCACGTCCACAACCGCCGCCATGGCCACGGCCAGTGGCGCTGAAAGTCCCTGATCGCCGCGCACCATCGATCCCGGATCAGATCGGCTGTCTGGCCTAAAATGCCGGGTTGACTGGCCACCAAGGGCGTCCAAAGACGCCCTTTTCCATTGACGCGGGATTGTCTCGCCCCTTTGAAGCACCACCCATGACCACCCAAACCATCGACGGCGTCTCCGTCAACACCCAAGCCAATGTTTACTTTGACGGCAAATGCGTCAGCCACGGCCTGACCCTGCCCGACGGCACCAAACTGTCGGTGGGCGTGATCCTGCCCGCCACCCTGACCTTCAACACCGGCGCACCCGAAATCATGGAATGCGTGGGCGGCTCCTGCGAATACAAGCTCGACGGCAGCACCGAATGGGTCAAGTCCAGCGCTGGCGAGGAGTTCAGCATCCCCGGCAACTCCAAGTTCGAAATCCGCGTGACCGAGCCCTACCACTACATCTGCCACTTCGGTTGAACCCCCCGAACGAAACGATATGAGCACCATCCTGCAAAACCTGCCCAAAGGGCAAAAAGTTGGTATCGCCTTCTCGGGCGGTCTGGACACCTCTGCCGCCCTGCTGTGGATGAAGCAAAAGGGCGCACTGCCCTACGCCTACACCGCCAACCTGGGCCAGCCTGACGAGTCGGACTACAACGAGATTCCCCGCAAGGCGATGGAATACGGCGCTGAAAAAGCCCGCCTGGTCGACTGCCGCACCCAGCTGGCCCATGAAGGCATCGCCGCCATCCAGAGCGGCGCCTTCCACATCTCCACAGGCGGCATCACCTACTTCAACACCACGCCTCTCGGCCGCGCCGTGACCGGCACCATGCTGGTGGCGGCCATGAAGCAAGACGACGTCAACATTTGGGGCGACGGCAGCACCTTCAAGGGCAACGACATCGAGCGCTTTTACCGTTATGGTTTGCTCACCAACCCGAGCCTGAAGATCTACAAGCCCTGGCTGGACCAGCTGTTCATCGACGAGCTGGGTGGCCGCGCCGAAATGAGCGCCTTCATGACCGCCAACGGCTTTGGCTACAAGATGAGCGCCGAGAAGGCCTACTCCACCGACAGCAACATGCTGGGCGCGACCCACGAAGCCAAGGACCTGGAAAGCCTGCAAAGCGGCATGAAGATCGTCAACCCCATCATGGGCGTGGCGTTCTGGAAGCCCGAAGTCGAGGTCAAGGCCGAAGAAGTGAGCGTGCGCTTTGAAGAAGGCATGCCCGTGGCCCTGAACGGCGTGGAATACGCCGACCCGGTCGAGCTGTTCCTGAAAGCCAACGAAATCGGCGGTCGCCACGGCCTGGGCATGAGCGACCAGATCGAGAACCGCATCATCGAAGCCAAGAGCCGCGGCATTTACGAAGCCCCCGGCATGGCGCTGCTGCACATCGCCTACGAGCGTTTGGTCACCGGCATCCACAACGAAGACACCATCGAGCAGTACCGCATCAACGGCCTGCGCTTGGGCCGCCTGTTGTACCAAGGCCGCTGGTTCGACCCACAGTCCATCATGCTGCGCGAAACCGCCCAGCGCTGGGTGGCCCGCGCCGTGACCGGTACCGTGACGCTGGAGCTGCGCCGCGGCAACGACTACAGCATCCTGAACACCGAGTCGGCCAACCTGACTTACGCCCCAGAGCGTTTGTCGATGGAAAAAGTGGAAGACGCGCCGTTCAGCCCTCTGGACCGCATCGGTCAGCTGACCATGCGCAACCTCGACATCGTCGACACCCGCGCCAAGCTGGGTATTTACGCGCACGCTGGCCTGCTGTCGGTGGGTGAAGGCCCGCACATCTACAAGCTGGATGGCAGCGGCAAGAAGTGATTTTTGCTTTGCTTTAAAGAGAAACGGCCTGCGGGCCGTTTTTTGTTGTCTCGTCTTGCTTGGTTTTGTGGTGTTTTCCGCCTTGTTGCGGGTGCCTGCCGGCTCGCCTCATCACTCGCTTCGCTCGCCAAATCGGCGAGTCCGGCAGGCACCCGCACCAAGGCTAAGTCCCGTCACAAACAGGGAAAGTCTTTGACCCAGCAGCAACGCAGCCCTGGGTATTGGCCTGAGCGGATCGGCCGATTTGGCGAGCGAAGCGAGTTATGAGGCCGACCGCTCAGGCCAATGCCCGGGGCGGAACACAGGCGCTACAAACGACAGCGAACAGTAAGCCTCAAATCACCACAGGCTCCGGCTCCAACCGAATCCCGAACCGCTCGTACACACTGGTCTGAATGGCTTTGGCCAGTGTCATCACCTCGCCCCCCGTGCAGGGGTTCTCACGCCCACCCCGGTTCACCAACACCAGCGCCTGCTTTTCATAGACCCCGGCGTGCCCCACGCTCTTGCCCTTCCAACCGCACGCGTCGATCAGCCAGCCCGCCGCCAACTTGATGGAGCCGTCGGGCATGGGGTAGTGCACCACCTTGGGCTCACGGGCGATGATGTCGGCGCATTGGTCTGCCGTCACAGTGGGGTTTTTAAAAAAGCTGCCCGCGTTGCCAATCACCTGCGGGTCGGGCAGCTTGGCGCGGCGAATCGCCACCACCCAATCAAAAATCTGCCGTGCATCGGGGCTGTGGATGCCCGTCTCGGCCATTTTGCGCTCCAAATCAAGGTAGCCCAGCTCGGGCTTCCAGCGCTTGGGCAACGCAAAACGCACCCGCAAAATCACCGCACGGCCTGCCAGGCCCAAGCCATCGGGTCCGCCCGAGGCGTGTTTGAACACCGAATCGCGGTAGCTGAAGCCGCACTGCGCTGCGTTCAGACTGAACAACTCGCCCGTGAACATGTCCATGGCGTCCAGCGAATCAAAGCGGTCTTGCAGCTCCACCCCGTAGGCACCGATATTCTGAACGGGCGAAGCGCCCACAGTGCCAGGAATCAGGGCCATGTTTTCCAGACCGGGGTAGCCTTGGTCCAGCGTCCAAGCCACCAGCGCGTGCCAGTCGACGCCGGCGCCCGCCTCAATCAGCCAGTGTTTGTCGGTCTCACCCACCAGGCCAATGCCGGGCACTTCCATCTTGAGCACCAGCGCCTTGACGTCGCCCGTCAAAACGATGTTGCTGCCGCCGCCCAGCACCTGCCTTGGCAAGCTGGCCAGTTGCGGGTCGGCCAGCACAGCCAGCAGGTCGGCTTCTGAGCGCACGCGCACCAAAGCATGGGCTTTGGCGGCGATGCCGAAAGTGTTGTACGGCTGCAGAGGGACATTTTTCTCAAGGAACATGGGAGAATTGTCGCATTCTCAACCTTCGGATTTTTAAAGCCATGCCCTCGTTTGATACCGTTTGCGAACCCAATATGGTCGAAGTGCGCAACGCCGTTGACACATCCGCCAAAGAAATTGGCACCCGCTTTGACTTCAAAGGCACCTCGGCCAACATCGAACTCAAGGACAAAGAGATCACGATGTTCGGCGATGCCGAGTTTCAGCTCACGCAGGTCGAAGACATCCTGCGCAACAAACTGACCAAGCGCAACGTGGACGTGCGCTTTCTGGACATTGGCAAAGTCGAGAAGATCGGCGGCGACAAGGTCAAGCAGGTGATCAAGGTCAAAAATGGCATCGAGACCGAAGACGCCAAAAAGATCACCAAAGTGATCAAGGAAAGCAAGCTCAAAGTGCAGGCGTCCATCCAGGGCGATGCGGTGCGCGTGACCGGTGCCAAGCGCGATGACCTGCAGGCCGCCATGGCCCTGCTGCGCAATGACATGACCGAGCTGCCGCTGTCGTTCGACAACTTCAGGGATTGATCCGGGTTGAACCCGCGCTGGTTCAGCGCGTGGGCTCGTCCAAAAAGCCACCCGAGCGCAGCGTGACCACCAAGGTGTCGCGCCAGCCGCCAGCCAGCTCGGGCTGAATGGGGGTGGTCTCGTGGATCACGCGGCTGTCGTCCAGCAGCAGCACCGACCAAGGCTCGCTCAGGGTGAAGCGCTGGCCTCGGGGACTGTCCATGTCGAACACCCGCGTTTCGCCGCCTTTGATGCCGTGGCGGCCCACCAAAAAAACCGCCACCCAGTTCACGCCATCGCGGTGCGCCCCTTCAGGCGTGGGTCGGCCAATGCCGTCGGTAGTGTCGATGCGGAACTGGTGGGCTTCGGTGAACCAGGTCTGATCGCCCTGCGCGGCTGAGGCCACGCGGCCCAGCCAGCACAACAATTTTTGCCAAGCCGCTTGTTGCACCACCTCGGGCGACATCGGCTCAAACCAGCGCTGCATGCCACCGTGCAAGGCGTTGTAAGACAAGGGCTGCCAATGGGCACGGTGCGGCATGGCGGCCGCCTGCTGGGTCGTGACTTCAAAACTGGCGTGACGGCGGCGGCGGTAACGGCCACCATCCTTGAGGTACTGGTCGGGTGGCAGATCGTTCCAGCTCGGCTCCAAAGCTTGCAAGTCTTCGATCTGCACGCCCGCCAAAGCACAGACACTGGTGGCCCCAAGCACCGCAAAACCTTGCGCCGCCAAAGTGGCGTTGAGCTGGTCAGCGGGGGTCAGAGGGGGCAGCAGGGTTTGTTGGGTCATGAAAACGTCCAGGAGATCAGGCAAAGGACGCAAGCATAACGCGCACCCTGAGCTGGGTGCCTTCAAGCGTAACGCTGGCTGGCCAGTTTCGCGCCTTCGGCCAAGGCCTTGAGCTTGGCTTCGGCCACGGCGCGACTCATCGGGGCCAAGCCGCAGTTGGTGCAGGCAATCAGGCGGTTTTTGGGCACAAACTGCAGGGCACGGCCAATGGTATCGGCGATTTCTTCGGGCGTTTCAATGGCCGGGTTGGCCACGTCGATCACGCCGACCATCACATCCTTGCCTTCCAGCAGCTTCATCATTTCCATCGGCACATGCGAGTGCATGCACTCGAGGCTCACTTGCTGGATGCTGCTCTTGGCGAGCGCCGGGAACACCTTTTCATACTGACGCCACTCGTGGCCCAGCGTCTCTTTCCATTTGTTGTTGGCCTCGATGCCGTAGCCGTAACAAATGTGCACGGCCGTGGTGCAGGTCAGGCCCCGCGCAGCCACCTCCAGCGCCTTCACGCCCCAGTCGGCGGCATCGTCCATGTAGACGTTGAACGCGGGTTCATCGAACTGGATGATGTCCACGCCATCGGCTTGCAGCGCCAGCGCTTCCTGGTTGAGCAATTCGGCAAAGGCCATGGCCATCTTGACCTTGTCGCCATAAAAACGGTCGGCCACGGTGTCCACAATCGTCATCGGGCCGGGCAAGGTGAATTTGAGTTTTTTCTTCGTGTGGGCACGGGCCAGCTGGGCTTCAAAGGCGTGCACACGACCTTTGAGGCGCAAGGGTGCAATGACTTGTGGCACCTGCGCGTCGTAGCGGTTGTTGCGGATGCCCATGGTGACTTTGTTCACAAAGTCGATGCCCTCGACTTGCTCGACAAAGCCGTGCACAAAGTGCTGGCGCGCCTGCTCGCCGTCACCGATCACATCCAGACCTGCGTCTTCTTGCGCCTTGATCCACAGCAGCGTGGCATCGGCCTTGGCTTGCTGCAGCTCGGGGCCTTGGGTGGTCCACTGGGGCCAGAGTTTTTCGGTCTCGGCGAGCCAAGCGGGTTTGGGCAAGCTGCCAGCAATTGCGGTGGTGAACATGTCAAAAATCCTGAGGGTTTCAAAAATCAAAGCGTGGAGTTTGCCGTCAATCCAAATTCTTGGGCGAGCAACTCGTAAGAGCGCATTTGCGCTGCAGGGTCATGCGTCCAGGTGATGACCACCAACTCTTGCACCTCCAGCCGCACAGCCAGTTGGCGCAGCTTGCGGCCCACCGTGGCGGCGGAGCCGATCAGGGCCGAATCGCGCAGACGCTCCAGGGCGAATTGCTCGGCCGGGCTGTAATCACGCGCCGCTTCTTCAGGCGGCAAGAGCGCCCCGATGCGGCCCAGATTCCGGTCCATCTTCCAGCGGGCACGGCTCTCGAACAGGCGCAGCGCCTCTTCGTCGGTGTCGGCGGCCAAGGCCCAGACGCACAAGGCAGAGTGAGGCTTGGCCAAGCCCTCGCTGGGCCGGAAAGTTTCACGGTAAATCTGCAGCGCTTCGTCTGCGCCCTGCCCATCGGTGATGAAGTAGGCAAACGCGTAAGGCAGGCCCAGGTGGGCGGCCAATTGGGCCCCATAGTCCGAGCTGCCCAGCATCCACACGATGGGCGAGGTGTCCGACTGAGGGTAGGCAAACACGTTGTGCCCCGGGTGGCCGGGCGGCAGGTTGTGGCCACTCACCCAGGCTTGCATTTCCATGACTTGCTGCGGAAAACGCTCCGAGGCGCTGCGGTCGGGGTTGAGCAACTGCGCGGTCCGCCCGTCGCTGCCGGGCGCGCGGCCCACGCCCAGGTCGATGCGGCCGGGCGCCAAGGCGTCCAGCACACGGAACTGCTCAGCCACTTTCAGGGGCGCATAGTGCGGCAACATCACCCCCGCACTACCAATGCGGATACGCTGGGTGCAGGCGGCAATTGCGGCCATCAGGACCTCGGGGGCGCTGCCCACGATGCTGGGGTGGCTGTGGTGCTCGCTCACCCAAAAGCGGTCATAACCCCAAGCCTCGGCCTTTTGCGCCAACGCCAGGGTCTGGCGAATGGTCGCGTCCTGGCCGCGCCCGGAGGCAGCAGCCGATTGGTCAAGGATGGAAAGTCTCAGGCTCATTCGTTTGGAACTCGGTATATGGGCTCAAGCCTTCGCAGGTGTGCCCAAGGCGGCCATTTCGGCCTCTTGCAGTGCCCGCCACATGACTTTGCCGCTGCCACTCTTGGGCAAGGCGTCAACAAAACTCACGGCGCGGGGCATTTTGTAAACGGCCATGTTCTCACGGCACCAGTCGATGATGTCCTGCTCGGACACTTTGCCCTTGTGGTCTTGCCGCAAAACCACCACCGCCTTGACCGACTCGCCCCGGTAGGCGTCTCGGGTGGCGATGATGCAGGCCTCTTGAATGGCCGGGTGGCGGAACATCAAGGCCTCGACCTCGGCGGGCCAGACCTTGAAACCGCTGGCGTTGATCATGCGCTTCAAGCGGTCGGTCATGAAGAAGTAACCTGCTTCATCGACCCGGCCCATGTCGCCCGATCGGAAAAACCGAAAGCCGTCGCGCTCAAAAAAAGCAGCTGCAGTCGCCTCTGGCCGCTTCCAGTAACCCTTGAACACCTGCGGGCCGCTGATCACGATCTCACCCGACTCGCCTGGTGGCAATTCGACCAAGGTGTCGGGATCGACGATGCGCGACTCCACACTGAAAAATGGAATGCCCAAACACTGCTTTTTGGGCGCATCGGGCGGGTTGGTGTGCGAAGGCGCCGCCGTCTCGGTCAGGCCATAGCCCTCCACATAACGCAGGCCAAATTGGTCCAGCAAACGCTGGGCCACGGCCTCGGGCATGGCCGCGCCGCCACCGCCGATGTAGACCAGGCTCGTCAGGTCGTAGCGGTCCATGTGGGGACTGCCCAGCAAATCGATCACCATGGTCGGGATGTTGGTCCAGTGCGTGACGCGCCATTTCGAGATCAAATGCCCCGCCACATCGCGGTCCCAGCGCGGCATGACCACCAGGCTCGCGCCCAGCAAGATGCTGGTGTGCATCACGCTCACCATGCCGGTGATGTGGAACATGGGCACCACACACAAGGTCACGTTTTCGGGCGTGCCATTGCCCCACAAACCGCTGGACATGGCGTTGTGCATGATGGTGCCATGCGTGTGCATGCAGCCTTTGGGCAAGCCAGTGGTGCCGCTGGTGTAGGGCAAGATCGCCAGGTCGTCGGTTTTCGCCTGGGGCGGTGGCAAAGCCACAGCGGGCTGGGCCATGAGCGCCGCCCAGGCATGCACTTGACCCGAACTCAAAACCGGCAAATCACGCACCGGCAGCAACCAGGGCCGCCAAGCCTCGGGCATGTCTTCAGGACCCACAGCCGCAGGGTCAAACACATCGGTGAATTGCGTCACAACCAGATGTTTCAGGCGCTGCTCGGGAGGCAAGGCCTCGCTGGCCTGGGCCAGGTCGGGGGCCAAGTCGGCGGTGGTCACCGCCACCCGTGTGTCCGGGTCGGTGATGTAGTGCTTGAGCTCTTCGGCCCGGTTCATCGGGTTGACCGGCACCACCACCGCGTCGATGCGCAAAATCGCAAAGTGCGTGATCACCAGCTGCGGGCAATTTTGCATGTCCAAGACCACGCGGTCCCCGGCTTGCACACCCAAAGCCTTGAGTTGCCCCGCCAACTGTTCTGCGCTGGCCATCAACTCGCGGTAGGTCCAGACCCGACCCATGAACACCAAAGCCGCTTTATCGGGATAGCGCATGGCGCTGATGGCCAGGTTCATCCACAAGGAAGTGGCGGGCGCCGTGATCCGGGCGGGCAGGCGAGCAGGCCATACAGCAGCGTGAGCGGGCATCAAAGGGTCTCCTGTTATTGGCCGTCATATTAAGGGCGCACCTCACTGGGAGAGGCTTTGCATTTGTCGCGGACGGGACCGGCTTTCATCACGAATAAGACGTCTTGATGAGATTGATCCGCTTAATTTGTTTCAAGATGTTTCTATAAAGGTAAAAAAGTATTCCTTTTAAGCCATTTGGCATTTTTATCACTAAAATAAAGCCATGCAAACACATCCCACACCCGACACGCCCGAAGACTACTGTGGCACCACCTACGCAGCCAAATTGCTGGGCTTGTCGGTGGGCACCATCCAGACTTTGGTGGAAAAAAACGAACTGCAGGCCTGGAAGACCCAGGGCGGACACCGCCGCATCTCCATGCCCTCGATTCGCGAGTACCAGAAAAAACACAACATGCTGATGAGCCCCGGCGAAAGCCGTGAGTACAGGCTGCGTGTTTTGCTGGTCGAAGACGATCCCGTGACCCGAGACATGGTGCGCGACTTCTGCAACCGCTGTGAGATGCCTGTGGACTGCACGGCCATGTCCTCGGGTCTGGAAGCCCTCATTGACATGGCCAGCATCCAACCCGATGTGCTCATTGCCGACCTGAACATGCCCGGCGTAGATGGGTTTGAGCTGCTGCGCACCCTCAAACACTCGACCCAATTCCAGCGCATGACTTGTTTGGTGATCTCGGCCTTGTCACAAGAAGAAATCGCGGCTCGGGGCGGCTTGCCCGAAGGCACCATCTTCATGGCCAAGCCTGTGAACATGCAATGGTTCAATGGCTTTTTCACCGCATTGATCGCAGGACGAAAGCTGGAACACCAGGCGGCTTGAGACAGCATTTTTGATTCATTAATTAATACATTTTGTTTCAATTTAGGCCGCAAACCTCTTCGCAAGCTCATAGTGCTTTCCCACAATGGACCGCACTGCACATTTTTGCAGTCAACCAGAGGAGAGCCGACGTGTGGAAGAAAATCGCAGGTGTATTGCTGACCCTTGGCTTCGCGGGGCTGACCTGGGCCCAACAAATTGACTTGAACAAAGCCACCGAGGTCGAGCTGGATGCCTTGAAAGGCGTGGGGCCCGTGCTGACCAAAGAGCTGATGAACGAGCGTAAAAAGGCGCCCTTCAAAGACTGGGAAGACGTGACCAGCCGTGTCAAGGGGCTTGGACCGCAAAAGGCCAGCAGCTTGTCCGACCAAGGTGTGCGGGTGCAGGGCAGCACCTACACAGCCAAATCGGCGGGTACAGCCGCAGAAAAAAAACCGGCCAAAGCGGCAGACTCCGCCAAGGATGCGCCCAAGGACAGCGGCAAAGCAGCCCCCAAGAGCGCCGATGCCACTGCAGGCAAAGCACCAGCCGCCAAGAACTGATCAAGCGTGACCCCGTTTCGGGCAGACCCGCCTGCCCGAAACATCGCCTCAGTCTTTCCCGAATCCCCCCCCGCCGGGCGTGTGAATCTCAAACACATCACCCGCTAGCATCTCGACTTGGCCAATGTGCGCGAGCTCTTGCACCGTGCCGTCGGCGCGCACCACGCGGTTGATGCCCGGCAAGCCGCTGTGCCCACCTGCCATGCCAAAAGCCGGATGAATGCGACCATTGGACAAAATGCCCGCCGTCATCGGCTCCAAGAAGCGCACCCGGCGCACGCCGCCTTCACCACCCCTCCAGCGGCCCGCGCCGCCCGAGCCTTGTCGAATGGCATAACTTTCCAGCCGAACCGGAAAGCGGAACTCCAGCACTTCGGGGTCCGTGAGACGTGAATTGGTCATGTGGGTTTGCACCACCGAGGTGCCGTCAAAACCACCCACCAATTGGCCCTGCGCATCAAAGCGCCCACCCGCACCGCTGCCGCCCGAGATGGTTTCGTAGTACTGCACCCGCGCATTGCCAAAAGTGAAGTTGTTCATGGTCGGCTGGCTGCCCGCCATCACACCCAAAGCGCCAAACAGCGCGTTGGTGATGCAGGTCGAAGTTTCCACATTGCCCGCTACCACCGAAGCGGGCGGATTGGGGTTGAGCATGGAGCCTTGCGGAATGATGACCTTGAGCGGCTTAAGGCACCCGGCGTTCAGCGGGATGTCGTCGTCCACCAAACTGCGGAACACGTACAGCACCGCCGCCATGCACACCGCCCGTGGGGCGTTGAAGTTGTTGGGCAGCTGGGCGCTGGTGCCAGTGAAGTCGATCTCGGCCGTGCGCTCAGCGGCATTCACGCGCACCGCCACCTGGATCTGCGCGCCGTTGTCCAGCGGCAAAGTGAAAGCGCCGTTTTTGAGGCGCGTGATAACCCGACGCACCGATTCTTCCGCGTTGTCCTGCACATGGCGCATGTAGGCCTGCACCACGTCCAGGCCAAACTGCTCGACCATGCGGCGCAGCTCTTGCACGCCTTTTTCGTTAGCGGCAATTTGCGCTTTCAAGTCGGCCATGTTTTGCGCCGGGTTGCGCGAGGGGTATTCGCCGCTTTGCAGCAGCGCCACCATCTCGGCCTCGCGCAAATGGCCCGCCTCGACCAGCTTGACGTTGTTGATCTGCACGCCCTCTTCTTCGATGCGTGTGGAAAACGGTGGCATGGAGCCTGGCGTCAAGCCGCCCACATCGGCGTGGTGCCCGCGTGAGCCGACATAAAACACCGGGTCAGCGTGGCCGTCCAGATAAACCGGAGTGATCACCGTGATGTCAGGCAAGTGCGTGCCGCCGTGGTACGGGTCGTTCAGCACAAACACATCGCCCGGCTGCATGCGGCCTTGGTTCTCCTTGATCACGGTCTGGATGCTCTCGCCCATGGAGCCCAAATGCACCGGCATGTGTGGCGCATTGGCAATCAAGTGCCCTTCGGCGCTGAACAGGGCGCACGAGAAGTCCAAGCGCTCCTTGATATTGACCGAGTAGGCCGTGTTTTGCAGCTGCAAACCCATTTGCTCGGCGATGTTCATGAACAGGTTGTTGAACACCTCCAGCAGCACAGGGTCAGCCTGCGTGCCTGCCGCGTGTTGCACCGCGCGCGCCTGCACGCGCACAAGCAGCAAATGGTCGAGTGACGTGAGGCGTGCTTGCCAACCGGGTTCGACCACGGTGGTGGCGTTTTTCTCGGCAATGATGGCCGGGCCATCGATCACATCGCCGGGGCGCATGTCTTCACGCACCACCAGCGCGGCGCCCTGCCACTCGGCCACGCCTTGCGCATTCGCTGCGTACACCCGCACCGTGTCGCGGCGCGGCACATCGCGCTGCGGGTGCACGGCCAGCACAGCTTCTTCAGGCGCATCGCCGGGCAGCACCGCTTCGACCGACACCGCTTCGACCACCAAGGCCTTGCCCTGCATTAAGAACGCAAATCGCTGTCGGTAAGCCGCCTCAAACCCGGCCACCAATTGGGCTTGAGCGCCCCAAGGCACGACCAGCGCCGAATCGGTGCCTTCGTAACGCAAATGCACGCGTTGGCGCAGCTCGATGCGGTCAGCACTGGTCGCGTCCCGGCCCATTTGCGCCAGCAAGGCCAAGCGGGTGGATTCGCCCAAAGCCTGCAAGCGCTCGGCCATGAAGGGCATGGCCGTAGCGTCCAAGCGCCGCTCCACCGATTCCTCGCGCATGACGTTCTGGTCGGCCAGGCCCATGCCATAGGCCGACAGCACGCCCGCCAGCGGGTGCACCAGCACCTGCGACATGCCCAAAGCATCGGCCACCAAACACGCATGCTGCCCACCCGCACCGCCAAAGCACTGCAAGGTGTAACGCGTCACGTCATAGCCCCGAGCCACCGAAATTTTCTTAATGGCGTTGGCCATTTGCTGCACCGCGATCTGGATGAAACCGTGCGCCACATCTTCGGCAGCGCGGCCGGTTTGCGCGGCCAGTTTTGCAAAATGCCCGCGCACCACCTCGGCATCCAGCGGCTGGTTCGCCTCGGGCCCAAACACCGACGGAAAAAACTGCGGTTGCACCTTGCCCACCATCACGTTCGCATCGGTCACGGCCAGCGGCCCGCCCCGGCGGTAACTGGCCGGGCCGGGGTTGGCCCCAGCACTTTGCGGCCCCACGCGAAACCGCGCACCGTCATAGGCCAGCAAAGACCCGCCGCCTGCGGCCACGGTGTGGATGCTCATCATGGGCGCGCGCATGCGCACGCCCGCCACCTGGGTTTCAAACTCGCGTTCGAACTGCCCGGCAAAGTGCGACACATCTGTAGAGGTGCCGCCCATGTCAAAGCCAATCACCTTGTCGTGCCCCGCCAGCTGCGCCGTGCGGGCCATGCCCACAATGCCGCCCGCCGGGCCGCTCAAGATGGCATCCTTACCTGCAAACACCTGTGCGTCGGTCAGGCCCCCCGAAGACTGCATGAACATCAGTTTCACACCCGGCATCTCGCTGGCCACCTGGTCCACATAGCGGCCCAAAATCGGTGACAAATACGCGTCCACCACCGTGGTGTCGCCCCGGCTGACCAACTTCATCATCGGGCTGGTTTGGTGCGAGGTGCTGACCTGCGTGAAGCCCACTTCACGCGCAAGCCGCGCGGCGGCCAGCTCGTGCGCGGTGTGACGCCAGCCGTGCATGAACACCACCGCCACCGAGCGCACACCTTGCGCAAAACTGTTCACCAATTGCGTGCGCAAATGCACCTCGTCGAGCGGTAACAAGACCTCGCCATCTACTGCCACACGCTCTTGCGCTTCCACCACCGCGCTGTAGAGCAACTCGGGCAGCACGATCTGGCGGTCAAACAAGCGCGGGCGATTTTGGTAGGCAATGCGCAGCGCGTCGCCAAAACCCTGTGTGGTCACCAGCAGGGTGGCCTCGCCCTTGCGCTCCAGCAGCGCGTTGGTGGCCACCGTGGTGCCCATCTTCACGCACTCGACCTGTTCCGGTGTAACCGGCTCGCCGGGCTTCAAGCCGAGCAAATGCCGTATGCCCGACACCGCCGCATCGCGGTATTGCTCGGGGTTTTCGCTCAGCAACTTGTGCGTCACCAATGTGCCGTCTGGGCGCTTGCCCACCACATCGGTGAAGGTGCCGCCCCGGTCGATCCAGAATTGCCAACGGTTTTTGCCAGCGGGTGTGATGTGGGATTCGGTCATAGGTCGCTCAACAATCAGAATTCAAAAGATCACGTTCACAAAGAGGCCGCCGCACGCGCCGCTTGGTCGTACATGCCCGAGAGCACACGCAGCAATCGAGCCAGTTCGCCAATGTCGCGGTTCAGGCCATCGTCGGCCTTCAAGGCGTCGATCAAACAGCTCTCACGGATTTCGCGGTAACGCTGCACATAAGCGCGGCCCTCGTCGGTGGCGGCATAGGTCACGTCCTTGCCATTCTTTTGCGACACCACCACCCCCAAGCCTTGCAGCTTTTTCAGGGCGTAATTCACCAAATGGGTGTCTTCGATGTTCATGATGAAACAGATGTCGGCCAGGCGCTTGTCACGCGCACGGTGCGTGACATGGTGCAGCACCAGCACATCGAGCGGCGTCAGGTCTTTCAGGCCCGCCGCCGCCATGCAATGGATGATCCAGCGGTGAAACGCGTTGCCCGCCACGATCAGGCCGAACTCGAATTCGCTCATCTCGGCGCTGTCGGGCGAGACCAGATGGGCCGAGGACACGATGGGGCTCGGGGCAGAGATGCTCAGAGAATTTTTGCGCGGCATGGGTTCCGTCTAGGCTGGAGAGTTGAGAAAGTCTATGCCCGATGCCGACAATTTGCCAACAATTTGTTGACGTTAAGGGAAAACACCGAGCGCGGATTGGCGCCACCTTGCCTACAGTGGGCACCAGACAGATGCACCCGATGCACGCGGTAAGCGGGCACCTTTCTTGCACTGCCCAGTGAACCGTTCATTTCCATCTTTCACAGGAGTTTTCATGCAACGTCGCGCCCTTCACCTCAGCCTGCTCGCTGGCCTGCTCGCTGTTTCCGGTTTTGTCTCGGCCCAAACCAAGTGGGACCTCCCCGCCGCTTACCCGGCCACCAACTTCCACACGGTCAACATGACCCAGTTTGCAGCCGATGTGGACAAAGCCACCGCAGGCAAGCTGAAGATCACGGTGCACGCGAACGCATCCCTGTTCAAGGCCCCCGAAATCAAGCGTGCCGTGCAAGGCGGCCAAGCCCAGTTGGGCGAGATTTTGCTGGTTAACTTCCAGAACGAATGGCAGCCCTTTGGTGCGGACGGCCTGCCCTTTTTGGCAGACAGCTACGACGAGTCCATGAAGCTCTACAAAGCCCAAAAGCCGCTCTTGGAAAAGAAACTGGCCGAGCAAGGCATGATGCTCTTGTACTCGGTGGCCTGGCCACCACAGGGCATCTACAGCAAAAAACCGATCAACAGCGTGGCCGACCTCAAGGGCATCAAGTGGCGCGCCTACAGCCCCACCACCGCCAAGATCGCTGAACTGGTCGGCGCGCAACCGGTGACCGTGCAAGCGGCCGAGTTCTCGCAGGCCTTGGCCACGGGCGTGGTCGAATCCACCATGACGTCAGGGGCCACGGGCGTAGACAGCAAGCTGTTCGAGCACCTCAAGTACTACTATGACGTGCAGGCCTGGCTGCCCAAAAACGCGGTGATTGCCAACAAGAAAGCCTTTGACGCCTTGGACAAGCCCACCCAAGAAGCCTTGATCAAAGCCGCTGCTGCGGCCGAGACCCGAGGCTGGGCTGAATCGCGCAAGGTCAACACCTCCACACTGGAAATCCTCAAGGCCAATGGCATGACGGTGGCTCCTCCTTCGGCACAACTCAAAGCCGATATGAAAAAAGTGGGCGACGTCATCATGAAAGAGTGGCTTGAAAAGTCTGGGGCTGAGGGCAAAGCCATCGTTGATGCGTTCAACCGCTGACCGCATGCGCCGACTGCTCAACGCCCTTTATGACAGCAGCGCCGCTTTGGCGGCGCTGTGCATGTGCGGCCTGCTGTTCATGGTGCTGCTGTCGGTCTTGAGCCGACAGCTCCATGTCCATGTGCCCGGCACCGATGCCTATGCGGGTTACCTCATGGCCGGGGCGGGCTTTTTGGCGCTGGCCCACACCTTGAAGCGCGGCGAACACATCCGCGTGACCTTGGTGCTGGGCTTGTTCAAGGGCGCAGCCCGCCGGGGCATGGAGGTGTTCAGCCTGTCGCTGGCCAGCCTGCTGGCCTGTTTGTTCGCCTTTTACAGCTGCCGCCTGGTGTGGCAGTCCATCGAGTTTCACGACATCTCCACGGGCAATGACGCCACGCCTTTGTGGATTCCGCAGCTGGTCATGGCCCTGGGCACGGTGATTTTTGCTCTGGCCTTTGTCGACGAGCTGGTGCTCGAAATCCAGGGTCGCCGCACCGCCACCGACAGCGGCGAGATGCTGCGCAACGAATGACATGCCATGAATGACATGATGATCACAGGGCTGCTGGTCCTGACCTTGTTTCTGATTTTGGGCAGTGGCGTGTGGATTGGTCTCACGCTCTCTGGCGTGGCATGGGTCGGCATGCAATTGTTTTCCGCCAGACCCGCGGGTGACGCCATGGCGATGACCATCTGGGGCTCGGCTTCGAGCTGGACCCTCACCGCTCTGCCCCTGTTCATCTGGATGGGCGAAATTCTGTTTCGCACACGCCTGAGCCAGGACATGTTCAAGGGCTTGGCCCCTTGGATGCAGGCCCTGCCCGGGCGCTTGCTGCACACCAATGTGGTGGGCTGCGCCATCTTTGCGGCCGTGTCGGGTTCGAGCGCAGCCACCTGCGCCACGATCGGCAAGATGACCCTGCCCGAGCTGCAAAAACGCGGCTACCCAGAAGACATGGTCATTGGCACCCTGTCCGGCTCCGGCACCTTGGGTCTGTTGATTCCGCCGTCCATCATCATGATCGTGTACGGCGTGGCGGCCGATGTGTCAATTGCCCAGCTCTTCATCGCCGGCGTCTTGCCCGGCTTGCTGTTGGCCGGGCTGTTCTCGGGCTACATCATTTATTGGTCCTTACGGCACCCGGACCAGATCCCGCCGCGTGACGCACCCATGAGCTTCATGCAAAAGCTGGAGGCCTCTAGCAGCCTGATCCCGGTGGTCTTGCTGATTGCGGCGGTGCTGGGCTCGATTTACACCGGCTTTGCCACCGCCACCGAGGCGGCGGCTGTGGGCGTGGTGGGCTCCTTGGTGCTGTCCGCCCTACAGGGCTCTATGAGCTGGACCGTGTTCAAAGAGGCCTTGATGGGGGCCACACGCCTGTACTGCATGATCGCCCTGATCTTGGCAGGCGCTGCGTTTTTGACCTTGTCCATGGGCTACATCGGCCTGCCCCGCCACCTGGCCGAGTGGATCGGTGGCCTGGGCCTCAGCCCCTTTGCGCTCATCATGGCCTTGATGGTGTTTTTCATCCTCCTGGGTTGCTTTTTAGACGGCATCTCGATGGTGGTGCTGACCATGGGCGTGCTCATGCCCACAGTCCAAAAAGCCGGCATCGACCCGATCTGGTTTGGCATCTTCATCGTGTTTGTGGTCGAGATGGCGCAGATCACGCCACCCGTGGGCTTCAACCTTTTTGTGCTGCAAGGCATGACAGGCAAGCAACTGCCCTACATCGCCCGGGTGTCCATGCCCATGTTCTTTTTGATGATGGGTGCTGTGTTGTTGATTTACTTTGTGCCCGGCATCGTGACCTGGCTGCCCACCCAGATGAAACTCTGAGCTTGCAGGCAGGTTCATCCTCTATGATTCAACCCGTCCCCAAAGGACGGGTTGTTCATTTGGGCAGTAAGGATTGTTTGTGTTTAAAAATGTGATGGTTTACCGCATCGGCGAGGGCTTTGCGCCCACATTGGCCGATGTGCAGGCGGCCCTGGAGCCGGTGCAGTTTGTGGAATGTGGCGCCAGCCAGGAAAAATCCATTGGCTGGGTGCCCCCACGGGGTGAAGCCCATGGGCCGTTGGTCGAATCGGTGGCTGGGCAGTGGATCTTGAAACTCATGATCGAGTCCAAGGCGGTGCCGGGCAACGTGGTGCGCCGCAAAGCCGATGAACGCATCGCCGAAATCGAAGCAGCCACCGGCCGCAAACCCGGCAAAAAGGAAAAGCGCGACCTGATGGACGATGTGCTGCTGTCGCTGCTGCCTCAGGCCTTTGCCCGCCAATCCACCGTGCTGGTGTGGATGGACCTGGAAAACCGCCGCTTGGTGCTGAACGCGGGCAGCCAGGGCAAGGCCGATGAAGTCATGTCCGCATTGATGAACGTGATGGGTGGCCTGTCGGTCTCCCTGATCCAGACCGTGACCTCTCCGCAGGCCGCGATGACCCAGTGGCTGCTGGCCCCCACCCCAGACGAATGGCCGTCTGATTTGACCGTGGAGCGCGAAACCGTGCTCAAGTCCACAGGCGAAGACGCCGCCAGCGTGCGCTTTACCCGCCACCATCTGGCCAACGACGACGTGCGCAAGCATGTGATGGAAGGCAAGCTGCCCACGCAACTCGCGCTCAGCTGGGACGGCCGCGTCGCCTTCGTGCTAACCGACACCCTGCAGCTGAAAAAAGTACAGTACCTCGACGGTGTGATGGACGAATCGGGAACCGACAAAACCGAAGACCGCTTTGACGCCGATGTGGCACTGTCCACCGGCTTGCTGGGGCCGCTGATCGACAGCCTGATCGACGCCTTGGGTGGCGAGATGGAGTTGGGCGCAGCTGCTGCCGAACCGGCCCAGCCCAACCCGACGCGCACTGTGGTGAATTCGATCCTACCGACTGGGGCAACGGGCGCAGCGGCGACAGACGAAGACCCCCCGTTTTAATCGTCGGTAAACCCCAAGCGAAAGGACCCACGCCATGCTCACGGTGATTGCGATTTGCTTGGGTGCTTGTGTGGGTGCGCTCTCGCGCTGGCAGCTGGGCCTATGGCTCAACCCTAGCCCGGCAAGCGGTGGCCTCTTGCCTTGGGGCACCTTGGCGGCCAACTTGATCGGTGGCTATCTGGTGGGTGTGTGCGTAGGGGTGTTCCAGCAACTGCCCGACCTCGACCCGGTTTGGCGCATGGCCTTGGTCACCGGTTTTTTAGGGGCACTGACCACTTTCTCCAGCTTCTCGGCCGAGGTCGTGGCCATGCTTCAGCAAGGCCGCTTTGCGCTGGCGGTAGGCACGGCCAGTTTGCACTTGTTCGGTTCGCTGGCCCTCACGGTGCTGGGACTTAAAACCGTGGGTCTAATCTGGGCGCGCTGATCGAGCGAGGGGCGGGTTTGCAGCGGTTACAGCCACTCGCTCGCACACTCACCCCCCACCCCGTTGCATCGTCAAATCAAAACGCTTCATGAAGCTTTGACGCGCATCTTCTTCCACGCCCACAAAAACAAAAGACACGGCCAGCCGCTGCAGGCGCAGCAGCGCGATCACGCGTGGGGGCAGGATGCGCCATTGCAGCAGCAGATGGCCGTCACCGATGTGCACGCGTGCTTGGCCGGTGCCCAGTTCAAAGTCATGGTCACCCAAGGCGCGGGGCAAGGCCGTCAACCATTCGGTTTCGCTGGTGCCCATGTCGCGCTCAAAGCGCTCGAGGTAGAAGGACTGCATGGGTCCGTTAGCCGCGTGTGCTGTGCTCAACCACCGGCCACAGGTGGCCAGATGGCCAACACGTCGCCATCGACCAAGGTGGTGGTGCCCCGGTCTTCTGGTTTGATGTATTTGCCGTTGACCAGCACCAGATGCACGAGCTTGGGCGGCATGCCAAAGGGCTCGATGATTTGGCTGATGCTGGCGTCCTGCGCCACGTCCAGTGTGACCTGGTTGCTGCGCCGGGCTTCGGCAGGCAAATAGTCGGTCAGCGTGGCAAACAGTTTGAATGTGATGTTCATGTGCAGATTGTCACTTCATCGGCGGCGTGCGTCTTGCGCGCCGCTCCATCGCCCTTGACCCTGTGCGCAATCGAGGTAGGCGTCCACCAGCTTGGTCGGGTCGTGCATCAGGCGGTCTTTCCAGTCGCCCAGACGCACCTGGCCTTCGACCAAGCCGCGCATCACGCCCACATGCTCGGTCCAGCCCACACTGTTACAACCAATCATCACATCGTCCTTGAACTGCAAGCTCAGGTGACGACCCGCAGCTTTATCGGTCAACACGGCCGACTGGCCACCGGACACGCCTTCCCAGTTGCCAAAACTGGTGGAGATCAATCCCAGGGTGTCGAGCACGTTGATTTGTGTGACGCCTTTGAGCTCGGTTTTTTGGCCCAGCATGTTGAGCGCGGCCACGCGGGCCTGCTCGGCGGCATTGGGCTGGATGGCGCTCACAATCGTTTTGCCACTGACCATGTCAAAAGCTTCGGCGCAGTCGCCTGCTGCGTAAATGCCGGGCACATTGGTTTGCAGGTGCTGGTCGGTCAACACGCCTTGCAGGCAGGTGATGCCGCTGTCCTTCAAAAAGCCAATCGCTGGGCGCACACCCGTCGCGCTGATGACCAGATCAGCCTCGACAGTTTGGCCATTGGACAAACGCACCTGCAGCGGGCCACCCGCTTCGTCGGACCCCAAGCCCACCGCGGAAGCCAACTTGCCGAGCAAGCCTTTTTCTGCACCTTGGCTGATGGCTTCGACCTTGGTGCCGGTGAACACCTGCACGCCTTTGGCCTCGCACCAGTCGCGGATCATGCCGCCCGCCACCGGGCCCATCATGCGGGGCACCATGCGGTCACCCATCTCCACCACGCTCAGCTTGACGCCACGCGCAGCCAGCGCTTCCATGATGATGCAACCAATGAAGCCTGCGCCCATTTGCAACACGCGAGCACCGGGCTTGGCCAGCGCCTGGATGGCCCGGGCGTCTTCCAGCGTCCAGCACGGGTGTACGCCGGGCAGGTCCATACCCGCAATCGGGGGGCGCACGGGGTGCGAACCGGTCGCAATCAACAGCTTGTCAAAAGCCATCGACTGGCCGTTGTCAAGATGCACCGTTTTACCTGCCGCATCGACGCGGGTGACTTTGGCCTTGACTTGCGTGATGCGCAAATCGTCAAAGTGGGTGGCGCTCTTGCGCAGGTAGGTGCCCTGCTCTTCGATGTTGCCAATCAACAGATAAGGGATGGCCATGCGCGAATACGGCGCATCGGACTCGTCGCCCACCAAGGTGATGGTGTCGTTCGGGGCGTGTTTGCGCAGGGTCTCGGCGGCGATGACGCCGGCAGGGCCTGCGCCCAAGATGACGTGGTGGGTCATGAATCGGACTCCAGAAACAGGTAGCGGCCCGCAGGCCGCTTGGATTCCTGTAGAAGCGCACCCCTACGGTGAAGGCTTCACGAGCAGGCGCTCGCTCCTACAGGGGCAAGGTCACAAACCCAGACGTTCCCGGGTGGCCGATGTGGGGTGGCCTTCGCCATCCCAACCGCGAGCCTCGTAGTACTTGGGCAGCATTTCGTCCAACTTGCTGACCATGCCTTTGCCGGGGCCGGTTTTTGCAGCTTCGGTCATCAGGCGCTTGGGCAGGTTGTCGTCGGCCTTGGTGAAGCCGGCGGCGTTGTTGAAATCACGCTCCATGTTCCAGATGCGCTCGCCGATGTGGTTCAAGTGCTCCATGGTGAACTCTTCACCGCAAGCGGCTTGCACCTGAGGGGCCACGTCAGCCAGTGTCCAGGCAAAGCTGGTGAAGACGCAAATGCCGGCCGAGTCAAAGGCGGCTGTCGCGTCTTGGAAGGCCTTGACCAATTCTGGCTTGCCTTCGTGCTCGGTGGGCTCGGTCTTGACCGGAATGCCCAGCACTTCAGAAGCGATGGTGTAGCCGCGCAGGTGGCAAGCACCACGGTTGGATGTGGCGTAAGCCAGGCCAATGCCTTGGATCACACGACCGTCATAGGCTGGGAACTCTTGGCCCTTGACGCTCATGGACAAATCGGGGTGGCCGTATTTGGCGGTCAGGCGCTTGGAGCCCATGCCAATTTCCTTGCCAAAACCGATGCCCTTGGCGGTCATGTCGACAAACTCGCAGAGCGCTTCGGCCGAGCCAAACGGTGCTTCCACACCGATTTGCTCTTTGGTCAGCACGCCCATTTCGTACAGCTCCATGACAGCGCCTATGGTGGCACCGAAGCTGATCGGGTCGAAGCCTTCTTCGTTGCAGATCATGTTGGCGTATTGCAGGGCTTCGAGGTCTTTCACGCCGTTGGCTGCGCCCAGCGCCCAAGCCGCTTCGTATTCCAGGCCGCCGTTGGCGCCCCAGTACTCAGGCTTGTTCTTGACCGAGAAGTGGCCTTCGTCCATCTTGCTGATGCGGCCGCAAGCAATGGTGCAACCAAAGCAAGCTTGGTTGGTCACCAGGTGCTTTTTGCCATCGGTCTCGCGGGGCGTGACCATGGCTTCGGCCGAGATGTCTTTGGCGCTTTCAAACTGCACGTCGCGGTGGTTGCGAGTGGGCAAACCGCCCACTTCGTTGATCACATTCATCAGCACTTGGGTGCCATAGGCTGGCAAGCCTTGACCCGTGACCGCGTTGTCGGCCAACACCTTTTTGGCGGCCTTGGCCGCAGCCATGAAAGCCTTGGGGTCTTTCATGTTGCCCACGCCTTTGGTGCCGCGCACCGCGATGGCTTTGAGGTTCTTGCTGCCCATGACGGTGCCCACGCCCGAGCGGCCAGCCGCGCGGTGCAGGTCGTTCACAACGGCGGCATACAGCACGCCGTTTTCACCGGCCTTGCCGATGCTGCAAACGCGCAGCAACGGGTCTTGCAAGCTGGACTTGAGGATTTCCTCGGTCTTCCAGACGCTTTGGCCCCACAAGTGGCTCGCATCGCGCAACTCGGCTTCGTCGTCGTTGATGTGCAGGTAAACCGGCTTGGCCGATGCGCCTTCAAAAATGACCATGTCCCAACCGGCCATTTTGAGCTCAGCGCCCCAATAGCCACCCGAGTTGGAGCAAGCGATCGCGCCAGTGAGCGGGCTCTTGGTGATGACGGTGTAGCGGCCACCGGTGGAGGCCATGGTGCCGGTCAGTGGGCCTGTGGCCCAGACGATTTTGTTGTCAGCCGACAGCGGGTCGACTTTGGGGTCGATCTCGCTGATCAAGTATTTGCTGCCCAGACCGCGTGAGCCAAGGTAGGCTTTGGCCCACTCCATGTTCAGCGGTTCGGATTTGACGGTGCCAGCCGTGAGGTTGACGCGGAGAATTTTTCCAGCCCAAGACATGTTGATGCTCCTTGTGGGGGGATTTAAGAGGCCGAGGGCTGATTGCCCAACTTGTCGGCCCACTGCTTCATCTTGTCGATGCCGGTCCAGTTGGCATCCACGAATGTGATGGCGCCAGTGGGGCAGGCGTCGGCGCAAGCCGGGTCACCACCGCACAGGTCGCACTTTTGCACCTTGCCAGTCTCTTGCACATAGTTGATCGTGCCGAACGGGCAAGCGATGGTGCAAACCTTGCAGCCCACGCAGGTGGATTCGTTGACCACTTTGGCACCGGTGGCTTTGTCCACGGTGATGGCTTCCACAGGGCAGGCATGCAGACACCAAGCCTCGTCACACTGGGTGCAGGTGTAAGGCACTTTTTTGCCGGTGTGATGGAAATCAAACACCTTGATGCGCGATTTGGAGGTGGCGTATGTGCCGTAGTTCTCGAAGGAACAGGCCATTTCGCACTGCAAGCAGCCGGTACATTTGTCCGGATTGATGTGCAGGACTTTCTGCATGTGTATCTCCTGTGGTGTGGCGGACTTCTCAAGCCCGCGCTTATGAATCAGAATGCATAGCCATTGTTGGTGCATCGCCCTGCAAACCGCTCCGGATTAACCCTAGGTTTGTCAGGGTTGACGCAAAAATTCTCAGCTTGATACACATCTGACATGCCCCTGACCGCCCACCACAGCGACCGCCTTCAGCGGATCGAACAAGCCCGCGACCTGGTGTTTCAGGGCCGATCCGAAGCCCAGGGCAGCGGCGTGTCTCCCTGGATTGCCCAGTCCTGGCAGCGCTGCCTGTCCATGGGCTTGCAACCGGGCCAGGCGGTGGGTTTTGACGCCATCTCGGCCCAGCACATGCGCCGAGTGCAAGAGGCCAGCCGGCCCTTGGTGCAGGCGGCCCAGCCGGTGCTGGCCGAGCTGGCGCGGGCCATTGCCGACATCCGTTATTTCGCCATCCTGACCAATGCCCAGGGCATCGTGGTGGACGTGCACGGCCCAGTGGACCGGCAAGACCGCCGTGCCGAAGTGATCGCCCGTGTCGGGGTCGACTTGTCAGAAAAAGCCGTGGGCACCACGGCCATCAGCGCCGCCCTGACCGAATTGCAGCCGGTCTGGTTGCACCGGGGCGAGCATTTCTTTCAGGACACGGGGGTTTACAGCTGCGCCGGGGCACCGGTATTTGGCCCGGATGGCCTGTGCGCGGGCATGCTGGACCTGACGGGCATCGAAACCACCGAGCGCCCTGCCCTCAAACACCTGGTGCGCCGCTCCGCCCGCAGCATCGAAAACAGTTGGCTGCTGTCCACCGATCATGCGCTGGTGCTGCGCCTGAACTGGCCCGGCAACCAGCCCGGCGACGACAGCGATGGCCTGATCACACTCGACCCCAACGGCCAGATCGTGGGGGCCAACCCCACGGCGCGGCAAATGCTGTCCTTGTCGCCGGACACCAACGGCCAAACGCAGCACGCCAGCGAAGTGTTCGCCTCGCCCTGGGAAAACCTGTTCGACGCGGCCAGCCGCCAAGCCAGTGCGCAAGAGCTGCCGCTGTGGTCGGGCCTGCGTTTGCAAACCCAAGCCCTGCGCCCGGGCACCCGCCCTGCGGCCGCGCACAGCGCGAAGGCCTCAGAACGTGCTCAGGCGATGGCCAAACCCCTCAAGGATGTGCAAACCGACATGATCCGCGAAGCCGTCCAGCAAGCCCGTGGCAACGTGGCCGAAGCCGCCCGCAGCCTGGGCATCAGCCGCGCCACGGTTTACCGCAAACTTGGCTTGCCCAAAGCCTGATCACTTGCCCGCGTTCGGGAAAAACAGCTGCTCGCCGCCGATTTTGTAGTCGGCAATCACACTCTGACCAGCGGCCGAGGTGATCCAGTCCACAAACTTCTGCGCATCGGCCTGTTTGACGTGGGCATGCTTGGCGGGGTTGACCACCATCACACCGTACTGGTTGAACAAGCGGTTGTCGCCCTCCACCAAAATGGCCAGATCAGCGCGGTTCTTGAAGTTGAGCCAAGTGGCGCGGTCAGCCAGAACGTAGGCGCCTGTAGAGGCCGCAATGTTCAAAGCCGGGCCCATGCCGCAGCCGCACTCCTTGTAGCCGCTGCCTTTCTTGTCCGTCAGGTTGGCCGTTTTCCAAAAACGCAATTCGGCCGCGTGTGTGCCGCTCTTGTCACCACGCGACACAAAGGCTGCGTTGCCGGCCGACAACTTGGCCAAGGCCGCCACAATGTCTTTGCCTTTGGTCGCTGCCGGGTCGGCCTTGGGGCCAATCAGCACAAAGTCGTTGTACATCACGGGCAAGCGCTTGATGCCAAAACCATCGGCCACAAATTTTTCTTCGGCTGCTTGGTCGTGCACAAACACCACATCGGCATCACCGCGCCGCGCCATGTCCAGCGCCTGGCCTGTGCCCAGCGCCACCACTTTCACGTCGAGGCCACTGGCCTTTTTAAAGGCGGGCAGCAAGTGCGCGAACAAGCCCGACTGCTCGGTCGATGTGGTGGACGACATGACGATGGACTGGGCTTGTGCCCACACCGAGGTGGTGGCCAAAACGGCGCACACCAAGGTGCGACGGGTCATTGAAAGCGTGAAGGTCATGAAAGTTCTCCTTGAACAAAAGCATGGGCTGCCGGGCTGTGTTCAGCCAGCAGTTCGGGGTTGAAAAAATCGGCCACGAGCAAGTCGGCCATCACTTGACCGAACTCCAGATAAACGACGCGGGTGGCCAAGCGCTTGACTTGGCCCAGGTTGTGGCTGGCCCAGACCAGGGTCAACGGGCGCTCTTGGTTGCTGGCAAAGTCGGCCATCAGGGCTTCGACTTCGCGTTTGGCGTGCGGGTCCAGGCTGGCCGTGGGTTCGTCCAGCAGCAGCACATCGGGGTGCCGCGCCCAGGCGCGGGCCAAGGCCAGGCGCTGCTGCTGCCCGCCCGACAACTGGCGGCCGTTTTGCTGCGCTACAGACAACAAACCCACGCGATGCAAAGCCTGCAGCGCCAACGCTTGGGCGGCCGACCAACTCAGACCGCGTGCGCGGTCCAGCCACAAGCCCAGCGCCACATTGTTCAAGGCCGACAGGCGCAGCAAATGCGGCCTTTGGAACAGCATGGCCTGACGCACCCCCGCCGCTTGTTGCACCTGCCCTTGTGTGGGTGGCACCAGCCCATGCAAGGTGCGCAGTAAAGTGCTTTTGCCCGAGCCATTGGCGCCCACCAGCGCCACACGCTCACCCGCCACAATGCGCAAGCTCACCCCCGTCAAGGCCGCTTGCGCCCCCAGCTGCACGCTCACCGCGTCCAGTCCGATCTGCGCGGCGCTCATGGCTGCACCCCTAGGGTTCTTTCATCAGGCGCGGGTCGCATGGTGCGCCGCTCACCCCACAGGCGCAGCCCCGCCACCAGCGCATTGAGCAGCAACACCACCGCCAGCAAGACCATGCCCAACCCCAACGCCAGCGGCAAATCGCCCTTGCTGGTTTCCAAGGCAATGGCCGTGGTCATGACCCGCGTGAAGCCATCGATGTTGCCGCCCACGATCATGACTGCGCCCACCTCCGAGATGGCGCGGCCAAAGGCGGTGACGCCAATGGTGAGCAAGGCCAGGCGTTCGTCCCAAGCCAGCAGCAAGCTGCGCACCCAAGGCCCTGCGCCCAGCGACGCCCACTGCTCGCCATGCTGGCGTTCCACGTCTTCGACCACTTGGCGCGTGAGCGCGGCCACCACGGGCACCACCAAAATGAACTGCGCCAACACCATGGCCTGAAAACTGAACATCCAGCCCAAAAAGCCCAAAGGCCCACTGCGCGACAGCAGCAGATACACGACCAGCCCCACCACCACCGAAGGCAGCGCCAGCAAAGTGCTCAAGCCCACCAGCACCGCGCCCCGCCCCTGAAAACGTGACACTGCCAGCCAAGCCCCCAATGCCACACCCACGCCGTAGGCCAGCAGGCAGGCCGTGGCACTCACGGCCAAGGACCGGGTGACGACCACCCACAGGGCAGGATCGAAAGAGGTGACGAGGTTCAGCGCCGTCAGGACGCTGTCGGAGAAGGTGTTCATAGAGCTGGGATGGATGCTAACGGACGATACGTCGCCTTTCCCTAAGGGATGTCCGCTATGAATTGCCTTGCATAGGTCCAAGCTGTACCACGGACCGCTACCGCGCAGAATGAGGCAAACTGCTGGCCGTGCAACACATCAACCTCTCTTACAGCTGGACACCGCATCAAGCGCAAGCCGTGCAGCGTGACCTGACCAGCCCTTTGCGCAACCCTTTGATGGACTCGCTGCAAGCCGTTCGCGAAACCGGCTCCATTGCGGGTGCAGCCCGAGTTTTGCAGCTGTCCTATCGCCATGTCTGGGGCGAACTCAAGCGGTGGGAACAAGCACTCGGCCAGCCTTTGATCCTGTGGGAAAAAGGCCAAGCCGCCCGTTTGACGGAATTTGCCGACAAGCTGCTGTGGGCCGAGCGACAAGCGCAAGCACGCCTCGCCCCCCAGATCAGCGCCTTGCAAGCCGAACTGGAAAAAACCTTTGCTGTGGCCTTTGACCCGGGCAGCCATTTGTTGACGGTCTACGCCAGCCACGACGATGCGCTGGTCAAACTCAGGGAACACAGCGCCCGCCAATCCCTGCACTTGGACATGCGCTTTTGTGGCAGCGTGGACGCGATCCGCGCCTTGAACGAAGGCCGCTGCACCGTCGCCGGGTTTCATGCCCCCTTGCATCCCGATACCAGCACCTTGACCGCCCGAACTTACAAGCCCTTGTTGAAAACCGGCCAGCACAAACTCATTGGATTTGCCACCCGTGAACAGGGCTGGATGGTGGCCCCCGGCAACCCCAAGAACATCACGGGTTGGAACGACCTGAGGCGACCCGAGCTTCGACTCGTCAACCGAACACTGGGCACTGGCACCCGATTGCTACTCGACCAATGGCTTGAAAACCAGACCGCATCGACAAGTCTTCCCACTGGCTACGACCAAGAGGAACCCTCGCACTCTGCTGTGGCCACCCGCATCGCCTCGGGCCACGCTGATTTGGGCCTGGGCATTGCATCGGCAGCCCACACCCAAAAACTTGATTTTGTTCCCCTGACGCAAGAGCACTACTGGCTGGTGTGCTTGAAATCGGCCTTGAACAACCCGGCCGTGATCGCCTTGCGAGAGGTTTTGCAAAGTGCCGAATGGCAGCAGCTGCTGAGCCAACAAACGGGCTATCGCTTGCACAAAGAAGCCGGACAGATCCAATCGCTCAAACAATGCCTGCCGTGGTGGCCCCAGCGATGAGACCCCTGTCTTGAAGCCACTTGCCCACAAAAAAACCGCGCCTGAGCGCGGTTTTTTTGCGGTCAAAAGAAAAGACTTGTCCTTACTTTTTCGGCTCGGTGGCCATCAAAGCTTTGAGCGCATCGTCATCTGACTTCTGGCTGCTTTCGTCTTCGGCAGTTTCATCAGGCTTGAGCGTGTCATCCGCGCCTGGCTCACCCGCATTGGAAGAGCTTTCCAGCTGCATCATCACCTCGTTGGCGTCGAGCTTGGTGCCCTCGTCCATACCGCCTGTCACCAAACCGGGGTACATGATGACTGCCGCCACCATGATCAACTGAAGGCAAATGAAGGCGATCGAGCCTTTGTAAATTTCCGTGGTCTTGACCGATGGGATCAAAGCCCCGGTCACCCGGTCCTTGTAATCGTTCTTGGGAGCCACACTGCGCAAATAAAACAGTGCAAAACCAAAGGGCGGCGTCAAGAAAGACGTTTGCAGGTTCATGGCAATGATCACGCCAAACCAGATCATGGCCTGATCAGCGGTCATGCCAGGCACCATGGCGGGCAGGATCTTCTCTGCCACAGGCGCCAAGATCGGAATCACGATGAAGGCAATTTCAAAGAAGTCGATGAAACAACCCAAGATGAAGATCAAGATGTTGACCACAATCAGGAAGCCAATCGCACCGCCTGGCATGTTGGTGAACAAATGCTCCACCCAGATGTGACCATCGGCTGCATTGAAGGTGAAACTGAACACGGTCGAACCGATCAGGATGAACAGCACAAACGAAGCCAACTTGGCTGTGCTGTCGAGTGCCTGACGTGTCAAGTCCATGGAAAACTTGCCCTTGACCACGGCCAGCACCACGGCACCCAAGGCCCCCATGGCACCGCCCTCGGTGGGCGTGGCCACCCCCAGGAAAATGGTCCCCAAAACCAGGAAGATCAAGATCAGGGGCGGCATCAGCACAAATGTCACCTGCTCTGCCAGTCTGGAGAGCAAACCCATTTTGGTGACACGGTTGACGATAGACAGGGCCAAACCGGTCAAGGAAGCCACCGTCATCGACATGATGATGATTTCGTCACCCGCTGCAGGCTGAGCGCGTCCGGTCATACCGCCAATGATCTGGTCATGGATTTGAGCCCAACCGTAGCCAATCAAGCCGCACAAGGCCAACAAGACCAGCAGTGAGCGGTGACCTGATGCGCCATTGTCTTCGCGGTAAATGCGCGCTTCGGGTGGCAAGGCAGGCACCATGTCCGGCTTGACGAGCGCCACCACCACGATGAACAAAATGTACAAACCGACCAGCAACAGACCAGGAATCAAGGCGCCGGCATACATGTCCCCCACCGAGCGGCCCAATTGGTCGGCCAGCACAATCAGCACCAAGGAGGGCGGAATGGCTTGCGCCAAAGTGCCCGAGGCGGTGATGGTGCCCGTCGCAATGGTTCGGCTGTAACCGTAGCGAAGCATGATGGGCAATGAGATCAAGCCCATCGAAATCACTGCGGCCGCGACAACACCCGTGGTCGCTGCCAACAAGGCGCCGACCAAAATGACCGCAATGGCCACACCACCACGCACGGGCCCAAAAACCTGGCCGACGGTTTCGAGCAGGTCTTCGGCCATGCCTGAGCGTTCAAGAATAATGCCCATGAAGGTGAAAAACGGAATCGCCAAGAGCGTGTCGTTTTGCATGATCCCGAAGATCCGCAAGGGCAATGCTTGGAACAAGGAGGCTGGGAACAAACCCGCTTCCATGCCAATAAAACCAAAACCCAAGCCGCAAGCGGCCAAAGCAAACGCCACCGGAAAGCCTGTCAACAACAGGACAAACAGGCCAACGAACATGAGGGGCACAAATTGTTGTGCCAGGAACGAGGCTTCCATCAACGGTCTCCCTGTGGTTGTGCCATTTTTTCAAGCTCAGCGGCACGCTTTTGGTCATCAGACAGAGCATCCTCTGTGGACAACACATCAGGTCCCTGGCCTTGCAGAAAAGCCCAACGCTTGACCATCTCTGACAGACCTTGCAGCTGCAACAAAAAGAAACCCAAAGGAATCAAGGCGTACGCTGGCCAACGGATCAAACCACCTGCGTTTTGAGACATCTCACCACTCACGAGGGCTTGAATGAACAAGGGCCAGGAAAGGTAGATCGAAAGCAGACAAAAGGGCGTCAACACCAAGGCAAAGCCCCAAAAGTCAATCCAGTTGCGGGCGCGATCGGTCAGGCGGCTTGAAATGAAGTCGATCCGAACATGCGAATTGCGCAGCAAGCCGTAACCGGCTCCCAGCAAAAACACCCCCGCAAACAGGTACCACTGAATTTCGAGCAAGGAGTTGGAACTCATGTCGAACATCTTGCGAACAATCGCATTGCCTGCACTGATGGCGGTAGTCAACAAAATCAACCAGCCGGTGAATTTACCCACTTTCAGATTGAGTGCATCAATCCAGCGGGAACACAAAAGTAAAGAGCCCATTGGCATCTCCAAGGATTAAATCAGGCGCGATTGTAAGTCTAGGCCAAGCTCGGCAAATCAGCGAAGGATGGCGAGTTGACTTGAAATTTATCCGCTGGGTTTGCAGCTTTTTTCAATCAACAAAAAACCCCACCCTTTTGACGGGATGGGGTTGTATCATGGGTACGGCAACATCCACAGACGTCGCCGACAACCAAGATTACAGCTTGGCGCCTTGCATGAAGCTGTCGAAACGCGCTTCAGTGAAGCGGAACCAAAGGTTGGAGTCTGCGCGGAACTTGGAATAGTCTTCGTAGACTTTTTTCCAGCTGGGGTTTTTGGCCGACAACTCGCTGTACAGCGCCATCGATTCCTTGAACGCGGCATCCATCACGGGCTTGGGGAAAGCCACCAGTTTGGCCTTGTTGGCCACCAGTTGCTTCAGGGCACCGGGGTTGCGAGCATCGTACTTGGCTTGCATTTCGGTGTGCGCGTAGGCCGCAGCGCACTCGACAATCGCCTTGTACTCAGACGACAGGCTGTCATAGGCTTTTTGGTTGATGTAGAGGTCCAGCTGGGGACCACCCTCCCACCAGCCTGGGTAGTGGTAGAAAGGCGCCACTTTGAAGAAGCCCAGTTTCTGATCGTCGTAAGGACCCACCCACTCGGCGGCATCGATCGTGCCTTTTTCCAGGGCTTGGTAAATCTCGCCGCCAGGAATGTTTTGCGGTACACCACCCAAACGCTCAATCACTTTGCCGGCAAAGCCGCCCACGCGGAATTTCAGGCCTTTGTAATCGTTGACGGTCTTGATTTCCTTGCGGAACCACCCGCCCATCTGAGCGCCTGTGTTGCCCATGGGGAAACTCATGATGTCGTACTGCTTGTAGAACTCACGCATCAGCTTCAAGCCGTTGCCGTCATACATCCAGGCCGACATTTGGCGGCTGTTCAGACCGAAGGGGATCGCGCAACCCAATGCGAATGTTTCGTCTTTGCCAAAGTAGTAGTAAGGCGCGGTGTGCGCCATCTCCACAGTGCCGTTTTTCACCGCATCAACAATGCCGGGCATGGGGACCAGTTCACCCGCAGCGTGCACTGAAATCTCGAATTTTCCGCCGGTCAATTCCTTGACTTTCTTGGAAAAGGTTTCTGCAGCGCCATAGATGGTATCCAGGGCCTTGGGGAAACCGGAAGTCAGGCGCCAACGCAAATTTGCTTGGGCTTGAACCAAAGCAGGCGCGGCACCAGCTGCCAGCACACCAGCCAAACCAGTGTTCTTGATGACGGAACGACGATCCATGAATGGACTCCTATTGAAAAATTAAAGACACACCCGAGATATCCGGGCATTGACTCACAGGTCGATGCGTATTGTAGGAAGCTGCGGAACCCCCAAAGACAGGGGTTTACCCTTTTAATTGGGATTGAAATTTAACAAAGTTGAAGTAACAGCAAAAATTGAAAGCTTTTCAAGGCCTCTTGAATTGAATTCAATCGGGCCAGCGCTGCCGAATCGACGCCTCGATGCCGGCCGCATCCAGCCCCTGCAAAGCCAGCAGCTTGGCCGGGTCGCCATGCTCAATGAATTCGTCGGGCAAGCCCAGGTGCAAAATGGGTCGGTTGATCTGCAAGGTCTGCAGGGCTTCACCCACCGCGCTGCCCGCACCGCCCATGATGCAGCCCTCTTCCACCGTCACCAGGCGCTCATGGCTTTGGGCGATTTGGGCCAGCAAATCCACATCCAGCGGTTTGACCCAGCGCATGTTGACCACCGTGGCGTTGAGCTTTTCAGCGGCCTGCAATGCGGGCGCCAACAAAGTGCCAAAGGCCAAGATGGCCAGTTTTTCGCCTTGGCGGCGCACTTCGCCTTTGCCAAAAGGCAAGGTGTCCAGATCTCGTCCGGGCTCGACCCCCACGCCCGCACCACGCGGGTAGCGCACCGCCACCGGGTGGTTTTGAGCGTAAGCGGTGCTCAGCAGCTGGCGGCATTCGCGCTCGTCGGCCGGGCAGGCCAGACTCATGTTGGGGATGCAGCGGATGTAGGCGATGTCGTAAGCCCCCGCGTGGGTGGCCCCATCGGCCCCCACCAAACCGGCACGGTCCAGGGCGAACACCACGGGCAGGTTTTGCAGCGCCACGTCGTGGATCAACTGGTCGTAGCCACGCTGCAAGAAAGTGGAATAAATAGCCACCACAGGCTTGAGGCCTTCGCAGGCCATGCCGGCGGCAAAGGTCACAGCGTGCTGCTCGGCAATGCCCACGTCGTAATAGCGCTTGGGGAAACGCTGATGGAAAGCCACCATGCCCGAGCCCTCGCGCATGGCGGGGGTGATGCCCACCAAGCGCATGTCTTTTTCGGCCATGTCGCACAGCCACTGGCCAAACACCTGGGTGAAGGTGGTTTTGGCAGGCGTGGCCGCAGGCACCAGGCCCACACTCGGGTCGAACTTGCCGGGGCCGTGGTAGGCCACTGGGTCGGCTTCGGCCTTCTCGTAACCTTGGCCCTTTTTGGTGACCACATGCAAAAACTGCGGGCCGTCCAGATGCTTGATGTTCTCCAGCGTCGGGATGAGCGACTCCAGATCATGCCCATCGATCGGGCCGATGTAGTTGAAGCCGAATTTCTCGAACAGCGTGGCGGGCACCACCATGCCTTTGGCGGTTTCTTCCAAGCGTTTGGCGAGCTCAAACAGGGGCGGTGCGTTTTTCAGCACGTTCTTGGCCCCGGCCTTGGCCGCCGAATAAAAACGCCCGCTCATCAGTTGGGCCAGGTAGCGGTTGAGCGCCCCCACCGGCGGGCTGATGGACATGTCGTTGTCGTTCAGGATCACCAGCAGCTTGCATTCTTCAACGCCCGCGTTGTTCAGCGCTTCAAAGGCCATGCCAGCGGTCATGGCGCCGTCGCCGATCACCGCGATCGAGTGGCGCGACTCACCTTTTTGGCGCGCGGCCACGGCCATGCCCAAAGCGGCCGAGATGCTGGTGGACGAGTGCGCCGTGCCAAAGGTGTCGTATTCGCTTTCGTCGCGGCGCGGAAATCCCGACAGGCCGCCAAACTGGCGCAGCGTGGGCATGCGGTCGCGGCGGCCTGTGAGAATTTTGTGTGGGTAGGTCTGGTGGCCCACGTCCCAGACGATGCGGTCTTCGGGGGTGTTGAAGACGTAGTGCAAGGCCACGGTCAACTCGACAGTGCCCAGGTTGGAGCTCAGGTGCCCGCCGGTTTTGGACACGTTGTCCAGCACGCAGTGGCGCAGTTCATCGGCCAATTGAGGCAAGTCGGTGCGCTGGAGGCGGCGCAGATCGGCCGGGGAGTCAATGTTTTTGAGCAAATCGGTCATGTCAGTTGTTTCTTTCTACCACCATGGCGGTCAGTGCACGCAGCGCGGCCAAACGGTGATCCGGCAATCCGGTATCGGCCAAGGCCTGCATCGCCTGCGCGGCCAGCGCATCGGCATAAGCCTTGGCCGCGTCCAGCCCCATCAGGGCCACATAAGTGGGTTTGTCGGCGGCTTCGTCCTTGCCGGCAGTCTTGCCCAGCGTGGCCGAATCGGCCGTCACATCCAGGACATCGTCCACCACCTGAAAGGCCAGACCCAATGCCTCGCCAAAACGCATCAAAGCCGCTTGCACTGTTTCGGCCACGCCCGGCACGCATGCCGCGCCCATTTGCACGCTGCACAGCAGCAGCGCCCCGGTTTTGAGGCGGTGCATCTGGCGCAGCTGGTCTTCGCTCAGGCGTTGGCCCACGCTGGCCAAGTCAATGGCTTGGCCTCCGGCCATGCCTTGGTAACCCGAAGCGCGGGCCAGCAGGCCCACGCAAGCGGCTTGCACCGCAGCGCTCACGCTGGCATCCTGGGGGGTTAAAAATTCAAAAGCCAAGGTTTGCAAAGCATCACCCGCCAGCAAAGCCTGGGCCTCGCCAAACTGCACATGCACTGTGGGTTTGCCGCGCCGAAGCACATCGTTGTCCATGCAGGGCATGTCGTCGTGCACCAGCGAATAAGCATGGATCAACTCAATGGCGCAGGCGGCATTCAGGGCTGCCGCGCTGCTGGCCTCGTTGCCCACAGCCTCGGCCGTGGCCAGTACCAACAAGGGGCGCAGGCGCTTGCCGCCGTCCAGCACGGCGTACCGCATGGCTTGGCCCAATGCGGCAGGTGATTGGGCCGCAATACCGGCCGACAAGGCCTGCTCGACGTTATCGAGATGCGGCTGCATCCAGGCCTTCAAATCCACACTCATGCGCCGCTCCAGGGTTTGAGTTGCCCGCCATCCAGCACCTGGATCTGGTCTTCCACCGCCTTGAGCTTGTCGCGGCAAAAAGCGAGCAAAGCCGCGCCGCGCTGGTAGCCCGTCAAGAGCTGGTCCAAAGGCATTTGGCCCGATTCGAGCTGGCCCACCAGGGACTCCAGCTCCGCCAAAGCCGCTTCGTACGTGGCGGGCAGCGGGGCTGCCGGGGCGTCAGCGGGGGC
>NZ_JAFEIF010000051.1 GCF_017848645.1 Limnohabitans sp. | reverse complement strand
GGTGCATGGCAGGCGTGTCATCATATCTTATATAAGACATAAGACAAATTGACGAATCAGGGTTTTCGCGGGTACACTCGAAAGCTGTTTGCTTGCACTTGTGGCTTTGTCTGAACAAAGACCGCCAGCGCGGGTCCGGTGCGCCGGACGGCCTTGCCGACATGGATGTTGGCAGCGGACCGCAACGCTTGTTTTCAACACTTCGGAGTTTTCCACCATGAGCAAAAAGCCCGTCCGCGTTGCCGTCACCGGCGCAGCAGGTCAAATCGGTTACGCATTGTTGTTCCGCATCGCCTCCGGCGAAATGCTGGGCAAAGACCAGCCTGTCATCCTGCAATTGCTCGAAGTGCCTGTCGAAGGCCCACAAAAAGCCCTCAAGGGCGTGATGATGGAACTCGAAGACTGCGCATTCCCTCTGTTGGTGGGCATGGAAGCCCATGGCGACCCGATGACCGCCTTCAAGGATGTGGACTACGCTTTGCTGGTGGGTTCGCGCCCACGCGGCCCTGGCATGGAGCGTGCCGAGTTGCTGGCCATCAACGGCGCCATCTTCACCGCACAAGGCAAGGCCCTGAACGCCGTGGCTTCGCGTGACGTGAAAGTGCTGGTCGTGGGCAACCCCGCCAACACCAATGCCTACATCGCCATGAAGGCGGCTCCTGACTTGAAGCCCGGCAACTTCACCGCCATGCTGCGTCTGGACCACAACCGCGCCCTGTCGCAAATCGCTGCCAAGACTGGCAAGGCCGTGGCTGACATCGAAAAACTGTGCGTCTGGGGCAACCACTCGCCCACCATGTACGCCGACTACCGTTTCGCCACGATCAAGGGCGAATCTGTCAAGGCCATGATCAACGACCAGGAATGGAACGCCAACGTGTTCTTGCCCACCGTGGGCAAACGCGGCGCGGCCATCATCGAAGCCCGTGGCCTGTCCTCGGCAGCATCGGCCGCCAACGCCGCCATCGACCACATGCGCGACTGGGCCTTGGGCACCAACGGCAAGTGGGTCACCATGGGTATCCCATCACAAGGCTGGTACGGCATTCCTAAAGACGTCATGTTCGGCTTCCCTGTGACCTGCGAAAACGGCGAGTACAAAGTCGTGGAAGGTCTGGAAATTGACGCCTTCAGCCAAGGCTGCATCGACAAGACGCTCAAAGAGCTGACCGACGAGCAAGCTGGCGTCGCTCACCTGATCTGATTCAGGGCAGAGTTGTCAAAGTGAGTCATCCACGCCACATTTTGCTGGGGGCACAAGCCGGGAGCGTTCAGCTGCCGGTCTGTGACCATTACAGCGGGGTGGAGGCGCGGATGCGCAAGAGCCTGCAGCTGCAGGCCGAGATGACGCAAGAGTTTGGCACCTGCGTTTTTGATGTCACCCTGGACTGTGAAGACGGTGCGCCCGTCGGTGGCGAAGCCGAACACGCGGCGCTGGTGACCGAGCTGGCACTGTCGACCAAAGCCGCTCGCGCCGACGCGCGCATCGCGGTGCGGGTCCACCCGGTGGACCACACCAGTTTTGAAGCCGACATGAGCCACATCGCTGGCCGGGCTGGCCGCGTTTTGACGCACATCATGGTGCCCAAAGTCGAGAGCGTGGCCGATGTGGACCGCGTTCAAGCCGCCTTGATCACGGCAGGCGCCGGCCATTTGCCGGTGCATGTGCTGATCGAGTCGCCCGCTGCCGTGCACCAGGCCTTTGACATCGCCGCACACCCCCGCGTGCAGTCGATCAGCTTTGGCCTGATGGATTTTGTGTCGGCCCATGCGGGTGCCATTCCCGCCGAGGGCATGGGCATTCAGGGGCAATTTACACACCCCTTGGTGATGCGCGCCAAGCTCGAGATTGCCAGCGCCTGCCACGCCCATGGCAAAGTACCCTCGCATTGCGTGGTCACCGAATTCAAGAACACCGACGCCATTCGCTCGGCGGCCCAAAAGGCCGCCCGTGAGCTGGGTTACACCCGCATGTGGAGCATCCACCCCGATCAGATTCGCCCCATCCTGGAGGCCATGGCCCCCAGCGAGCAGCAAATTGACCAGGCCAGCCAAATCATCCTGGCCGCCCAAGCCGCCGACTGGGCACCCATCAGCCACGCTGGTCAATTGCATGACCGGGCCAGTTACCGTTTTTTCTGGCAACTGATCGAGCGCGCGCACCAGACAGGTCGCCATTTACCTTCCCCGATGCAGGCTTTGTTGGATGTGGCCCCCATGAGCGCGCAGCGCAGCCTGTCATGATGCCCGCAGTCTTCAAAGGATTGTCCATGCTCAAGCGCCTTGTTGTTCTGGTCTGCGCCATGCTGCTGCTGCCTGCCTGGGCGCAAAGCCAGGGCCATTCCGGCGCCAAAGCAAAGCCCCCTCAAACGTCTGCGCAGGCCAAGGCCCGTGCGGCCGCCGACCTCACGGCACGCCTGCAGGCCCGCGCCATTGCCGAGGCGCAGGCCCAGTCAGCCGCCTTGGCCCAGCACTCCAGGCCGCCGACCGCACAGCTGCCAGCTGCTGCGGCCTCAGCCAATGTCGTGCCCAGCTTCGTGTCGGCCGCTCAGCCCAGCCATGTACAGGCTCCTGCGCCGATGCAGCCTTTGCCTGCTTGGACTGAGTTGCCGTCCCAGCGCAGCGATGCACCTGCTGCACCGATCTTGGTTGCAGTGCCCGCCATGGCCGACTCCCCCACGGTGTCTGCGGCGCAGCCGCTGACACCTTCAACGACCGGTTTGGCTACGCCTGCATCTGAGGCCCTGAGCGCCTCAGATCCGATGTCGCAAGACCTGGCCATCGCCCAGCAAATTCACCAAGGCCTCATGCCTTGTGAGCTCGGGGCCAGCGTGCGTGTCCAAGCCGATGCAGCGGCACCGGGCTACTTCCATGTGCAGGGCAAAGGCTTCCGTTACCGCATGTACCCCGTGCGCACCAGCACCGGTGCCCTGCGCCTTGAGGACCCCAAAGCCGGTGCCGTGTGGCTGCAGCTGGCCAACAAGTCCATGCTGATGGACCAGAAAAAAGGCCGCCGCGTGGCCGACGACTGTGCACATCCCGAACAAGTGGCTTATGGCCAACAGATGAAAACCAACCCTCCGCCCAGCCTGTTTGACAAAACCGGCATGGGCAGATCCAACGATTGACTTTGACTGACCGGAGAAAAAACCATGTTGAACGCGTACCGTGAACACGCAGCCGAACGCGCTGCCTTGGGCATCCCGCCCTTGCCTCTTGATGCCAAGCAAGTGGCCGATCTGATCGAGCTGATCAAGAACCCGCCCGCTGGCGAAGACGCCTTTTTGATGGACCTGCTCACGCACCGCGTGCCACCCGGCGTGGATGACGCCGCCAAGGTCAAAGCTTCCTTCCTGGCCGCAGTGGCGCACGGCGAACTGAGCGTCGCCCTGGTCTCCAAAGCCAAGGCCACAGAGCTGCTCGGCACCATGGTGGGTGGCTACAACGTGCACCCCCTGATCGAGTTGCTCGACAGCGCCGAAGTGGCTGGTGTGGCCGCCGAGGCCCTGAAGAAAACTTTGTTGATGTTCGACTTCTTCAACGACGTCGCTGAAAAAGCCAAGGCTGGCAACGCCAAGGCCAAAGAAGTCATGCAAAGCTGGGCCGAGGCCGAGTGGTTCACCAGCCGCCCCGAAGTCGAGAAAAAAATCACGGTCACTGTGTTCAAGGTGCCTGGCGAGACCAACACCGACGACCTGTCGCCCGCGCCCGACGCCTGGAGCCGCCCCGACATCCCGTTGCACTACCTGGCCATGCTCAAGAACACCCGCCCTGGCGCGGCGTTCAAGCCCGAAGAAGACGGCAAGCGCGGCCCCATGCAGTTCATCGACGACCTGAAGAAAAAAGGCCATTTGGTGGCCTACGTGGGCGACGTGGTCGGCACCGGCTCCAGCCGCAAGTCGGCCACCAACAGCGTGATCTGGGCCACCGGCCAAGACATCCCGTTTGTGCCCAACAAGCGTTTTGGTGGCGTGACCTTGGGCGGCAAGATCGCCCCCATCTTCTTCAACACCCAAGAAGATTCCGGCGCATTGCCGATCGAAGTGGACGTGTCCCAGCTGGAGATGGGCGACGTCATCGACATCCTGCCCTATGACGGCAAGATCGTGAAAAACGGCGCCACCGTCACCGAGTTCAAACTCAAGAGCGATGTGCTCTTTGACGAAGTGCGCGCCGGCGGCCGCATCAACCTGATCATCGGCCGCAGCCTGACCGCCAAGGCCCGCGAATTCCTGGGCCTGCCTGCGTCCACCGTGTTCCGTTTGCCCTCCGTGCCCGCTTCGACCAAAGCTGGTTTCACGCTGGCGCAGAAGATGGTCGGCCGTGCGGTCGGTTTGCCAGAAGGCCAGGGCGTACGTCCCGGCACTTATTGCGAACCCAAGATGACCACCGTGGGCTCGCAAGACACCACCGGCCCGATGACCCGCGACGAGTTGAAAGACTTGGCCTGCTTGGGCTTCAGCGCCGACATGGTGATGCAGTCCTTCTGCCACACCGCTGCTTACCCCAAGGCCGTGGACGTCAAGACCCACCGCGAACTGCCGGCCTTCATCAGCAACCGCGGCGGCGTGTCCCTGCGCCCCGGTGACGGCGTGATCCACAGCTGGCTCAACCGCCTGTTGTTGCCCGACACCGTCGGTACCGGTGGCGACTCGCACACCCGTTTCCCCATCGGCATTTCCTTCCCCGCAGGCTCTGGCTTGGTGGCCTTTGGTGCCGCCACCGGCGTGATGCCGCTGGACATGCCCGAGTCGGTGTTGGTGCGTTTCAAAGGCGAAATGCAGCCCGGCGTGACCCTGCGCGACTTGGTGCACGCGATCCCGCTGTACGCGATCAAGAAGGGCCTTTTGACTGTGGCCAAGTCCGGCAAGATCAACGAGTTCTCCGGCCGCATCCTGGAAATCGAAGGCCTGCCCAACCTGAAGGTCGAGCAAGCGTTTGAATTGTCTGACGCCTCAGCCGAGCGCTCGGCCGCCGGTTGCACGATCAAGCTCAACAAAGAGCCGGTCGAGGAATACCTGAAGTCCAACATCGTGCTCATGCAAAACATGATCGCCAACGGCTACGAAGACAAGCGCACGCTGCAGCGCCGCATTGAAAAGGTCCAGGCCTGGCTCGACGCGCCCAACCTGCTCGAAGCCGACAAGGACGCTGAGTACGCGCACGTCATCGAGATCGACATGAACGAGATCAAAGAGCCGATCCTGTGCTGCCCCAACGATCCGGACGACGCCAAGTTCTTGTCCGACGTGGCCGGCACCAAGATCGACGAAGCCTTTATCGGTTCGTGCATGACCAACATCGGTCACTTCCGCGCCGCGGCCAAGCTGCTCGGCGGCAGCCGCGACATCCCCGTCAAGCTGTGGGTCGCCCCACCGACCAAGATGGACGAGAGCGAGCTGATCAAAGAAGGCCACTACGCCAACTTCGGCGCCGCCGGTGCCCGCACCGAAATGCCCGGCTGCTCGCTGTGCATGGGCAACCAAGCCCAAGTGCGCGAAGGTGCCACGGTGGTGTCCACCAGCACCCGCAACTTCCCCAACCGCTTGGGCAAGAACACCAACGTGTTCTTGGCCTCGGCCGAGTTGGCAGCGATCGCGTCCAAGCTGGGTCACATCCCGACAGTTGCCGAGTACCACGAAGCCATGGGCATCGTGAACAAGGACGGCGCAGCGATCTACAAGTACCTGAACTTCAACCAGATTGAAGAGTACGTGGAGAACGCCAAGGGTGTGACCGCCTGAGTGGTCACGGCTCCTTGAATGAAAAACGGCCCTTCGGGGCCGTTTTTTTGCGTGGTCCGGCTGGGGAGAGGTTTGCACAAGACCGCGCATTTGTGCTGTATTCATGCTGCGGCTGTCTGTCTGTCTGTCTGTCTGTCTGTCTGGCTGGCTGGCTCGCTCGCACGCACCGTCACCACTTCAACGGTCTGTTGGCACTAAATTCGCCCTTCAGTCCCGCCGTAGCGGCGCAGGCATAGGTCGCAGCGGTGCAATCGGCGCCTGTTAGAACCGAGCCAGCCAACACAGTGTCGGGAAAAGACAACCTCCAACCCATACCAAGCTTGCCCAGCCGGTTTCGCCCAAACACCCGGCGCATTAACTGTGGGCGAAGTTCATCGCCCGCATCTACGAGGTATTCCCGCTACTGTGCTCCCTTTATAGGGGGTAAATACTCATCATCGCCTTCTTCACGCCCGGCGTTGATATCCGGCAAATACTGGAGCACATTGGGGAGGAGGTGGAGCTGCCGCTCATTACCCATGCACGCGGGCCACCGCTGTGGTTCGGCGCTGATGCTCAAGCGGTGAGCGCATGGAGCCATCCCAAGACTGGGGTGAAGTGGCTCAATTGGCACCGGACTTTGAGGTTGATCAGCGCGTTAGTTTTTTTGGGGGGACAACAGCGGTTTGACAACCAGTACGAGGCAGGCTGCTCAGGTTACTGCCCAAAATGGGTCATACCGAAAAATATCTGGCAACTGTCTCGGAGATAGCACCCAAGCAGACCCAATGTTCATGCTTGTGATGCCCGAACCCTGTGCCATCCATGTGCTTATGTTGTTGGATCTCGCATCCGTAAATCGTAATAAAGAAAATATGAAAAAATTTATCAATACCAAGTGGTAAAAAAATTTGTATTATGAGCTATTTGTAAATGAAAATAAGCGTCTTGAATTTGGCCCGAGCACAACGAAAGTCGCTGTGAAAGCCGAAGAGTCAGCACTGCTGCACAACTACAACAACGGAACCGAACTAGGCAAAGCAGCCGCACGAGCTGACTTGTTTTCGGTCGAGAAACAGAAGGCGGCTTGAGCCGTAGCGACGATTTAAAGGTGGGCAGGGAGATGAAAGAAGAAAAACCACAGTGGTCAAACGAGCTGCTGCAGTTTGAGTACTGCAACGCGCGCGGGGAGGTGTCGTTCCGGCACTTGATCGCCTGGTCCGAAGTCGGCCACTACATCAAAGGCAAAGGGTTGGGTGACACCTACCCATTGACCTACCGCAAAGACAGGGTGGTGAGGTACATCGACGCATCTGAGGGCCTGCTTGCCGTGCCTCACGTAAAGCCGCCACCAAGGCCATCGGCCACATCAATCAAAGAAGATCGCCCTCAGATCTTGTTCACCGGCTTTGCGGCCAAGCGAAGGGTAGCACTGGAAGCCATGGCCACTGGCGCGGGCTTGCGGGTTGTGTCCACGGTCACACAGGGCTTGAACTACATCTGCGGTGGACCCAATGCGGGGCCGAAAAAAGTGGAGCAGGCACGGGCGCAAAACTGCTGGGTGTTGGATGAAGGTCAGTATTTGGTTTTTGTGGAAACGGGTGAATTGCTGGATGGGTCTGTGGATTTACCCGTAGACACGCGCCAGCCGCTGGAGTTTGAGTACCGGTTTAAGGAAGGGCAATGCCGCTCTGTGAAATTGGTGGACTGGATTGAGGTTGGCCGCTACGTTGAAGGCAGCGACACGTCCGATGGTTTGTGGAAGTTTTTCAGGATCGATCTCATCGATTTTTATCACCACAATGGTGCCCGTTTGTTGAAGAACCCGATCCAGCCCTCGCCCCCGTCGCCGATGTCACAGCCTTTGTCCACGCTGCAGCTGCGCGTCATTGGCTACAAGACGCTGACCCCTGATCAAAAGGACCCCAAGCAAATTGAATTGGAGGCACTGGCCCAAGCGCACCAGTTTCAGGTGGTTCAGTCGCAGACAAAGAATTTGACGTATCTGGTTTGTGGCCCGGGGCACAGCCCCATGGTTGCCAAGCGTGCGCGTGAGGCGGGGTGTTATTTGCTAACGCCTGACCAGCTGCCAAGCCTTGCTGCAACAGGCGTGTTGCAGGATTCGCAAACGCCACCACGCAGCGAGGGGCTTCATATCGAAAGGTTGGGACTCGAATACGACAGACATTTCGAACCTTGGGCATTTGACATCCAGATACAGCATTGGCCTGCGTTGGGTGTTTCATTGGGCAATTTCATCGAGGCAGGTGGCGCACAAGCCGATGAGGTGGCAAATGGTTCTGAAAGTCAGGCGCAAACCTACCAGGCATGGAGCCGGATTCACCATTGGTATGACTTCCATGTGGGTGATGTTTTCTATTTGAAATCTGACAAGTCCGTGTATCTGCATGTTGCCGATATGAGTGATTCGGAAATTCTGGAAATACATCAGGGCGTGGTGGGTGAAGCTGGATCTCGCCGCGCTTATGCCGCAAAAGATGAACAGTTTGCGTATTGGCTTCGGACAGGCCACAGGCCCGATGCCTTGCAGCCTGTTTATCAGGGCAACAGCAAAGCCGGTTTGTTGGCTTGGCAGTTGGCCAGTTCATAAAAAAGGGGAGATTCATGGAAAGCGAAAATCACGCGCATGTGCAAAGCGCAATGGCCAAGCGTCAACTGGTCAAGTCCACCGAAATGCTGCTGGGCATGGTCACGGCTATGGTGGCCGATGACCACCTGCATGACAAAGAAATCAAGTTGCTTTCCACCTGGTTGAGCGAAAACCAAGAGGTGGCACAGCATTGGCCAAGCAGCGTGATTGCCATGCTGATCCAAGAGGTCTTGTCCGATGGTGTCATCACCGAAGTGGAGCGGACCCATTTGCTGACGGTGCTGAGTGACTTTTCTGTCAATGGCTTCGCGGAGACCGGCTCGGCCAGCGCTGAGGTGTTGAAGTTGCCGATCGATGACGATGCGCCTGTGGCGATCGCAGGCCGCAACGTGTGCCACACTGGCACCTTTGTTTTTGGTACTCGCTCAGCCTGCGAACGACTGACTGAAAAGGCTGGTGGTTTCGCGCAAGACGGGATCACCCGCAAAACCCATGTCCTGGTGGTGGGGTCGTTGGTGACGCGTGATTGGGTGCACACCTCTTTTGGTCGAAAGATTCAAAAGGCTGCTGAGCTCCAACTGGATGGCGTGCCGATTTCGATCATTTCTGAAAACCGTTGGACACAGCTGCTTTCGGCTTGATAAATGACAAGCCCTGCAACCACAACTCAAGGTACGCCCCAGTGTGTTTTGGGGTGATGCAATGAATCGTAAAAATATCTAAAAATCACGTAGATAAACGCATGACCAAACGATCTGAAAATTCGATACCTGCGCAACTCATTTACATCAGGTCTGATGAAGATGCTTGGCGCTATCTGAAGGCTGCAATCAACAATGAAAAATTGCCAGAGCGTGTGCAGCTTATTTTTGATGGGTGGCCCAGTTTTAAGGTAAAAGTCAAAGGTAAAGATTGGAATGGAACAGTGCCCACACGGGTGATGTCACCATTGCTGGATTTGCAGAAAGATTTGCATCGGTTGTTCGCGCAAATCAACTACGGGACCGAAGATTTAAGGAAGATCAACGATCAAGACAAGGACATCTTGGAATTGATCGTCAGCGTCAAAAAGGGCTCATCAGACTATGATGCGCCGATTGACGCTCAATTGACCGAGCTAGGAAAAAGAGCAATCGACAAAATGGACTCAAAACACCTCATGATCACTCTTCTTGGCGCAGCCCTTGTATGGGGTGGTGTCGAGGTAAGTAAGTCATTGATCGCCTCAAAGCAGGCCGAAAAAAATGTTGAGCAAACAATTGAGCTTTCCAAGCAAGAAACCGAAAGGTTGAAAATATTTGCAAAGGCTGTTGAGCAGAGGCCCGTTGTTGGAAGTGTCAGATCAGACTTTGAAGTTACTCAAAATAAGATACTGAAAACCCTCAAGCCTGGTGATGAGATCGGTACTCAAGGTGTTACTCTAAACAGCACACAGGCAGCTGCAATCACACACAACGAGCGATCTGGGTCAAAAGATTTGAATCTTGATGAGGACTTTTATGTGTTGGCCAATGATGCATCTCGTGCGACTGGATTTCGCATCAAGTTACATAGGCTTGCGGATGGGAAGCAATTTCTTGCGGATGTGCCGATTGAATTGAGTCAAGATGAGCAATCCCTGATCCAAGCTGCTGAGTGGAGCAGGAGCAGCAGGCGAGTGAGGCTGCAGATTCAAGCTGTGGAACGTCATGGGCGCATCTCTCAAGCTACTGTTTATGGGGCGCAGCAATCAGATAATAAATTAGCTCAGAAAAAATCATAAAGCTTGAAACATCCTCCCTGCATGGACCGCCCAGGCCATGCCCTCCAGCCCGCACCGGCCGCGCCCGTGCGAGTTCTTTTATTCTTCATCTTCCATCCCGTCGTCGTCCACCGGCTCGGTGTCAAACTCTTCGCCGGTCTCGCTCGGGTTTCCCACCAAGGCGTTCAGCTCGAAGTCTATTTTGTGGTGAACCCTTGGTTTTAAAGGCGAAATGCAGCCCGGCGTGACCCTGCGCGATTTGGTGCACGCTATTCCCTTGTATGCCATCAAGAAGGGCCTGCTCACCGTGGCCAAGTCCGGCAAGATCAACGAGTTCTCCGGCCGCATCCTGGAAATCGAAGGCCTGCCCAACCTGAAGGTCGAGCAAGCGTTTGAATTGTCCGACGCCTCTGCCGAGCGCTCGGCCGCCGGTTGCACGATCAAGCTGAACAAAGAGCCGGTCGAGGAGTACCTGAAGTCCAACATCGTGCTCATGCAAAACATGATCGCCAACGGCTACGAAGACAAGCGCACGCTGCAGCGCCGCATCGAGAAGGTCCAGGCCTGGCTCGACGCGCCCAACCTGCTCGAGGCCGACAAGGACGCCGAGTACGCGCACGTCATCGAGATCGACATGAACGAGATCAAAGAGCCGATCCTGTGCTGCCCCAACGACCCTGACGACGCCAAGTTCTTGTCCGACGTGGCCGGCACCAAGATCGACGAAGCCTTTATCGGTTCGTGCATGACCAACATCGGTCACTTCCGCGCCGCGGCCAAGCTGCTCGGCGGCAGCCGCGACATCCCCGTCAAGCTGTGGGTCGCCCCACCGACCAAGATGGACGAGAGCGAGCTGATCAAAGAAGGCCACTACGCCAACTTCGGCGCCGCCGGTGCCCGCACCGAAATGCCCGGCTGCTCGCTGTGCATGGGCAACCAAGCCCAAGTGCGCGAAGGTGCCACGGTGGTGTCCACCAGCACCCGCAACTTCCCCAACCGCTTGGGCAAGAACACCAACGTGTTCTTGGCCTCGGCCGAGTTGGCAGCGATCGCGTCCAAGCTGGGTCACATCCCGACAGTTGCCGAGTACCACGAAGCCATGGGCATCGTGAACAAGGACGGCGCAGCGATCTACAAGTACCTGAACTTCAACCAGATTGAAGAGTACGTGGAGAACGCCAAGGGTGTGACCGCTTAAGCGATCGTCCCTCCCTGAAAGCACAAACGGCCCTTTGGGGCCGTTTGTGTTGGTGATCACAGAGGATGTGATCGCTGCATCAGTCCCTTATCCACTTGATTTCTCTACCCTCTTGCTGAACCCTTGCAGGGTTTCGACAATCACTGACATCTGTTTGGCCCACTTAGGCTCGCTGTATTTTCTGACCGATTGCCTCACCCTTGAGGGGGCATAAGCACCTCTTGGAGACTTTTCAATGGCTTTTGCTTTTCGCGGCCTCAGGGTTTGCACTTTACTCACCGCCATGGTCTTGATGACCGCGGCGCAAGCTCAATCCGATTGTCGGCCAGCGCCTGCGGGCGTGGCCCAGTTGCTTGAAATTCGACCCGGCTTTCATCGGGTCCGAGGGCCATTGGCCGAATTCGATCCCTGCCACCGTTCTGTTCAATTGTCGATGCCAGGTCTTTTTGCGGACAAGCTGGCCGACAAGCCACCTTTGATGATCATTGCCCACGGGGGTAATGGACCTGGCTCAGCCGAGCTGGAAATGGTTCGCCGGATGAATGCGCGAGGCGTAGCCACCTTGTTATTTGATGCCTATGAGATGAACGGTTTTCAGTACCGTGGCACCTCGTTGTTTTTGACCGGCACCACCAATGAATCGCGCCAGCGCATGATCTTCAAAGCCACCTTGGGTGCTTATGACTGGATTCGACAAAACGCCCGCATTGACACCACACGCCTTTACATTCACGGTTTGTCCAACGGTGGCAGTGTGGCGTTGAACATGGCTGCTGTGGTGGATCCCGCGCATGTCCGCATGGTGTTTTCTGAGGGGGCGCCTTCGGCCGGCATCGGCATGCCTGATCAGATCCGGGTGCCTCTGAAAATGGTGTTCGGCAAGATCGACAACTATGGCGGCAGAACGGCAGACGACTGGATGCACCTGCGCACCGACCCCTGTGTGGTGAACCTGCCCGCCGAGGGCGCGGCGCCAGGCACGGCCCAGCGCTGCAGCCTTCAGGTCAATCCAACGGCGCAGGGACTTTCGCCTTACCAATGGGGAGAACAACTCAAGGCCGAGGGGCAGCCGGTGGAATTTTGGTTTTACGATGAAGCGGCGCACGGGTTGTTGGCGGGACCGATCGATCGAGGGATGCGCACTTACGGTTCCGGGCCCACGGCTTCCCAACGCTTTGGCTGGATTGGTGCGAGTTCCAACGCAGCCAACCGTTTTGTCGCTGACCTGACAAAGGCCATCAAAGCAAGCTACCTGTAAATCTGACGCTGATGGGTGCCGAAAATGCCGTGGTTTGGGGTCGTCTCGACAGTGCTTTCGAAGGGCAGGGCAGACGCAGGAGCTCTTCGTTGATTCATCGGACATGTCCCAGCAGCAACCATGGTCAATGGTCGTCGCTCTGAAGAATGCTCGCACAGAGCGTAAGGTGAAGGTCATTTTTTTGGAGAACCTATGCTCAATCGTCGCCATTTCTTAGGCACAGGCCTTGCCGGTGCAAGCGCCTTGACCTTTTCCTCCGTTTGGTCGCAAAACACCCCCCAGTTCGGCGCGCCCGAATTGCCCTCGGTGGGTTTCAAGCGCATGAAGCTTGGCACGATGGAGGTGATTGCCTTGAACGACGGTGCTGTGCGGCGTCCGCTGGGCCAGGAGTTTGTGCCTGCCGTGCCGCTGGACCAGGTCAAGGCCTTGCTGGCATCACAAAACCTGCCCACCGATTACATCGACGTGCCCTACACCCCGTTTTTGTTGATCAACGGTAACCAGCGCTATTTGTTTGACACCGGATTTGCCGACAACGGCCCACCCACCACGGGTAAGTTGCTGGGTAACCTGGCCGCTGCGGGTTTCAAGCCTGAAGACATCAACAACGTGGTGCTGAGCCACTTTCATGGCGACCACATCAACGGCTTGCGCTTCAAAAACGGCAGCCTGGTCTACCCCAATGCCCGCGTGCATGTGCCGGCCCCCGAGCACGCATTCTGGACAGACGAAGCCCGCATCGCGGCAGCACCAGCAGGCATGCAAGGCGCTTTTGGGGCTGTCAAACGTGCCTTGACGGGTTTGACGGCAGACCAACTGGTCAAGTTCGAACCTGGCAGCAACGTGGCCCCTGGCATCCAGTCGGTCGCCGCCTTTGGTCATACCCCGGGCCACACCTTGTTCACGGTGCGCTCCGAGGGCCAGTCCTTTGCCTACGTGGCCGACATCACCAACGTGCCGTCCCTGTTCGCCCGCAACCCCGACTGGGCGGTGCTCTTTGACATGAACCCCGAAATGGCCCGCCAAAGCCGCCGCAAGATCTTTGACATGCTGGTCAAGGAAAAAATGATGGCCGGTGGTTTCCACTTCCCCTTCCCGGCCTTTGGCACCATCACGCCCTCGGGCAACGGTTACCAGTTTGTGCCCGTGGCCTGATTCACCACATCAGCCGCACGCAACCAAAGCCCGGGTCTGACAGCCCGGGTTTTTTTGTGTCCGTTTTGGACAGTGGTAGGCCGACTGCTTGGCTACCATGTTCGCTGTGCTCAGCGACAGGACCCCAAGGGGGCTTCGCATTCCCAGTTTTTCGGAGACCTCACCATGAAAACCACCACCCTGGGCAAAAGCCCCCTGAAAGTGTCCCGCCTGTGCCTGGGCACCATGATGTTTGGGGACCAAACACCGTTGGAAGATGCGCGAGCCATCGTGGCCGATGCGCAAGAAAAAGGCTGCAACTTCATCGACACTGCTGACGTTTACACGCTCGGGAAATCCGAAGAGATCGTGGGCCAGGTGCTGAAAGGTCAGCGCCACCAATGGGTGTTGGCCAGCAAGGTGGGCAATGCGATGTCAGAAGAGCCCAACCACAAGGGCTATTCGCGCAGCTGGATGCTGCGCGCCTGCGAGGGCAGCTTGCGCCGTCTGGACACCGACCACCTGGACATTTACTACCTGCACCGCGACTACAACGGCATGAACCTCGAAGAGCCCTTGCGTGCCATCGAGGCTTTGCTGCGCGACGGCAAGATCCGCTACTGGGGCATGTCCAATTTCCGGGGCTGGCGCATCGCCGAGATGGTCAACATGGCCCGCCAGATGAACATGCCCGGCCCGGTGGTGTGCCAGCCTTATTACAACCTGCTCAACCGCTTGCCCGAGGTGGAAATTCTGGAGGCCTGCGGGCATTACGGCTTGGGTGTGGTGCCCTACAGCCCCGTTGCACGCGGCGTGCTCACGGGCAAATACGCGCCCGGCCAAACGCCCGCAGAGGGCAGCCGCGCCGCCCGGGGCGACAAGCGCATTCTGGAGACCGAATTCCGTGAAGAGTCGCTGCAGATTGCGCAAACGCTGCGCCAGCATTGCGAGGCCAAAGGCGTGTCGCTGGCGCACTTTGCCACCGCCTGGGTGCTGGCCAATCGCCATGTGAGCGCCGTCATTGCCGGGCCCCGCACGCTGGTGCAGTGGCAAGACTACGCAGGCGCTTTGGAGGTGAGCATCACTGCCGAAGACGAAGCCCTGGTCAACAGCTTGGTGGCCCCCGGGCACCCGTCCACGCCGGGGTACAACGACCCGTCTTACCCCTTGAACGGGCGCTGAAATCCGCGTGTCTGATGTTCACTGTCTATCGAAGTGAGCATCGATCAACAGCGGCGGTGTTGACAAACTCCGTCAAATTTCTGTACAGTCTGTACGGAAATCAAGGAGTTGGCCATGTCAGACACCCCGCAATATGGACTCGAACAAGCCCGGGCGCAGCTGCCGCTCATCGCCTCTGAGGCGGTGGCGGGCTACAGCAGTGTGATCACGCGCCACGGCAAACCGGTGGCGGTGGTGGTGCCGGTGGCGCAGTGGCGTGAGGAACAAGCTCGCTCTTTGCAGCAAGGCGGTGTGCTGGCCTTGCGGGGTTCGGGCCGAGGCCTGTGGCCGGAGGGTGCGGCCTCCGCGGTCGCGCAGCTGCGCGATGAGTGGGCCTGAGCGGTGGTGGCCCGTGGCCGTGTTTCGGCGTCTATCTGGGGCGGTTTGAGCGAAGGCGCCACGGTGCTCGTGGACACCGCCCCCTGGATTTACCTGCTCGAAGACCATGCCGAATTCGCACCCCGTTTTGTGGGCCTGTTCGAAGCCGCAGAGCGCGGCCAGATCCAACTGGCCTTGAGCACTGTGACTTTGGCCGAAGTGTTGACCGGCCCTTTCAAGGCGGGCCAAACGGCCTTGGCCAAACGCTACGAGACGGCGCTGGGCGCTTACCAGGTGGTGCCCTTGTCGGCGGCGGTGGCCAGTTTGGCGGCGCAGTTGCGGGTGCAATACCGCCTCAAATTGCCCGATGCGGTGCAGCTGGCCTCGGCGCTGCAGATCGGCGCGTCGGCCTTGGTCACGCATGACCGGGACTTTTCTGCGGTGCAGGGTTTGCCGGTGCTGATGGGCACTTGAACCCCCTTCATGCCTCGCAGTGGCCAAGATTTGAAATGAGGTCTTCGCGCACAATCCCAGCATGACAAACATGGCGCACAAACAGTTGTTGATCGCAGGCGGCGGCATTGGCGGCCTGGCCGCTGCTGTGGCGTGTGCACAGCGTGGCGTACCGGTGCAGTTGCTCGAGCGCGCAGCGCAGCTCAGCGAGGTGGGGGCTGGCATCCAGATTGGGCCGAATGTGACGCGCATCTTGCAGACCTGGGGTCTGGGTGTGGCGCTGGCGCAGGTGGCGGCTTTCCCCAAGCAGTTGCAAGCGCGCGATGCGCAAACTGGGCAGGTGCTGGGCAACTTGCCTTTGGGCGAGCGGGCGCAGACACGTTACGGCGCGCCTTACGCCACCATCCACCGCGCCGATTTGCAGGGCTTGCTGCAGCGGGCAGCCCAAAGTGCTGGGGTGAACCTGCGGCTGGGGCAGACCGTGCAAGGCTGGCAGGGTAGCGAAGCGGCTTTGCAAGTGAACACGTTGGAAGGCCTGAGCCTTCAGGCCAGCGCCCTGATCGGGGCCGACGGCGTGTGGAGCGCGGTGCGCCAGCAACTGCTGGGCGATGTCCCGGCGCGCTTTACCGGGCACCTGGCTTACCGGGCGCTGGTGGCCCAGGCCGACTTACCCGCGCATTTGCGCAGCGACCAAGTCACCGTGTGGATGGGGCCGCGACTGCATGTGGTGCATTACCCAGTGCGCAGTGGGCAATGGCTCAACCTCGTGGCCATCGTGCACGGTGCCAAACCCGAGCAAGATCAAGACTGGGACCAGGCCGGGCACACCCAGGCGCTGATTCAGGCCATGGGCGCGGTGGGCCGCGATTTGCACGAGCGTTTGGCATCGGTGCCCGCCTGGCGGCAATGGGCGCTGCATGACCGAGCGCCTGTGAGCAGGGCCAGCGACATGGCGCAAGGCCGCGTGGCTTTGCTGGGTGATGCGGCGCACCCCATGCGGCCGTATTTGGCGCAGGGCGCGGGCATGGCCATCGAAGACGCACAAGCCTTGGCGCAGTGCCTGAGTGTGGGCAACGCGACGGTGCCGGAGCAGCTAAAGGCCTATGCCCAAGCACGCTGGGCGCGCAACGCCCGCGTGCAAGCGCGCGCCATCCGCAACGGCCACATCTTCCACGCCATCGGCCCCGTGGCTTGGGGACGAAACCTGTCGATGCGACTGATGGGCGAGCGGGTGATGGATGTGCCTTGGTTGTATGGGAGCGGAGCATCACTCGACCGGTGAATACCGAGCTTTCTGGCCAGCATGTTTGGGGCTGAATTAACGTCATAACCTGCCAGCGCCAAGACTTTGCCGTTTGCCAGATTTCCCCTGTACATTCGCTGGCGCGCATTGAGATGCACTCAGACACATTCAAATTTTCAGGGACTTTTTTCATGACACCACGTCCATCCACCGCATGCACCTCAGCTTGGGTGCGCACCGCCTGCATGAGTACGGTTTTCGCCTCTTTGGGGCTTGCCCAAGCAGCCTGGGCGCAGAACACCGATTTGTCGGCCTGCATGGCCGAGTTGCGCCCGGCTGCGCGCAGCGGCAAAGTGAGCGACGCCACCTGGGCGCGCCACACAGTGGGGCTGCAGGCCGACTTCAGTGTCATTGAAAAACTGAACTTCCAACCCGAATTTCGCACGGCCATTTGGGACTACATGTCGGCCTTGGTGGACGAGGAGCGTGTGTCCGATGGCAAGGCCCGTCTGACTGAACACCGCCAGGCGCTCGAACGGGCCGAGCAACGCTTTGGTGTGGACCCGGCCACGGTGGTCGCGGTTTGGGGCGTAGAAAGCAATTTTGGCCAGACCTTTGGCAAATACCCGCTGGTGCAGGCGCTGGGCACGCTGGCGTGTCACGGGCGGCGGCAAAGTTATTTCCGGGGCGAGTTTTTTGCTGCGCTGCGCATTTTGCAGGCCGGCCACATCGCGCCCGAGCGTTTTGTGGGTTCGTGGGCGGGGGCCTTTGGCCACACCCAGTTCATGCCCAGCACTTTCGAGCGCCTGGCGGTGGACTTTGATGGCGACGGCCGCGCAGACTTGATGGACAGCACCGTGGACGCGCTGGGTTCGACCGCCAACTTTTTGGCCCGTGCGGGTTGGCAAAGTGGCTTGCCTTGGGGCATTGAAGTCAAGCTGCCCGCTGGCATCTCTTTGGCAGGCGAGGGCCGCCGCAGCAAACGCCCGGTGGCCGATTGGGCCGCGCGGGGCGTGCGCCGGGTGGACGGTTCGGCCTTGCCCGCCAATTTGGGCTCGGTCGGTTTGCTGACGCTGGCCGGTGTCAATGGCCCTGCCTTTTTGGTCACGCGCAACTTTGACGCGCTCTACAGTTACAACGCGGCCGAGAGCTATGGCCTGGCCATTGCCCACCTGAGCGATCGCCTGCGCGGCGCTGGCCCCTTCGCCACGCCTTGGCCCACCGATGACGCGGGCCTGTCCCGCGCCGAGCGGCGCGAGTTGCAAGGCCTGCTGGTGATGCGCGGCCACGACATCGGCCCGGTGGATGGCATGTTGGGCGACAAAACGCGCGAAGCGATCCGCGCCGAACAAAAGCGCTTGGGGCTAGAGGTCAATGGCCGAGGCGGCCAGAAAATCCTCAAGGCTTTGCGCGGGGGGTGATTCACTCTGGGGCTGAGTTCACACCTTCAGCGGCAAAGCCCTCTGCCGTTTGCCGGTCAAAGCAAACAGCGCATTGCCCACGGCCGGGGCCAGCGGCGGTACGGCCGGTTCGCCCACGCCCGCCGGGTGGCGGGTGCTGGGCACGATGTGGGTTTCCACAACCGGGGCCTGGCTGAGTGTGACCATGGGGTAGCTCGGAAAATTGCTTTGCTGCACCACGCCGCCCACGATGTCGATTTGGCCGAACAGCGCGGCACTCAACGCGTAGACCACGCTGCTTTGCATTTGCTGGGCCACGGTGTCGGGGTTGACCACGGTGCCGCAGTCGATGGCGCAGACCACCCGGTGCACACGGATCTGGCCTTGCTCGACCGAAACTTCGGCCACTTGCGCCACGATGGAGCCAAAGGATTTGTGCAGCGCGATACCTTGCGCACGACCTGCGGGCAAAGCCTTGCCCCAGCCTGCTTGTTTTGCAGCCAGCTGCAGCACGGCCGCATAACGCGGCGCGTCTTTCAACAGCTTCAGGCGAAAAGCCAGCGGGTCTTGTTTTGTGGCCAAGGCCAGTTCGTCAATGAAGCTTTCCGAGAAAAAAGCGTTGTGCGAATGGCCTACCGAGCGCCAGAAGCCCACGGGCACGCCAGACTTGGTGGCCACATGGCTCATGTGCTGGTTCAAAAAGCCGTAGGGCAGATCGAACAGGCCCTCGGAAGTGGTTTTGTCGGGCATGTCGATGGGACCCGACAAGTGCGGCGCGGCCCGTGCCATCCAGCGCGGGGTGATGGCGTCGCCCGCCGACTTGATGCGCAAGCTGCTGACTTCGCCTTGCGCGTCGATGGACGCCTGGAATTTGGCCAGGTGCATCGGGCGGTAAAAGTCGTGGGTCATGTCTTCTTCGCGCGACCAGACCAGCTGCACGGGCGCGCCCTTGCTGGCCATGGCCACTTGCACGGCCTGCCCGACAAAGTCGACCTCCAGCCTGCGACCAAAGCCGCCGCCGAGCAGCGTCACATGCACGGTGACTTGCTCCTCTTTGACCCCCGCCACTTTGGCGGCCATGGCACGCGCCATTTGTGGCACCTGCGTGGGCACCCAAACTTCGACTTTGCCGTCTTTCACCTGTGCCGTGCAGTTCATCGGCTCCATGGTGGCGTGGGCCAAGTAGGGCGCTTGGAATAGCGCATCGATGCGGCTGGCCGCCGTTTGTTCGGCTTTGAGTGGCAGGCCTTGCTCGTGGAATGTGAAGCCGCTTTCGGTGTTCAGGGCCTTGAGCAGATCGGCCTGGATACGGGTGGTGTCGGCTGCACCTGGTGCACCTGCAGCAGCTGTGGGCCACTGCACCTTCACGGCTTGTGCGCCTTGGCGGGCCTGCCAGGTGTTGCTGGCCACGACGGCCAAACCGCCTGTGCCGCCGCCCCAAGCGTCCAGCGCCACCACCTGGCTCACGCCCGGCAAGGCCAGTGCGGCCTGGGTGTCCATGGTGGCGGATGCGCCACCCAGCACCGGGTTCATGCGCACGGCCGCAAACAGCAGGCCGGGCAAGCGCACGTCCATACCGAATTGCGCTTGGCCCGTGACTTTGGCTGGGATGTCGCTGCGCGCGGCGTTTTGGCCGATCAGCTTCCAGTCCTGACGGGCTTTGGGGGTGATGTTGGCCGGGGTGCTGCCTGCAGCGGCTGCGCCCATTTGGCCGTAGTGCGCCTTTTGGCCCGAGGCGTGTTGCATCACGCCATCGCGCACGGTGATCTCGCTGGCGGGCACTTTCCAGGCGGCGGCAGCGGCTTGCACCAGGCTGGTGCGTGCGGTGGCGGCGGCCATGCGCAGCGGCTCCCACAGGTCGGCCACCGAAGACGATCCGCCTGTGGCGTTGATGCCCAGCTCGCGGGCGATCTTGCCCACCATCCACTCGGCCAGTTTGATCTTGGCGGGTTTTTCGCCTTCGCTGTCCAGCGGGTGAAAGGGGAGGCTGGCCACCAGCATGGCCACGTTGCCGTAAATGCTGTCGGCCCCGGCTTGTTCCAGGCGCACGCGGGCGAGGGGCACGTCCAGCTCTTCGGCCACCAGCATGGCCAGCGCGGTGTGCACGCCTTGGCCCATTTCGCTGCGCGGCATGGCCAGCATCACCGCGCCATCGGCGGCGATCTTGATCCAGCCATTCAGCGCCACATCGCCTTGCGTGGGCAGCATCAATTCGGGTGAACCCAGGCGTGAGCGGGCAGGCATCGCACCCCAGCCCACCACGAGTGCGCCAGTTGCGCCCAAGGCGCTCAAAATCCAGGTGCGGCGTTTCATGCGGCACCGCCTTTCTTCATGGCAGCAGCCGCCCGGTGAATGGCGGCGCGCACGCGCTGGTAAGTGCCGCAGCGGCAAAGGTTGGTCATGGCGGCGTCGATGTCGGCGTCGCTGGGGTTGTGGTTTTTGTCCAGCAGTGCGGCCGCGGCCATCAGCATGCCGCTTTGGCAGTAACCGCATTGCGGCACCTGCTCGGCGATCCACGCGCTTTGCAGGGGGTGGGGCTTTTCTGCCGTGCCCAAGGATTCGATGGTTTTGATTGGTTGGTTCGCCACCGCAGACGCGGGCGTCACGCAAGAGCGCACGGGCTGCCCGTCCACATGCACGGTGCAGGCCCCGCAAGCGGCGATGCCGCAGCCGAATTTGGTGCCCGTGAGATTCAGTTCATCGCGCAGCACCCACAGCAGGGGTGTGCTGGGGTCAGCGGTGGCGGTGCGGCTTTGGCCGTTGATGTTCAGTTGCAAGTCGTATCCTCTGTGATGGAAGCAGGCATGTTAGTGCAATTGAATGCACTTCTTTGTCGCTGGTAGATCTGCGCTGGGTGAGTCACTTCACAGCTGCGTGCGCAGCGTCCAGATTTCCGGAAAGAGCACGGTGTCCAGCATCTTGCGCAAATAGCTCACGCCGCCCGTGCCGCCGGTGCCGCGCTTGAAGCCGATCACGCGCTCCACCGTGGTCACATGCCGAAAGCGCCAGAGGCGAAAAGCGTCTTCCAGATCGGTGAGTTCTTCGCCCAGCTGGTACAGGTCCCAGTGCTGCTGCGGGTTGCGGTAGACCACGAGCCAGGCGTTTTCGACCGCAACGCTTGCCGGGTAGGGCTCTCGCCAGTCGCGTTGGGTGTGGCTGCTCGGCACATCGAGGCCTCGGCGTTGCAGCAGTCGCAGGCATTCGTCGTAGAGCGAGGGCGCTTCGTAAGCGGCCTGCACGGTGGCCGACAGGTCGGGGCGGTGCGCGTGGGGTTGCAGCATGGCCGCGTTTTTGTTGCCCATCGCAAACTCGATGCAGCGGTATTGCCAGCTTTGAAAACCGCTCGACTGCGCCAAGTAGGGGCGGATGGCGCTGTATTCGGGCGGCGTCATGGTGGCCAGCACGTCCCAGGCGTGCACCAGCTGCTCCATGATGCGGCTGACGCGGGCGAGTTTTTTGAAGGCGTCGGGCAACTGGTCTTGCGCAATGCCCGCCATGGCTGCCTGCAGCTCGTGCAGCATCAGCTTCATCCACAGTTCGCTGGTTTGGTGCTGCACGATGAACAGCATCTCGTTGTGGTCGGGCGAGAGCGGTTGTTGCGCGTTGAGGATGGCGTCGAGTTGCAGGTAGTCGCCGTAACTCATGCGGCCGTCAAAGTCGAGCTGCGCTTTTTCATCGTGCACGATGCGCTCGCCTGTGGCATCGCCTGCTGCGGCGCTGGCGCTGGCTGTGGTGGAGGCGGAGGCGGATGCGGAGGCAGAGGAGAAAGGGCAGGAACTCATGGCAGGCCTTTCATGTCACAGCGTTCTTTTGTGCAAAGCGGGCGTCTTGCCACTCGCCACTTTGCATGACCTGGTACAGGTGTTCTGCGGCCTGCCACACGTCGGCATAGCCCACATACAGCGGCGTGAAACCAAAGCGCAAGATGTCAGCATTTACGCCGCCATCGCCCGCCCTGAAGTCACCGATCACACCGCGTGCGATCAGGGCTTGCACGATGGCGTAGGCGCCTTCGGCGCGGGTCAGGCTCACTTGCGAGCCGCGCAGGGCTTCTTCGGCCGGGGTGGCGATGCCAAAACCGTGGCCGTGCAATCGCGTGCGCACCAGTTGCATGAACAGGCCCGTGAGGGCCAGCGATTTTTGGCGCAGCGCGGACATGCCGCCCAGCGCCTCGGCGGCCAAAAAGGCGTCCAGGCCGCAGTCGAGGGCCGTGAGGCTCAAGATGGGTTGGGTGCCGCATTGGTAGCGGGTGATGCCTTGGGCGGGTTGGTAATCCGGTGTGAAAGCAAAGGGCGCAGCATGGCCCCACCAGCCGGCCAGGGGCTGCCAAAAGCGGTCGGTGTGTTCAGGGCGTACCCACACAAAAGCCGGAGCGCCGGGGCCGCCATTGAGGTATTTGTAGCCACAGCCCACCGCAAAGTCGGCCCCTGCGCCGTTCAGGTCAACGGGCACGGCACCTGCGCTGTGCGCCAAGTCCCACACGGTGAGGATGCCCTGCGCATGAGCCTGGGCGGTGACGGCCTGCATGTTGTGCATGGCCCCGGTGCGGTAGTTCACATGGGTGAGCATGAGCACCGCCACATCGGCTTGCAATGCAGCTGCAATTTCGTCGGCTTCGACCAGTTGCAGGGTGTAGCCGCGTTCTTTGCACAAGGCTTCTGCGATGTACAGGTCAGTCGGAAAGTTGCTGCGCTCGCTGACGATTTTGGTTTTGTGCGGGTGGTCGGCTTTGGCGATGTGCAGCGCTGCGGCCAACACTTTGAACAGGTTGATCGAGGTGCTGTCCGCCGCGATCACTTCGCCAGGCTGGGCACCGATGACGCGGGCAATTTTGTCGCCCACGCGTTGGGGCAGGGTGAACCAGCCTGCGGTGTTCCAGCTTTTGATCAGGTCGGTGCCCCATTCGTGCGTCACGGCATGGGCCACGCGGGCTGGGGCGGTTTTGGGCAGCACGCCCAGCGAGTTGCCGTCCAGATAAATCACGCCAGCGGGCAGGTCAAATTGTTCGCGCAACGCGCGCAGCGGGTCTTGCGCGTCCAGCAGTTCGCAGTCTTGCAAGGTGGGGGTGAGGTTCATCATGTTTGGGTCTTTCAAGCAGTGTTCAAAGTTCGCGCAAGACCGCCCGCACGGGGCTGGCGTCGGCGCTCATGAGTTTGAGGGGCAGGGCGATCAGTTCGTAATCGCCTTCGGGAACCTCATCGAGCAGCAGGTTTTCCAGCACGCGCAAGCCGCGTTGGCGGATCACTTGGTGGCTGGGCAACGCTTTGCTGTCTGCTGGGTCGATGCTGGCGCTGTCGGTGCCGATCAACAGCACGCCCAGGTCGGCCAGGTGCTGCACGCAGGCGGGGTCAAAACCGGTGAGCTGGGTGTCGAACTGCGCAAGAGGAAATGCGCGGTAAGTGCGCACCAACACGCGCGCAGGCAGATCGGTCAGGGCATGCTTCAAGTGTGCGAGGGTGATCAAAGGACCTGCATCCAGCGCATGGATGACGCGGCAGCGGCCCAGAAAGGGCAGCAGGTCCAAAGCGCCCACCGCCTCGCCTTGCGGGTCGTAATGCAGCGGGGCATCGGCATGCGCGCCCACATGTGGCGACAGGGTGATGGCGCTCACGTTCACCGGGCAGGTGTCCGACAGCGTGGCAGCCCATTGCTGGCTGTAGGGCGTGTCGCCCGTAAAGACCGGGCTTTGCGCATCAACAGGCGGGGAAATATCCCAAAGTTTTTTCATGGTGAGCGAAGGTAGCACCGCCCCAAAAACCGTGGTGTCGGTTATTTCCAACACCCGGGAAAAAGACTTCAGACGTTCAGCGCAGGCAGGCCGTGGCGTCGCCGCGCTTGCTCGCAGGCGGGGCTGCCTTCTTCAAACTCACGGCAGGGCGATGGCCTCCATTCGTAGATGCCGCAAATCGCTTTTTCGCCGGTTTTGCCATAGAGCGCGGCGCAGCGTGGCGGGCTGTGGTCAGTGCCGCGCATGCGGCAGGTGTGCTCGGTGATCGGCGAAGCCAAGCCCGCAGGCACATCGCCGCCGCCTTCTTCGTATTCATACACGGAAAAATCCACCCGGAAGCTCACGCAGCAAGCGCCGCAGGTGGTGCAGGTGGACATGCTCAGGCTTGGACGCGGCCCAGCAGCAAAAACTCCATGAGCGCCTTTTGCACATGCATGCGGTTTTCGGCTTCGTCCCAGACCACCGATTGTGGGCCGTCGATGACTTCGGCACTGACTTCTTCGCCTCGGTGGGCAGGCAGGCAGTGCATGAACAGGGCGTCGGGCTTGGCCACTCGCATCATGGCTTCGTCCACGCACCAGTCGGCAAAGGCTTTCTTGCGGGCTTCGTTTTCGGCCTCAAAGCCCATGCTGGTCCACACGTCGGTGGTGACCAGGTCAGCGCCTCGGCAGGCGTCTTCGGGGTCTTTGAAGATTTTGTAGCTGTCGGCGCTGCGCAAACCGGCCACGGCCTGGTCCACCTCGTAGCCGCTGGGCGTGCTCAGGTGCACCGTGAAACCCAGCAATTCGGCCGCCTGCAGCCAGGTGTTGGCCATGTTGTTGCCGTCGCCCACCCAAGCCACCACTTTGCCCTTCAGGTAAGACGGGTCCGGTTGGCCTTGGGCGTCCAGGCCCCGGTGCTCCAGCAGGGTGAAGAGGTCGGCCAGAATTTGGCAGGGGTGGAACTCGTTGGTCAGGCCGTTGATGACGGGCACGCGCGAGTGCGAAGCAAAGCGCTCGATCTTGTCTTGGCCGTAGGTGCGGATCATGACGATGTCGGTCATGCGGCTGATCACGCGGGCGCTGTCTTCGATGGGCTCGGAGCGGCCCAGCTGGCTGTCGCCGGTGGTCAGGTGCACCACCGAGCCGCCCAGTTGGTACATGCCCGCCTCAAAGCTCACGCGGGTGCGGGTGCTGGCTTTTTCGAAAATCATGGCCAGCGTGCGGTCGGCCAGCGGGTGGTATTTTTCGTAAGCCTTGAACTTGCGCTTGATCTCGGCCGCGCGTGCAAACACATGTGCGTACTCGTCGGCCGTGAGGTCGGTGAACTGCAGGTAGTGCCGCACGGGCACGTGTGGGGACTGGCTCATGGCGTTTCTGCCAAAAAGGTGGTGATCAGGGGCACCAAAATGGCGACCACTTCGTCGGCTTCGGCCTCGGTCATGATGAGCGGTGGCACCAGGCGGATCACGCTGTCGGCGGTCACGCTCAGCAGCAGACCGGCTTCGGCAGCCCGTGTCCAAATGGCGCCGCAAGGGCGGTCCAGCTCGATGCCCAGCATCAGGCCCTGGCCACGCACTTCTTTCACGCCTTGCACGCCCGCCAAAGCCTTGTCCAGTGCACCGCGCAGATGTGCACCGACTTTGGCCGCGTTGGCCATCAGGCCGTCATTTTCCATGATGCGGATGGTCTCAACCCCGGCGCGCATGGCCAGCGGGTTGCCACCGAAAGTGGTGCCGTGGTTGCCGGGCTGGAAGATGTGGGCGGCCTTGGGGCCAGCCACCACCGCGCCAATCGGCACGCCCGAGCCCAGGCCTTTGGCCAGCGGCATCACGTCGGGCACGATGCCCGCCCACTGGTGGGCAAACCATTTGCCGGTGCGGCCCATGCCGCACTGCACCTCGTCGATCATCATCAGCCAGTCTTTTTGGTTGCACAGGGCGCGCACTTGCTGCAGGTATTCGATGCGCATCGGGTTGATGCCGCCTTCGCCCTGAATGGTTTCCATGAACACCGCCACCACATTGGGGTTGCCTTCGGTGGCTTTTTTCAGGGCTTCGATGTCGTTGACTGGCACACGCACAAAGCCTTCGAGCATGGGGCCAAAGCCTTTTTTCAGCTTCTCGTTGGCGGTGGCGCTCAGGGTGGCGATGCTGCGACCGTGAAAGGCTTTTTCGTAAACCACGATTTCGGGTTTGTCGATGCCCTTATCGTGGCCGTATTTGCGCGCCAGCTTGATGGCCGCCTCGTTGGCTTCCAGGCCCGTGCAGCAGAAAAACACGTTCGTCATGCCCGACAGCTCGACCAGCTTGGCCGCCAGCACTTCCGCGTTGGGCACATGGAAGTAGTTGCAGCTGTGGATCATCTTGGCCAGCTGGTCCTGCAGCGCGGGCACCAGATCGGGGTGGTTGTGGCCCAGGGTGTTCACCGCAATACCGGCCAGCGCGTCCAGGTAGGGCTTGCCATTGACGTCCCAGACTCGGCAACCCTGACCATGGCTGAGTGCGATCGGCAGTCGGCCATAGGTGTTCATGGTGTGCGGTGAGGCGGCTTCAATGAAAGCGGACATGCGAGAACTCCTGAAATAAAAATCGGCCCAACGATGAGGGCCGCTGAAACCAGATTTTAGAGGCAGAAAGGGCAGGGCCTGGCCAGTTCATTCCAGCCTTGTGCCAAGGGGTTTTGAGGAGGCCTCAAGTCTTATATAAGATACAATACTTGGGTAAACCCGTGGGTGGCGATCCCGCCCTGCGGGGCCAACCGATTCACACCTCTATCCGATGGTTTCCAACAACGCCAAAGAAGTTTTCATCCAGGGCATCACCCAGGACGGCAAGCCTTTCAGACCGAGCGACTGGGCCGAACGCCTGGCGGGCGTCATGAGCCCCTTTCGCCCCGGCGGCGCCACCCCTGGCAGCCACCTGAGTTACTCCCCTTGGTGCATTCCCACCACACTGGCTGGGGTCAAGTGCGTGATCGTGAACCACGAACTGCGCGATCACAATGTCATGGCCTGGGATTTCGTGATGAACTTTGCGCGTGACAATGGCTTGCAGGTGGCTGAAGCTTGTTTGTTGCCTGACCCTCCACCCCCAAAGTAAGAAGTAAGAACCAACCGCCCACGGGCGGTTTTTTTTTGATGTCAGCGAGGTTTGATTCGACAGGTGGCAATGAACCCCGCTGAGTTGGGGCCATCGCCGGGTGACGATTTTTAAGAGCGAAGCGAGTCATGAGGAGCCCGGCGATGGCATCAACTCAGCCTGCGCAAAGCTCCAAACAGTTCCATACCCAGTCTCTGCAAGTCCCAATGCAGCCTCGGCAAAGCGCCAACTCGGCCTTCGGCCATCCGACAAAAGGGCATGAAAAAACCGCCAAGGTTTGCACCAGGGCGGTTCAGTGTTCGCGGACAGCGCACCCGTTTCAAACGGCAGCGAGGACAAAACCTCGCCGGGCTGTTGATCTGGTGGAGCGGATCAGGCTGCGGCAAGAGCCAAAGTCTTCACTTTGGCGCTCAGGCGGCTCTTGTCACGAGCAGCCTTGTTCTTGTGGAAGATGCCCTTGTCGGCAATGATGTCCACCACGGTTTGCATCTTGGCAAACAACTCGGTGGCTTTGGTCTTGTCGCCAGCTGCAACGGCTTTTTCGACGTTCTTCACAGCTGTGCGGTATTTGGAGCGCAGCGAAGAGTTCGCGGCGTTGATTTTGACGTCTTGGCGGACGCGTTTACGGCCGGAAGCAAGACGGGGGTTTTTCTTTTTGGGTTTAGCGGATGCCATATATAAGTTCTTTCAGTGTCTGAGGATGATGTCCAGCGAACCCGTCATTCTAGCAGACACTGAAACGGCATCCGGCTCCCTTGGCAGATCGCCAAGGCAGGCCTGCGTCTGAATCCGTCCCGCGGCCATGGCATGGCCAGCCTTCGCGGAAGTGGCCGCTACACTCGCCCACTGTGAGCCTCCTCCGATCTGCTTCTGTTGTGTCCATTTTTACCCTGGCCTCCCGGGTCACGGGTTTGGTGCGCGAGCTGCTCATGGCTTCCATGTTCGGGGCCAGCGCCTTGACCGACGCCTTCAATGTGGCCTTTCGAATTCCCAACCTGTTTCGGCGGCTGTTTGCCGAAGGGGCCTTCAGCCAGGCTTTTGTGCCGGTGCTGGCGGCCACCCGTGCCCAGCATGGCGACGAGGCCACCAAGGAAGTGATTGACAGCGTGGCCACGGCTCTGGCCTGGTCGGTGCTGGCCTTGTCTGTTTTGGGTGTGCTGGCCTCGCCTTGGTTGGTGTGGGCGCTGGCCAGTGGCTTGCAGCAAGACGCCCGGGGTTACGGCGCGGCAGTGAACATGACGCGCTGGATGTTCCCCTACATCGCCTTCATGTCCTTGGTCGCCTTGTCGGCCGGTATTTTGAACACCTGGAAGCGTTTTGCCGTGCCCGCGGCGACGCCCGTGCTGCTGAATGTGAGCGTGATCGCAGCCACTTGGTTTTTATCGCCTTGGCTGGCCAAGCAAGGCGTGGAGGCCATCTATGCCTTGCCGGTGGGTGTGATGGTGGGCGGTGTCTTGCAGTTGGCGGTGCAGATTCCGGCCTTGGCCCGGCTGGGTTTGCTGCCCCGTTTGGGCCTGCGGCCCCGCGCCGTCAAAAAGGCCTGGACCAACCCTGCCACCTTGAACATCCTGCGCCTGATGGGCCCGGCTTTGCTGGGCGTGGGTGTGGCCCAAATTTCCCTGCTCATCAACACCCAGATCGCCTCTCACCTGGCGCCGGGCAGCGTCAGCTGGTTGACCTATGCCGACCGTTTGATGGAGTTCCCGACGGCCATTTTGGGTGTGGCGCTGGGCGTGGTGCTGATGCCGCAGCTGGCGGCGGCCAAAGCCACGGGCGACAGCGAGCGTTATGCCGCCATGCTCGACTGGGGCTTGCGTCTGGTGCTGCTGCTGGCCTTGCCTTGTGCGGCAGCTTTGCTGGTGTTTTCTCAGCCGCTGGTGTCGGTGCTTTACCACTATGGGGCCTTCACCGACCGCGATGTGCAGCAAACCACCTTGGCCCTGACTGGCTACGGCGTGGGCTTGCTGGGCCTGGTCGCCATCAAGGTGCTGGCCCCTGGCTACTACGCCAGCCAAGACATCCGAACCCCGGTGCGCATCGCGGTGGTGGTGCTGGTGCTGACCCAAATTTTCAACGTGCTGTTGGTGCCTTATCTGGCCCACGCCGGGCTGGCGTTGTCCATTGGTTTGGGGGCTTTGGTCAATGCTGTGTGGCTGCTGGTGGGTCTGTTGCGCAGGGGCAGTTACAAGCCACAACCCGGCTGGTGGCGTTTTGGTTTGCAGGTACTGTTGGCCACAAGCTTGTTGACAGGCTTGCTGTGGTTCGCGGCGAACCATTTGCCTTGGGTGGCCATGCGCCAAGAGGCTTGGCTGCGCATCGGCTGGATGGTGGCGGTTTTGGCGGGCTCGGCCTTGCTTTATTTTGGTGTGTTGTGGGCCACGGGTTTGCGGCTCAAGGCCTTCCTCAAGCGTTGAAGGATTTCTCATGGCGCTGACTTTTTCTGCCCCGACCCCTTTGGGCTACTTCGCCAGCCTGGTGCAAAGCGACGAGCACTTCCCTTTGCTGGAGGCGGCCGCCAGTTTGGCGCAGGACGAAGAGCCCAGCATCGACGTGCAGCAGGTGCTGGACGATGTGGAACGCTTGCTCAAACGGGTCACGGCGCGCATGCCCGACGAGGCCGATGACCTGACCCGCCTGGCCATCCTGACGCAGGTCTTCTACAAAGACCTGGGCTTTGGGGTGAACGCCAACGACTATTACGCGCCGGAAAACAGCTACCTCTTCGAGGTGCTGCGCACGCGCCGGGGCATCCCGATTTCGCTGGCGGTGATCTGGCTGGAGCTGGCCCGGGCGCTGGAGTTGAAGGCGCACGGCATTTCTTTCCCTGGCCATTTTTTGGTCAAAGTGGCACTCGAAGGGGGGCTGGTGGTGCTGGACCCGCTCACGGGCGAGTCTTTGGGCCTGGACAGTTTGTCCGAGCGCCTGAGTCCTTACCGTGACCCCGCAGACCAGAGCGCTGCGCCCGATCTCGACGATGGGGAGACCCCGTTGGGCTTGTACTTGCAAGCCTGCCCGCCCCGCGACATGCTGGCCCGCATGCTGCGCAACCTGAAAGAGATTTTCCGTTCCCAGGAAGACTGGCCGCGCATGCTGCAGGTGCTGGACAGGTTGGTGATTTTGCTGCCCGAGGTGTGGTCCGAGCGGCGCGACCGGGGCCTGGTGCATGCCGAGTTGGGGCATGTGCACGAAGCCTTGCAGGACCTGAGGCTGTACCTGGAGGCCGTGCCCGCAGGGCCCGACACCGTGGCCCTGCGCAACCGGGTGAGCGAGCTATCGGCGCTGTGATGGGGTGCTCAGGCAGGCTGCTTGAGGCGTTCTGCCTCAGGCTTGCTGCTTGAGGTCAGCTGATGGAGACTGAGGGCCTGAAAGATCAGGCCACCACCACCTGAGCCCCATCGCCTTGAGGTGCGATGCGGCCGATGGTGTAGACCGACTCGCCCAGCGCGCGCAAGCTTGCAGCGCAGCTTTCGGCCTCGCCCGCGTCCACCACCACCACCATGCCGATGCCGTTGTTGAAGGTGCGGTTCATCTCGATGTCGTCGATGCCCGCGGTGGCTTGCAACCAGGCAAACAGCTCGGTTTGCGGCCAGCTGCCTTTTTCCAGGTGAGCGGCCAAGCCGTCGGGCAGCACGCGGGGAATGTTTTCGAGCAAGCCGCCGCCCGTGATGTGGGCCAGTGCTTTGATGCCGGAGGCTTCTTGCGTGTTCGGGTGTTTGGCCAGTGCGGCCAGCACATTGAGGACATACAAGCGGGTGGGCTCCATCAGCGCTTGCTTGAAGGGTTTGCCGTCGAGCGTGGCGGGGGCGTTGCTACCCGCGCGCTCGATGCACTTGCGCACCAGACTGAAACCGTTGGAGTGCACGCCGCTCGAAGCCAGGCCCAGCACCACGTCCCCGGCTTTCACGTTCTGGCCGGTGAGGATTTTTGATTTTTCGACCGCACCGACCGCAAAACCGGCCAGGTCGTATTCGCCAGCGGGGTACATGCCGGGCATCTCGGCGGTTTCGCCGCCGATCAGGGCGCAGCCCGACAGCTCGCAGCCTTTGGCAATGCCGCCGACCACGGCTGCAGCCGTGTCCACATCGAGCTTGCCGCAAGCAAAGTAGTCGAGGAAAAACAGGGGTTCGGCGCCTTGGACCAACACGTCGTTCACGCTCATGGCCACCAGGTCGATGCCCACAGTGTCGTGCATGTTCCATTCAAAAGCGAGTTTGAGTTTGGTGCCCACGCCGTCGGTGCCGCTGACCAGCACGGGTTCCTTGTAGCGCTTGGGCACTTCAAACAGCGCGCCAAAACCGCCGATGCCGGCCAGCACGCCTTCGCGCATGGTTTTCTTGGCCAGGGGTTTGATGCGCTCGACCAGCGCGTCGCCCGCAACGATGTCGACGCCGGCGTCTTTGTAGGAAAGAGGGGTTTGAGTCATGGTTTTGGCCCGAATGGGGCGTGTGAACAGAAAGGAGGGCCAATAAACGGGCTGGCAGACTAAAATCAGGGCTTATTTTAAGGGTTAGCCCTGAGCGCTCGGGCCAGGCCCTGGCAAAACAAGACACCGCATGCAAGCCCCTCTTCCTTTTTTCATGACCCGACTGGCCGCCTGGCTGGGCGTGGCCTTGGCGGCCGTGCTGGTTTTCTGGCTGCTGGCCCCGGTGCTGGCGCCTTTTGTGATCGCGGCCGTGATGGCCTATGTGTTGCACCCCTTGGTGCTCAAGCTCGAGGGCGTGGCCGGGGGACGTTTGCCGCGCGCTTTGGCCGTGGTGTTGGTGGAGGCGCTGGCCTTGCTGGCCCTGCTGGGTTTGTTTTTGTTGCTGGTGCCGATTTTGGTGCGCGAATGGCCCTTGTTGCAGCAGCAATTGCCTTTGCTGCTTGATCGCCTGGGCGATGCCATCAACCCCTTGTTGGCCCAGTTGGGACTGAATGTCTCGCTGGATCTGGCCGACCTGAAACAACAACTGGTGACTTACCTGAGCGCCAACCGCGAGGATTGGTGGGCCCCACTCATGTCCTCGCTCAAGCTGGGCGGTAGCTTGGCGCTGGCCGTGGCAGGCTATGCGGTGCTGGTGCCCGTGGCCTTGTTTTACATGCTGTACGACTGGACGCGGCTGGTCAACAGCATGCTCGAGTTGGTGCCACCGGCCTGGCGCGGACGATTTGATGACTTCATGCGCGACTGCGACGAGGTGTTGGGTGAGTACCTGCGCGGACAAATGCTGGTGATGCTGGCGCTGGCTGTGTTTTATTCGCTGGGACTGAGTTTGTTCGGTCTGGACCTGGCGCTTCCCATTGGCGTGTTCACCGGGCTGGCAGTCTTTGTGCCTTATCTGGGCTTTGGCCTGGGTTTGGTGCTGGCGCTCTTGGCCGGTTTGTTGCAGTTGGCACCGTCGCAGGCCTTGCTCATGGTGGCCTTGGTCTACGGTCTGGGGCAGTTGATTGAGAGCTTTGTGCTCACGCCTCGCCTGGTGGGCGAGCGCATTGGCTTGCACCCGTTGGCCGTCATTTTGGCCTTGATGGCTTTTGGCCAAGTGCTGGGTTTCGTGGGCGTGTTGATCGCCTTGCCCGCCAGTGCGGTCTTGCTGGTGGGCTTGCGCCGCTTGCGGGCGCAATACCTGCAAAGCGATCTGTACCGCAAAAGCGGCTCGGGTGCGGTGGAACAAGGGCCCGATCAGGCATGAAGCAACTGGCTTTGGACATCGGCCTGGCCTCGACGCCCACGCTGGACAATTTTTTTGCAGGTCCCAACGCGGCCGCCTTGAGCCACCTGCGTTTGTGGACCGCCTCGGCCAGCCGCTCGCCCGTGCCCAGCTATCTGTGGGGCGAGAGCGGCTCGGGCAAAACCCATTTGTTGCATGCGGTGCACCATGCGCTGCAAGAGCAGGGCGCGCAGGTGGGCTGGCTGGACGCCCACAGCATGGACCCGCCTGAGTTTAACGACGATTGGGCCGCCGTGCTGATGGACGATGTGCACCTGTACAACGCCGAGCAGCAGCACACCGCCTTCAACTGGTTTGTCAACGCCTTGACCCCCCGCAGCGGCACACCGCGCTGGGTCCTGGCCGCAGGGGCTTTGCCCCCGGCCGATCTGAAGCTGCGCGACGATTTGCGCAGCCGCCTGGGCTGGGGCCACATCGACGCCCTGCAGGTGCTGGACGAGCCCGAGCGCCGCGCCGTGCTGCGCCAGGAGGCCGATGCCCGGGGCCTGTTTTTGAGCGACGAAGTCATGTCTTACATGCTCAAGCGCTTTTCGCGTGATTTGGGCAGCCTGATGCAGCTGCTCGACCACTTGGACCACTACGCCTTGCAAACGCAGCGCGCCCTGACCATTCCGCTGGTGCGCGCGATGCTGGAGAACGAATGAAACTCGCCCTGTTCGATTTGGACCACACCTTGCTGCCGCTGGACTCTGACCACACCTGGGGTGTGTTCACGACCGAAATGGGCTGGACCGATCCGGCGGTGTTCAGCCAGCGCAACGACGAGTTTTATGCCCATTACCAAGCGGGCACGCTGGACATTCATGACTATGTGCGCTTTGCCACCCGCGCCGCGCGCGAACGCGGCGCGGCCGAGGCGGCCCAGGCGCATGCCCGTTACATGGACGAAGTGATCCGTCCGCGCATCACGCCCGAGGCGCTGGCACTGGTACGATCGCACCAGCACGCGGGGGACACGGTCATGATCGTGACCGCCACCAACGAGTTTGTGACCCGCCCGATTGCCCAGGCCTTTGGTGTCAGCGAGTTGATCGCGGTCGACCTCGAACGCGATGCCAGCGGCTGGATCACCGGCGAGATTCGGGGCACCCCGTCGTTTCGCGAGGGTAAAGTCACGCGGGTCGCGCATTGGTTGGGCCAAAAAGGCCTGGACTGGAGCGATGTGGAGATGACGTTCTATTCGGACTCCATGAACGACTTGCCGCTTTTGGAAAAAGCCCACCATCCGGTGGCAACGAACCCTGACGCTCGGTTGCGTCAACTGGCCACAGAACGTGGCTGGCGCATCCTCGACCTCTTTCAAGAATGATCAAACAATTCATCGACAAGCTGATGGGCAAAACGCCCAAAAGCAGCAAGCCCCACTTTGGCCGCCGCACCGAGGTGCCCGCATCGGTGCACGGCATCGACCCGAGCCTGGTGGACGAGCGCGCCATCAACGTCACGCGCACCCTGCAGCAGGCCGGATTCGAGGCGTATGTGGTGGGTGGTGCGGTGCGCGACCTGTTGCTGGGCCTGCGCCCCAAGGATTTTGATGTGGCCACCAACGCCACGCCTGAGCAGGTCAAGGGCCTGTTTCGCCGCGCTTTCATCATCGGGCGGCGCTTTCGCATCGTGCACGTGGTGTACGGCCGGGGGCGCGACAACGAGGTGATTGAGGTCTCCACCTTCCGGGCGCACCTGGACAACGTGGCCGCAGAGCAGGTCAAAGGCAACGAGCGCACCAGCAAACGCCAGCTTGAAGGCATGCAGCACGCGGTCGACTCATCGGGCCGAGTGCTGCGTGACAACGTCTGGGGCCCTCAAGACGAAGACGCCACGCGCCGCGACTTCACCGTGAACGCCATGTATTACGACCCCGAGTCGCAAATCGTGGTGGACTACCACGGCGGCATTCAGGATGCGAAAAAGCGCGTGCTGCGCATGATTGGTGATCCGGTGGCGCGCTACCGTGAAGACCCGGTGCGCATCATCCGCGCCGTGCGCTTTGCGGCCAAGCTTAGCCCGCTGGGCTTCAAGCTCGAAGCCAAAACCGCCAAACCCCTGACGCAGTCGGCCACTCTGCTGGCCGATGTGCCGCAAAGCCGCTTGTTTGACGAGATGCTCAAGCTGCTGCAGACCGGGCACGCCTTGGCTTCGATTGCGCAGCTGAAAAATCTGGGCTTGGCCACCGGCATTTACCCCTTGCTGGATGTGGTGGTGGAGCGGGCCGACAGCGCTTTTGTGCAAGTGGCCTTGTCCGACACCGACCGCCGCGTGGGTGAGGGCAAGCCCGTGGCCCCCAGTTTCTTGTTGGCCTGTGTGTTGTGGGCCGATGTGCGCGAAGGCTGGGCCAAACGCCTGGCGCGCAAGGAGCACCCGCACCCGGCTTTGCAAGACGCGATCGACGAGGTGTTTGACGCCCGCATTGGCGATGTGTCCGGGCGCGGCAAGCTCGCTGCCGACATGCGCGAGATCTGGATGATGCAGCCGCGCTTTGAAAAGCGGGTGGGCAGCACGCCGTTTGGCCTGGTTGAGCAGCCGCGCTTTCGCGCAGGCTTTGACTTTTTGCGCCTGCGCGCCGACATCGCCGAAGTCGATGAACGCCTGGCCGATTGGTGGCAAGAGTTCAGCATGGCCAGCGATTCAGAGCGCGAAGACCTGGTGCAGGCCGCCAAGGCCGAGCAGCAGGCCTCGCAAGCGGCCAAGCCGCGCGTGCGCCGCGCACCCCGCCCCGAAGGCGCGCCCGCGCCAGCCGAGAGCCGCCCTGCAGCGGAGGCTGAAGGCAGCGACGAGGGTGCGGCCAAAAAACGCCGCCGCCGTCGCCGCAAGCCCGGTGCTGCAGGCGATCAAGCGGGCGACGGCGGCAGCGCCGCTTGAATCTGTGAGCTGAACAGCAAGGGGTGATTTTGCGAGACCCTGTCACCGCTTATGTGGCCTTGGGTGCCAATTTGGGCGATGCCCGTGCGGCTGTGATGCAGGCCTTTGAGGCACTGGCCAGTTGGCCCGGGATTGAAGTCACAGGCCGCTCCGCGCTTTACCGCACTGCGCCCCACGAAGCCCAGGGGCCCGACTTCATCAACGCAGTGGCCCGCATCGACACGCGGTTGACCGCCCCCGATGTGCTGGATGCTTTGCAAGCCATCGAACACCAGGCGGGCCGTTTGCGCCCCTACGTGAATGCACCCCGCAGCCTGGACCTGGACCTGCTGTTTTTTGGGGATGCCTGCATGCACAGCCCCCGCCTGACGCTGCCCCACCCGCGCTGGCGCGAAAGGGCTTTTGTGCTGGTCCCCTTGGCCGATGTGTGGCCGCAGCGTGTGGCCATGGAAGACATGGCCCGTGTGGCCGGCCAGGCCATTGAGCGTGTGTCGGAGGCTTGAACATGACTTCTCTCATCAACTTGCCCATATCCCTGCAGACCATCTTGCTCTTGCTGGCCAGCAACGTGTTCATGACCTTTGCTTGGTATGGCCACCTGCGCAACATGGCCACAGCCCCTTGGTACGCCGCGGCCTTGGTGAGCTGGGGCATTGCCTTGTTCGAATACATGTTCCAGGTGCCGGCCAACCGCATTGGTTACACGCAATTCAGCGTGGCGCAGCTCAAGATCATGCAAGAGGTCATCACCTTGAGTGTTTTTGTACCTTTTGCTTGTTTTTACCTCAAAGAGCCTTTCAAACTGGACTACCTTTGGGCCGCTTTGTGCATGGTGGGTGCGGTTTATTTCATTTTCAGAAGTCCCTGAGTCGCTGGTGCTCAATTCCTGTATTTGGTAGGGTTAAACTCGTCGTTGTCACGCCCTTGTCACATTTGACCTCGTACCGTTATCAGGAGCTTTTCTATGCTGTTTGGCAAATTGCTGCCCAAAGAAGGCAACTTTTTTGAACTCTTCAACCAACACGCGGACCGCATTGTCGAAGCGGCTCGGGCCTTCTCCAATCTGGTGGCCAATTACAACGATGTGCACCTGCGCGAAAAGTACAACCGCGATGTGGACAACGCCGAGCACGCCGCCGACCGCGTGACCCATGAAGTCAACCGTCTCATCCACACCACCTTCATCACCCCCATCGACCGAGAGCAAATCCACGCCCTCATCAACCTGATGGACGACGTGGCCGACCTGATCCAGGACTCGGCCGAAACCATGGCGCTGTACGACGTGCGGCACATGACCGATGAAATCACCCGCCTGACCGATTTGTCGGTCAAGTGCTGCGAGCGCGTGCAGGATGCGGTCAAATTGCTCGCCAAAATTGGCGAGCCCTCTGTGGCCGAAGCCGCGCTGAAGACCTGCGAAGAGATCGATCGCCTGGAGTCCGATGCGGACCGCGTGATGCGCAGCGCCATGAGCAAGTTGTTCCGTGATGAACCCGATGTGCGCGAGATCATCAAGCTCAAGGCCATTTACGAACTGCTGGAGACCATCACCGACAAGTGTGAAGACGTGGCCAACCAGATCGAGGGCATCGTCCTCGAAAACTCCTGATCCGAAGCGGGGATCCTGAACATGGAAACCGTACAAGCCGCCTTGTGGGTGGTGATCTTGCTGGTCGCCCTGGCGCTCATTTTTGACTTCATGAACGGCTTTCACGATGCCGCCAACTCGATCGCGACCGTGGTGTCCACGGGCGTGCTCAAGCCGGGGCAGGCCGTGGTGTTTGCCGCCTTCTTCAACTTCATCGCCATTTTTGTCTTCCACCTGAGCGTGGCTGCCACGGTGGGCAAAGGCATCGTGCAGCCCGGCGTGGTGGATACCCATGTGGTGTTTGGCGCGCTGGTGGGGGCCATCACCTGGAACGTCATCACTTGGTACTACGGCATTCCCAGCAGTTCTTCGCATGCCTTGATTGGTGGCATTGTGGGTGCTGTGATCGCCAAAGCCGGAGCCGGGGCGCTGATTTCATCCGGTGTGCTCAAGACCGTGGCCTTCATCTTCGTGTCACCTTTGCTGGGGTTTTTGCTGGGTTCACTGATGATGGTAGCCGTGGCCCACATTTTTCGTCGGGCTCGACCATCGCGGGTGGACAAGTGGTTCCGCCGACTGCAGCTGGTGTCGGCTGGTGCCTACAGCCTGGGGCACGGCGGCAACGATGCACAAAAAACCATTGGCATCATCTGGTTGCTGCTGATCGCCACAGGTTATGTCAGCACGGCAGAGGCTTCCCCACCGGGATGGGTCATTGTCAGCTGCTATGTGGCCATTGCCTTGGGCACCATGTTTGGCGGCTGGCGCATCGTCAAGACCATGGGTCAGAAAATCACCAAGCTCAAGCCCGTGGGCGGCTTTTGCGCCGAAACGGGAGGGGCCATGACCTTGTTCCTGGCCACCACACTGGGTATTCCGGTGTCGACCACGCACACCATCACCGGGGCCATTGTGGGCGTGGGCTCCACCCAGCGGGCCAGCGCCGTGCGCTGGGGTGTGGCGGGCAACATCGTTTGGGCTTGGGTGCTGACCATTCCCGCCAGCGCCTTTGTGGCGGCCATTGCTTACTGGGTCAGTTTTCAAATTTTCGATTGATGGCCTGACCCGCCGGTTCGCTCCGGTGTCCTTGCTTGACCCAAGGAATGCCGCCCGGCTGCACCAGTCGGGCGGCATTTTTCATTGGCTGATCAGCCGTGCTGCTTCAATCTGGTACTCGAAGTAGCGTTGAAAGCTGAAGACCAGGCTGGACATCATCACCGTGGTGCCGAACAACAAGGCGATGACGATGCCGATGATCGTGCCCCATTGCGTGCGGCCTGCCGGGCTCAAGCTGTCCGCTTGGGGGTTGAAGCGGGCATTCCATTTGTCGATGGGCGTCAAACCGTAGACGATGGCGTTCACAGCGCAGCCCGCGATGGTGAAGCCCAGCAAAGGAATCAACAACCAGCTGAGCGTATCGTCCTGGCCGAATTGCTGCACACGTTCCAGGCCGTAAAAGCCCAGTGCCGTGGGAATGGGCAAAAGCCAGGCCCCCATGTCCGTGAAGCCGTGCAGGTAAAAGCGGTGCAAGCCCATGGGACCACCCCAAAATGCCAACCAGGTGGCGAGTGTTTTGTTTTTCATGGTGCCGATTATTGCGGAGCGCAGTTCGTGTCACAGCCCCAAGGCTTTTGACGCCAACGCTTGACTTCAAACCCAGTGGCCCGTGTGGGGTGTCTATGAGGGGCTGGCCCGTTGTATAATGGTGGGCTTTTCAGTGTGTCACTGGCCGGGTGGCCAGTTGCGTGTCTCAAACGCTGAAAGAAAACGGGCTTCCCAGCATTTGTTCTGGAGAAACCCAACCACCCAAGGATTAATCATGGTTGTTATTCGTCTGAACCGCGGCGGCTCTAAAGCACGTCCTTTCTTCAACATCGTCGTCGCCGACAAGCGCGTGCGTCGCGATGGCCGCTTCCTCGAGCGCATCGGTTTCTACAACCCCACAGCCAAAGGCGGCGAAGAAGGTCTGCGCATTGCGCAAGACCGCCTGACCTACTGGAAGGGCGTTGGCGCACAGGCTTCCCCCACCGTGGAACGCCTGATCCGTCAAGCCGGCAAAGCCGCCGCCTGATCGGTTCGCACAGGTCATGCGCCCGCCTTTGGAAACAGCCGCAATGCCGGCTGACGCCATCGAAATCGGGCGCATCACCGATGCCTGGGGCATCAAAGGCTGGTTCAAGGTCTTGCCCCACAGCGCCTCGCCCGAGGCGCTTTTTTCTGCCAAAAGCTGGTTTTTGTTGCCGCCCGATAGGCCCATGAAACCCCAGCGTGGCCAGGAGGCAGCAGCCTCTGCACACCAGGCCTGGCGAGAGCCCTTGCTGCTCAACGTCCTCGAAGTCAAAGACCATTCCGACACCGTGGTGGCGCGTGCCCAAGGCATTGACGACCGCAACGCGTCCGAGTCCTTGCGCGGTGGCCGAATTTTTGTGTCACGCGCCAGCTTTCCTGCTGCGGCTGACGGCGAGTACTACTGGGTCGACCTGATCGGGCTGCAAGTGGTCAACCGCGAAGGTGTGGACTTGGGTCAGGTGCGTGACCTCATGTCCACCGGCCCGCAAACCGTGTTGGTCATTGAAGCCGCTGCCGAGACGGAAGGCGGCAAACCTGTCGAGCGCATGATCCCGTTTGTGGCGGCCTTCGTCGACGGCGTTGACTTGTCCGCCAAGCGCATCACGGTCGACTGGCAGCCCGACTACTGAGCGGCCTCGGCCGTGGAGGGCCATCGCCATGCGCTTTGACATCATCACCCTGTTTCCCGAGCTGTTTGCGCCGCTGTTGACCAGCGGCATCACGCGCCGTGCCTACGAAAGTGGTTTGGTCGACGTGCGCTTGTGGAATCCACGCGACCACGCCGAAGGCAATTACCGCCGGGTGGACGACCGCTCTTTTGGCGGTGGCCCCGGCATGGTCATGCTGGCCGAGCCCTTGTTCAAGTGCCTGACGGCCATTCGCGCCGATCGGCAAGAAGAAACACCTGCACCCTTGGTGTTGTTTTCCCCGATAGGCCGGGCCCTGAACCACAGCGCGGTGGCCCAATGGTCTGCCAGCGCGGGGGCGGTGCTGCTGTGTGGTCGCTATGAAGGCGTGGACCAGCGTTTCATTGACCAGTATGTGGACCAGCAAATCAGTCTGGGCGACTTTGTGCTGTCGGGCGGTGAAATCGCGGCCATGGCCTTGCTGGATGCGGTGGCCCGCTTGCAGCCGGGTGTGTTGAACGACGAGGGCAGCCACCAGCTCGACAGCTTCAACCCGGCGCTCGATGGTTTGCTGGACAGCCCGCACTACACCCGCCCCGAAGTCTGGCAGGGTCAGGCGGTGCCGCCTGAATTGATGTCGGGTCACCATGCGCACATCGCGCGTTGGCGGCGCGAGCAAAGCCTGCGATTGACGGCATTGCACCGCCCCGAGTTGCTGGAACAAGCCCGCGAGGTCAAGGGGCTCAGCCGCGAGGATGAGGCCTTTCTCAAGCAGGCCAGCGGCAGCGGGTCAACTGCGGGCAAGCCCCAATCTGCAAAAAAGCTATAATCAAAGGCTTTTCGATCCTCTACCCGCCGCGATCTGGTTCAGTCATGTGAATGCATGGCCCTTACAACACAGAACGCCCCTTGTGTAGCGAGGCATGATCGGACGGAGTTCAAAAAATGAATTTGATTCAAACTCTTGAGCAGGAAGAAATTGCCCGTTTGGGTAAAGTGATTCCTGAATTTGCCCCCGGCGACACCGTGATCGTCAGCGTCAACGTGGTGGAAGGTGCGCGCAAGCGTGTCCAAGCCTACGAAGGTGTTGTGATCGCCAAGCGTAACCGTGGTCTGAACAGCGGCTTCACTGTGCGCAAGATCTCCAGTGGCGAAGGTGTGGAGCGTACGTTCCAGACTTACAGCCCCGTGATCGCCAGCATTGAAGTCAAGCGCCGTGGTGATGTTCGCCGCGCCAAGCTGTACTACCTGCGTGACCGCAGCGGCAAGTCGGCACGTATCAAGGAAAAGTTGCCTCAGCGCAAAGCAGCACCTGCTGCCAAAGCGTAAAGCCTTTTCGTTCGTACGAAAAAACCGCCCGGGTTTGCGCCCAGGGCGGTTTTTTTATGGGCGCTTCAAAGCCCTTGTTCATGGGCAAATGCAAGCCACCCGGCCATGAAAAAAGGCCTTGCCGGTGAGGGCAAGACCTTGAAGGGGGTCTTGAAGTCCTGGGCCGAGCCCAGAACAAGGATCAAGCGCGTGTGATTTTCAGCACGCGTGTGCCGCCACGCTTGCCTGCAGGGCCTTCGCCAGCGGCATGGGGCTTGAAGTTGCCAGCACCAAACTGTTTGGGGCCACGGGCAAACTTGTCACCGGCACCGGCTGCGCCGCGTGGGGCAGGGCGGGCAGCGTTGCGGTTGTCACCACCACGGTCTTCCCAGCGGCCGCCTTGACGTGGACCGTCTTGGCGTGCGTCTTGGCGCGGGGCAGGGCGGCTGTCGCCTTTGTCCCAAGGGTGCGCAGGTGCGCCGCGCTGCTCAAAGCGGTCACCGCCGCCACGGTGCTCACCACGGGGGGCGTCAAAACGGCCGCCATCTTTGCGGGCATCGAAGCGGGGTTCGCTGCGCTGCTCAAAGCGGGGCTGCTCGTCGCGGAAGTTGCCACGCGGGGCGCGGTTGTCAAAGCCACCACCGTTGTCGCGGTCACGGTTGCCACCGAAGTCACGGCCACCAGGGGCGGGACGGCCACCACGGAAACCACCGCCAGCGTTGGCGTAATTGCGCTCGCCGCCAAAACGGTCACCGCCACGTCCCATGGGCTTGCGGGCTTCGGGCATGCGCACTTTGGGCTCCAGGCCTGGAATCACTTCGGCCTTGAAAGGCTGGCGAGTGTAGGACTCGATGTCACCAATCTTGCGGCGGTCGCGGATCTCGGCAAAGGTCACGGCCAGGCCATCGCGGCCAGCGCGGCCTGTGCGGCCAATGCGGTGGGTGTAGTCCTCGGCCTTCATCGGCAAGCCGAAGTTGAAGACGTGGGTGATGGTGGGCACGTCGATGCCGCGAGCGGCCACGTCGGTCGCAACCAAAATCTGGACTTGGCCATTGCGCAGCGCCATCAGGCGGCGGTTGCGCATGCCCTGGCTCAGGGCGCCGTGCAGGGCCACAGCCGAGAAGCCGTCTTGCTGCAGGTCAGCGGCCAAGCCGTCGCACTCGATTTGGGTGCTGGAGAACACGATGGCCTGGTCGATCGTGGCGTCACGCAACCAGTGGTCGAGCATCTGGCGCTTGTGTTGGGCGTTGTCGGCCCAGAACAGCACCTGCTTGATGTTGTTGTGCTTTTCCTGGGGGTTGTCGATCTGGATTTTCTGGACCGAAGAACCACCGTCGTGCATCACACGCATGGCCAGTTGCTGAATGCGCGGCGCAAAGGTGGCGCTGAACATCATGGTCTGGCGGCGCTGGCTGGTCATGTCGTTGATGTCGGCCAGGTCGTCCGAGAAGCCCAGGTCGAGCATGCGGTCGGCTTCGTCCACCACCAAAAACTGGACTTGGTCCAGCTTGATTTGCATGGAGCGTTGCAGGTCGAGCAAACGGCCGGGGGTGGCCACAACCAGGTTGGCGTTTTGCAGCTTGGCAATTTGCAGCTGGTAAGGCATGCCGCCGACCACGTTGGCCACGCGCAGGCCGCGTGTGTGCTTGACCAGCTCGATGGCGTCTTGCGCCACCTGTTGGGCCAGTTCACGTGTGGGGCACAGGATCAGGGCACCAGGGGTTGGGGCCTTGAAGTTGCGTGGGTTGGTGGGGTCTTTGCGCTTGGCACGCTTGGGGGCTGGCTCGCCCTTGGCGGCAGCGTCGGCGCAGGCTTGTTCAAACTCGGCGCGTTCAGCGGCTTCTTGTTCGGCCATTTGCTGGATCAGCGTGTGCAACACGGGCAGCAAGAAGGCGGCGGTTTTGCCGCTGCCGGTTTGGCTCGAGACCATCAGGTCGGTGTAGCCATTGGACTTGCCGTCCTTGGAGCCACCGGTTGTGGGCAATGCCAAAGGAATGGCGCGCAATTGCACGGCGGTGGGCTGGGTGTAACCCAGATCGGCCACGGCCTGCACCAGCTCGGGGGCCAGGCCCAGTTCGATGAAGCCATTGGGCACGTCGGCGACGGCTTCCACTTCTTCGGCCGCTTCAGTCGTGACTTCGGCTGCTGGCTCGGGGGTAATTTCGGCCGTTGCGGCGGCCATGATTTCAAGGGCCAAGTTGCTGGCTGCAGGCTGTGCAGTCGACTCGGTGGCCATGGATGTGATTTCGGCAGGCGACAAGTCGCTCTGCACTGCGTTCAAAGTGTCAGTCATGTGTATGTATAAAACTCGCACGGAACAACGACCGTCAACATCAAGAATGTTGCGTAAGGTCTTAGCACCGCAAGGTTGAAAAAACATCAACCATCAAACGGTGCTCGCGAGGGGCGCTGGGCGTGGAGCCTGGCCGCTGTGAGTGACCCTATCGTTGGGTCAAGGCATGAAGGGAGATGTATGAAACGCTGCACCTGTGTGCAGCGAGCCCACGATTATGGCACGGATCAGAAAAAACCGCTAGGGTTTTCCCTGAAAATCACAAACGGATGAAATGTTCGCGGTAATGCGCCAATTCGTCGATGGATTCGTGCACATCGGCCAGAGCCGTGTGCTTTTGCTGCTTCTTGAAGTTGGCGTAGACCTCGGGCTTCCAGCGGCGCGACAGTTCCTTGAGGGTGCTCACGTCCAGGTTGCGGTAGTGGAAAAACGCTTCCAGCTTGGGCATGAACTTGACCAGAAAGCGACGGTCCTGGCTGATGGTGTTGCCGCACAGCGGTGAGCTGTTTTTGGGCAGGTACTTTTTCAGAAAGGCCAGGATTTGTTCTTCGGCATCGGCCTCGCTGGTCGTGGAGGCTTTGACCTTGTCGATCAAGCCGCTTTTGCCATGCGTGCCCTTGTTCCACTTGTCCATTTGGTTGAGCAACTCGTCGCTTTGGTGAATCACCAGCACCGGCCCTTCGATGCGCGGTGTGAGGTGGGGCCCGGTCACGATGACGGCGATCTCCAGCAAGCGTTCTTTTTCCGGGTCCAGGCCCGTCATTTCACAATCGATCCAGACCAGGTTTTGGTCGGATTTGGGCAGCTCTGCGGCTTCAGGGGCGGGGGTGTGTGTGTTCGCATCAGACATACATGGATTGTCGCCGATGCCATGAGCCCCTTGGCCGTGGGCTTGAAGAGTGGCTTGAATCGCGGCGCGCACCACGGCACCCCGGGTGCGGCTTCTACAATGGCGGCATGAATGCATCCTTGACCTTGACCCTGACTCTGGTGGTGGCCTTGCTGGCCCATGTGGCGCTGAAGTTTTGGCTGAACGCCCGCCAGGTGCGGCATGTGGCCCGCCACCGCGGTGCGGTTCCGCAAGCCTATGCCGACACCATGAACTTGGCGGACCACCAAAAAGCGGCCGATTACACCCTGGCCAAAGCGCGACTGTCGCAAATCGACATCGCTCTGGATGCCGCCGTGCTGCTGGGCTGGACCCTGCTGGGCGGGCTCGATGCGCTCAACCAGGTGCTGCTGGGCTGGATGGGACCGGGCATGTCGCAGCAAATTGCGCTGGTGCTGGGCTTCACGCTGGTCGGCGGTCTGATTGGATTGCCCTTGTCGCTCATGCAAACCTTTGGCGTGGAGCAGCGATTTGGTTTCAACAAAATCACGCCGGCCTTGTGGCTCGCTGACACGGCCAAGGGGCTTGTGCTGGGTTTGGTGCTGGGCCTGCCGCTTTTGTGGGTGGTGCTGTGGCTCATGCAAGCCGGGGGCGCGTGGTGGTGGCTTTGGGCCTGGGGGGTGTTGGTGGGCTGGCAGTTGTTCTTGATGGCCATTGCGCCGAACGTGATCATGCCGCTGTTCAACAAATTCACGCCCTTGGAAGACGAGTCGCTCAAGGCCCGCGTGCAGGGCCTGATGCAACGCGCAGGCTTCACCGCCAAAGGTTTTTTTGTGATGGATGGCAGCCGCCGTTCGGCGCATTCCAATGCGTTTTTCACAGGTTTTGGGGCCAGCAAGCGCGTGGTGTTTTTCGACACCTTGCTCAAGCAACTGAGCCCGGCCGAAATGGAAGCGGTGCTGGCCCATGAGCTGGGCCATTTCAAGCACAAACACATCGTCAAGATGATGGTCACCAGCTTTGCCATGACGCTGGCGGGTCTGGCGCTGCTGGGCTGGTTGGCGCAGCAGGTTTGGTTTTACACGGGACTGGGTGTCATGCCCAACTTGTCAGGCAGCAACGATGCGCTGGCGCTGGTTTTGTTCATGCTGGTCACCCCCGTGTTCACTTTGTTCTTTGCGCCCGTGTCGTCCTGGCGCTCGCGCCAGCAAGAGTTCGAGGCCGATGCCTATGCGGTGTCCCAAACCCCGGGCAAGGACTTGTCTTCGGCCCTGCTCAAGCTTTACCAAGACAACGCCTCCACACTCACACCCGACCCTTGGTATGTGAAGTTCTATTACTCGCACCCACCGGCCAGTGAGCGGTTGCTCAGGATGAAAACCGCATGAGCACCCCGGAAGTTCGCGCCCTCAAACCGACTGAGGTGATCATGGCCCTGAGCCAACTTGTCGGCTGGGGTCTGACGGGCGATGGTGAAAATGTCGCGATTGAAAAAACCTTCACTTTCGAGCAGCACGCCCACGCGCTGCTCTTCGTCAACAGCGTGGGCTGGTTGTCTGAAAAGCTCAACCACCACCCCGAGCTGGTGTTGACCTACAAACGTTGTGTGGTGCGCTGGAACACGCACGATGTGCGCGGTTTGAGCCGACTCGATTTTGAGGCAGCCACCCAGACCGACGCTTTGTGTCCGGCATGATGCGGCATGAATAAACCCAAAGCGCGCCCGGCCTTGCCTCAGGCCCACGATCTGGAGCCGGGCTTGGTGGTCGCCACCTATGGCCGACACTGCCTGGTGGAGACGCCCGAAGGCCGACGCCTGATTTGCCACCCCCGGGGTAAGAAAAACCAGGTGGTGGTGGGCGACCAGGTGCTGTGGCAAATCGCGGGCGACGAGGGCAGCATCGAAAAACTGCAAGAGCGCCGCAACCTGTTTTACCGGCAAGACGAAATCCGCACCAAATCCTTTGCCGCCAATCTGGACCGCGTGCTGATCCTGATCGCGGCCGACCCTGAGTATTCAGAAAGCCAACTCTCACGCGCCTTGGTGGCGGCCGAGGCCGAGCGCATCACGCCCATCATTGCGCTCAACAAAAGCGACCTGGCCCAGCCCTTTGCCCAAGCCTGGGAGCGCCTGGCCCCGTACCGCGCCATGGGCTACAGCGTCATGCCCATCAGCCTGAGCCCACGCAGCCCGGTGGCCGACGATGGTGTGGCCGCCTTGTGCAAGCATTTGCAGGGCCTGACCACTTTGGTGCTGGGGCCGTCGGGCAGTGGCAAAAGCACGCTGATCAACCGTTTGGTGCCCGATGCGCAGGTGGAAACCGGTGAAATTTCGCTGGCCCTGAACTCTGGCAAACACACCACAACCAGTACGCGTTGGTACTGGGTGCCCGCGCTCGATGCGTCAACTGAAGTGGGCGCTGAAACGGGCGCAGAAACTGGCGCTGCACGCACCGCCTTGATCGATTCACCCGGCTTTCAGGAGTTTGGCCTGCACCACATCGAGCCCACCCGCCTGGCCGATTGCATGCCTGATTTGCGCAAGCATCTGGGCGGCTGCAAGTTCTACAACTGCACGCATTTGCACGAGCCCGGTTGCGCCGTCTTGGCGCAGGTCGAAACCGAGCAGCACCCCGGCACCATCAGCGTGCGGCGGCACCGCATTTACGCGCAGCTGTTTGAGGAGTTGGGCCAGCAGCGCTGGTGAGCGGCGGGGCGACTTCAGCCCACCAAATTGGCCATGGTCAGCAAGGCCACCAGCACCAGCCACATGATGACGGTGCGCCAGACCAGGCCCACCACTTGGGCGAAGTGCGCCACGCTGGCCACGCGACCGGGTGTGCTGCTGCTGTCAGGCGTCTCCAGTGTGGGCAATCCCTCTGCAGCGGGTTGCAAGGCAGCGCCACCCAAGCGGATGTTGATGGCCCCTGCCGTGGCGGCCAGGATCACGCCATCGTTGTCTTGTGGAAAGTTTTGCGCATGGTGTCGCCAGCCGTCCATGGCATCTTCAAAGCTGCCCACAATGGCAAAGCCCAAGGCCGTCATGCGCGAGGGCAGCCAGTCCAGGGCCTGCCAGGCCCGTGCCGAGACCGAACGCAGCACCTCGCTGGGGAAAGAGCCATCGGCTGACGGCTCCTGCCAGCGCCGTTGCGCCAATTCGGTCAGGCGGTAAATCACCGCGCCCACCGGCCCCAGGCCGATGATGGACAAGGCGGCGTACCAAAAAAACACACCGAACACATGGCGGTGCGCGGCGATCACCGAGTACTCGATCACATGCCGCACAATTTCGCTGCGCGGGATTTGCCCCACCTGCACCTGCTGCCATTGCGCCAGCAACTCGCGGGCTTTGTCTTCGTCGCCGTTTTCCAGGGCTTCGCGGATGCCGGTGAAGTGGTGGCTGAATTGCCGAAAACCCAGCGTCACATACAGCAAGGCCACATTCCACAGCACCGCCACCCACCAGCCCAGCGTCCAATCGAGCAGCCAATGCAAGAGCACGGCCAGCAAGGCGGGGGACAGGACGGTGATGCCCCAAGTCACCCAGGCCTGAGGGCGGGTGCCTGCGTCAAAGGTGCGCACCACCCAGGCGGTCCAGTGCTCGACAGCGGCAAAGACCTGGTTGTCGGTCTTGAGGGGGCGGGCTTGCTCCAGCACCAGGGCCAGCAAGATGGCAAAAAAACTCATGGCATTCTCATGTTGACGGGTTGGCAGCTAGGAAGCGGTAGAAATTGCGCAGCATCCCGGCCGTGGCACCCCAGATGAAATGTTCCACCGCCTGGACTTCGCCATTGGAGGCCCTTCTGCGCTCCTCATACGGCATGGAAAACCATTGTCGCTGAGACCCTTGCCACTCGAAGGCATGCCGCCGGTGGTTGGCCGGGTTCATCAAAAACGACAGGGGCACCTCAAACACATCGGCCACTTCATCGGCATTCAGTCGCAGCTCAAATTCGGGGGTGACCAAGCCAATGACCGGCGTCACCCAAAACGAGGTGCCTGTGATGTAGACCGGCAACTCGCCAATGACCTGCACGTGCCGGGCTGACAAACCCACTTCCTCTTCGGCCTCGCGCAAGGCCGTGGCCTGCATGTTGGCGTCCTCGGGGTCCACCTTGCCGCCGGGGAAGGCGATTTGACCCGAATGGGTCTTCATGTGCGCGGCGCGGCGCGTCAGCAGCACTGTGGGCAATGAGGCTTGTGGCCCGCGCATCACAATGGGCACCAGCACCGCCGCCTGCGCAGGGGGGCGGTCTGAGGTGAAGCTCTCGCGCACCACCTCCGGCTGCCACGCAGGCGGCTGCGCAAACCGGGCTTTCAGGGCGTCGGGCTGTAAACAGGCAGTCGGCACAGCAGGCATGTCGTGGTCGATTTGCCAAACCGGAACTTGCCGCGGATCAAAGAGTGGATTTTTGGACACAGGCGGTATTTATAACCGACAAGGGCTTGTGCGCTGGCGCTGCCCAGTCGGCGGGTGCCCGGGCCCGCAGGGCGTGGCCGTAAAATGGGTGTGTTGCCCTATTTAGCAACGTTACTGGTTTTACACATATGGATACAGGTCATTTCATGAAACGCGAATATTTTTCTCACGACACACGTCCCGAGCGCCGCTTTGGTGAACACCGTGGCGGCACCTGCATGGCCTTGATCGACGGCCGCTTCCTGATCTGGTTGGCCCAGCAAGGCGCGATGGGTGCCACGGGTGAATCGGTCAACCGCCAGGGCTTGCTCAGCTTGCTCTCCCAGGCCTTGTCACACGCCGCGCTGGATGTGGATCTGCGCCGCATCTATTGGTACAGCGACCGCTCCGATGGTCTGGTCATCGACGACCAAATCGTGCGCCTGGTGCAGGCCCACGATGCCGATGGGGGCGCCTCGCTGCTGCGCTCACTGGGCCACGACCTCAAGCAACTGGCCGAGCACCATGCGTGTGACCATGTGCTGGTGGCCAGCGACGACGAGCGCTTTTTGGCCACCATCGACGAGGCCCAACTCAGCGGCCTGAGCGTGCACCTGTTGGCCGACGAGTCGGCGCGCAACATGCCGCAAATGGTGCGCACCGACCCGGGCTGGGCCCGTTTGCTGGCCCAGGCCGACCGCCGTGTGGTGGTCAACTCTCAAGCCCTGGCCGACATGCTGCAAGGCAAGCTGCCCACCGGCATGGGCTTGGCCGTAGAAGATGTGGAAGAGCTGCGCAAGTCGATGCACGAGGTCATCACCGCCTGGTGGGCCGACGAGCCGGAAGATCTGCGCGAAGACCTGCGCGACGCGCTGCAGATCAGCCGTGGCATTCCACAAGAAGTCGACCGCCAGCTCTTGCTGCGCATGCGCCAGCGCCTGGCGCGCGCCCTGAGCCTGCCCGAGAAAAAAATGCTGCGCGAAACCCTGCGCCAGGTGGTGACAGAGCCTGCGGCCCCAGCACTGGCGGTGGGCGATGGTTTGCCCCCCGATCTGGACGATTGATCTGAGTGACGGATGTGGCGGCTTGAGCACGCGGGCTTCAGAGCATGCGGGCCTGTGAGCTTGCGGGCCTTTGAGCATGCAGGCCTGTGCAAGGCCTGCACCCGTTGGTCTCGGGCCCTCTTGGCCGCCTGGTTCATGCTGCAGCCACTCCTTGGAGTGGCTTTTTTTGGGCATTCTCCTGGCCGTCACGCTGTGGGTTGGCGCAGCGTGGGCGCTCTTGATATCCCAATTGCATCTTGCTGATTTTGCAATTTGTTGCAATTAAAGATGATCAAAGTATTAAATGTGACTTCAATGCTGATAAATTTCATTCATGCGATCCAGCATCCATCCACAGGAGCATGAAACCATGACCACCGTAGCCCGTTTGACACCTCTGAACACACGCCACATCAGCGCCCCCGTGCACCAGGACCACTTCACCTTGGCCATGCACCAGGAAGCAGAAAATGCCTTGGCGATGGCGCTGCATTATTTGCGCTCAGGTGGCAGCAACGTGCCCGGTGCCACGCGCAAAGCCGTGCAGGCCCTGGGGGCCTTGAACCGGCTCGAAATGTTGTCTGTGGGCTCGGGTGCTCGCACCACAGGGCGCGCGTAAAAAAGCCCAGAAGCCTGGGCCTCTGGGCTTGAGCCAGCGCGAACAGTCCGGCGCGGTCGAGCGCTGACGCACTTGGATTCGCTGAGCTGGCGGGCCTGACGAGCCTGGCGCGCCTGACGAGCCTGGTGGGCCAAACGGCACCACCCTGCCGCCGGCAGCAGCAATCAGGCTTTGGCTTTGGCGTGGTATTGGGTTACGCGCTCCACTTCGTTTTTGGAGCCCAGCACCACACTCACGCGCTCATGCAGCTGGCTGGGCTGCAGGTCCAAAATACGTTGTTTGCCGTTGGTGGCCGCGCCGCCCGCTTGCTCGATCAGCCAGCTCATGGGGTTGGCCTCGTAGAGCAGGCGCAGTTTGCCGGCCTTGTGGGGCTCGCGCTTGTCCCAGGGGTACATGAACACGCCGCCACGCGTCAGGATGCGGTGCACATCGGCCACCATGGAGGCGATCCAGCGCATGTTGAAGTCCTTGCCGCGCGGGCCTTCCTTGCCCTGCAGGCACTCGTCGATGTAGCGGCGCACGGGCTCGTCCCAGTGGCGCATGTTGCTCATGTTGATGGCGAATTCCTTGGTGTCGGCGGGCACCTGCACGTTTTCTTGTGTCAGCACAAAGGAGCCTTGTTCGCGATCGAGGGTGAACATGGCCACGCCATCGCCCACCGTCAGCACCAAGGTGGTTTGCGGGCCGTACACGCAATAACCGGCGGCCACTTGCTGTTTGCCCGGTTGCAAAAAGTCCTGCTCGGTCACGCCCTGGCTGTCTTCTGATTTTTTCAGCACGCTGAAAATGGTGCCAATGCTGACGTTGACGTCGATGTTGGACGAGCCGTCGAGCGGGTCAAACATGAGCAGGTATTCGCCTTGCGGGTAGCGGTTGGGCACCAGGTAAATGCTGTCCATCTCTTCGGAGGCCATGGCCGCCAGGTGACCGCCCCATTCGTTGGCTTCAAGCAGCACTTCGTTGGCGATGATGTCCAGCTTCTTTTGCACTTCGCCTTGTACGTTCTCGCTGTCGGCACTGCCCAGCACACCGCCCAAAGCGCCTTTGTTCACAGCGTGGCTGATGCTTTTGCAAGCGCGGGCCACGACTTCGAGTAACAAGCGCAAGTCAGCCGGAATGTGGCCTTTGTCGCGTTGCTGCTCCACCAGGTAGCGGGAAAGGGAAATTTTGCTCATGGGATTTCCTTGATCGGTTCAAGCGGCGTTCAGCGCACGGCTGATGACTTCGCGCACATCGTTGCTGAGGTCTGCTTTGGCGGCCACGCGCTCAATGGCGACTTTGGCTGCGCTGCGGTAGGGCTCGGCCAGGCGGCTCCAGCGGTCCATGGCACGGGCCAAGCGTGCGGCCACTTGCGGGTTGATGGCGTCCAGCGCCAGCACCTGCTCGCTCCAGTACACATAACCGGCCGCGTCGGCGCGGTGAAAACCTGCCGGGTTGGCGCTGCAGTAGCTGAAGATCAGGCTGCGGGCGCGGTTGGGGTTGCGCAGGCTGAAGTCGGCGTGTTGCATGAGTTGGCGCACACGCGGCAACACGTCGCCTGCACGGTCGGGTGCACCGGCTTGCAGGGCAAACCATTTGTCGATGACCAAAGCTTCGTGCTGGAACATTTTGTGGAACAAGGCCAAGGCGTCTTGCGCCAGCGCGTGGCCGCTCACCACCAGGGCCGACAAGGCGTTGAAGCGGTCGGTCATGTTGCCCGCGTTTTTGAACTGCTGGACCACGCGGCCTGGCGTGACCGCCTCACCGCTGTGCACGGCAGCCACGCACAGCATGGTCATGGCCAGACCGGCCAGAGCCCGGCGGCCGCTCGATCTGGCGTCGGGCGTGTAGGCACCATTGAGTTTGTGCGCGTCCCAGGCCCATTGCCAGTCGGCTTGCAGGGCGGTGGCCAGTTGCAGGCGCATGGTTTCGCGCAGGGCGTGCACGCGCTGTGGGTCCACCACATCCAGCTGGTCGGCGATGTAGTTTTCAGACGGCAGTGTGAGGGCCAAGTCTTTGAAGGCTGCGTCCAGCGTGGGGTGGCGAAGCACATTGCGCAAAGCGGCCACCAGGGCCTCGGACAGCACGGGCTGGCCCGTCAGGTCCTTGTTTTGCTGGATGGCCTGCAAGGCGCTTTGCAGCATCAGGCGCTGGCCGGCTTCCCATTGGTTGAAGGGGTCGCTGTCGTGGGCCAACAAAATCAGCAAGTCGTCGGCCGACAAACCATCTTCCAGCACCACGGGGGCACTGAAGCCGCGCAGCAGTGAGGGCACGGGTTCGCTGTCGATGTTGACAAAGGTATAGCTGGCGCTGTCTTCGGTCAGTACCAGGGTTTGCTGCATTACCGTGTCGCTGGAACCTGCCAATTGCAAGGGCAGGGCAGTGCCGTCGCGGCTGACCAAGCCTAAAGCGACCGGGATCACAAAAGGCTTTTTGTCGGTCTGGTCCGGTGTCGCGGGGCAGCTTTGGCTGAGGGTCAGGGTGTAGCTGCGTTCGGCAGCGTTGAAGGCACTGCTGGCCTGCAGGCGTGGCGTGCCCGCCTGGCTGTACCAGTGTTTGAAAGCGCTCAGGTTCTGGGCCAATGCCGAGCCAGGGTTGGCATCGGCAATCGCTTGCGCAAAGTCGTCGCAGGTCACGGCCTGGCCGTCATGCCGCTCAAAGTAAAGCTTCATGCCCCGGGCGAAACCATCGCGACCCAGCAAGTCAGCGGGCGTGGCCACCAGGGTCTGCATCATGCGAACAACTTCGGAGCCTTTTTCATAGATGGTGACGGTGTAGAAGTTGTTGATCTCGACGTAGCTGTCGGGGCGCACCGGGTGGGCCATGGGGCCGGCGTCTTCGGCAAACTGCACCGTGCGCAGCACGCGTACGTCTTCGATGCGCTTGACGGCGCGGGCACTGGTCTCGCCCGCCATGTCCTGGCTGAACTCCTGGTCGCGGAAGACCGTGAGGCCTTCTTTGAGCGAGAGCTGGAACCAGTCGCGGCAGGTGATGCGGTTGCCAGTCCAGTTGTGGAAGTACTCGTGACCGACCACGCTTTCGATGCCGCCGAAATCCATGTCGGTGGCGGTGTTCGGGTTGGCCAGCACGTACTTGGTGTTGAAGATGTTCAGGCCCTTGTTTTCCATCGCGCCCATGTTGAAGTCGCTGGTGGCGACGATCATGAAGCGTTCCAGATCGAGCGGAAGGCCAAAGCGTGCTTCGTCCCAGGCCACGCTGGCCATCAGCGAATTCATCGCGTGCTCGGTTTTGTCCAGGTCACCTGGGCGCACGAACACCTGCAGCAAATGGTCGGTGCCGCTGCGGCTGGTGATGCGCTGCTCACGCGCGACCAGCTGACCGGCGACCAGGGCAAACAGGTAGCAGGGCTTTTTATGCGGATCGACCCACTTGGCGAAATGTCTTGGGCCGTTGGGGCCGTCTTCCAGCGTGCCTTGCTCGACCAGGTTGCCGTTGCTCAGCAGCACCGGGTACTTGGCCTTGTCGGCGCGCAGCGTGACGGTGTAGCTGGCCATCACATCGGGGCGGTCCAGGAAGTAGGTGATGCGGCGAAAACCCTCGGCCTCGCATTGCGTAAAAAACGTGCCTTGGCTGACGTACAAGCCCATCAGCTGGGTGTTCTTCTCGGGGTTGCAGGTGGTGAAGATTTCCAGATCGAAGGCGTCTGTGCCTTCGGGCAGATTCTCCAGCACCAACTGGCCACCGTCCATCTTGAACGAGGTGCCACCGCCATTGACCAACACGCGGGCCAAATTCAGGTCTTCGCCGTCCAGACGCAGTGCTTGTGCCGCTACATCCGGATTGCGGCGCAGTCGCATTTTGTTCAGCACGCGGGTTTTGGCTGGGTCCAGGTCAAAGGTCAGATCGACCGTGTCGATCCAGAAAGCCGGGGCGGCATAAGCGGCCCGGTGAATCGCGGTGGGTTGTCCTTCACGCATCACTAACTCCGTTTTGGTTGAGGTCTGAGCAGCTCAGAGGCCTTGTTTCAGTGAGGCTTCGATGAACGCATCGAGGTCGCCATCGAGCACTTTTTGGGTGGCCGAAATTTCGACGTTGGTGCGCAAATCCTTGATGCGGCTGTTGTCCAGCACATAGCTGCGGATCTGGTGACCCCAGCCCACATCGGTCTTGGTGTCTTCCAGCTTTTGCTGCTCTTCCATGCGTTTGCGCATCTCGAAGTCATACAGGCGCGAGCGCAGGCGTTGCCAAGCCACGTCACGGTTGCTGTGTTGGCTGCGGCCGTCCTGGCACTGCACCACGATGCCGGTGGGGATGTGCGTCAGGCGCACGGCCGAGTCGGTTTTGTTGATGTGCTGGCCGCCCGCGCCGCTGGCACGGAAGGTGTCGGTGCGCACGTCCGACGGGTTGATGTTGATCTCGATCGAGTCGTCGATTTCGGGGTACACAAACAACGAAGCGAACGAGGTGTGGCGGCCGCCTGAAGAATCGAAAGGGCTCTTGCGTACCAAACGGTGCACGCCGGTTTCGGTGCGCAGCAAGCCAAAAGCGTACTCGCCCTCGATCTTGATGGTCGCGCCCTTGATGCCCGCGGTGTCGCCCGGGGTTTCGTCCTCCACCGTGGCCTTGAAGCCTTTGCGTTCCGCGTACTTGATGTACTGGCGCAGCAGCATGCTGGCCCAGTCACAGGCCTCGGTGCCGCCTGCGCCTGCCTGGATGTCGACAAAGCAGTTGAGCGGATCGGCCTCGTGGCGGAACATCCGGCGAAACTCCAGGTCTTCGACGAGTTGGGTCAGCTTGGCGGTTTCTGCCTCGATGGTCAGCAAGCCCTCGTCGTCGCCTTCTTCCTTGCTCATCTCGAAGAGCTCGAGGTTGTCGGCCAACTCGCTGGTCAGGTTGGTGATGGTGACCACCACGCCGTCCAGGGCTTTTTTCTCTTTGCCCAGTTCCTGGGCTTTTTTGGGGTCGTTCCAGACCGTGGGATCTTCGAGCGATGCGTTGACGGTTCTCAGCCGTTCAGATTTGGCATCGTAGTCAAAGATACCCCCGTAACTCTTGGGTCCGGGCGCTCAGGTCGGTGAGGGTGGTGCCAATCTGGTTGATGCGTTCTGCGTCCATGGGAAATGCTCCGGTTCGGTAAACCGGACATTTTCTCATGACTTGTCTGTGCTGGAGCCCGAGGGACCCCGGTAGCGGGTACTTAAAAGCGGCGTCCGTACGAGAACATCAGCCCGGCATTGCCCAGGACTTTGAGTTGCACCGAGTCGTGAGGGGTGAGCTGGTAGCCGATGACGGGGATGATGGCGGGCGAAAAACCGTTGTAGTTCAAGGGGACTTTGTCCTCATAAGGCTGAACGTAGCCGTACAAAATGCCAGCCGTGAGCTTGACGAACAGCTGGGGGACGCCCAGCACGCCGTTGAACTGCTGGCCGGCATACACGTAAACCGAAGGCTGCCCGAAGGAGTTGCTGAACAGGCTCACGCCGCACAAGCGGTTACCCGGCAGCTGCTCGTCCACGGACACGAGCACCACATGTTTGTGCTCCGGGCTGCGGCTCCAGTGGTAGGTGTAGGGGGAGAAGCTGATTTCACCCCGGTGTGTCGGCTCGGGTGCGCCTTCGACGGCCAAAAATGAGGGACAGTAGCTTGTGGGCTTTTGCGCCAAGGCGGGCGCACAGGCCAAGCCCAGAAACAAGGCCAGGGCCAGCGCAGGCCCTCGGTGGAGGTGGCGAACAAAAAGCTGCATGGGGAAGGTGTTGATCCAAAAGACCGCAGATTGTAGAGCCCGACTCAGCGCAGGAAGTTTTCCAGCAGGGCAGCCAGCGCTTGCGGCTGGTCGTGCTGCAGCATGTGTCCGGCGTCCTGAATCGTGGCCTTTTCAAGGGTGGGCACGGACTTCAGGCGCTCGTGAAACTCTGCCAATGTGTATTTGCCTTTCCACCACTGGCTGAGCGAGTCGTCCGAAGCTTCCACCACCAGCACCGGAGCACTGATGCGGCGGTACATGGCCAGCGCTTCTTCGACGTGGAACAGATACGGGTTGATGACCTTGTGTGCCGAGTCGCCCAGGATGCGCCACTGCCCATCTGTGCCCGCTTGTGCCCAGTGCTGGGCCAGCCAGTCGGCTTTGTCCTGGCCCAGGCGGGTGTTGGTCTTCATCAGGCGGGCCGCCACGCCTGCGGCGTCGGGGTAGGGCTTGAGCGTGTTGTCGCCCGCGCGTTGCGCTTTGAGCTCGTCGAGCCACTGGGCCATGCGGGTGGGCGCTTGGGCAGGCTGCGTGGCGGCCATGCCAAAGCCTTCGAGGTTGACCAGGCGGCGGATGCGCTCGGGGCGGCTGCCTGCATACATCATGACCACGTTGCCGCCCATGCTGTGGCCGACCAGGTCAATGGCTTGGCCGGGGTAGAGCGCGTCGAGCAGCGCGTCCAGATCGGCCAGGTAATCGGGGAACCAATAGCTGTCGGTAGGTGGGGTCTCGGTCAGGCCGTAGCCGCGCCAGTCCATGGCGATGATGGGGCGTTGGCTGACAAACGCCTCGCTGAAGGCATCCACCATGAACTGGTACGAGGCGGCCACGTCCATCCAGCCGTGGGCCAAAACAAGGGGGGTGACGCCTGGCTGGGCCTGGCCCCATTGGCGGACGTGGTAACGGCAGCCGCGCAGCGGCACCCAGTGGCTTTGTGATTCGCGTTGAACTTGGTACATACTTTCGATCATAAGGAGACACACGATGAGCGTCAGTCGCAACCAGGACCGCCGAACCCCCCAACCTACCCAAGGCACGGCAGACCGCTACCCCGCCATCCACCACGGCTTTGGCTGGAAGGTGCCCAAGCGCTTCAACATGGCGCAGGCTTGCTGCGGCCAGTGGGCTGCGCAGCCCGCCACGGCCCGGCGCGTCGCCATTCGGGAGCATGTGGCGGCTCAGGGCCTAGGCCAGAGCTGGACCTTTGGCCAACTGCAAACTGCGGCCAACCGCTTGAGCCGGGTGCTGCAGGCGCAGGGCGTGCAGCGCGGCGACCGTGTGGCGATTGTGCTGCCCCAGCGTTTTGAAACCGCCGTGGCCTACATGGCGGTGCTGCAAATGGGGGCGGTGGCCATGCCGCTGTCCATGCTGTTTGGGCCGGAGGCGCTGTCCTTTCGCATCAACGACAGCCAGGCCCGTGTGGCGGTGTGCGACGAATCCACCGTGCAGGCCCTGCAACAGGCCCGGCCCGACTGCCCCGGTTTGCAAACTCTGATTGGGGTGGGGCCCGCAGGGGCATCGGCCGACCTGGATTACGCGCAAGCCATGGCCAGCCAGGTCGCATCCTTCAAAGCCGTGAGCACCCTGGCCGAAGACCCGGCGGTGTTGATCTACACCAGCGGCACCACCGGCAACCCCAAGGGCGCGCTCATCCCGCACCGGGCACTGATCGGCAACCTGACGGGCTTTGTGTGCAGCCAGAACTGGTTTGGTTTTGACCCGTTTGACGCCAGCCGCCCGTCCAAAGCCGTGTTCTGGTCGCCCGCCGACTGGGCCTGGACAGGTGGGCTGATGGACGCGTTGCTGCCCAGCCTGTACTTTGGACGGCCCATCGTGGCCTTCAATGGGCGCTTTTCACCCGAAGCGGCGTTTGAGATTTTGCAAAGCCACGGCGTGACGCATACCTTTTTGTTCCCCACCGCGCTCAAAGCCATGATGAAGGCCGTGCCCGATGTGAAGGCCCGTTACAAGCTCAAGCTGCAAGCCATGATGAGCGCGGGCGAGGCGGTGGGTGACGCGGTGTTTGCGTATGTCCAGCAGCAGATGGGCGTGACGGTGAACGAGATGTTCGGCCAGACCGAGATCAACTACGTGGTGGGCAACTGCACCCGCCTGTGGCCCGCCAAGCCCGGCAGCATGGGCAAGGGCTACCCCGGCCATCAGGTCGCGGTCATCGACGAGGCCGGCCAGCTGTGCCCGGCCGGTACACCCGGCGAAGTGGCGGTGAACCGATTCGATGTGCACGGCCAGCCCGATCCGGTGTTCTTTTTGGGCTACTGGAACAACGACAAGGCCACGAAGGCCAAATACACGGGCGACTGGTGCCGCACGGGCGACATGGCGGTGGCGGACGAGGACGGCTACCTTTGGTACCAAGGCCGCACCGACGACATGTTCAAAGCCGCCGGTTACCGCATCGGGCCGGGCGAGATCGAGAACTGCCTGGTCAAGCACCCGGCGGTGCAGAACGCCGCCGTGGTGCCCAAGCCCGACGCAGACCGGGGCGCTGTGGTCAAGGCCTATGTGGTGCTGTCGCCCGACTGGCAGGCCCGCAGGCCCACCGGGCCTGGCCAGGCCAGCTTTGACGACGAGGCACGCCGCGAACTGCAGGCCCATGTGAAGGGTCTGCTGGCCCCCTACGAATACCCCAAAGAGATCGAGTTCATCGACCAGCTGCCCATGACCACCACGGGCAAGGTGCAGAGGCGGGTGCTGCGGCTACAGGAAGAAGCACGCGCGACAGCGCTGCATGCCCAAGCGCGTTGACGCGTGACAAAATCAATCGATGGCCTTGTTTCCCCACCCGGGGCACACCCGCTGGCTTGAATTCAACACAGGACACACCATGAAACTCGTTCAACTCGGTCAATCCGACCTGCAAGTGACCCCGATTTGCCTGGGCACCATGACCTTCGGCCAACAGGTCAACGAAGCCGATTCGCACGCGATTTTGGACCGCTCCCTGGCGTCCGGCATCAACTTCCTCGACACGGCCGAGATGTACGCTGTGCCCGCCACGGCGGACACTTGCGGCCTGACGGAGACCTACATTGGCAACTGGTTCGCCAAGAACCCCGGTGCCCGCGAAAAGCTGGTGCTGGCCACCAAAGTGGCGGGTCCTTCGCGGGGCATGCCCTGGATCCGTGAAGGCTCGGGCATGACCGGCCAAGACATCTTGAACGCCTGCGACGGCAGCCTGCGCCGCCTGCAAACCGATGTGATCGACCTGTACCAGATCCACTGGCCCGAGCGCCATGTGCCGGTGTTTGGCATGAGCTACTTTGACCCCGCCAAAGACAAGTCGGTCACCCCGATCCACGAGCAGCTCGAAGCCCTGGCCAAATTGGTGAAAGCAGGCAAAGTGCGTTACATCGGCCTGTCCAACGAAACGCCTTATGGTGTGCACGAGTTTGTGCGTCTGGCCGAGCAGCATGGCCTGCCGCGTGTGGCCACGATCCAAAACCCTTATTGCCTGGTGAACCGCACCTATGACAACGCGTTGGATGAAACCTGCCACCGCCTGAACGTGTCCTTGCTCGCTTATTCGCCTTTGGCCTTTGGTTTGCTCACGGGCAAGTACGACAACGCCGATTTCACTGGCCCACTGGTGCCCGACGGTGGTCGCATTGCCCGCTACGATTCCATGCGCAAACAGCGTTGGGCCCGCCCTGAGGCCTTGGCCGCTGCCCGCCGCTACAACCAGTTGGCACGCGACAACGGCATGACGCCCACCCAGATGGCGCTGGCGTTTTGCTACCACCGCTGGAGCGTGGCCAGCACCATCATCGGTGTGACCTCGGTGGCGCAGCTCAACGAAGACCTGACCGCCTGGGACACCCAGCTCTCGCCCGAGGTGCTCAAGGCCATTGACGCCATCCGCTGGGACATCCGCGACCCGGCGCTGTGATTTGGCTTGGTGATATCGGGCCATGGCCAAGAAAGACAAAGTCAGTGAAACCCCGGCCACGGCGCTCTTGCGCCAGCAGGGGGTGAGTTTCACCGAGCACCCCTACGAGTACCTGGAGCATGGCGGCGCTCAGCACAGCGCGCAGGTGCTGGGCATGGACCCGTTTGCGGTGGTCAAAACCTTGATCATGCAGGACCAGGACGCCAAGCCGCTGGTGGTGCTGATGCACGGCAACCGCAAGGTGTCGACCAAAAACCTGGCGCGGCAGATCGGCTTGAAGTCGGTCGAGCCCTGCGCCCCCGAGGTGGCCAACCGGCACAGCGGTTACCTGGTGGGGGGCACCTCGCCCTTTGCCACGCGCCGTGTGATGCCGGTCTTCATCGAGGAAACCATCCTGGCTTTGCCGCGCATCTGCATCAACGGCGGCAGGCGCGGTTATCTGGTCGGCATCGACCCGCAGGTGTGTGTGCAACTGCTGCACGCCCAGCCGGTGAACTGCGCGCTGGCAGAATGACGCCCGTACAAGAACAAGGGAGCTTTCGATGGATGTGTTGATTCCGGTGGCCGTGGTGCTGGCCAGTTATGTGTTGGGTTCGCTCAGTTTTGCAGTGATCGTGAGCCGTTTGATGGGCCTGAACGACCCGCGCAGCTACGGCAGCAAAAACCCGGGGGCCACCAATGTGCTGCGCTCGGGCAGCAAAAAGGCGGCGATCCTGACCTTGGTCTTGGACGCCTTCAAAGGCTGGTTGCCGGTGGCCATGGTGCTGTCTTGGGGGCCTCAATACGGTCTGGGTCCGGACATCGCCGCCCTGGCCGGTCTGGCGGCCTTTCTCGGCCACCTGTACCCGGTGTTTTTCGGTTTTGTGGGGGGCAAAGGTGTGGCCACGGCGGTGGGTGTGGTCATTGGCGTGCACGGCACGCTGGCGCTGGCCACGGTGTTGAGCTTTGCCATCGTCTTGTATTTCAGCCGCTACGTGTCCTTGGCCTCCATGGTGGCGGCCGTGTTCGCGCCGGTCTTTTACCTGTTTGGCAACGGTGTGGCTTGGCAGGCCACGGCGCCCGAGGTCTTGAGCCTGTCGGCCATGGCCTTGCTGTTGGTTTGGCGTCACCGTGAAAACATCCACCGTCTCTTGGACGGCACCGAGTCAAAATTTGGAGGGAAAAAACCATGAGCACAGACATCCAGCGGCTGCATGTGGCCGCACGTTTGAGTGAAGCGGCGGTTTTCAATGGCGTGGTCTACCTGGCGGGCATGGTCCCCGAGTGCGAGGCCACCGACATCCGCAGCCAAACGGCCGATGTGTTGCAGCAGATCGAGCTGCGCCTGGCCGAGGCGGGCAGCGACAAAACCCGCATCCTGCGCACCCAGATTTACCTCAAAGACATTGCCGACATCACCGCCATGAACGAGGTGTGGGACGCCTGGGTGGTGGCAGGCAGCGCGCCACCTCGGGCCACTGTGCAGGCGGCGCTGGCCAATCCCGTCTATTTGATCGAGGTGGTGGTCACGGCGGCAGTCAAACCCTGACTGGCCCTGACACAGGAGGCGGGTAGGGACGAAAAAAATGGGCATCTTGTGATGCCCATTTTTCGTTCGGGTCAGCCCCGCATCACATGCGCTCAAAAATCGCCGCGATGCCCTGGCCGCCGCCGATGCACATGGTCACCAGCGCGTAGCGGCCGTTCACACGCTGCAGCTCGTACAGGGCTTTGACCGTGATCAGCGCGCCCGTCGCGCCAATGGGGTGGCCCAGCGAGATGCCCGAGCCGTTGGGGTTGACCTTAGCCGGGTCCAGGCCCAGCTCGCGCGTCACGGCGCAGGCTTGGGCGGCAAAGGCTTCGTTGGCCTCGATCACGTCCAGGTCGTTCACACTCAGGCCGGTTTTCTTGAGCACGGCTTGTGTGGCGCTGATGGGGCCCACGCCCATGATCTTAGGGTCCAGGCCTGTGTGGGCATAACCGACCAAGCGGGCCATGGGCTTGGCACCACGGGCCTTGGCGGCGCCGGCTTCCATCAGCACCACGGCGGCAGCGGCGTCGTTGATGCCCGAGGCGTTGCCCGCGGTCACGGTGCCGTTTTCCTTCACGAACACGGGCTTGAGCTTGGCCATGTCTTCGAGCTTGCAGCCGGGGCGGAAATGCTCGTCGGTGGCGTAGGCCACGTCGCCTTTTTTGCTCTTGAGCATGACCGGCATGATCTGGTCTTTGAAGTAACCGGCGGCGGTGGCGCGCTCGGCGCGGTTGTGGCTTTCCAGCGCCAGGGCGTCCTGCATCTCGCGGGTGATGCCGTATTTGGCGGCCACGTTTTCGGCGGTCACGCCCATGTGGATGTTGTGGAAGGGGTCGTGCAGGGCACCGATCATCATGTCGATCATTTTGGTGTCGCCCATGCGTGCGCCAAAGCGGGTGGCCAGGCTGGCGTAAGGCGCGCGGCTCATGTTTTCTGCACCACCGCCAATGGCGATGTCGCAGTCGCCCAGCAAGATGGACTGGCTGGCGTTCACGATGGCCTGCAGGCCTGAGCCGCACAGGCGGTTCACGTTGTAAGCGGGGGTGGTTTCGCCGCAGCCGCCGTTGATGGCCGCCACACGGGACAAATACATGTCTTTGGGTTCGGTGTTGACCACATGGCCAAACACCACATGGCCGACGTCTTGGCCGTCGGTGCCCGCGCGGGACAGGGCTTCGCGCACGACTTGCGCGGCCAGCTCGGTGGGCGGGATGTCTTTGAGGCTGCCACCAAAGGTACCAATGGCGGTGCGCACACCGCTGACAACAACAACTTCACGGCTCATGGGAGGTCTCCAGATTTAAAAAATTGACAAATGGGCAAGGGGTACAACACCAATCAGTGTCAGGCACCATGGCTACAGCGGCCTGACAAGTTGGCTGGGCGGGTTGGGACGCGCCCGTGGCTTTCAGCCCCGCACGTCGGCCACGGGTTCGCGGCCGAAGTCGGGCCGGGCCAAAAAGCGCAGCACCTGCTCGGCCGCCTGTGCTGGCGAGCTGAGCTGGCCTTGGGCTTTGAGTTGCAAAAACTTCGACTGGTCCGGGAAAGCCTCGCCCGCCGCACCGCGCAGCTGCACCTGCATGTCGGTGTCGATCACGCCGGGCGCGAGCGAGCAGACGCGTGCGCCGTTGGGGTGCAGGGCTTCGTCCAGCGCCAGGCAGCGGGTGAAGTGGTCCATGCCAGCTTTGGCGGCGCAGTAGCCTGCTTGGGAGGCCATGGGGTAGCGCCCCAGGCCCGAAGAAATGTTGAGCACTTTGCGCGGCAAGGGCCAGTGGTCTGTGGCTCCCAAAAACGCCGCACTCAGCGCCATGGGCGCTTCCAGGCCCACACGCAGGGCCAGGGCCAGATCGGCGGGCTGGGACTGGCGCAGCGGCGCGATGGGCGGGATGACGCCCGCGTTGTTGATCAGGCTGGCGCTGGCAAAATCCGCCGGGTTCTGGCTTTGCAGCCACGCGCGCAGGCGCTCGCTGGCGCCTTGGCCATCGGCCAGGTCGTGGGTCCATTGCGTGAGCGGCACGTTGGCTTTTTGGGCGGCCAGGGCCAGGTCGGGGTTGGCGTGGCGCGAGATGCACAGCAGGGCGTTGCCCTTTTGCAGCAGTTGCTCGGCCATGGCCAAGCCCATGCCGCGTGAAGCGCCAGTGAGGATGTACAGGTGTGAGGTCATGAACGCGATGTTAGAGGCTTTGGGCCGATCAGGCGGTGCCGAAGTTGACAAGCCGAGGGCCTGGGTTCAACCGCCTTGCGCTGCCCGGATCCGGTTGACTTGTAGGGGCGTGACCTCGCTGGCTTGATTTCCCCAGCGGGTGCGCAGGTGGGTGAGCACGGCCGCGATGTCGCGGTCTTGCAGGTCCAGCACCGCAGGGGGCATGCCAAAGGGGCGGGGGTGGCCTTGGGTGGCGGGACCGTAGCCGCCGTACAGCACCAGTTGCACCAAGTTGGTGGGGTCGTTCAGCAGCACGGCGCGGTTGCCCGCCAGGGCGGGGTAGGCCACCTCGCCCGAGGCGGTTTTCATGCCTTCGCCTTGCTCCCCATGGCACTGCAGGCATTGGTTTTCATAGACTTTGCCCCCCAAAGTGGCCACTTGCAGGCTGATGCGGGCGGGTTGGGCCTTGGTTCGTGCTGGCTGGGGCGTGCTTTGGGCGCGTGACTGCAGGTAAACGGCCATGGCCTGCAAGTCGGTATCTTTGAGGTGCTGCAGGCTGTGCTGCACCACTTCGCCCATGGGGCCGCTGGTTTGGGCGGTGTTGGACGCGCCCGTGCGCAGCAGGCGCACGATCTCGGGCAGGGACGTGCTGGCCATGCCACTTTCGTTGTCGCGCGTCAGGTCCGGCGCATACCAGTTCACCACGGGCATGAGGCCTCCCGACAAGTCGGACACCGCCCCGCTGGCCCCCAGGGCGTTGCGCGGGCTGTGGCAGGCGGCGCAGTGGCCCAGGCCTTGCACCAGGTAAGCGCCCCGGTTCCATTCGGCGGTTTGAGTTTTGTCGGCCTGAAAAGGACTGGGCTCAAAAAACAGGCTGCGCCACACGGCCAGCGCGGGCTGCGTGCCCACGGGCCAGACCAAGGTGTGGGCCGGCTGGGCCTGCACCACCGGGGGCAGGGTCTTGAGCCAGGCCAGGATGGCGTCGCTGTCCTGGCGCGTGATGACGCTGGTGTGGTTGTACGGGAAAGCCGGGGCCAGCAAGCGCCCGTTGGGGGATCGGCCACGGTGCATGGCTTGCCAGAAGTCTTGCGCCGTCCATCGGCCCAGGCCCGTCTCGGGGTCGGGCGTGAGGTTGCTGCTGTACACGCCGCCAAAGGGGGTGTCGATGCGCCGCCCACCCGCAAAAGGTGTGCCGCCTCGGGTGGTGTGGCAGGCCATACAGTTGCCCGCCAGGGCCAGGTAGCGGCCTTGTTCGATTTGGGCCTCGGTGGCTGGGGCTGTGAGGGCTGTGTTTTGGGGTTGTGGCCCCAGCAGGTCGCCCCAGTTGTCCCACACCACGCCCAGAGCCAGCACCAGCAGGCTGGTCAGCGTGACCCAGCCCAGGCGTTGGACGGGGTGCATCTTGCGCAAAGCGTTGTTCATGGTTGGCCCCCGGACTTGGCTTGGGGCGCAGCCGAAGATGCGGCCGAGGGTTTGGTCGAGAGTTCCGCCGAGAGTTCGGGTGCGCTGCCGCAGCGCAGGGCCTGCGGCAAGGCCGGGCCCGCTGGAGGGCGTTCTGCGGGCCGGGTGTCGGCAGGCAGCGGCTGGCGCGCCAACCAACTGGACACGGCGATCAGGTCTTGCGCGGGCATGCGTTTGACAATTTCGGCCATGCAGTCGGGGGCGTGGGCGCGGCGCTGGGCGGTTTGCCAGGCGCCCAGCTGCGCGTTCAGGTAGTCCAGTGGCAAGCCCAAGAGCCCCGGCACGTTGGGTTGCACGCCCGTCAGGCGCACGCCGTGGCACTGGGTGCAGGCGGGCAGGCCGCGTGTGGCGTCGCCTTGCGTGACCAGTTGCTGGCCTTTGGCCAGGCGCTCGGGCGTGATGGCGTTGTTGGCCGCAGGGGCGGGGTAGGGCAGCTGCAAGTTGGCAAAGTACTGCGCCATCTCGCCCAGGTATTCATCGGTCAAGGGGTCGACCAGGCGGGCCATCAGGTCGTAGTGGCGGCGGCCTTGCGCGAAATTGCGCAGCTGGTTGTGCAGGTAACCCGCCGGTTTGCCCGCCAGACGGGGGTAATAACCATCGGGCCCGGCGCGGCCTTGCTCGCCATGGCAGGCGGTGCAGGCGCGGGTGCGCTCGGCCATGTCGTCGGCAAAACGGGCAGGGGTTTGGGCGCTGAGTGGACCTGCGCCCAAAGCGACTGTGGCCCAAAAAACGCCTTTGAAGAAGCCTTTGAACAGGCCTTTGACAAACCAGGCGCTGGGCTGGCGCAAGCGGGTTGGGGTGGGGTGATCCAGGGCGGCGGCGGGCCTGGGTGCGGAGAAATTCTGACTGCTTTTAAACATCCTCATGCTTTGAAGATAACCGATGCGGCGACAATGTCGGGTTTTGCGCCGAAAGCCCTTTGGCCCCAAGTGCGTTGTTTTCCTCTCATCTGTTCAAGCCATGTCCGATATCCAAGTCCGATTTGCCACCCTCGCTGACGCGCCTGCCGTAGCCTCATTGCATGTGAGCGCCTGCCGCGCCGCCTACGCAGGCCAAGTGCCCGATGCCCATTGGGACGCCACGCCCATGCCCAAACGCGTGTCGTTCTGGAAAGAGGCCATCGAGTACGGCGAGCCGCAAGTCATGGTGGCGGTGGCTGGCCGCGAGATCGTGGGCTTTGTGGGCTTTGACCGCTCGCGCGACCCCAAGAGCAAAAACACCACTGGCGAGATCTGGGCCATCTACGCCGCGCCCGACCGCATTGGCCAGGGCATTGGCCTGGCCTTGTGGGACGCCGCCCGCGAAGGCCTTCAAGACGAGGACTGCACCGACGTGACCGTGTGGCTGCCGCTGCTGCACGAGCGCACCTTGCGTTTTCATGACCTGGCCGGCTTCAAGCGCGAGATGAACACCGCCCGCACCGTGCCCCTGGGCGGTGTGAAGGTCGAAGAAGTGCGCCTCAAGCGCAAGCTCGGCTGAACGGTCAGCCCTACTTATCAGGCCCACCATGCACATCATGCTGGCCCCCATGGAGGGGCTGCTCGACCACACGCTGCGCGATGTGCTCACGCGCGTCGGTGGGGTGCACGAGTGCGTGTCCGAATTCATCCGCGTGACCAACACGGTCTTGCCGCGTCGCGCTTTCATTCGGGTGGCCCCCGAGCTGCTCAACCAAAGCCGCACGAAGGCGGGTGTGCCGGTCAAGGTGCAGCTGCTGGGTTCGGACCCGGTGTGCCTGGCCGACAACGCGGCGGCTTTGGCCGAGCTCCAGCCGCATGGCATTGACCTGAACTTTGGGTGCCCGGCCAAAACCGTGAACCAGCACCGGGGCGGCGCGGTGCTGCTGGACGAGCCCGAACTGGTGGGGCAGATTGTGGCGGCGGTGCGCCGGGCGGTGCCGGCGCACATCCCGGTCTCGGCCAAGATGCGCCTGGGCTACAACGATGACAGCCGCGCCGAGGACTGCGCCCAAGCCATCGAGGCGGCCGGGGCCAGCGAGCTGGTGGTGCACGCGCGCACCAAGGCGCACGGCTACCGCCCGCCCGCTTATTGGGACCGCATTGCCGACTTGCGCCAGCATGTGCGTTTGCCCATCGTGGCCAATGGCGAAATCTGGACGGTGGCCGACGCGCTGCGTTGCCGCGAAGTGACGGGCTGTGACCGCCTGATGATCGGGCGCGGCATGGTCACCGACCCCGGGCTGGCGCTGGCCATTGCGCACCAGCTGGCCACTGGGCAAGGCCGTGCGCCGGGGCAGGGCGTGCCCTGGTCCACCTTGGTGGCTTTGATGCAGGTGTTCTGGTTGGGCGTGAGCGCGCGCGTGGCCACGCGGCACCGGGCCGGGCGGCTCAAGCAGTGGCTCAACTACATGCGCCGGGTCTACCCCGAGGCGCAGCAGGCCTTTGACGATCTGCGTCTGGTGCACGACGCGGCGCACATCGAGCGTTGGCTGGCGCTGCACACTTCTCCAGCGCGGGACCTCGCCCCCGCGCTTTAGGTCTGGGCAGCGCTTGGGCTGGACAGCCGCAGGCGCGCCTTGTCGGCCCACATCTGCAGGCTGGCGAGCAAATCTTTTTGGCTGAACGAGCAGCTTTCTTCGCTGAACAAGACGCTGGCCTCGATGCGGTCGAGCAAAGGGTGCAGCACCTCGTCAAAGCGTGCGGGCAGCGCCAAGGAGGGGGCCAGGGTGCGCCACAGGCGGATCATCTCGCTTTGCGTCAGCTGGCCGTTTTGGCTTTGGGCCAGGGCGGTGTTCATGCGGTCGAGCGTTTCAAGGGCAGCACTCATGGGCCGGGTCTCCTGCAAGCGATTGGGGTCTGTTTCGAGGCGACAATCATGCCCCATGAAAGCCAAACCTCTCAAACCCATGCGCCTGGAAGACATCTTGTTCAGCCAGGGCTTTGGCACCCGCCGCGTGTGCGCAGGCCTGGTCCAGCAAGGCCATGTGCAAGTGCAGGGCCAAACCGTCACCGACGCGGGTGAATTTTTCGACCTGGAGGGCCTGCACTTCACGGTGCAAGGCACCGAGTGGCCCTACTTGGACAAAGCCTACGTGCTGCTGCACAAGCCCGCAGGCACCGAGTGTTCGCAAAAACCCTCGACCTGGCCGAGCATCTACACCTTGCTGCCCGCGCCTTTGCGCCAGCGCCCGAAAAAAGCGGCGGTGCAGGGCGTGCAGGCCGTGGGCCGACTCGACCAGGACACCACCGGCCTTCTGCTGCTGACCGATGACGGCCAGTTCATCCACAAAATGAGCTCGCCCAAACACCATGTTCCCAAAGTCTATGAGGTCACCACCAAGCACCCGATCACGCCCGAGATGGTGCAAAAGCTGCTGAGCGGGGTGGTGCTGGACGACGACCCCCAGCCGGTCAAGGCGGCGGCCTGTGAGGCGGTGAGCGAGCTGCACCTTCGACTCACACTGACCGAGGGCAAATACCACCAGGTCAAGCGCATGGTGGCTGCCGTGGGCAACCGGGTCGAGGCCTTGCACCGCTCACAAATCGGTGGTCTGGTGTTGGGCGATCTGGCCCCCGGTCAGTGGCGCTTTTTGACGCCATCGGATTTGGCGGCGCTCAAGCCCTGAGTTGACGTCTTTCTGTGCGGCCTTCAGGGCCGATGGCTGGCCAGGCTGGCCATGAAGTCGGACACGGCCTGTGCCACGGCTTCAGGCTGGTCGCGGTGCGGAGAATGGCCGCAGGCGGGCAGCGTAACCAAACGGGTGTGGGGCACGGCTTGGGCGATGTCCTCGATCTGGACCAGGCTGCCGTAAGGGTCGTCCACGCCCTGGATGGCCAGCAGCGGTGCCTGGATGTCGGCCAAGTCGGCGCGGATGTCAAAACTGGCAAAAGCCGGACTCAGCCACACCTCGTTCCATTGCCAAAAAGCGCAGTCCACATCGGCGTGGTAGGCGGCCAGTCGCTCGCGCAAGGCCCCTTGCTCAAAGGCCTGGCGGGCTTGTGCAATGGCCTGCAGCGACATGGGCTCCACCATGACGTGCGGGGCCATGACGATGCAGCCGCGCACCTTGAAACGGCTGGCATGGAGCAAGGCGATGGTGCCCCCGTCCGAATGCCCAAGCAGCACGGGCCGCTCGATGCCCAAGGCCTGCAGCAAGGCGGGCAAGACCTCGAAGGCTTCGCGGTGCATGTAGTCGGGCAGCAAACGCCCATGCCGCTGCCCATCCACCTGGCCAGAGGGACCGCGCACATCGGGCACGGGGTCGGACTGGCCATAACCCTGGCGCGAATACACCAGGCCCGCACACCCCAGTTGGGCGCACAAGCGCTCTGGCCAGTCGCGCCACATGCGCACGCTGCCCAGGCCTTCGTGCAAAAAAACAAGGGTCGGGCCATTGGCACCCACGGGCGCGGCGATGCGCAGGGTTTCCAGCCCGATGCCCTGGATGTTTATTTTTTGAACGCGGGGAGTTTGCATCTGAAATCCTGAGGGTGGGCCGATTACACTTAGGCGCGATTTTGAAAGTCCTAAGTGATTCGTTTTTTTCCATTTTCCAAATTTTTAGTTCTGATTTATTTGGTGTTTTTGGCTAATTCAGTGATGGCCAATTCACCAGCGCCCGTTTTTGTGCTCAATTCGCTCGACGGCAACGTGAGTGTGATCGATCCGGTGACCTGGACCGAAAAAAAACGCATCCCGACGGGCAAAGAGCCGCACCATCTTTATTTGACGCCGGATGAAAAATCGCTCATTGTGGCCAACGCCATGAGCGACTCCCTGACCTTCATCGACCCGCGCACCGCGCAAGTGCAGCGCACGGTGACCGGTATTCTGGACCCTTACCACCTGCGTTTTTCGCCGGACATGAAGTGGTTCGTCACGGCCGCCAACCGTTTGAACCATGTGGACATTTACCGCTGGGACGGCCAAAACGTGCATTTGTCCAAACGCATCGCCACCGGCAAAACGCCCAGCCACCTGTGGATCGACAGCCGCAGCCAGACCGTCTGGGTGAGCATGCAAGACAGCAACGAGATCGTCTCGATTGACCTGAGCACCCAAACCCTGACCTCGCGCACATCGGTCGGCTCTGTGCCCGCCGATGTGTACGGCACGCCCGACGACAAGCACCTGTTGGTGGGCTTGACCGGGGGCGATGGGGTCGAGGTGTACGACATCAGCGGCCCCAAGCCCCGTTTGTTCAAGAAGATTCCCACGGGCAAAGGGGCGCATGCCTTTCGGGCTTTGGGTGACAAACGCCATGTGTTTGTGAGCAACCGTGTGGCCAACACCATCAGCCAAATTGACTTCATCGACTGGAAAGTGGTGGCGCAATTGCCGGGTCCTTCAGGCCCGGACTGCCTGGACATCACCGCAGACGGCAAGCTGATCTTGGTGGCCTCGCGTTGGTCGCGCAAACTGAGCGTGGTCGACATCGCCTCGCGCAAGCTGGTCAAGCAAGTGCCGGTGGGCAAGTCGCCCCACGGGGTTTGGACCTTGGACCATGCGCCGCGCAACTGAGGCCTGCCCAAGCCTGCGGCTGGCCGCTGGCTGGTTGGCGCTGTGCGCCTTAGGCCTTGGCACGGCACAGGCGCAAACCCCAGCTCAAACCCCGTTAGAACCTGCCACCTGCACCCGCCCGGTCTACCTGACGTTTGACACCGGCCACATGGGCACGGCCCCGCTGATTGCCGACGTGCTGCAGCGCCACAAGGTGCAGGTGACTTTTTTTGCCGCGCATGAAAAAACCCAGCAAGGCGACGGCTCCTTGGGCGAGCACTGGGCCGCCTGGTGGCGGGCACGGGGGACCGAAGGCCATGCCTTTGCCTCGCACACCTGGGACCACGCTTATTGGCGCGCCGACCTCGATGGCCCGGGTGATGTGCGCTTTCGCATCCGCCCCAGCGCGGGCCAGCAGGCCGGTCAAAACCTGCTGTGGAGTGCCCCACAGTATTGCGACAACCTGCGCCGGGCCGCCAGCCGTTTGCAGGCCCTGACCGGTCAAGCGCCTTTGCCTTTGTTTCGCGCACCCGGCGGCAAAACCTCGGCCCGTTTGCTGGAAACGGCCCGGCAATGCGGCTTTGCGCATGTGGGCTGGGCGGATGCGGGTTTCTTGGGTGACGAGCTGCCCAGCGAGCGCTACAGCAACGCCCATTTGCTGCAAAAAGCCCTGAAAAACATTCGGCCTGGCGACATCCTGATGGCCCACCTGGGCATCTGGTCGCGCCAGGACCCGTGGGCCCCGGCTGTGCTGGAGCCTTTGATCGTGGGCCTCAAGGCCCGGGGTCTGTGCTTTGCCACCTTGCGCGAGCACCCTCAATACCGCGATTGGGTGCGCCAGCAGCCCCTGCAGCTGGCGCCTTCCCCCGCACAATCCATGCCCCAGCCCCGATCCTGACACGCCATGGACAGCCTGATTGACGCTTTTTCTTTTTTGCAGCAAAGCCTGTTCGAGGCGGTGGTCCAGCCCTTGGTGTTTGCCTCGGGGCAGGCCCATTTGCTGGACAAAGCCTACGAAGGCACGGGCTGGCTGGTGGTGGGTTTGCTGCAAATCGCGGTCTTGCTCACGGTGCTCGGCCCGATGCAGCGGCGCTGGCCGGCCGAGCCGCTGCACGACCCCCGCGCCGTGCGGGTGGACGTGGCCTACACCCTGATCCATCGCCTGGGCCTGTTCAAGCTGGCCATGTTTTTCTCCTTTGACTGGCTTTTTGAACAAGCCTGGGGCAGCTTGCGTGGCTTGGGCGCCCCCACCTGGCACCTCGACCAGATCTGGCCCGGTGTCAGCGATGTGGCCTGGGTCAGCTTTTTGATTTACCTGCTGGTGTTTGATTTTGTGAACTACTGGCTGCACCGGGGCCAGCACCAGCTGCCGCGTTGGTGGGCCCTGCACAGCCTGCACCATTCGCAGCGCCAGATGACCATGTGGTCGGACAACCGCAACCACCTGCTCGACGACGTGCTGACCAGCCTGGCCCTGTCGGTGGTGGCGGTGTTGGTCGGGGTGGGGCCGGGGCAGTTTGTGGCCTTGGTGGCGCTGGGCCAGTTGAGCGAGAACTTCCAGCACGCCAACGTGCGCCTCTGGTTTGGCCGCATCGGCGAGCGGCTGTGGGTCAGCCCGCGTTTTCACCGCCTGCACCACAGCATCGGCATCGGCCACGAGACCGAGCGCCAAGGTCAGCGGCGCTTGGGTGGCTGCAACTACGGCGTGCTCTTGCCCTGGTGGGACATGTTGTTTGGCACCGCCGATTTCACGCTGCGTTACGACCCCACGGGCATCCGCGATCAGGTGGAAAAAGGCCGCGATTACGGACAGGGCTTTTGGGCGCAGCAGTGGCTGGGTGTGCTGCGGCTGTTCGGGCGGGCTTGAAGGGTTGGCTTGGGTTAAGCTTTCCCCCATGAAACTCCTGATCGATTCCTTTTGGCGCGCGGCCGTGTATTGCCTGTACCCCCGGGTGATCGGGTTGTCGGTCTTGCCCTTGGTGCTGATCGTGGCGCTGTCCTGGTTGTTGGGCTATCTGTACTGGGACACGGCTGTGACTTTTGTGCGGGGCTGGCTCGATGCCAGCGCCTGGCTGGACACCATTTGGCGCTGGTTTGAGGGCGTGGGCTTGGCCAACCTCAAAACCGTGGTGGCCCCCTTGCTTGTGATTTTTGCGTTCACGCCCTTGGTGGTGGTGGCGTCCTTGCTGGCGGTGTCGTTCATGATGACCCCGTCTCTGACCCGCATGGTGGCCGAGCGGCGTTTTGCCGGTTTGCAGCGCAAGCACGGCGGCAGTTTGCTGTTGAGCCTGTGGTGGACTTTTTTCTCGCTGGTGCTGGCGCTGGGGGCGCTGGTGCTGACTTTGCCCATGTGGCTGGTGCCGCCCCTGGCCCTGGTGCTGCCCGCTTTCATCTGGGGCTGGCTCACTTACCGCGTCATGGCGTTTGACGTGCTGGCCGAATTTGCCAGTGCCGACGAACGCCACACCCTCATGGCCCGCCACCGCATGAGCTTTTTGGCCATGGGCTTGGTCACGGGCCTCATGGGCGCAGCGCCCAGCCTGGTGTGGGCCTCGGGGGCCTTGTTTGCCGCAGCCTTTGTGATTTTGGTGCCCGTGGCCATCTGGATTTACACCCTGGTGTTCGCCTTTTCTTCGTTGTGGTTTGCGCATTTCGGCCTGGCCGCTCTGCAGGCCCTGCGAGGTGAGCCCCGGCAAGCGGCCGTGGACGAGGTCCTGGCCGCAGCGCCTGTTGCCGCTTCGCCGCATGCCGCTGCCCGCCTCGAAGGCGGGCAGCCCGGCACAGACAACGGCATCACCGATGTCGTGCCGCGCCCTAAACTCTGACGCTTGACCCGATACCCGACTGCCCCTTCAACCTGACCCCAAGAGTTCCCCCATGACCCCCACCTTTGGCCTGATCATCATTGGCGACGAAATCATGTCCGGCAAACGCCAGGACAAACACATGCCCAAAGTCATCGAGTTCATGAACACGCGGGGCCTGAGCCTGGGCTGGGCCGAGTACGTGGGCGACTCGCCCGAGCGCATCACCGCCGCCTTGCAGCGGGCCTTTGCTTCGGGCGAGGTGGTGTTCAGCTGCGGCGGCATTGGGGCCACGCCGGACGACCACACCCGCCAATGCGCCGCCAAGGCCCTTGGCGTTCCGCTGGCCTTGCACCCCGAGGCCAAGCGCCTGATTCAGGAGCGCATGCAGGACACGGCCAAAGAGCAAGGCCTGCCCTACGAACCCGAGCGGGCCGACAACCTGCACCGCCTGAACATGGGCACCTTTCCCCAAGGCGCAGCCATCATCCCCAACCCCTACAACAAGATCCCCGGGTTCAGCTGCACCGGCCCTGGCGGTGGCACGGTGCACTTTGTGCCCGGCTTTCCGGTCATGGCCTGGCCCATGATCGAGTCGGTGCTGGACACGCACTACAGCGCCCACTTCCGGCAAGACGCTTATGTCGAAAAGTCGGTGATTGTGTTGGGCGCGATGGAAGCCACCCTGACCCCGTTGATGGAGTCCATCGAAGCCGCGCACCCGGCCGTCAAAGTCTTCAGCCTGCCCAGCGTGGACCACCCGCAGTGGGGGCGCCACATCGAGTTGGGTGTCAAAGGCGAGCCGGCCCACGCCGACCTAGCCTACCAGGCCTTGCGCCAAGGTCTGCAGGCCTTCAGTCTGGAATATGGCCCCGAATTGGTGCGTTGATCCATAATTCACCAAAATAGTGCAAAATTGCACCAAAAAAGTGCATTTTTAGGAGGCTGAACGCGGCACTTGAGGACCAATTTTTGGGCATAGTGCAGGTTTTGGCTGCTGCCGATCGCCTGCTGGAACCCAGACAGGTGCTTTTTTCTTTCAGAAAGCGCCCAAAGCAGCGGGCTCAAGGCACAATTTAGGGCTGTTCAGCTTGGGTGGACTGGGCCAGTTGGCACAGAAACTGCAAGAGTTGTGCGTCAGCTTTTTAACCCATTCCCTTCAGGAGAATTTGATGGCCAAGACCGTCGCAGATGTGATGAACATGGTGAAAGACAACGAAGTCAAGTTTGTTGACTTCCGTTTCACCGATACCCGTGGCAAGTGGCAGCACATCACCGTGCCCGTGTCCCAGTTTGACGAAAGCAAGTTCGAAGACGGTCAAGCCTTCGACGGCTCTTCGATTGCCGGCTGGAAGGGCATCGAAGCCTCCGACATGCTGCTGATCCCCGACGCCAACAGCGCCATCATCGACCCCTTCTTCGAAGAAGTCACCCTGGTCTTGATCTGCGACGTGATCGAGCCCACCGACGGCAAGGCCTACGAGCGTGACCCACGTTCGATCGCCAAGCGCGCCGAGACCTACCTCAAGCAATCGGGCCTGGGCGACACCGCCTACTTCGGCCCCGAGCCAGAATTCTTCTTGTTTGACGAAGTGCGCTGGAGCACCGAGCCGAACAACACCTTCTACGCCATTGACGAAGCCGAAGCCCCCTGGAACAGCGGCACCAAGATCGACGGCGGCAACAAAGGCCACCGCAACCGCGTCAAGGGCGGCTACTTCCCCGTGCCCCCGGTCGACAGCACCCACGACATGCGCAGCGAAATGTCGCTGATCCTCGAAGCCGTGGGCATCCCAGTCGAAGTGCACCACCACGAAGTGGCAGGCGCTGGCCAATGCGAAATCGGCACCAAGTTCTCCACTTTGGTTGAGCGCGCTGACTGGACACTGCTGCAAAAGTACGTGATCCACAACGTGGCCAACGCTTACGGCAAAACCGCCACCTTCATGCCCAAGCCTTACGCGGGCGACAACGGCTCGGGCATGCACGTGCACCAGTCCATCTGGAAAGACGGCAAGAACCTGTTCGCAGGCAACGGCTACGCAGGCTTGTCTGAACTCGCGCTGTACTACATCGGCGGCATCATCAAGCACGCCCGTGCCCTGAACGCGATCACCAACCCCGGCACCAACAGCTACAAGCGTTTGGTCCCGCATTACGAAGCCCCGGTCAAGTTGGCTTACTCGGCCAAGAACCGCTCCGCCTCGATCCGCATCCCCAACGTCGCCAGCGACAAGGCCCGCCGTGTGGAAGCCCGTTTCCCCGATCCATTGATGAACCCCTACCTGGGCTTTGCCGCCCTGTTGATGGCGGGTCTGGACGGTATCGAGAACAAGATCCACCCCGGCGAAGCCGCGACCAAGGACCTGTACCACCTGCCGCCAGAAGAAGACAAGTTGGTCCCCACTGTTTGCTCCAGCCTCGACCAGGCCTTGGACGCACTCAATGCAGACCGCGCCTTCTTGACCAAAGGTGGCGTGTTCACCGACTCGTGGATCGACGCCTACATCGAATTGAAGATGCAGGAAGTCAACCGCAGCCGCGTGGAAGTCTCGCCGGTCGAGTACGACATGTACTACTCGCTCTAAGCACCATGACCACCATTGCACACCCACCTGTGCAATGCCTCAAAAGGACGGCCTCGGCCGTCCTTTTTTTGCTTTTATTCAGTGCAGCCCTGAGTGCGCAGGCGCAGCAAGCCGTTTACCGCTGCGGCCAGGAATACACCAATGCCCCGCGCGATCCCGCTCTGTGCGAGCCACTGGCCCCTCAGGCCATCACCGTGATCAGCGGCACCCGCCCCACGCCTTCGCCTGCTGCCGCTGCCGTGCCCGCCCCCGTGCCCACAGCCGTGCCCAGACGCAGCACCCCAACCGAGCCTGGTGCCGCAGCCCTGGAACTGGCGGGCCAGCCCCGCACCCCGTCAGTGCCTGTCCGCACCCCCGATGTGCAGCAAAGCGAGCGCGATGCGCAAGCGCGCACCATCCTGATGCAAGAGCTGGACAAGGCCCGTGCGCAACTGGCGCAGTTGGTGCAAAGCTACAACCAAGGTGAGCCCGAGAAGTGGGCCGCAGAAACCCGCAACCACCAGAAATACCTGGACCGCGTGGCCGGCATGTTGGCGGCCATCGAGCGCACCGAACGCGACATCGACAGCCTGCAGCGCGAGCTGGCCCGTCGCCCGGTGCAGACCAGCCGCAGCTCGCCATGAACACCCCCCACCGATTCCAGGCCTTTGACCTGCTGGCCACGCCCGTGGCCGTGATGCAGGGCCAAGGCCGTGTGCGCTTTGTCAATGCCGCGCTCGAAGATGCGCTGGGCCTGTCCCGCCGCACGCTCTACGACACGCACTTGCCCGACTATTTTGTGGACCCGCAGCCCCTGATCATGGCCTTGTCCGGTGCGCAGTCCAACGAGTTTGCCGCGCTGCGCTACGAGGCCCAGCTGCGCCGCCTGCACCACGAAGAGCCTTTGCCCGTGCACGTCATCGTGGCGCTGACCGATTTGCCCGACGAGGTGATCGTGGAGCTGCTGCCGGTGGAGCAACAAACCCGGCAAGAGCGCGAGGAGCGCCTGCTCGACCAGGCCCAGGCCAACAAGGAGCTGATCCGCAACCTGGCGCACGAGATCAAGAACCCGCTGGGCGGCATTCGCGGCTCGGCGCAGTTGCTGGAGATGGAACTCGATGACAAGGAGCTGACCGAGTACACACAGGTCATCATCCACGAGGCCGACCGGCTGCAGACCCTGGTGGACCGTTTGCTGGCCCCCCACCGCAGGCCGCATGTGGTGGGCGATGTGAACATCCACGAGGTGTGCGAACGCGTGCGCGCCCTGATCCTGGCCGAGTTTCCACGCGGCTTGAAGGTGGTGCGCGATTACGACATCTCGATCCCCGAGTTTCGTGGCGACCGAGAGCAGCTGATTCAGGCGGTGCTCAACATCGCGCACAACGCGGCGCAAGCCCTGCAAGAGCGCGTGGCGCAAGGCGACGCGCAGATCACGCTCAAGACCCGGATCTTGAGGCAAGTCACCTTTGGCAAGCAGCGTTATCGCCTGGCATTGGAATTGCATGTGATGGACAACGGGCCTGGTGTTCCAGACTCGATCAAGGACCGCATTTTCTTCCCGTTGATCTCGGGGCGCGAAGGCGGCTCTGGCCTGGGGCTCACATTGGCGCAAACCTTTGTGCAGCAACACCATGGCCTGATCGAGTGCGAGAGCGAGCCGGGCCGTACGGACTTCAAGATCCTGATTCCCCTGCCTTGAAGCCTTCCCCTTGACCACAGAAAGTGCCACTTTGATGAAGCCGATCTGGATCGTAGACGATGACCAATCCATCCGCTTTGTGCTCGAAAAAGCACTGCTGCGCGAAGGATTGCCCACGCGCAGCTTCACCAACCCACGCGAGGTGATGAAGGCGCTGGAGGCCGAAGGCGACAGCGACGGCCCGCAAGTGCTGGTCAGCGACATCCGCATGCCCGGCGGCTCGGGTCTGGATTTGCTCACGGCCATCAAGCAGCGCATGCCCGGTTTGCCGGTCATCATCATGACGGCGTTTTCTGACCTGGACAGCGCCGTATCGGCTTTCCAAAGCGGGGCGTTTGAGTACCTGCCCAAGCCCTTTGATTTGCCCAAGGCGGTGGAGCTGATCCGCCGTGCCGTGGGCGAGAGCCAGCGCGAAGACGTGGCCGAAGAAAAAATGGCCGACGCCCCCGAAATGCTGGGCCAGGCTCCGGCCATGCAGGATGTGTTTCGCGGCATCGGTCGTTTGGCGCAAAGCCATGTCACGGTGCTGATCACGGGCGAGTCGGGCTCGGGCAAAGAGCTGGTGGCGCACGCGCTGCACAAACACTCGCCCCGCGCCAACCAGCCCTTTGTGGCCATCAACACGGCGGCCATTCCCAAAGACCTGCTCGAGAGCGAATTGTTTGGCCACGAGCGCGGCGCTTTCACAGGCGCACAAGCTTCGCGCCGGGGCCGCTTTGAGCAAGCCGATGGCGGCACGCTGTTTCTGGACGAGATCGGCGACATGCCGTTCGATTTGCAAACGCGTTTGCTGCGTGTGCTGTCCGACGGCCACTTCTACCGCGTGGGCGGGCACAGCGCCGTCAAGGCCAATGTGCGCGTGATCGCGGCCACCCACCAGGATTTGGAGCAGCGCGTCAAGGAAGGCATCTTCCGCGAAGACCTGTACCACCGCCTGAACGTGATTCGCCTGCGCCTGCCCGCGCTGCGCGAGCGGCGCGAAGACGTGCCCGTGCTGGCGCGCTACTTCCTGCAGCGCAGCGCGCAGCAGCTGGGTGTGGAGCCCAAACGCATGGCCGACGCCGCGCTCGAGCGCCTGGGCCAGTTCCAGTTTCCGGGCAATGTGCGCCAGCTCGAAAACATCTGCCACTGGCTCACCGTCATGGCGCCCACACAAACGATTGAAGTCAAGGATTTGCCACCCGAAGTGCTGGGGCTGTCAGGCGCTGCATCGGCCGCGCCTGCCGCATTCACGGCCTTGTCTTCGGGTGTGGGGGGCGGCTTGGCCGAGACCGCGCTGGGCCAGTCCGAGCCAAGCCAGTTCGCGCCAGGTTCATTGGCTGGCCATGACCGCCCCGTGCATGCGCAGAACTTGGCTTCGCCTTTTGACGCTGCCATGGTCAACCCCGGTGCCATGGGCTGGGAGCCCGGTCTGGAGCAAGAGGCCCTGGCCTTGCTCAAAGCCGGTCGCACCGATGTGTGGGACGCGCTTACCCGGCGTTTTGAAACCAGCCTGATTCAGGCGGCGCTGGCCACCACGCGCGGTCGCCGCATCGAGGCGGCGCAAAAACTGGGCATTGGCCGCAACACCATCACCCGCAAAATCCAGGAGTTGGGCCTGGACGAGGCCTGACGCGCGCTGACCCTTCGGTCAAGCGAAGGGGTCTTGCAGCACCACATCGCCGAGGGGCCGCGCCACGCAAGGCAGCACGCAGCCCTCGGCTTTTTCTTCGGCCGTGAGACCCGGCCATGCCATCTCGTAGTGCACCTGGCCCGAGACCAGTTGCCCAATGCAGGTGCGGCAAGTGCCTGAGCGGCAGGAGCTGGGCCACTGCAGGCCACCTTGCTCCAGCGAGTCGAGCAAGCTTTGTGATTTCCAAGCGTCAAAACTCCCGCCATCCGGGTCGATGCGGCCATTGAAAAACGGGATGTCGGTGTTCATGCGGGCCGGGCGTGAGCCATTGGGTTGGGTGCGTTGGATCGGGAGCGATCAGGTGGGGCCCTGAAACACCAGCCGCCATTGGCCATTTTCCTTTTGCCAATACGTGCGCAAATAGGCCGCGCCTTGGGGGTGGCTCTGGTTGGGGTCTTTCATGGTCACCACCATGGTGTGGTCCTGGTCTTTCCAGTTCAACACGGACACCAACTCCAGCGGCTTGGTTTGGCTGTAACCCAGCGTGGTTTGTGCCAGTCGTGGCCAGACTTGCGCCAGCCCCACGCCGTCTTGTTCATAGCGTGGGCTGTAATGGATTTTCAAGGCCTCGGGGTCGCGGCCGTTGCGCGCCTGCAGCCATTGGTTCAGCGCGGGTTTGAAGCCGGCCCATGTCTGAGCGGCCTGGTCTGCGTTCACCCATTCGAGTTGTTCGGCAATGATCACCGGCGTCATGCGCAGATCGGGCATGTGCAGCAAGCGTCTCATCTCGGGGTTGGCGAGCACCACGCACCCATCGGTGGACTCCGGGGCTCTGGCGTATTGGGCGCTGGGCGTGCCGTGCAGCCAGATGCCCGAGCCTGTTTTTTTGCGCATCACGTCCACCGCATTGGGGTAGTTCAGCGTCAAGGCCCCCTCGCCAAACAAATCGGGCAGACCTTCGCCGGGCAAATTGCGCTGGATGAAGTAAACGCCCAGGGGCGTTTTGCCATCGCCCTCTTGGTTCTTGCCCACCCCGTTGATGCCCACCGAGATGTAGCTTTCCTTGACCAGGTGCAACTGCAAACGGCCATCCGGGCCGCTGCGGTTTTCGAACCAGTACAGACGCGATTTGGAGGCGTCCACGGCCGCCACATAGGCTTGCTGCGGGCTCAGAAACGCGAGGGCGGCCGGAATTTTGCCCTGCAGGCTTTGTGCACTGTCGCGCTGAAGTCGGCGTTTGGACTCCAGGATCAGCTCGTCCAGGCGTTTGCGCAAGGACGGTGCATTCTCCTCGTCTTCAAAGGGCAAAGGCACAGGGTTGGCAGAGCTGATGTTGAGCAAATCGGCGTACAGCAGCTGGCCCAATTGAAAGGTGGGAAAACGCTCGGCCAGCACGCTGGCTGTGGCCAGGGCCTGCGCCCGTTCGCCCTCGCCCAGTTGGGCGTAAATTTGCCGCACCAGCGGCTCCGGGTCCAGCTCGGGCGTCGCTGTGGCCTGGGGTGTTTGCGGCTCGAACGCCAGTTGCCAGGACATCGTGGTCGAGGAGGACAGACCCATGCTGGCGCTCAGTTCGCTCCAGGCCTTTTGGGCCTTGGGCCCGGCGTGGTCCAGCGCCCACCAAAGGACGGCGGTCAGCATCATCAGCACGCCCAACCAACCCAGCTTTTGGAGCCGCCAGGGGTGCCGATGGCGCTCAGGCTTGGAGGCTTTGCTCACCTGTCGATCACGTTGAGCGGATGGCGGCGAGGCGCGTCTGGATCTCAATTCACCGACTCGCGCGCAATCAACCAGCGGTTACCTTGCCGCACCAACTCCAGGGTCTTGCGGCTTGTGTTCTTCAAATTGTCCGAGGTGTACAGCTGCTGAAAGCGCGCCGAAGCTGTGTCGCCATTGAAGCTGATTTGTATCTCGCGCACTTGCACCGAGATCGATTTCTTGGACACGATGCGGATGCGGCGGTCGCTCTCCCATTGGGCGCGGCTGGCCCGGTTGGCGGGGGTGAAGTTGTTCGCGTAGGCAGCGAAATAACGCGCCATGTCCTGGTCGCCCCAGGCTTTGGCCCAGTCCTGCACCGCTTGGTTGATGGCTGCGCGGTCTGCAGTTCGGGCATCGGCCGCTGGGCGTGCGGCGGGCGGGGGTGTTGTGGTTGCGGCAGGTGCAGCGGCAGATGCAGCGGCCAGTGCAGCGGGAGGTGTCGCGACAGGCGGGGCCGCTGCAACGGATGGGCTGGGCTTGGCGGGTGGCACGGGGGCCGCACGCGCAGCCGAGGCGCTGGCGCTGGGCGAGGCC
>NZ_JAFEIF010000005.1 GCF_017848645.1 Limnohabitans sp. | reverse complement strand
CTTGCGCCCCGCCGCCACCGTGCTGCTGCTGCGCGACGGGCCGCAAGGCATCGAAGTGCTGATGACCCGCCGCTCGATGACGGCCAGTTTTGCACCCGGCGCCTATGTGTTCCCGGGTGGCGGCATCGACGCCGCCGATGCCCAGGCGCACAGCCTGGCGCAACGCCGCCCCAAGCAAAGCGACCTGCACCTGACGCAAGCGATTGCGGCCATCCGCGAGAGCTTTGAAGAGCTGGGCGTCTTGTTCGCCCGCCATGCCGACGGGCGCTGGGCCAACCACGACGACATCGCCGCCATCGACCGACAAGGCCCTTTTGCCGCCCAATGCCAGGCCCGAGGCCTGACGCTGGCCGCTGAGCAGGTCTTTGTGCTGGCCCACTGGATCACCGACCGCGACCTGCCGCGGCGCTTTGACGTGCCTTTTTTGGTGGCCCGCATGCCCGAAGGCCAAACCCCGGTGGCCGACGAGTCCGAGCAGTTCGAGCCGGTCTGGGTGCGCCCGGCTGACGCGCTGAGCCGCCACGAAGCGGGCGATTTCTTCATGGTCTACCCGACCATCCGCACGCTGGAGCGCCTCAAAGCCTTTGCCAACGTCGACGCGGTGCTGCAAGCCTGCGCCGTCAACGATGAACCGCTTTGGACCAGCTGCCCCCGTGCCGGCTGGCTGGCGGGCAACGAAGCACGTTACATGGAGCATGAAGCCCCGTTTGGCGAGCTGGCCTTGGTCACGCCCGATGGGCAAATCCACCACCACCTGGACTGGAAAACCGACCAAGCCGTGCCGCTGCTCCAAAACGTGCAGCGCCTGACCGCCCCCAACCCCGGCGTGATGACCGGCCCCGGCACCAACAGTTATTTGGTGGGCGACCCGAACACGGGCTACATCGCCATTGACCCCGGCCCGGCCGACGACGCGCACCTGCAACGCATCTGGCGTGCCGCAGGCGGGCAGATCAAAGCCATTGTGTGCACCCACTCACACCCGGACCATTCCCCCGGCGCGGCCCCGTTACAGGCGCTGTGCACCCACAAGCCGCCCATCCTGGGCCTGGCCTCCAAGCCCACCGCCCGCGCCAACAGCCGCTTCACCCCCGAGCGCGAGCTGGCCGACGGTGAAAAACTGGTCTTGCAAGGCATTGGCGTGGACGGCGAAATCACCCACACCCTGCGCGTGGTGCACACCCCCGGCCACGCGGCCAACCACCTGTGTCTGGTGCTCGAAGAAGACGGTCTGCTGTTCTCGGGTGACCATGTGCTCAACGGCAGCACCACCGTGATCGACCCACCCGACGGCCACATGGGCGACTATCTGGATTCACTGGACAAACTGGCTGCGGCCTGCGAAGCCGGGGACATCGAATTCATCTTGCCCGCGCACGGCCATGTGTTGGGTTTTGCGCACCAGGCCATCACGCACCTGAAGGCGCACCGCTTGAAGCGCGAAGCCAAAATTGCCGCCGCCATGCAGGCCCTGCCCCAAGGCAGCTTGCAAGAGTGGGTGGAAAAAGCCTACGACGACGTGCCGCCACGCCTGTGGCCCGTGGCGGCACGTTCGCTGCAAGCGCATGTGGACCACATCCGCGAACAAGCCCTGTCTTGATTCGCTTTGAGTATTTTTGAAAGCATCGATGATTTCCTCTGAAGAAGGCATCCGCCTGGCCAAACGCGTGGCCGCCGAGCAAAACTGCTCGCGCCGCGAAGCCGAAGCCCTGATCGTGGCCGGTGGTGTGCAAGTGGCGGGCAAAGTGGTCACCGACCCGGCCCGGCGTGTGCGGCCCGAGCAAACTGTTGAAGTCAACCGCCTGGTCTCCATGGCGGCACTGGCCCCCATGACCCTGGTGCTGTTCAAACCCGCCCACCGGGTGGCCAACCTGGCCTGGCTGCAGGACACCGTGGGCCTCAAAGCCCCCCAACCCGGCCTGTGGGGCCCCGAGCGTCTGGCCAAGATGCAAATGCCCCTCCCACTGGCCAAGCCGGCCAGCGGGCTGTGCATCTTCACAGACGACGTGGCTGTGCTGCGCCACCTGGAAGACCGCCGCAGCCCCATGGAACAAGAATGGATGGCCACCGTGGGCGGCGAAGTGCCAGAGGGCCTGATCAAGGCCCTGAACGGCCCCGGCATCCGCGCCAGCATCAACCGCCAGACCGAGCAACTCACGGTGCTGCGCATCGCGGGCAAAGACATCGATGGGCTGGAGTTGGGCCGCTGGCTGGACGAACAATGCCCCCTGCAGGACCTGCGCCGCCAACGCGTGGGCCGCATAGGTTTGGCCCCCCTGGAGCCGGGGCAATGGCGGCAGACGGAAAGCCATGAACGGTTTTAATCTGTTTTTAATCTGCCAAAAGGGCTAAAAAAGGCGGATTTACCCTTGAATAAGCCCGGTTTATCACCACCTAGCAATACAGTCTGAGAAAATGACCGTTCAGTCACCCCTGCACACAATGCAGTCTTGACCCCACAGGATGGCCTGCTTTTGCAGGCCACCAAAACGCAGAAAGGAGCCCAGCATGCGTTTGAGCACCAAAAGCCGATTTGCCGTCACCGCCATGATCGATGTGGCCTTACGTGAAGACCGTGGCCCCGTTTCGCTGGCCGCCATCAGCACGCGCCACCAGATTTCCCTGTCCTACTTGGAACAACTGTTCAGCAAACTCCGCCAGCATGGCCTGGTCGAGAGCACCCGTGGCCCCGGCGGCGGTTATTCGCTGTCGCGCAATGCTGAAAAAATCACCATGGCCGACATCGTGGGCGCGGTCGATGCCCCCACCGAAGAAGAAGCCGCTGCCGAAGGCGGCTGGATGAACAGCGAGTTGTGGGCCAGCCTGAACGAAAAAATGCTGACCCACCTGCAGTCGATCAGCTTGCGCCAACTGGTGGCCGAGCAACGCACCAAAGGTGTGACCGTCGAGCCTGCACCGCAGCCAGCCGTCAAGCGCGGCGTGTTTGCCAAGCCCAAAAGCGCCTTGAAGATCACCGCGCCCAATTCGGTGTTTGCCCTGGCTGGCAGCCTGATGCCTTCTCGCGGCTGAGCGGCTTCAAGCCCCCACAAAAAAACCCGCTTCGGCGGGTTTTTTTGTGGGCTGCGCCCTGAGAAAAAAGTGTGAAGCCCGCCGATAAGCCGGATTCTGTGCACAGCGGTTGCCCGCTGCGTGACCGCCATTACTCTGGGCCGGGGGTTGCCCACCCGGCTCGGTGCTACCTACCCGCCAACTCACCCCGCGGAACCACAGGGAGAAAGCATGCGGCGAACCGCACCCCTTCAGGAAGGCCTACTTGGTATTGCTGCGCGTAGAGATTGCCCGTTTCACCCGAACTCAATCGGCTCGTCTCTGTTGCTCTGATCCTCACCTCACGGTGGAGAGGTGTTACCTCCTACGCTGTCCTGTGCAGTCCGGACGTTCCTCCAGTGCCTCCTTTCGGAGATTGCACCAGCGACGGTCTGGCGTGCTTCACCGGGTGATTATCGCCTGAGCGCAGGGCGCGGGCCCCGGGGTGTTTCCAGCGGGCGCTTTGTACCACGTTGATGCCACGTTTGTGCCACACAAGACATTCAAACCACGCCCCCTCACGCACAATGCAAGCCTCCCGCCACCCCTTGGAAACCGCATGAAAGCCCACTCCATTCTCGACACCATCGGCCACACCCCCCATGTGCGCATCCAACGCCTGTTTGGCACGGGCGCGAATGTCTGGATCAAATCCGAACGCAGCAACCCCGGCGGCTCCATCAAAGACCGCATCGCGCTGGCCATGGTTGAAGCCGCCGAGCGCTCGGGTGCCTTGAAGCCAGGCGGCACCATCGTCGAGCCCACCTCGGGCAACACCGGCATTGGCCTGGCCATGGTGGCAGCCGTCAAGGGCTACAAGCTAGTGCTGGTCATGCCCGACAGCATGAGCGTCGAGCGCCGCCGCCTGATGCTGGCCTACGGCGCCCGTTTTGACCTGACGCCCCGCGCCGAAGGCATGAAAGGGGCGATTGCCCGGGCCCAGGCCTTGGTGGCCAGCACCCCGGGCGCTTGGATGCCCCAACAGTTTGAAAACACAGCCAACATCGAGGTGCATGTGCGCACCACCGCACAGGAAATCCTGGCTGACTTCCCCGATGGCATCGACGCCCTCATCACGGGCGTGGGCACAGGCGGCCACCTGACGGGTGTGGCCCGCGTGCTCAAGGCCAAGTTCCCGAATCTCCTAGTGTTTGCAGTCGAGCCTGCTGCCTCGCCTGTGATCTCGGGTGGTGCGCCCGCACCCCACCCCATTCAAGGCATTGGCGCGGGCTTCATTCCGAAAAACCTGGACACAAGCCTGCTCGACGGCGTGATTCAGGTCGAGGCCGAAGCGGCCCGCGAGTACGCCCGCCGCTCGGCCCGCGAAGAAGGCATGTTGGTCGGCATTTCATCGGGTGCCACCTTGGCAGCCATCGCCCAAAAACTGCCCGACTTGCGCGCCGGGGCCACCGTGCTGGGCTTCAACTACGACACGGGCGAGCGTTATTTGTCGGTCGATGGCTTCTTGCCTCAAGGATAATCACCGCTTCTTGCTTGATAACCACAAGCCACAGAGGTTGCCATGATCCGGATTTCAGAACTCAAACTCCCCTTATCGGTCCTGCCGATTGAATCGCGCCGCGCGGCCGACGCGCCGTCCGAAACCGACGAAGACCGCCTGCCCACGCCGCACCCCATCGCGGCCTTGCGCCAACTGGCGGCCCAGGCCCTGGGCATCAGCGCCGCCGACATCGCCACTGTGCAGATCTTCAAACGCAGCTTTGACGCCCGCAAGGCCGACTTGCTGGCGGTCTACATCGTCGACCTGTCGCTGCTTGACGCACAGACCGAAAACCGCTTGCTGCAGCAGTTTGAAAAGAACCCCCACATCCAGCCCACGCCCGACATGGCTTGGCACCCGCCTTGCCAGGCCCCGGCCAGTTTTGGCACGGAAGAAGGCGAGCGCCCGGTGGTGGTGGGCTTTGGGCCGTGCGGCATGTTCGCCGCTTTGGCGCTGGCGCAAATGGGTTTCAAGCCCATCGTGCTGGAGCGCGGCAAGCCCGTGCGTGAACGCACCAAGGACACCTGGGGCCTGTGGCGCAAAAAGGTGCTCAACCCCGAGAGCAATGTGCAGTTTGGCGAAGGCGGCGCAGGCACTTTCTCTGACGGCAAGCTCTACAGCCAAATCAAGGACCCGCGCCACCTGGGCCGCAAGGTGATGGACGAATTCGTCAAAGCCGGCGCCCCCCCTGACATCCTCTACGCCGCCCACCCGCACATCGGCACCTTCAAGCTGGTCAAGGTGGTCGAGCACATCCGCGAGCAAATCATCGCGCTGGGCGGCGAGATTCGCTTTGAACAGCGCGTGAGCGATGTGCTGCTCGCGCCCACCGCTGACGGCCAGCAGCTCACCGGTCTGCAGGTGCAAGACCTGCGCACGGGCGAGCACCACACCCTGCACACCCTGCACACCCGCCACGCCGTCATGGCCCTGGGCCACAGCTCGCGCGACACCTTTGTCATGCTGCACCGCCGGGGCGTGGCCATGCAGGCCAAAGCGTTTTCGATTGGCGTGCGCATCGAGCACCCACAAAGCGTGATCGACCAAGCCCGCTGGGGCCGCCACGCGGGCCACCCGCTGCTGGGCGCAGCCGATTACAAGCTGGTGCACCACGCGGCAAATGGCCGCGCGGTTTACAGCTTTTGCATGTGCCCCGGCGGCACGGTGGTCGCCGCCACCAGCGAGCCGGGCCGCGTGGTCACCAACGGCATGAGCCAGTACTCGCGCAACGAGCGCAATGCCAACGCGGGCATGGTCGTGGCCATCGACCCACCCGATTACCCGCTGGACACCGCCGCTTGGCAAGCCGCCTTTGGCGAGCAAGACGGCGCACAACTGGCGCAAGAAGCCCAGGCCTTGGCTGCGCTGCAGCCCCCCCAAGCGCACCCGCTGGCGGGCATCGTGCTGCAGCGTGAACTGGAAACCCGCGCCTTTGAGGTGGGCGGCAGCAACTACGAAGCGCCCGGCCAACTGGTGGGCGACTTTTTGGCGCAGCGCCCCTCCACCACCTGGGGCTGCGTGTTGCCGTCCTACAAACCCGGCGTGAAGCTGGTTGACTTGGCCGATGTGTTGCCGGGCTACGCGGTGACCGCCATGCGCGAAGCACTGCCCGTGTTTGGCCGCAAGATCAAAGGTTACGACATGGCGGATGCGGTGATGACCGGGGTGGAAACGCGCACCTCCTCGCCCCTGCGCATTCCGCGAGGCGACAACCACCAAAGCACCAACACCCAAGGCCTGTACCCGGCGGGCGAAGGCGCCAGTTACGCGGGCGGCATTTTGTCGGCGGGGGTGGACGGCATCAAGGTGGCCGAGTCGATGGCGCGGGCACTGATGTCGCCCACTTGAGCCCGCGCTTTTTAAGCGCTGGCTGAGCCACTGCTCCGCTGGCCCTGCGCCAGGTGTTCATGACAGGCGCACGCGAGGCTAGCCAGCTTCTGAGGCTGCGAGCTGTGCAAGGGGGCGCCAGCGTCCGCGTCCTCTGCCCACTGCACGGCCCGGTGGGTTTGCAGGACCTGCGCGGCGGCTTGCAGCTCAGCCACAGGGCATGACAACCAGTGCGCCAAATCGGTCATCAAAATCGGCTCAGCGCCGTGCGGGTTGTGCTGGCGCACCGCCAGCAAACCACTGGCCAGGCGCTGCACCAGGGTGTGGTTTTGGACACAATGAACCTTGCGCGCCATTTGGTGCACCAGCTGCTGCGAAGCCGCTGCCGCCTGCAGCAACCAGTGCGCATAACGCTGCGGCTGGGCTTGCAGCACCGACCAGCGGATGCGCTGAGCATGGCCCGCCTGCAGCACATGCGTTTGCACGGGCCCCAGGTGCCCGATCTCAGGCCACCAGCCTGCATGGCAACCCAGCAGCACCATGCCCACGCCGGGCAAAGCTGGGCTGGGCCAGCGCAAGCCCATCAAGCCTGCCTCAGGGAAATACACATGGCCCTCACCCAAGTTCTGGCCCTCCATCGGCCAAAGCCCGCGCGACAAGGTCACGCGCTCCAGGTGCTCGGCGGCCTCGGGGGTGGTGTGGAGCAATCGGCTCAGCAGTTGGTTGGAAGTGGTCAGCATCAGGTCTGGCTTGACCTCTGCGCTGGGGGACAGCGTCTGCGCTTTCCCGATCCGTCCAAGAGAGGTTAAGTGGCATTCTATGTTCTTCAGCGAACAGTGAAACTGCGAACAAGGCCGTTCAATTGCGATTTCAGCAACTTATACTGAATGTCATTTTTTTCATGGTCTTGAAGCCTTTTTCTCAACGCTGGACCGCGCAAACCAGCCCTCTTTCTGTGTCCGGAAACTTTCCGTGAGCCTGACCCACAACGGACTTTTCAAGCAGCTGCCTGTGGAGGTGCAAACCTTGGTACAGGCTGCGTGCGAGCCTGTCACCCTCAAGGCCGGACAGCTGCTGGGACGCCTGGACACCCAGGCGAGGGTGTACTTTCTGAGCGGCGCAACAGTGGCCCTCGTGGTGGAAGAGCCCGGCCACAAGAGCCTGGCCGTGGGCTTGCTGGGTGCCGACGATGCGGCAGGTCTGGGGCACGTGGTGCAAGACCCGCCGCCCCCCAACTCCCCCTCTGCCTTGAAGCTGCGTGTGCAGACCAGCGGGTCGGCCTGGGCCATGTCGGCCATCACGCTGCGCGAACTGGCGCTGCAGCACCCCGCCTTGCTGGCACTGATTTCGCGCAACCTTTGGCAACTGGTCACCCATGTGGCCACCGTGGCCGCCTGCGTCCAGACCCTGGACATCCACGCCCGCCTGGCTGCCTGGTTGGCGCTGTCGGCCCAAAAAGCGCGCACGACCGAGCTGCATTTGACCCACGAACACCTGGCCCACATGCTGGGCGTGCGGCGCGTGAGCATCACACTGGCCGCTGGCGAATTGCGCGAACAAGGCCTGCTGCACTACAGCAGGGGTCAGCTGCGCATTCTGGATTTGCCGGGCCTGATTCGGGCCAGCAAACCTGCCTGAACCCGTCTGAACAAGCCTGCTGCAGCAGCCTCCCTGCCCAAACCCGATACCGTTTTTTTCAATCGCTTTTGTGCGCTCATCGAGTCACTGTGCTGACTTTTTTGTGTTCGTTACCGCACAAAAACCCATGGTTAACCCTGATAAATTATCTGTTGTTTTTGATATTTTTATTGAAGATTTAGACAATGGTCACGACACAACGCTGTGAAAACCACATCCTGAATGCCTTACCAGAGCCCATTTATGAGGACTGGCAAGCCCATTTTGAAGAGGTCTATCTGCCCGAAGGTCAAGTCCTGATCGAGTCAGGCCAAAGTTCAGCGCACGTGTATTTCCCTCTGGACGCCATCGTGTCGTGGCAATACATGCTAGAGAGCGGTGACTGCACCGAAATCGCCATGGTGGGGCGCGAAGGGCTGGTGGGCCTGTACCTGCTGCTGGGCCACAACAGCAACCCCAACCAGGGGGTGGTGCAAACTGGTGGGCGGGCCATCCGCATGCGCTTGCACTTGGTGCTCAACAGCTTCAACCATGGCCCCGAGGTGCAGCGCCTGATGCTGTGCTTTGCGCAAAGCCTGATCCACCAGATGGGCCAGGGCAATGTGTGCCGCCAGCACCACAACATTGAGCAGCAACTGTGCCGCATGTTGCTGATGATATTGGACCGGCAAAGCGGCATGCAGGTGCACAAGACCCACGAGGCCCTGAGCCAGCTCTTGGGGGTGCGGCGTGAGGCGGTGAGTCTGGCCGCGGCCAGGCTCATGAAAGAGGGCCTGATCCGCTACACACGCGGCAGCATCGAGGTGCTGGACCGCGCAGGCCTGGAACAACAGGTGTGCGAATGCTATGGCGTTGTGCAGCAAGGGCAACCGCCCCTGTGCCACGCACACCCGGCCAGGTTTTACACCGACACCATCTGATTGCGGATGGCGTAACGCGTGAGGTCGGCCACTTTGTGCAGGCCCACCTTGCGCATGATGTTGCGGCGGTGCACCTCCACCGTGCTGGGCGCGATCTGCAGGTTGCGCGCGATTTCCTTGGACGAGAAACCATCGGCAATCAGGCGCAGCACCTGCTCTTCGCGCCCACCCAAGGCTCCGCGCACCAAGCCATCGCCTGCGCGAAACTTGCGCACCGACGCCATCATCTCGCCGGCCGCCGTTTGGCACAGGTACACCCGGCCGGCCGCAGCGGCGCGTATGGCGGCAATCAATTCGTCGATGCTGCTGGTGGTGGCCACATAGCCTTTGGCCCCGGCATCCAGAATTTCGATGATCGCGTGGCGGTCCGATTCGCCCGAAAAGGCCACCATGTGAGGACTGCTGCGGCTTGCGGCCAAAGCATGGATCAAGGCCAAATCCTGCTGGTTGTTGGCGTGCATGCCGATCAAGACGACATGCGGTGCCGACTCGCTGCACAGGGCTTGTGTCTTCTCATCGGTCTCGGCCATGCCCACCACTTGGAGGTCCGGGTGCGTGCGCAAAACAGCGGCAATGCCCTCGGACACCACCTTGTGTTTGGAAGACAACAAAACGCGAATCGACATATCAAAGCTCCTTGCATGCGGTCAACAATCCTTCACACTTTTGCAGCCATGCCAGCCCCGTGTCACGCCTGACAGAGCGCATTCACTGACAGCACCGCTTGCCAAGCCAGTTTAAAAAGAATCGTGCACTGGCTCTGTTTGATTCAGCACATAGCCCACAAATAAAGAATGGACCTGATTCATTGCACCCCCGAGGGCACGAAGGGTGTATGCAGCTGACCAGGCACGGGCCGCACCGCATCGATGCGCTCGGCAATACCCAGGGCTTCTTTCAAGTGCTCGTGCGCATTGAAGCTGTGGTGCTTGGACAGTTTGGCGTGGTGCAAAGCAGCTTTGAAGGCACCGGACTGGTGGTGGCGGGCAGCCTCCTTGTTGCGCTGGTAGGCGTACAACAATTCCTCTGACGCGCGGCGGAAATGGTCGCTCATGTGCTCCACATAGGCCGTTTCAATGAGTTGGTTTTCGTCGCTCATGGGGTCTCCTTATTGCGTTGATGACGGTTTTTAAAATGGGGGGTTCGAAGTCTTTTGGGGCGATCACGCCAAGCCGTTTTCCTGCATGTAGCGCTGCAGCGACATGCGGCCCGGACAGTTGAGCTTTTGGTAGATGTGGTGCAAGTGCAGCTTGGCCGTGCCTTCGCTGATGAACAGCTTGCTCGCGATCTTTTTGTTGGGCCAGCCTTCGGTGACCATGCGGGCCACCATCATTTCGCGGGGGGTCAGCAGGCTCGATGCCTTGGCGTTTTTCTTTTGCTGCTCCAGCAACAAGGACATGGTCTTCATGGTCAGGTCGCGGTCCAGCCATTTCTCGCCCTGGTGCACCGAATGGATGCAACGCGCCAGCACTTTTTTGGATTTGTCCTTGGACACCAGACCCGGCACACCCATGTCGATGACGCGCATCACCTCGCCAATGGGCGCACCGGTGAACACCACGGGCTTGGTCGGCAACTGGTGGTGCTGAATTTCTTCTATTAAGGACAGCCCACTGCGTTGGCTGAGCGACAAGTCCATCACCAAAATATCGGGCCGGTATTTGCGCACCGCCTCCAGCGCATCGTTGCCATTGCTCACGCAAGCTTTGACCGAAAAATCGGGCGACTGTTGAAAGTCATGTGCCAGACCGTCCAGCATCACAGGATGGGGGTCGGCCAAAACCAGTTCAATGCTCATGGGGTGTGTTCTTTCTGCAATGGAAACAGCTGCCCTACCGCCCCATCACGGGCGGCTTGGCAGTCATGAAAAAATCCCTCTGCTCCACGATAGGCTGCTGTGCGCAGGTCTGAAATCCCCGGAAACAGTGAAGTCCTTACTGCCAAACCAGTAAACGGCGTACAGCGGCATAGCACCCTGCTGGCCCCGTATGCGGGCACATTCAAAGCCGCTTTTTTCGCCCATGTGGGCCCGATCGGCGCAGCGCCAAGGCCTCGCAGGCCCGCCGAAAATCCAGCAGTGTTTTTTGTGCACGGCCCAAAACCGACTGAACCGGATAACCGCCTGCTGACAGCTGACCAAAAGGCCAGCCCGTGAGCAGCGCCAGGCCATCGCCCACCTCGTTGGCCATGTGGATGTGAAATCGCCCTTGCGCCACCGCCTGCACCACGCGCTCGTGCAGCATCAGGTGGCGGCGGTTGCGGGCGGGCATCAGCACGCCTTGCTGGCCATCCAAACCCAGCAATTCGCAACTGCGGAAATAGCCCTCGATTTTTTCGTTGATGCCGCCCACAGGCAGCAATTCGCCGTGTTGGTTGACTGCGCCCGTCACGGCAATGCCCTGACGCAAAGGCAGACCCGACAAGCTCGACAGCAAAGCGAACAACTCGGCGCACGAGGCCGAATCGCCCTCGACTCCGCCGTACTCCTGCTCGAACACCACCGCCGCGTTCATCGACAAGGGCGCGATGTGCGCAAACAAGGCGGCCAGGTAACTGTGCAAGATGAGCACCCCCTTGTCGTGGATGGGGCCCGACATCTCGACCTCGCGCTCGATGTTGAGCAAACCCTCGTCGCCCGCGAACGAGCGCGCTGTCACGCGCACAGGCACGCCAAAGGCGTGGTCGCCCAGGTCCATCACCGTCAAGCCGTTGACTTGCGCGACCAGCTCGCCGCTGACCACCAGCAAGCGCTCGCCGTCGGCAATCGTCTCCTGAATGCGCTCTTGCGGGCAAGCCAGGCGCTCTTGCCGGGCGGCTTGGGCGGTCTGCACATCGGCCGCCTCCACGCGCGCAGCGCCCCGGCTGTGCGCCACGGCGTGGCTTTCGATCACCAAGGTTTCGGACTGGCCAAACAAGGCGCTTTGGCGCGTCTGGTCGCCCGCCAAGCGGTGGCTGTCTTCAACCACCCGCGCCACCGCCGCCGCCGAAAAATGCAGCAACCCCAGCCGCTCGCAGGTGTGGGCCACAAACACCGCGCTGGCCTGCACCGTCTGCGCCGTGGCTTTGAAGCTCTCGGCAAAGTCCACCTTGCAGCGAAAGCGCCGGGCAAACTCAGGATCGATCTCCTGCACCTCGTAATAGGCCTCCACCGATGCGATCAGCACCAGCTTCACGTCCACATCCACCGCCTCGGGCGTGAGCGACACAGCGGCCATGGGCTGGTGCGCCATGCCCGGCTCCTCGATTTGCAAACGCCCGCTGCGCAAAAAGCGGCCCAGCTTTTCCCACACAGGTGGGTCGGTCAGCAAGTCCCGCAGGTGCAGCATCAAAAACCCACCGTGTGCACGCAGCAAGCTGCCCGCACGAATCTGGTCAAAGTCGGTCACCAGGTCGTTGCCATCGGACTCGTACTCGATGCTGCCAAACAGATTGCGGTACAGCGGGTTGTCTTCCACGATCACCGGGGCTCCGGTGCAGGCGTGGTTGTCCACCGCCACGTTCACGCGAAACAGCGTCAACCAGGCCTGCAGCGCCTCCTGACGCACCGCCTCTTCTTCGCCCGGCTCAAACAAGGCCAGGTTGTCCAGCACGCACTGCTGCGCCTGCAGGCAGTAAGCGACCAGCTTGTCAGCCGCCTCGGGGGGCAAGTTCATTTGCTGGCGCACACGGGCCAAGCCTTGGTCCAGCAAGGGCTTGAGGGTTTGCCTGCGCAAAGCCGTCAGGCTCTCGGCCATCACCCGCTCCAGCGCCCGGGTCTTGTCCAGGTAGCGGCCGATTTCGCTGCGCAAAGCCTCTTCGGCCGCATCCATCTCGACGCGTTTTTCGCGGCTCAACAGCAGCGCCTGGCCTGCCGTGACCGGCTCGCCCTGCGCGTCTTTGAGGGTGAAGACCATGTGCCCCTGGTCACGCATCAGGGCAAAGTTCTGCGCTTCGGCATACGCGCTCAGCGTGGCGTAGGCGGCATCCACCTCGGCTTTGCCCGCTTGCTCGATGCGCTGGCGCTCAGCCAGAAAATCGTCTTGCTGCAAGCGCTTGGGCAATTCAGTCTGTAAGGCCTTGACCCACTGCGCCATCTGCTGGCGCAAGACCCTGCCCTGCCCCGCAGGCACGCGCAAGGCCAGGGGGTGATCGGCTTCGTCAAAGTTGTTCAGGTAACACAGGTCGGGGGGCACTGGCCGACTTGCTGCCAGCTCGCGCATCATCTGGCTCAGCAGCGTTCGGCGGCCGCTGCCCACCTCGCCCAGCACAAACAGGTTGTAGTCGCGCTGCCCCATTTGCATGCCAAAACGGGCCGCAGCCTCGGCCCGCGCCTGCCCAATCCAGGGCAGCGGCGAGCCCACCAAGGATGAGGTGTCCACGAAGCCCAAAGACACGGGGTCCACCTTCAGGCGCAAATCTACGGCCGCCAACTCAACACAGCTCATGGGTCCACACACGCTTGGCAAAACCCCAGCCTAAGGCCTGCGGCTTGTCTGGGTCTGTGTGCAAGCGCACGATGGCGCCCCAAAGCACAGGCGCTTGTGCGCGCGGTCAATCCTTCAGGTCAGGCTGTGGCCAGGCCAGGCATCGGGCCAACCCAGCAAGCACTGGTGCTCAGCCCTGACCCGTCCATAACATTCACAGCCCGCACGCTCCAGGCCCGCGCGGTCGGTCACGGTGATAGAGCCGCGTGTGTACCGAATCAGGCCCGAGCGCTGCAAGCGCACAGCCGCTTCGGTGACACCTTCGCGGCGCACCCCCATCAGGCGCGCGATCAGCTCGTGCGTCAATTGCAAAGGCGCGCAACGGACCCGGTCCTGACTCATCAACAACCAGCGGCAAAGCGCCTGGTCGATGCTGTGGTGGCGGTTGCACACCGCTGTTTGCGCCACCTGCGTGATCAAGGCCTGCATGTAGCGCAGCATCGCCTGCATGAGTGCTGGCTCGCCCATCACCTCGGCTCTGAATCGGGCAGCGGACATGCGCCAGCACGGCCCACCCACCACCACCATGGCGTTGTTGAAAATGGCCTTGCTGTCCATGAAGCCGCAAACCCCGACCATGCCCTCGTGGCCCACAAGAGCCAATTCCGAGCATGCGCCGTCATCGGTGATGGCGTACATCGCCACCACGGCCTGAATCGGGAAGTGAACGTGTTCGAGCATGTACCCGGCATGGCTTAAGGCCTGTCCACGCTGGAGCTCAACTTGGTGCAGATGCGGCTGCCAACGCAGCCAGGCCGCGTCGCTCAAGCCCGCCAAAAACGCGTTGTTCCTGTCTTCGTTCAAGCGCAGCATATTAAGGCCTTTCCATGTAGCGCCACCGCATCGAATGCCCCTATCCAATTTGGTGATTTTTTATCAACATTTCATTTTATTCTCTGACCCACAAAGGCAACCACCCGTTGAAACCCTCTTGCCAGGCCAAAGCTGCTGTGCGGATGCCAACCCTCCATGGGTCGTGCCGTGCGCTGCCTCACCGACGACCCGTCGTTGAAACGCTAGATTCACTAACCTCTCATTTCTCACAACCACCATGAAAGGCCACGCCATGTCCGACACCTCCAGCCCCACCGAAACCATCGCTGCCTTGGGCGAAGAACTCTCGAAAAGCATGCATCAAGCGGTGGCGCAAACCAAGCCTGCCCTGAGCCACATGGCCGAACGGGTGAACGAGCGCCTGCACCACTTGGCGCACCACAGCCAGGAAGCCGCTCTGGAAGCCAAACACAAAATCGAGAACCAAGCGCGCAAAGCCACCACCACAGCCGAACACTGCATCCAGCAAGCGCCCTTCAAATCAATGGCCGTGGCCGCTGGCGTGGGCTTGCTGACGGGCGTGATCGCCACTTGGCTGATGCGCGAGCGCCGTCACTGAACGCGCGGCCTGTCCCGCAAGGCGCTGGACAAAGGCTGCTCTGTTTTGCATTCACAATCAGGCTATGCAAGACGACCGCTGCCCCGTTCCAAATCCCACCGAGCCTGCCCCCACCGCACGGGCAGCCCAACCACGCAACCCGCTGCACGGCCTCACGCTGGAGACCATCGTCACCCGGCTGGCCGACTTTTACGGCTGGGACGATCTGGGCCAGCGCATCCCCATTCGCTGCTTCACGCACGAGCCCAGCGTGGGCTCCAGCCTGAAGTTTTTGCGCAAAACCCCTTGGGCGCGCGAGAAGGTGGAAGGCCTTTACCTGTTCATGCTGCGCGATCAAAAGCGTCAGGGCTTTTAACGATCCGCGTCAAGGCTTTTATCGCTCCGGGCAGGGCGCTCAAGTTGCCAGCATCGTGCCCCGGCACTTTCTGGCCCCACAGCGGCAGGCATAGCGGGCCTTCAGGGCATCGCTCATGGGCTCGTCGCTCACCAGGCCGTAATCGAACGTCAGCTCTTCGCCCTTGAACACGGGCCTGCGCGTCAAGATGAAGATGCGGCCCCGGTCCTCGTCGGGTACGCAATTGGGGCGGCACGAATGGTTGATCCACTTGGCGTCGTTGCCGCCATGCAGCGCATCGATCACCCGCCCATCGTCCAGGTGAAAGAAAAAGGTGTGGTCTGGGTTGGCCGCATCGTGCGGATGGCGGGCAATGGCCTCGGCCATGCTGATGACCTCGCCCACGTACTCGATGAGCCGCTCGCCTGCGGCCAGGTGGCGCGTGGCGAACACACCTTGGCCGTGCACGCCGGACCGCTCCACCCGGATCGGGCTGTCAAGACAGGAGGCCAGCAGTGGCTTCATGCCCGCCTGCGCACCACCGACACCACGAGTGTGATGACGGTGAGCGGCACCACAAAACTCAGCATCACGTTGCTGAAGGCGCCCAATGCATCGTGCTGCTGCGCTGCCAAAATCAGGTAAGCGACATAGGCCCCGTAATAACCCACAAAGACGCCACCTTCCCAGCGGGCGATTTCGCCCCCGGTGATGAACATGGGCAGGCAAGCCAGCGCCACGGCCAGCATCACCCAAATGTCAAAGGCCAGCAAAGACGGTGCCACCACCAGGCCCGCACCACCCGCCACCAGGCCGCTGAGCCCCAAGCAACCCAAAATGTTGAAGATGTTGCTGCCCACGACATTGCCCACAGCAATATCGCGCTCGCCCTTGAGGGCTGCCGCTATTGAAGTGGCCACCTCGGGCATGGACGTGCCCGCCGCCACGATGGTCAGCGCAATCACCACATCGCTCACGCCCAACGCCTTGGCAAAAACCACCGCCGCGCCCACCAGCCAGTCTGAGCCCAGCACCAGCAAAGCCAGACCCACGACGATCAGCGCCAACTGCGCGGGCAGCTTGGCATCCCACGCGCCCGCAGGCGAGGCCTGCAACTCGGCCTCGAACTCGTCAATGCCTTGCGTCGCAGACTGGGCTGCGGCCTTGTCTGCTGCGGTTTCGCGGCGAGACTGCACCACCAGGAAGCCTGTGTAAAGCACCATCAAGGTCACCAAGGCCAGGCTCTCTGCCAAATTCAATCGGCCATCCATCGACATCAAGGCCATGAGCAAGCTCACCCCGAACATGATGGGCACCTCCTGGCGGATCAGCTGGCGGTGCACCACCAGCGGCACGATCAAAGCGCTCAAGCCCAGAATGAACAAGACGTTGAATATGTTGCTGCCCACCACGTTGCCAATGGCCATGTCGGTCTTGCCCTCCAGCACAGAGACCACCGACACCGCCACCTCGGGCGCACTGGTGCCAAAGGCCACAATGGTCAAGCCCACCACCAAGGGTGAAATGCCAAAGGAAAGCGCCAGCTTGCTCGCGCCGCGCACCAGCAAATTCGCCCCTACCACCAGGCACACCAGCCCGGCAATGAACAAAAACAAGTGGATCATTGAGAAGGTCCCCTGAAAGACATGAGGGAGTGAGCATAACCAGCTTCAGCACGACTCATGGGTGAAGGGATGCAAGACGTGAGGTCAAAACTTCACGTCACCTCGGCGCTCTTCGCCAAATGGCGGCGCTTCAAGCGCCGGTCGCAAGACCAGCGTACCGGCTTGCCCATACGGCAGCACTTGCGTACCGGTTCGATCTTGTCGCTCAGCCCCGCCGTAGATCAGATGTTGAGTTTTCACACGATCCCCCAGCAACGCGGCCACGGTGCGTAAACTTTTGAAGAGCGGCATGGACACCGTTTGTGACGCCTTGATCTCTACCAACTGCAGGCCGTCGGCATGGTCCAGCAGCAGGTCAATCTCCAAACCATTGCTGTCGCGAAAGAAATACAAAGGGTCTCGCAGGCCTTGGTTGCGCAAAGACTTCATCACCTCCAGCACCACCAGGTTTTCAAACAAGGCACCGCGCAAAGGATGGTGTTGCAACTGCTCGACTGTCTTGATGCCAAGAAGCCAACAGGCCAGCCCCACATCGTAAAAATAAATTTTCGGACTCTTCACCAAGCGCTTGCCTATGTTGACACTCCATGGTGCAAGGCTGAACACCAGGAAAGACGCTTCAAGAATACTCAGCCATTGCGTGATGGTGTTGCTGCTGACCCCCACTTCGTTCCCCAAGCTGGTCTGGTTCAACAGTTGCCCTGTGCGCCCGGCCAACAAACGCACGCAATGGCCAAACTCGCGCAAATGCCTGAGGTTGATGAGTTGCCGTACATCGCGCTCGACATAGGTGGCAAAGTAATCCGACAGCATCACCTCGGGTGGCATGCCTTGCGCATGGATACGGGGATAACCACCTTGCAACATCAAGACATTCGCATCGGCGGGTTCGCCTGATGGCAAGTCGCTGGCTTTTGCCAATTCGGACAAACTCAGAGGTAACAACTCCAGCACCGCCGTTCGACCCGCCAGCGATTGAGTGACCTGCGCACTCACTTGCAACTGGTGACTGCCTGTCAAAATAAAGCGCCCTTTGCGCGGATCAGCATCGGTCAGCACCTGAATCCACGACAACAATGAGGGTACGTTTTGGATTTCATCCAACACGGCACCATCCGGAAACTGCGCCAAAAACGCCTTGGGATCCTGCTGCGCAAAATCCCGCACATCGGGCTGCTCCAGATTGACATAGGGCTTGTCCGGAAAAGCCAGACGACACAAGGTGGTTTTGCCCGACTGCCTGGGGCCCAACACCGTCACCACAGGGTAAAGCGTGGCCCGCTGAAGCAGAACACCCAAGGCTTGACGCTCTATATTTTCCATGTAATTTTTAACTTGAAGCTAAATTTTGCATGAATTTAAGACATGCAAGCCTTAAAGTCAATCACGCGACGGTAACGCTCTCCGCAAAATTCCTAAGGTTGTCTATATCCGCCATTTCGCCTGCTGCGCACGCTTCAGCATGGATAAAGGTGATCTCTTAGAGCTTCAAAGCGCTTAATCGTCAGAATGAACATACAATCATTCACCTCAGGGGTGAATAAAAATGGACATATCCTTTGTGGAAACAAGGCTCAAGCAAGCCTGTGAAACCGCAACCGAACGCCAGCGCAAATGGGGTCAGCCGGCCGCCAAGAACTTAAAAACCAGACTCGACGATTTGCGCGCCGCCCGCTGCATGGAAGACATGCGCAACCTACCCGGACGCTGGGAGGAATTAACCGGAGACCGACTTGGCTATTTCTCTTGCAGGCTCGACAAGGCCTTGCGCCTGATTGTCAGGCCCACCCGGCAACCACCACCCACCAAACAAGACGGTGGACTTGACTGGCAACACATAGATCAAATAACCATCACCGAAGTGGTGAACTACCATGACTGAATTGACCCTTTTGTACTTACCGACCGAGGTATCGCCGCCAGGCGACACCTTGCGCGATCTGATGGACGAGCGCGAATTGACCCAGGCCGAACTCTCAAGGCGGCTGGGCCGCCCCACACAGGCCATCAACGAAATACTGGCCGGAAAAAAAGAAATCACCGAAGACACCGCCATTGAACTGGAGCGCGTCTTGCAGGTGCCTGCCCATTTTTGGCTCACACGCGAGGCCCAGTACCGCGAATACTTGGCCCGACTGCGCGCCATACAAACCAACCTAAGCGCTGTGCCATGGGTTCAAAAATTTCCACTCAAAGCCATGCAACAAGCGGGCGTATTGCCCACTGGGCGATTGACAGCCAAGTTTGTCGAAACATTGGTGGAACCCATGCTGAGCTTCTTTGGCGTGGCTTCGCCCGAGGGATGGGCCGCACAGTACGACCAACTGCAAGTACAGTTTCGCCGCGCGAAACCCGACGCACAAACCGACGTGGCCGCCATCACCGCCTGGTTGCGCATGGGCGAAATACAAGCCCAACAACGCGAAGTACCTGTCTTCGATGCCGCAACCCTTGAGCGCAACTTGCCCGCCATGCGGGCCTTGACTGTGGCCGACGCCGCCAGCATCGGCCCTGAGCTGACCCGTTTATGCCAACAAGCGGGCGTGGTGCTGGTGTTTGTGCCCGCACTGCAAGGCACTCATGTGTCCGGCGTGGCCAGGTGGCTGCATGGCAAGCCCTTGGTGCAACTGTCCTTGTTGGGCAAGTGGAACGACCTTTTTTGGTTCAGCTTCTTTCACGAAATTGGCCACATCCTCAAACACCCGGCCAAGCGGGCGGTGTACCTGGACGACGCGTCATCAGGTGCCCAGACCATCGCCCCTGAGGAATTAGAAGCCAACCGCTTTGCTTCTGAAGTGCTCTTGCCCGCACCGTGGGCTAACGCACTGCAGCAGGTGCCATTGACTGAAAATGGCATTCAAGCATTTGCTAACCAAGCACAACTGCACCCCGGTATCGTTGTCGGCCACTTGCAGCACCATGGTCACCTGTCTTGGGCACACCCGCTGGCTCGCCTCAAAACCCGTTACGACATTCAAAGCCAGGCCTGACCCATGCCCACTCTCGACTGGCTTGACCGCCAGGCCGCCTTTTCGGTGGCCAATAAAACCGCTACCCATGTACTGCGCCCGCACACTGCAGGACCCAACGCCAATGGCGTTTTTGGCGATGCCACCTCTGCGCGGGACAACCTGCTCATTCAGGGCGACAACCTGCAAGCCCTCAAGGCCCTGCTGCCGTTTTACCGGGGGCAGGTCAAGTGCATCTTCATTGACCCGCCGTACAACACCAAAAGCGCGTTTGAGCATTACGACGACAACCTGGAACACAGCCAGTGGTTGAGCATGATGCTGCCGCGTTTGCAGGTCTTGCGCGACTTGCTCCGCGAAGACGGCTCGATCTGGGTGACCATCGACGACAACGAAGGGCATTACCTCAAGGTGATGATGGATGAGGTGTTTGGGCGCAAGCGCTTCATCGCCACCATAGTCTGGCAAAGTCGTTACTCACGATCAAGCGACACAGCAATTTCGATTTCTCACAATTTCATCCACTGCTACGCACAAAACCCCGATAACTGGAAGCTGACCCGAAACCGCTTACAACGAACTAGCGCCCAAGAGAAGCAATTCTCTAATCCAGACAATGACCCACGAGGACCTTGGCGGGCGATCCCTTGGGATGCTCCAAATATTCGAGCCAATCTCAGCTATCCAATCATTACAGCCAAAGGAAGCGTCAGGCACCCACCACCTGGCCGTTGTTGGTCCCGTACCGAACCTCAATGGCTTGATATGGTCTCAAATGGAAAAGCTTACTTTGGCAAAAATGGTGATGGTGCACCATCGTTTAAACAATACCTAGACGATGCGCCCCCAATCGTTCCAAACACTTGGTGGTCACACGATGAAGCAGGACATACCGACGAGTCCAAAAAAGAGATCCAAGCACTTTTCGGTACTGATTCCACTTTTGGCACGCCGAAACCCGAGCGTTTGCTGCAACGAATAATTCACATCGCCACAAACCCCGGCGACCTCGTCCTCGACAGCTTCCTCGGCAGCGGCACCACCGCCGCAGTCGCCCACAAAATGGGGCGTCGCTGGATCGGCATTGAAATGGGCGAACACGCCACCACACATTGCACACCTCGCTTGCAAAAAGTGATCGACGGCGAACAAGGCGGCATCAGCGCCGCCGTGGGCTGGCAAGGCGGTGGCGGTTTCCAGCTGCTGCAACTGGGCGCACCGCTGTTTGACGAGCAAGGCGATATCCACCCCGAGGTGCGCTTTGCCGACCTGGCAGCTTTCATCTGGATGCGCGAAACCGGCACAGCCCTCCCGGCGCAAGCGGCCAGTGGCCCGCTGCCGCTGCTGGGTGTGCACGAGGGCACGGCTTATTACCTGCTGTTCAACGGCATCTTGGGCGACCGACGCCCAGCCAGCGGCAACGTGCTGACCACGGCGGTGCTTCATGCCTTGAACGATCTGTGTGGTCATGACGGCCCCAAGGTCATCTATGGCGAAGCCTGCCGCTTGGGCGATGCACGGCTGAAGGCCGAAGGCATCAGCTTCAAGCAGTTGCCGCACGCAGTGCCGCGTTGATGCGCTGCAACGACTTGAACACGCCCAACACATAAAACAAAACCCAGGGAGCCCACGATGGCCTTGTTGACCCTCAAGCGTTACCAGCAGCAGTCACTCGACGAGCTGGACAAATACCTCCGCGCCGCCCGCCTGAAGGGCCCGCGCTTGGCGTTTGAAGCCCAAACCGGTTATGGCTACAACGCCGAACCGTTTGGCGAAGTGCCTTGCGTGTGCCTGCGCATCCCCACGGGTGGCGGCAAAACACTGATGGCCTCTGAAGCCATTGGCCGCATGGCGCGGGAATGGCCTACCAATCTGGCCAAGCCTTTGGTGCTGTGGCTGGTGCCATCAGACACTATCCGCAGCCAAACACTGAATGCTCTGCGCACGCCAGGCCACCCGTTTCGCCAAGCGTTGGCGCAAGGCGTGGGCGACGATGTGCGCGTGTGTGAATTGGATGAACTGGCCACGCTGTCGCCGCAAGACTATGCGCAGCGGGCTGTTGTGGTCGTGGCCACGATCCAAAGCTTTCGGGTGGAAGACACCGACCAGCGCAACGTGTATTCGTTCAGCGAAAAGTTTGAGCCGCACTTCAAGGGTGTGCCTGCCGCACGCCTGCAAGTGCTCAATGACTTGCCTGATGCGGTGGTCACCGCCGAAGACGCGGCCAGCGACAAAGCCGGGCGCGAGATGCTGGCACGCTTTGTGGGCCAGCCACGCTGGAGCCTGGCCAACTGGCTGGCTTTGCACCAGCCTTATGTGATCGTGGACGAAGCGCACAACACCAAGACTGAGCGCAGCTTTGAGGCGCTCAAGCGCTTGAACCCTTGTTTGATTCTGGAGCTGACGGCCACCCCTGTGCCCAAACGCACGAATATGCTGTTCCATGTGTCGGCCCAACAGCTGCAGGCCGAGGACATGATCAAGATGCCGATTGCCCTGATCGAGCACACCCGGGGCTGGCAGGCGGCGGTGTTTGATGCGGTGCAAAACCAGCGCTTGCTGGAGGCCGAAGCCCAGCAAGAAGAAGCGGCCACAGGTGACTACATCCGCCCCATCGTGTTGCTGCAAGCTCAAAACAGCACTGACCCGGTGAACGCCGACGCGTTGCGTCAGCATTTGGTGGAGCAGCTGCACATTCCCGAAGACCAGATCAAGATCGCCACCGGCACACAGCGCGAGCTGGAGGGCCTGGACCTGGCAGCCCGTGATTGCACGGTGCGTTACATCATCACCGTGCAGGCTTTGCGCGAGGGGTGGGATTGCCCATTTGCTTACATCCTGTGTTCGGTGCAGTCGATCCGCTCGGCCACCGCCATCGAGCAGTTGCTGGGCCGTGTGCTGCGCATGCCTTATGCCAAAAAACGCAGCCGCGCTGCGCTCAACAAGGCTTATGCCCATGTGACCGAATCAGACACCGGTCTGGCCGCCAACGCGTTGGCCGACCGCCTGATCGATGGCATGGGCTTTGACCCGCTAGACATGTCGGCCATGATCGCGCCGCAGTTGCCCTTTGCATGGAGCGATGGACAAGACGACGGACCGTTGTTTGCCACCGTGGCGCAACAGGTGGCTCTGCCTACTTTGCAAGTGGATGTACCCGCCGACAAACCGCTGCCTGCGCAAGTGCAAGCGGCGATTGACCAAGGCCAAGCCAGCGTGAGCACCGATGGCAAGCGCCAACTCATTCAGTGGCGGGGCGCTATGCCTGATGCGGTGGCGCAAGACTTGGCCGCATTGCTGCGCGGCAAACCAAAAGAACAACTGAGCCAAAGCGTTGAGCGCCACAACGCCGTGGTGCAAGGTGCATTGGCCCCTTGCAACCGGGGTGAGGTGTTTGCCTTGGTGCCTCGCCTGGCCTACCGACCTGCGGGCGAGCAAGGTGAACTGCAACTGCTGGAGCGCGAATCCGTCACCGAAGAATTGGACTTGAACCTGTTGGCAGAACCGGTGTCATTGGCTGGCTTTCACATGGCCGAACAAGGCACGCTTTGGGAGGTTTACCTGGACGGCACGCGCCTGCGTGTGGGCAAAGGCGATGCCGAGCAGTTGCCGCTGGATGCTGTGAGCACCACCATCAGCGAGGATGACCTGGCCCGCTGGCTTGCGGCTGAGTTGCAACACCCTTTGCGCAATGTGGCGCGTGATGTGCTGCCCGCCCACCTGCGCGCCTTTGTACTGGCCACGGTGCGAAACCTGATCAACGACCAGCGCATTCCCCTGGCCCAGCTGGCGCGCCACCAATATCCCTTGATGCAAAAGATTGCCCTCAAGATTGAAGAATTGCGCGACAAAGCAGCCAAGACCACCTTCACCCAACTGGTGCTGGACGGTGGCTGGGCGCTGGAGACCACACCCCAGATTGCTTTTGTGTTTGAAGCCAACCGCTACCCGGTGCCCGCTAACAAGCTGTACCGGGGCAAGTTCAAGTTCAGCAAGCACTACTACCCCGTGCCCGCCGACTTGGAAGACGGCGGCGAAGAATGGCGCTGCGCGCTGGCCATTGACGAACATGCCAAGGTCAAACGCTGGGTGCGCAACCTTGACTCCGACCCTGTGGCGGGTTTCTGGCTACCCACATCCAGCGGCCGCTTTTACCCCGACTTTGTTTGCGAACTCACCGACGGCCGTGTGCTGGTGGTCGAATACAAAGGCAGCCACATCAGCGGCATGGCCAAAGAAATCGAAAAAGGGGAAGTGGGCAAGGTGTGGGCGGAACGTAGCGAGGGCAAGGCTTTGTTTGCGATGGTGTTCAAAAACGTGGATGGGATGGGTGTGGGGCAGCAGTTGGATGCGGCTGTCATAAATAAGTCCTAGCCTCAATTCTTCGAACACTCACCATGCATAAAAAGCCTTCAAAACAACGCACCAAGTTAACCGACAGCAGTTATCAGATAATCTGACTCAAACAAAATGAAGAGACAGGGAGTCGTATGTCCAGAGTTACGGAGGCAGAGGCATTAGCCCTTTTGTCAGACACCACGCGATGCATTGACATTGGTGATTGGTTGCCAGCTCGACAACAGTCAAACACATGGGTTTGCGGTAGTGGTGTGGTTGATTTAGAGGGTGTCAGATCCACCTTATCGGTAGAACTCCTATTTCGGCGCAGCCCCAAAACCGGCATGATCTGGTACAAATTTTCGGTGTTTCGCCGCTATGCATGGGGTACAGAAGGGGTTTACCAACTGGACGTACAGCAATACACCAAACCCCTGAAAAATGCCCATGATATGCCACACGAACACCTGGGCAATCGCCGAATTGAGGGCCGCACTGAATGGGCCAGTTGGTCTTTTGAAGAAATTTTGCGCTACTTTAAAGAGCGCACCCATATTGATTTCGAGCCTCCGGTGATGCATCCGGAAAACTTCGAACTGAAAGGATGATCATGTTTTGCGATCAACTCACTTCACGCATTGGTCTGCAATGCCATTCTCTCGATGACAACGGCAGCGTTTTCATGATCGAGACGCCTTTTCGCTTTCAGGATGGTGACCACATTCCTGTGTACGTGGAGGTCAGAGGCAATCAGTACCGCTTTTTTGATGATGGTGCAACCTTCATGCATTTTGCCGGTTTGGGCATCAACCTGAGCGGCGGCAATCAAATCAGGTTTTTGAAAAATGCGGCCGAAACGCATGGTGCCTGCTTTACGGACCAGGGTGAAATCGAAATTTGGACTGAATCTGAAAATTCAGGAAAAGCTTTTGCAGCCTATGTGGCCACACTGTTGGAACTGGTGCGCTGGGAAGGTGAACGTAAAGCCACCTCGCACGATACTGGAGTCTTTGTAGAAGAAGTCGCGCAATACCTCATGGCCTGGAAACGCACGGAGATCAAGCGCGACCCCAAAATAACAGGCATCACTGGTCGCGAATATGTGCTCGATTTTGATATAGACGGGACACTTGTTCTGGCCATTTCAGCTCACCACCAGTCAAGCAGTTCGGCTCTTCACAAGCTGATTGACATCAAAGGACTACCAGCCAACGGTGAAGTGCAAACCCTTGTTGTGATTGATGACAGGAAAGACCCGGATGCCGCAAAAGCCGAAGGCTTGCTGCTGAGCAGTGTGAGCAAGGTGATTGGAATGGGGCAACTTCGAGTTAATGCAGGTACGCCAAACGCATTGATGTAAAGAGTGTCAGCTTCAGGATCTCACTCCACGGTGACCGACTTCGCCAGGTTACGCGGCTTGTCCACATCCGTCCCCCTTGCACACGCCGTGTGATAACTCAGCAACTGCAGCGGCACCACATGCAAGATCGGTGACAACACACCATAGTGCTCAGGCATGCGGATCACGTTGACGCCTTCGCTGCTCTCGATCTTTGTGTCGCCGTCGGCCAGCACATAGAGCACGCCGCCGCGGGCGCGCACTTCCTGCATATTGCTTTTCAGCTTTTCCAGCAGCTGGTCGTTGGGTGCCACCGTCACCACGGGCATGGCACTGGTCACCAGCGCCAGCGGGCCGTGTTTAAGCTCGCCCGCCGCATAAGCTTCGGCATGGATGTAGGTGATCTCTTTGAGCTTGAGCGCACCTTCAAGCGCGATGGGGTAGTGCGTACCACGGCCCAGGAACAGCGCGTTTTCTTTGCTGGCGAATTCTTCGGCCCACGCGATGATTTGAGGCTCCAGCGCCAGCACGGCTTGCAGCGCGGCGGGCAGGTGGCGCATGGCTTTGATGTGCATGGCCTCGTCGGCATCGCTCAAGCGGCCTTTGGTCTGCGCCAGCGCCAGCGTCAGCAAAAACAAACCGGCCAGCTGTGTGGTGAAGGCCTTGGTGGAGGCCACGCCGATCTCGGCCCCGGCGCGGGTCACATACGCGTGTTTGCACTCGCGCACCATGGCGCTGGTGGACACGTTGCAGATGGTCAGTGTGTGCGTCATGCCCAAGCTCTGCGCGTGGCGCAGCGCGGCCAGGGTGTCGGCGGTCTCGCCGCTTTGGGTGATGGTGACGATCAGCGTGTTGGGGTTGGGCACCGATTCGCGGTAGCGGTATTCGCTGGCGATCTCGACCTGGCAAGGCACTTTGGCGATCGCCTCGATCCAGTACTTGGCCACGCAGCCGCTGTAGTAGCTGGTGCCGCAGGCCAGGATCAACACATTGTCAATGGCTTTGAAGGTGCTGTACGCGCCGTCGCCAAACAGCTCGGGCGTGATGCCTTCCACGCCTTCGAGTGTGTCGGCAATCGCACGCGGTTGCTCGAAGATTTCCTTTTGCATGTAGTGGCGATACGGTCCCAGCTCGGCCGCGCCGCTGTGGGCGTGCACGGTTTTCACGGCGCGGGTCACGGCCTTGTGGTCGCGGTCCACCACCCAGTATTTGCCGAGCTGGATGTCGACCACATCGCCCTCTTCCAGGTACACGATTTGGTCGGTCACGCCAGCCAGTGCCATCGCGTCGCTGGCCAAAAAGGTTTCGCCTTGGCCCACACCCAAGATGAGCGGCGAGCCTGCGCGAGCGCCGATCACGCGCTGCGGCTCGTCTTTGTGGAACACGGCAATCGCGTACGCGCCGTGCAGTTGGCGGATGGCGGTTTTGACGGCTTCAAAAATATCGCCGTCGTACACGCTGTCCACCAGGTGCGAGATGACCTCGGTGTCGGTCTGGCTCAAAAACACATAGCCCTTGGCTTGCAGGGCGGCGCGGAGTTCTTCGTGGTTTTCGATGATGCCGTTGTGCACCAAGGCCACTTTGCCCGGCTTGGCATCTGCCGCGCCCGTGCCGTGGCTGAAGTGCGGGTGCGCGTTGTGCACCGCAGGCGCACCGTGTGTGGCCCAGCGCGTGTGGGCAATGCCGGTGCCGCCTTCGATGTGGTCGGCGCTCACCTGGTCCATCAGCTCGGCCACGCGCGCGGTGCTGCGGGCACGCTGCAGGCCGCCCGTGCCACCCAGACTGGCCGCATGCACGGCCACGCCACAGGAGTCATAACCCCGGTATTCGAGCCGCTGCAGGCCTTGCACCAAGATGGGAACGATGTTGCGGGAAGAAACGGCGCCGACGATGCCACACATGAGGATGCTCCTGAACAGGGGGATAGCGGCTATCTTAGGATCATCCTCAAAAAATATCCGATCATTTAATTGATTTAAACGATGTTTTATTTCAATAATCTTGAGTGGTGAATTTTTATTTCATTAAAATCAAAAATATGGAACCCATAGAACTTGACACCATCGACCTGCAACTGCTCGACAGCCTGCAGCGCGACGCCAGCCTGAGCAATGTGGCCTTGGCCGAGAAGGTCAATGTTTCGCCCCCCACCTGCCTGCGCCGGGTGAAACGCCTGGTGGAAGGCGGCTGGATAGAGCGGCAAGTGTCCGTGCTCAGCACCGACCGACTCGCCGCCACGCTGGGCCACGGCCTGACGGCTTTGGTTGAAGTGTCTTTGGACAAACAAGGCAGCGAGCACCTCGACGCCTTCGAAGCCCGCGCCGTGGCGCACGATGCGGTGCAACAGTGCTGGCGCGTATCGCCCGGGCCGGACTTCATGCTGGTGGTGCAAGCCCGCGACATGCCGCACTACCTGGCCATCAGCCAGGCACTGTTCACGCAAGACGCGAATGTGCGCAATGTGAAGGCATTTTTTGCGACAAAACGGGCCAAGTTCACAACGACATGGCCGCTTCAGCTGTAGATACCACTCAAGACCACGCGGTTGGCCATCCATAAAGATGGCCTCCGTTGACCCTCAGCGTCTACGAAGCAAGACTACCGCGAACATCGCCATCAAACTGGCCAAGAAGATCATGGCCCATTCAGACATGGTGGGAATTTCAGGCACAGTAAAAACAAACAGCACGCCCGTGAAGTCTGCGGTCAATCGACCTCTGATTTGCCCGTTTTCTGCTCCGGTGGTGATGTCCTGAGCCTGAAAATTGCCCGTGCCTGGCCGCCAAAACAGCTGATAAACGCGGCTTGATCGGTTTGCACCCGCCACCGACAGTGTCACATCACCCAGATTGTCAGACGCACAGGCACTGCGCCAATCTGCGGAAGAGGCCATCAACAAAACGCCCTGAGGCATCATCCCCGTCATGTTTTGAATGCCGCTGTTGGTGAGTGCCGTTTGGTAAACGGAACCACTGCCCGTCGCAACCCACGTGGCGTAAGTGCTTCCTGGCGCATTCACCCCACAAAAACGCACACTGTTGCCGTTGCTCAAGTCAACATTAACGCCCGAACCCGATGGCGTATTAGCAGGTTTGGGCGTCAGACGCAGCAATTCCCAGCCCCCCAATGCGCCCTCGTCAGGGTTGGTGCGTAAATTCATCGGATTGGCCATGCCCAAATACAAGTCTGTACCAGCCACCAGGTTGCGCACACCGTAGTTGGCCGGGTTACCGACACCGTTGATGCTTTCGGGCAGCGCCGGTGAATTCACGCTTGGGAAATACCACAGGTCTGCGCCAATGTTCGCTTGGACAACCCCCCTCAAGGCAATCGGAATGGATGGTGACAGACCCTCGTTGGCCAACCAGCTCCAGTCCATGGTGCCAATCCAAAGGCGTCCATTGAACACAGCCATGGACCAGGTGTAATTGTTGAAAGCATTGCCAAAACCCGATGGCCCCCACAGCGGTGCCCCCATGCCAGTGGGCAATGTTTGCCATTGGCCAGGATCAGTGCCTGTTTTCACAAACGTCGGCAACGATGACTCACCGTACAACACCTCAAGGCGCGGTGAAGTCGCAAAAGAACTCCCCCTGAAAATGCTGATGGCGCGTTCGCTGTTGCTGGCCCAACTCAACAGACCCGACTGGTCGTTCAATGCTGGGGCCTCTGCGGGATAAGAACGAATATGGCTCAGCGTTGACATCATCGGCACATGCATGGTGCCCCAATAGAGATAGCCTCCGAATGAAGCCAGGGCGCCGCCGCCATACGTCGCCGCAGTCACCGGGTCAGGTTCGTAATCGCTGACTTTCCAGACACGCGTCCATTCAGTTGAAGAATTCAAACCAGATACGGGAACGGGCGGGCTCATGTACAGCCCCGCCTCCTGCTGGCTCGTTTGGCCCGACTCCACATCTGGCCAGGAGCTCACAAAGATTCGCCCTTCGTGCTCCGTCAACTCGGAGGCCATCGAGTCAATCACACCGACCTCAGAAAATGAGATCGGGGCCGCTTCGGTGCCAGTCCAGCGCAAGACGCGCCCCGTTTTTTCGCCTGACTGTGCAGGAGAGCTGGCATAGCGGCCAACCCCCGCGTACAACACACCATTGACCACCAACATCTTGCGAATGTTGGCGTACTGTGCGAAGCGCTGATACGCCAGAAATTGCCCGTCACTCACCCGAAATGCAAATACATTCATGCCGCCTTGCAATGAAGGACCGGCCAGCAATGCCACGTTGCCAAGAATGCCCGCTGCACGTAAACCCAGCGTGCTGTTGAGCGCCGCTTGGTAAGCGTTGGGCACACTGCGCTCCACCAATGACCGAGTGGTCAAGTTGTAGGTGTAAATTCTGGGGGGTCTGAAGTCACCAATCTTGGCCGGAATTTGCGCTGCCCTGGCGGCCTGACTGCTGCCGAATTCACAGACATAAGAGGTGGTTTCGCGCGGGCTCAACTGCCCCAAATAAGCGCCCTGCACCAGGCAATGCGTGTTGGACATGGTGCCAAACCACAGCTGATCACCACTTTGCGCCAGTCCCCAGACATAGGACTGGTTGACCTTGGAGCGCGATGTGAGACAAGGTGGACCGGATGGGTAATTGATGCCGATGCCGTCGTAACACTCGTCGATGGGTGCTTTGGCCAGCAGGTCCCCCGTCGTGGTGGGCAATCCGATCTGAGCGTGCGCCATCGTTGTAGATGATGACACTGCAAGAACTAAACAGAGGTAGCGCAAGCACTGAAGAACTTTGCCATTGTTCATAAATATGCGATTTGAATTAATAGTGTTATTTTTAACACTATAACCAATTTAAATCGCCAAACAAAGGCGTATTTACCGAATTTTAGTCTGGACCTTTGGGCTTCTTATGACCCTCCGCCTCAGCCGCACCCGCCATCACCATTTCCATCCACAGCTTGTTGATGAAAGCCCGATCCAGCAGCAGCCACAACAAGATGGGCATGAGGGGGGTGATGATTAAAAATCCGAGCTGGTCAAAGTAGGCAATGATCTCCAGCACCCAGCGGTGCACCCCAGCTTGGCGCACCACTTCGGCACCACTGGTCAGCAAGGCCTCGCGCAGCCACCGGAAACACATGCTGAAAACCTGCGAGGGCACCAAAATCAAGGTGCCCAGCGCCATCTTGAGCCACATGCCCTTGGGGCGCGACGCGATCAGCAAAGCCCAAAACAGCACCAAGCCATAGCCAAAAGTGCGGTAGTTCACCTCGGGGCTCAGCTGCCCCACCACCAAGCGCCCGTTCTGGTTCACCGCCACGTTCAACGTGGTGAGCAAGGTCCCCACCGTTTCGTGGCGCTCATAACCTTCTACCCACAAAAAACCATAATCCATCAACTGCCCCGCCACCGAAATCACGGGTGCAGCCAAGTAGGGCGACAGGAAATACCAAGGGATGATCAGCGCCACCAGTGCCAACACACTGGTCACCATGAAGACGAACAGGCGGCTATACGGCAAGGCTGGCTCCTTGCTGTTTGGCCACGGCACGAATCCAGAGCAACCAGACCAGCAGCACATCCAGCATGATCAGCGCTTGCCACAAGTACAGGTGCGCGAAGTCAAAAACCTCTTTGTCCCATTTGCCCAGGTAATACAAGCTGATCACCCGCAAGATGTTGACTCCCTGCACCGCCACCAAACCAATCAAAACCCCGATGACCTTGAGCCTGAGCGGGGCAGGAAATGCCACCATGCCCGCCATCAAAATGATCACCGCCTCCACACCGTTGCAACCGGCTTCAATGGACACCCCAAAGCCCGTGGCTTGGCTCTGGATGATGCGGCCATGGCTGATCACGTCAGCGTCGAACACCGTCATCAGCGCAGCGCTGAACCAGGCCAGAAAACTGGTCCAAGGGTAGATCACAGCGGCTTGCACTGGGTTGAGCTTTTCGATGCCGAACAGCACGGCCAGCACGACCACAAAAAGGGCAATGAAACGCCACATGGGGGAGAACTTTCCTGTGTGGTTAGATGAGGATGGACAGTATCAGGCCTGCACGGTACAAAAAAACCCACCGAAGTGGGTTTTTTTGGATCAGGATCAGCAAAACATCATTTGCTGCGGCGCATTCTGCGGATACCGAACATTGCCATCAGGCTGGCCATAAAGATCATGGCCCATTCGCCGAGGGTGGGGATGGGTGCAGGTGAAACTGCTACTGGGGCGTCATCAAAGCAAACGGCAATACCTGTGCCGCCTAGACCACCTGTTTGAGTGACCGTGAGGTTCGTAACGCCACCGCTTGGAGCTGATAAGAAATTAACCCTTCCGTTACCTGGGCTGCCGGTTGCAATGAGGTTACCACCGCTTTCTGCCAGGCCACCCGGTGTGGTAGGCGGTGTGGAAACAAGGTCGATCTCAGAACTTGTGATGGGGTATGCAGTACCGTTGAGAGAAAACGACAATGTTTCACCGACGTTTTGACCAACACCCACGAAATAGAAACCCGTAGCACTTGCTGCGGGGCTAAACCCGAAAGAACAAGATCCGGAGTCGACAAGCGCGTAAGGAATCCCGCCAAAAGTTCCGGCGTTTGGTGTGCAGCCACTGGCAGAAGGTACGGTGACTGTAACAGAACCATAGGTTCCGGAACTGTTGACACATTGAATCGCAGCACCTGCTTGAGTTGAAATTACAAAAATAGCAACAATGCTTGAAATACTGCGAATTTGCTTAAAAAACATATGCAATCCTTTTTTGACGAATTACAATTATATTGTAAAAATCTTCAAAATCAAAAAATCAGTTTAAACGCAGGTCATCTCACGATGCCTCAAACATACCAATTCCGATACCCACCTGCAAAACTGCTGCAAGGTAAACAACTTCGCCAAATACCAGGTTTTTCTACCAACATAGCTGTAACACAAGCTGTAGTGATATGCACTGCGACATCAATCACGGTGCGGTGTTTGTTGGCCCAGTAGTAGTAGTTGGCGGTGATGCTGCCCACTCAGCAGCTCTCCCGATCGCCCACGGCGATGTCGCTCAAATACGCCAATTGGTTGGCTTTGGCGCTTTTGGCTTTCATGGCGTTTTTGGCCTTAAAAAAAGTGCAAAATTGACAACTTGACCGGTGTTGTTGATCTCTAAATTCACCAAGGCATCCAGCTTCTGGTGAACCGACTCAATGCGCAACGCTGCAAGCGCGGGGGTCTCCAGCTGACGCCGACCACCTTGTTGCGACACATGAAGCGCACGGGCTCACGCTGCGCGACATCAATGAAGTGCCCGAACTGGGTCTTGGCTTAAATGGCAGTGAGGGCTTGCATGGTTTGGATGCAGAACCAAAGAATGAAGCCTTCGATTTGTTCGCTAGGTTTTACGCTTTCGGCTTTTTCTCCGGCCGCTTCCAATTGGCAATGCTCACTTGCTTGCCCCGCGCCACGCTCAAGCTGCCTGGCTCGGTGCTCTTGGTGATGGTCGATCCGCCACCCACCGTGCCACCCGCCCCAATCGTGACCGGAGCCACCAGCACGCAGTTGCTGCCGATGTGCACATCGGCCTCGATCACGGTGCGGTGTTTGTTGGCGCCGTCGTAGTTGGCTGTGATGCTGCCCGCGCCGTAGTTCACCCGCTCACCGACCGTGGCGTCGCCGAGGTAAGCCAAGTGGTTGGCTTTGGCGCCTTTGGCCATCGTGGAGTTTTTCACTTCCACAAAGTTGCCGATGTGTACCTCGGCAGCCAATTGTGCGCCGGGGCGCAGGCGGGCGAAGGGGCCGATGAGTGCGCCCTCGCCCACACTCACGCCGAGTTTTTCGCCGTCGATGTGAGTGAAGGGGTGGATGACCGCGCCCGCCGCGATGGTGCAGTTGGCGATGACGCAGTTCGCACCGATCTTCACGCCTTCGCCCAAGGACACACGGCCTTCAAAGATGCAGTTCACGTCGATCTCGACGTCTTGTGCGCAGTCGAGTTGGCCGCGCAAGTCAAAGCGGGCAGGATCTTTCAGGCGCACACCTTGCTCCATCAAGCGGTGGGCTTGGCGCAGTTGGTGTGCCCGCTCCAGCTCGGCCAGTTGCACCGGGCTGTTCACGCCGGCCACCTGCACCGGGTCGTTGATTTTGTGCGCCACCACCGGCACACCATCGGCCACGGCGAGCTTGACCACATCGGTCAGGTAGTACTCGCCTTGCACATTGTGGTTGTCAATGCGGCCCAGCCAGCCTTTGAGCTGCCGGGCGGGTACGGCCATGATGCCGCTGTAGACCTCGTGGATCTGGCGCTGCGCCTCGGTGGCGTCTTTGTGTTCGACGATGGCTTGCACCACATGGCCCTGTCGCACGATGCGGCCGTAGCCCGTCGGGTCGGCCATGTCGAGGGTCAGCAGCGCCAGCTGGTTGCCACCACATTGCGCGATCAGCGCTTGCAGGGTGTCCGCTTGGGTCAAGGGCACGTCGCCAGACAAGACCACCACGACGCCATCGTCGGCCAGCACAGGCACGGCTTGCTGCACAGCGTGGCCGGTGCCCAGCTGGGGCTCCTGGCGCACGCACTGCACCGCCAACGCCTGGCCTGGGGCCAGCAGCACGGGCTCCACCTGGTCGGCACCGTGCCCGGTGATGACCACGGCCGAGCGGGCATTCAGCTGCGCAGCCGTGTTCAGCACATGCTGCACCAGCGGCACACCCGCCAGGCGCTGCAACACCTTGGGCAAACGGCTTTTCATGCGGGTGCCTTTGCCGGCGGCCATGATGACAACGTCGATGGGGAAATGGGGGGTGGTCATGGGGTGCACACTTTCTGGTTTGGCCACAGGTTGGGGGCGGTCTTCGCGCGTGGTTAAATTATCGCTGCCCCACATCGGGCCTATGATTCGCCAAAAAGGGCATTTCCTCCATGTGTCAATTTCGATTTGGGCTTTTGTGTGCCGCCTTGGCTGGCAGTTTGTTCCTATCAGGCTGTGGCGGCTCTGATGCGGCGCGGCCTGCGGGCATGGCCAGCCAGTGCGCGCTGCCTCTCAAATATGCCGATGGGTTGAGCGGCGGCTACAGCATCAGTTCTGTGGCCCAGGCGGTCCCCAGACAGTTCAGCGCCTGCGCGATGGAGCAACCCCTCGCGGCCAGCGTGAGCCTGTGCATTGACCACCGTCAAATGGGTGAATTGAGCGCCCAACTGGTCTTGCCCAACCAAAGCGGCTTGGACCTGGACCTTCAGACTGCCAGCCAGGGTGGCAGCTGTCTGATCAGCGGTCGCTTGTTCACCGTGGCGCTGCCGGCCAGCCGTTTGCAGGGTTTCAGTGGGCTCAGGGGGGATTGGTCCGTGCGGGTGCGCGACAACAACATGGTCGCCAGCACCCCTACGGGTTTCCTGGTCGGATGGTCCATGCAAGCCGAAGGCCTGCAATGATCCGCCCCCTCCTTGCCATAGCGGCCTTGTTGCTTTTGCAGGCTTGCAGCGCCATCAAGCTCGGTTACCAGCAGTTGCCCACCCTGTCTTATTGGTGGCTCGACAGCACGGTCTCGTTCAGCGGCAACCAGACACCTGCGGCCAAGGAGGCGATTGACAAACTCTACCAATGGCACCGCCGCGAAGAGCTGCCCGGCTATGCCGCGCTGCTGCAACGCACCGCCGATCTGAGCGCAGGCTCCGTGCAGCCGGAGCAGCTGTGCCGTGTGGTCGATGAGGTGCAAGCCCGGCTCGACACCCTGATGCGCCAGGCCGTGGCGCAGGCCGCCCCCGTGGCCATGGCGCTGGGGCCGCGCCAACTCAGCCACATGGCACGCCACTGGGAAGAACAAAACGAAGAGTGGGAAAAAGAGTGGCTGCAAGGCGACGCCGATGCCCGCATGGCGCGTCGCTTGGACAAGGCCCTTGGTCGCTACAACTCGTTTTATGGCGAGTTGAGTGCGTCACAAACCGCCCTGATCAAGACGCAATTGGCGCAGTCCCCCTGGACGGCCGAATGGGGCCGGCGCGACCGCCAGCGCCGCCAGCAGGATTTGCTGTCGACACTGCAGCGCATCTCACAAAGCAACATGACGCAGGCGCAGGCCGAAGCGCAGTTGTGGGGCGTGTGGAAACGCTGGTTGCAGCCGCCCGATGCGGGGCAGCGCGCCGTGGTGCAAAGCCTGTCGCAACGCGCTTGCGAGAACTTGGCACAACTGCACAACACCGCCACGCCCGAGCAACGCGCGCGGGTGGCGCGGCGTTTGCGCGCCTACGAGCGGGACTTGCTGGACCTGAACCGGCCCTGAACACCGCCACTCAAAGCCCAATTGACCGGGCAGCGCCCACAAAAAACCCGCCGTGACAAGGCGGGTTTTTTGATGGATGCAGCAGCAGCGCTCAGCTTTGCAGCGCCTTCCACATTTCCATGTCGCGCTCAGCCGTCCAGATGCGCGGGTTCTTAATGCCGCTGGCTTCGTCATAAGCGCGGGTCACGTCAAAGGGCAGGCAGTGCTCGTAAATGAACACATGGCCAAACACCGGGTCCATGCTCTTGCGGGTGTGGGCCATGGCAGCTTTCAGGTCCATCTTGGCAGCCACGGCTTCCTTGCCAGCCTGGAACAAGGTTGTCACCCAGCGCTGGGTGTAGTCCAGGGCCTTGTTCACGTTGGCGTTGCCTTTCATGGCTTCGCCGCGACCAGGCACGATGAACTCGGCATTCAGGGCGCGCAGGGCTTCGAGCGTGGCGGGCCACTCTTCGAGCTGCGCGTCGCCCGTGTACACACCGGCTTCATACTCGACCAAGTCTCCGCTGAACAGCACTTTTTCTTCTTCCACCCAGGCGATGGTGTCGCCACGGGTGTGGCCCGGGCCCGGATGCCAGATTTGCACCACCACGCCGCCCAGGTTGATACTGAGCTTGCCGGGCACTTCGCCTTTTGTGGGGTTACCGCCGCCGACCACCATGGTCGGCCAAGTGAGGCCCGGGATGCTATCGGCACCACGGAACAGACGCGGAAAGCGCTCCATCTCGCTTTTCATGTCTTGCGCACCACGCTCCTTGATCAGGTCCAGCGTGCCTTCGCTGGCGATGATCTCGGTCGCGCCTTCGGCGGCGTAGGCGTAAGCGCCCAGCACGCGCACGGCGTGGTAATGGGTCAGCAGCACATATTTGATGGGCAGGTCGCTGACGGTGCGGATTTTTTTGATCAGGTCTTGCGCCATGGCCGGGGTGGCGGTGGCGTCGCTGACCATGATGAAACGGTCACCAATGATCACGCCCGAGTTGGGGTCGCCCTCGGCGGTGTAGGCCCAGCAGTGCTCGCTGAGTTGCTCGAAAGTGATCTTCTTTTCGGTCAGGTCGGCCTGGCTGGCGAAGGCTTTGACAGGGGCCTGGGTGGCTGCTTTGGACATGGAAATTTCTCCGGTCAGTGAAGGGTTGGATTTTACCTAAACGAAATGCGTTACGGATTGTTGAATTGCACCAGGCACTCGTTGGACTCGATTTCAGGCCGCGAGCAAGGCCCGGATGGGTGCGGGCAAGCCCAAATCCGGCCAAGCCTGGGCATCGACCCACTGCCCTTCGCAAGCCGGGAATGAAGGTGCAGACCCGAGCATGCGCACCGGGTGCAAATGCAGGTCGCGGTGCGTGAGCACATGCTTCCAGGGCGCAATGTAGTGAGGCTGCACGCCTTGAGACCAGGCGGCCAGCAAATCGGCTTCCGTGTCAAAAACGGGCAGGCTGAACAAGCCCGCCCAGATGCCCGTGTCCGGCCGTTTTTGCAGCCAAACCTGGCCTTTCGCATTGACCGCCCACAGCAACCACAGCGTGGCGCTGCTGCGTTTGAGCTTGCGGGTTTTGACGGGGTAGGCCAGCGGCTCGCCCTGCGCTTGAGCCTGGCACACGCTGCTGACCGGGCAGGCCTCACACTGCGCTTTGCGCGGCAAACACACGGTGGCCCCCAAATCCATCAGGGCCTGGGTGTAACGCGGCATGTCGGCCGCTTGCACGGGCAACAGGTCTTGCGCCAGCGCCCACAGGGCTTTTTCGTTTTTGGCTACTGCCAAGTCCGCGCCGTAGCCCAGCACACGGGTCAACACGCGCTTGACGTTGCCGTCCAAAATGGCGGCGCGCTCGCCAAAGCAAAACGCCGCGATGGCCGCAGCGGTCGATCGGCCAATACCGGGCAGGGTTTGCAGGTCTTCGGCACGGCGCGGAAAGGCACCGCCAAAACGCGCCATCACTTCTTGGGCGCATTTGTGCAGGTTGCGGGCGCGGCTGTAATAACCCAGGCCGCTCCACAGCGCCAGCACATCGTCTTGCTGTGCGGCGGCCAAAGCCGCCACGTCCGGAAAACGCCCCAAAAATCGGGGAAAGTAGTCCAGCACCGTACTCACCTGCGTTTGCTGCAGCATGATTTCGGACAACCAAACGCGGTACGGGTCCTGGGTGTTTTGCCAAGGCAGGCTTTGGCGGCCGTGCAGGCGCTGCCAGTCCACCATGCGGTGGGCAAACCCATCGGGCAAATTCATCACGGCTTCTGGCATGTGGGGCAGTAAAAAGTGGTTCGCTGGCCTTGCAGCATGGATTGGATGGGTGTGGCGCACACACGGCACGGCTCGCCAGCGCGGCCGTACACCGCCGCTTCGAGTTGAAAGTATCCGGTACGGCCTTCGGCATTCACAAAATCCTTGAGCGAGCTACCGCCCTGCTCTACCGCCCGGGTCAGCACCTGCACGATGGCCGCATGCAGCCGGGCCACACGGGGTTTGGACAGACGCGAGGCTTTGGTGGTGGGGCGTATGCCCGCCATGAACAAGGCTTCGGACGCATAGATATTGCCAACGCCCACGACCTCGTCGCCCGCCAGCAAAACCTGCTTGATGGCCGACTGACGTTTTTTGAGGGCCAGGGCAAAAGCTGCCACATCGAACTGGGCACTCAAGGGCTCCACACCCAAACGCCCCAGCAGCTTTTGCGCCTGTGGCGAATCTTCGCTCGGCGCCCAAACCACCGCCCCAAAGCGGCGCGGGTCGTGCAGGCGCAGCACGCCCCGGTCGGTCACCAGGTCCATGTGGTCGTGCGGACCGGCTTCGGGTTGTGTGGGCGCAAAGTTCAGGCTGCCCGACATGCCCAAATGCACCAACAGCAGGCCTTGGTCCAAGTCCAGCAGCAGGTATTTGCCGCGCCGCCGCACGCCCCAGATTTGCCGCCCCACCAGGCTGGCAGCGGGCACGCCCAGCGGCCAGCGCAGGGGCTTGCCCAGGTGCAGCGCCAGAATATGGGCCGAGGCAATGCGGTCGGCAAAACTGCGGCGGGTGACTTCAACTTCGGGGAGTTCGGGCATAGGCTCTGGGGCAAAAAGGGGCTTGGGCCGCACACCTCATGCGAGCGGGTGGCTGGATTATGATGAAGCCATGAAATTCTGGTTTCGACTCGCCCTCATCTCCTCTTGCGTCTGGAGCGCTTGGGCGCAACCGGCCACGCCAGCCCAAGCCACCCCACCTGCCACCACCGACAAAGCCACGGTGCCGCAATCGGCGCTCGATGCAGCGCTGTTTTACCAAGTGCTGTTGGGCGAATTGAACGTGCGCAGCGGCTCCCCGGGCAGTGGTTTTTCCATCCTCCTGGACGCGGCACGCAGAACCCGGGATCCGGCTCTTTTCCAGCGCGCCGTTGATCTGGCTTTGCAATCGCGCTCGGGCGAATCGGCCTTGCAAGCGGCACAGGCCTGGAAGAGCGCCATTCCCGGGGCCACAGAAGCCAACCGCTACATCTTGCAAATCTTGTTGGCCCTGAACCGGGTGGACGAGGCTGGCCAAGCCCTGAGCGTCTCGATCCGGGAGCTGCCCGAGGCCGAACAAAATGCAGCCATCGCATCGGTACCCCGCGTGTTTGCCCGGGTGCAAGACAAGAAAACTGCCGCCGATACGGTTGAAAAAGCCTTGGCGGCGGCCCTGAAACAAAGCAGCACCGCCGCCGCTGCCTGGACCACCGTGGGGCGCATGCGGCGCGAAGCCGGGCAATTGGCGCTGGCCGTTGAAGCCACACGCCAGGGCCGTGCAGCCGATTCATCGGCCCCCGGCCCCCTGATACTGGCGCTGAGCCTGGTCAGTGCGGCCCCGGCCGAGATGACGCCCTTGTTGAGCCAAGCCATGCAAGGCGAGGTGCAGCCCGAATTGCGACTGGGCTATGCCCGGCACCTGATCGGCCTGCCTCAACAGGATGAGGCCTTGCGCCAACTCGTCCGCCTGAACGCGGAGCACCCCGCCTTCGCCGATGGCTGGCTGGTGCATGGCCTGTTGTTGCAGGAAACCGGCCAGCTGACCCAGGCCGAGCAAAAACTGCGCAAACATGTGGAACTGGCCCAAGCCAGCCGTGACAAGGAAGCACAAACCGGACTGGCTGAAGCCTTGATGGCGCTGGCCCAGATGGCACAGCGCCAAGGCCAACTGCCTCAGGCTGAGCAATGGCTGGCCCAGGTGCCACCGGATGCCGACCCCATCAAGCTGGCCAGCCGCCGCGCCGGCCTGCTCTCGCAGCAAGGCCGTATGGAAGAAGCCCGCCAGGTGCTGACGCAAATCAAAACCACCAACGCCGAGCAGGCCACGCGCAAAACCCTGGCGCAATCCATGTGGATGCGCGATAACAAACGATGGGAAGAAGCTCACACCCTGCTCAAGCAAGCTTTGAATGCACAGCCGCAAAACACCGACTTGATGTCGGAGATGGCCATGGTCAGCGAAAAGCTCAAACGCTTTGACGAGATGGAAAGCGTGCTGCGCGAGCTGATGAAGCTCAAACCCGAAGACCCCCATGCCTTCAATGCACTGGGTTATTCCCTGGCCGATCGCAACCTGCGACTGGATGAAGCCCGGCAGCTGATCACGCAAGCCCTGAAGCTCGCCCCGGACGATGCCTACATTCAAGACAGCTTGGGCTGGGTGGCGTTTCGCCAAGGCCAACATGCCGAAGCCCTGAAAATTTTGCAGGCCGCCTACAAAGCCCGCCCCGACGCCGAAATTGCAGCCCATCTGGGTGAGGTGCTGTGGGTCATGGGCCAGCGCCAGCAAGCCGGTGCCGTCTGGCGCGAAGGTTTGCTGCTCAAGGCCGACAACGACACCTTGGTCGAAACCTTGAAACGCTTCCAATTCAAGCCATGAAGCCCAGCCCACACACCAAAAAGCCCGCCAAAGAGCCCACTCTAGAAGGCAGGCGACGGGTTTTGGCGCTGGCCTTGTCCAGCGCTTTGCTGGCTGCAGGCTGCGCCACCCCCCGAATGACCCCTTTGGACGCCAACGCTTATTGGTCAGGGCGAATGGCCATACAGGTGCTCAAGGACCCGCCTGAATCGCTGAGTGCCGGATTCGAGCTGCAAGGCTCGGCCCAGGCTGGCGAGATGGTCTTGCTCAGCCCCATCGGCACCACCTTGGCCCGCCTGGAATGGACACCCCAAGGCGCACGCCTGGCGCAAGGCCAGCAGCAGGTCGACAGCCCGAGCCTGCAAAGGCTGGGCGCTCGCCTGACTGGCACTGAACTGCCGATTGCGGCTTTGTTCGAATGGCTGGCGGGCCGCCAGGCCGATGCGCCCGGCTGGCAAGTCGATTTGTCAGCCCACGCTCAGGGCCGCATCAGTGCAGAGCGGCGCGAACCCAGTCCCGGTGCGTTGCTGCGCATCGCACTGGACCGCTGAACTGGCGTTTTTGGGCCAGTGCCAGCCTCTGGCGATAATCCAGCCATGAAATCGCTGCACGATGTGCCCGCCCCGGCCAAACTGAATTTGTTTTTGCACATCACGGGCCGTCGCCCCGATGGGTACCACGAACTGCAATCGGTCTTCATGCTGATCGACTGGTGCGACACACTGCATTTTGAAAAGCGCCCCGGTGGTGCCATCAGCCGGGAAGACCTCACGCTCGCCCTGCCCGCCCAGGACCTGATCACCCGCGCAGCGCATCTGCTTCAAAGCCACACAGGCTGCACCGATGGCGTGCACATTGCGGTTGAAAAACAAATCCCCGCGCAAGCGGGCATGGGCGGTGGCTCTTCTGACGCCGCCACCTGCCTGCTGGCACTCAACCGCTTGTGGGGCCTGAACCTGGGTCTGCCCACCCTGGAAAAGCTGGGACTTCAATTGGGGGCGGATGTGCCATTTTTCCTGCGTGGGCCCAATGCTTGGGTCGAGGGCGTCGGGGAGAAAATCACCCCCATCGAACTGCCCGCCGCCCAGTTTTGGGTGCTCAAGCCACCTCAAGGCATCGAAACATCTCAAATTTTTGCGCACCCCGACCTCAAACGCGACACAAACACTGCTACAATATCGGTCTTCGCTGCAGAGACATATGACTTTGGTCACAATGATCTGCAACCCGTTGCACAGGCACTGTGTCCCGGTGTTGAGCAAGCCGTTCAGGCCCTCAACCAAGCCGGTCTCAGTGCCAGAATGACGGGTTCCGGCAGTGCCGTGTTTGCCCATTGCATGGACAGCACCACGAAAGTCTCGGTCCCTGACCTCTTTCTGGCCCGGCTTTGCAGCAATTTGGAAGCTCACCCTTTGCAAGGTTGGGCCTCCAGCGATAGTTGATCGGTCGATCGCTGTTTCAGCGGTCAACCCGTGTAGGGGAGTCGCCAAGTTGGTTAAGGCACCGGATTTTGATTCCGGCATTCGAAGGTTCGAGTCCTTCTTCCCCTGCCAAATACGTTCACTCGTACAGGCCCATTTTTTCTGATCGCTGGAATGCTCATGCAGCCTGCTCCAAACACCCCCGACTTCATGCTGTTCACCGGCAACGCCAACCCCGTTTTGGCGGCCGAAATTGCCAAAAACCTGGGCACACAACTTGGCGCTGTCGATGTGGGCCGATTCTCCGACGGTGAAGTCACCGTAGAACTCAAGCAAAACGTGCGTGCCCGCGAAGTGTTCGTGGTGCAATCGACTTGCGCGCCCACCAATGAAAACCTGATGGAACTGTTGATCATGGTCGACGCGCTCAAGCGCGCCTCGGCCGAACGCATCAGCGCCGTCATTCCTTATTTTGGCTACGCCCGCCAGGACCGCCGCCCGCGCTCCACCCGTGTGCCCATCTCGGCCAAAGTGGTCGCCAACATGCTTCAGGCCGTGGGTGTGGATCGCGTGCTGACCATGGACTTGCACGCCGACCAGATCCAGGGTTTCTTCGACATCCCGGTCGACAACATCTATGCATCCCCTGTTTTGTTGGGTGACCTGCGCCAGCAAAATTACGATGACCTGATTGTCGTGTCGCCCGATGTGGGCGGCGTGGTGCGCGCCCGCGCCTTGGCCAAACAGCTCGGTTGCGACCTGGCCATCATCGACAAGCGCCGCCCCAAAGCCAACGTGAGCGAAGTGATGCACGTCATCGGCGAGATCGATGGCCGCAATTGCGTGATCATGGACGACATGATCGACACCGCAGGCACCTTGGTCAAAGCCGCCGAAGTGCTCAAAGAGCGCGGTGCGAAAAAAGTCTACGCCTATTGCACGCACCCGATTTTTTCGGGTCCGGCCATTGACCGCATTGCCAAGGGCGAAGCCCTGGACGAAGTGGTCGTTACCAACACCATCCCGCTGTCCGCGCAAGCAGCAGCATGTACCAAGATTCGCCAACTTTCCGTGGCTCCGCTGATCGCCGAAACGATCCACCGGATTGCCAAGGGTGAGTCGGTGATGAGCCTGTTCTCCGATCAAACCTGATCGGAAAGAGGCCAACGTGGCCAGCCGTCCTTGTGGACTGGCTGGCTTTTTTGAGTCAGGGCCGCACTGGTCGCGGTGGGCCCTAGAAGGAGAAATCTATGAAATTCGTCGCTTTTGAGCGCGCCAAGCAGGGCACGGGTGCGAGCCGCCGTCTCCGCAATTCCGGTCGTACACCTGGCATCGTTTACGGTTCCACATCGGCCCCCCAACTGATCGAGCTGGACCACAACGCTTTGTGGCACGCCCTGAAAAAGGAAGCTTTCCACGCTTCGATCCTGGACATGGAATTCAATGGTCAGTCCAGCAAAGTTTTGCTGCGTGACTACCAGATGCACCCCTACAAGCAGTTGGTGCAACACATCGACTTCCAGCGCGTTGACGCCAACACCACTTTGCACATGAAGGTGCCTTTGCACTACAGCGGTGAAGAAGAGTCCGAAGCGGTCAAGACCGACAAGTGCACGATCACCCACGTGGCGACCGAAATCGAAGTCGCTTGCTTGCCCGCCAATCTGCCCGAATTCATCGCGGTGGACCTGAAGGGCCTGACCATGGGCAAATCCCTGCACTTGAACGACATCACCTTGCCCGCTGGCTGCAAAGCCATCACCCACGGCAAGAAAAACCCGGTCCTCGTGTCCGTGGTGCCACCCGTCGTTGAAGTCGTCGCTGCCCCTGTGGCCGCGGCCCCAGCCGACGGCAAAAAAGGCAAAGGCAAGAAGTAATCTTCTGGCTTGGGGCTTCGGCCCAGCCCCTTCAAGGCCCGCGCAAGCGGGCCTTTTGCTTTGGAGAGATCCTGCCCAAGCTCGCTGGGCCACCTGCAACAAGGATAATCACGCCCCATGATCAAACTGCTAGTCGGCCTGGGCAACCCGGGCAACGAATACGAAGACACCCGCCACAACGCCGGGTTCTGGTGGATCGATGCCGTGGCCCGCGAACTCAAGGTGTCGCTGGTACCCGAGCGCAGCTACCACGGCCTGGTGGCCCGCACCACCGTCAACGGTCAAAACGTGTGGCTGCTCGAACCCCAGACCTTCATGAACCTGTCGGGCAAGTCGGTCAGCGCACTGGCCCGGTTCTTCAAAATCCAGCCGCAAGAAATCTTGGTCGCGCACGACGAACTTGACATCGTGCCGGGCGAAGCCAAGCTCAAATTAGGTGGTAGCCATGCGGGTCACAACGGTCTGCGCGACATCCATGCCCAACTGGGCACGGCCGATTATTGGCGGCTGCGCATTGGCGTGGGCCACCCGGGGGACAAGGCCGAAGTGGTCAGCTGGGTTTTGAAGAAGCCGATGCTCGAGCACCGCAAAGCCATCGACGACAGCCTGATGCGCGCTGTGAACGCCTTGCCCTTGCTCCTGGCGGGCGACATGGAAAAAGCCATGGTGCGCATTCACACCAGCAAGCCGCCGCGCCCCAAACCGCCCCGGCCGGTCAAAGCGCCTGCGCCAGACGCACCCACCGCCGAATGAGGCGGGCCGCCCGGCTCACTGCCCCTGCAGCCTGCGGTATTTGGCCCAGAGCGACTCCTGGTTTTCGACGTGCTGGGGGTTGACGGGAATGCAAGCCACGGGGCAGACCTGAACGCACTGAGGCTCGTCAAAATGGCCCACGCACTCGGTGCACTTGGACGGATCGATTTCGTAAATTTCTTCGCCCAGATAAATCGCCTGGTTCGGGCACTCGGGTTCACACACATCGCAGTTGATGCATTCGTCGGTGATCATCAGTGCCATGGCTGGGGCTCCGCAAAAGTCTGCATCGTGGTCATGCCCGAATTATCGGCCACAGGCATCAGCCCGAAGGACTGCAGGGCTGTTGCCCTTTGCTGGGCTGGGGCAAGACAAGACCCTACAAGCTGCTGTGGCCCAGCGGCATGCGCCTAAAATGGACCGCATGATGAACGCCGACCTGCACTGCCACTCCGTCATCTCCGACGGCACCCTCACCCCCGAAGCCCTGGCCGAACGCGCCAAAGCCAACGGCGTGGAACTGTGGGCGCTGACCGACCACGACGAGGTGGGTGGGCAAGACCGTGCCCTGGCCGCAGCCCGTGCGCAGGGCCTGCCCTACCTGACAGGCACCGAGATTTCAGTCACCTTCGCCCACCAGACGGTGCACATCGTGGGCCTGGGCTTTGACCCGCACAACAGCGCCCTGGTGGCCGGCTTGCGCCGCACCCGGGGCGGGCGCAGCGAACGCGCCCAAGAGATGTCAGACGGCCTGGCCAAAGTCGGCATCAAAAACGCCTACGAAGGCGCCCTGCACTACGTGGGCAACCCCGAGCTGATCTCGCGCACCCACTTTGCCCGGCACCTGGTCGAAACGGGTGTCTGCAGCGACACCTCGGAGGTGTTTCGCAAATACCTGACCGAAGGCAAACCCGGCTACGTGCCGCACCGCTGGGCGCGGCTGCAAGAAGCGGTGCAGTGGATCACCGAGGCCGGTGGCATCGCCGTCATTGCCCACCCGGCCCGCTATGGCTTCACGCCCAACGAAGAGTACGCACTGTTCAGCGAATTCAAGGCCCATGGCGGGCGTGGGGTAGAAGTCATCACCGGCAGCCACTCCTCGCAAGAAGCGGTGCGCTACGCAGAAACCGCCCTCGAATTCGACCTGGTGGCTTCGCGCGGCAGTGACTTTCACAGTCCCGAAGAAAGCCGCATCGACCTGGGCACCCTGCCCCTCTTGCCGGGTCAGCTGACCCCCGTCTGGGACCTGCTCGCCGACCGCATCCAGTGAACCCGACGCACCGACACGCCAGCCTTCAGGGCATCGGCTTTGCGGTCTTGGCCACCGCCTGTTTCGCCACCTTGGACACCACCACCCGGCATGTGAGTGCCGGCTTGTCGGTGCTGGTGGCGCTGTGGTTCCGCTACGTCATTCAGGCGCTGATCACCACCATCGTGGTTTGGCCAGGCCGTGGCCGCCGAGTGTTGAGCACCCGCAACCCCCGCTTTCAGCTGGCGCGAGGCCTGCTCTTGTTGGCCTGCGGCGTCCTGGCCTTCACGAGCCTCAAGTACATGCCCGTGGGCGAATTCACCGCCATCTCCCTTTTGAGCCCGCTGGTGATCACCTTGCTGTCGGCCTGGATGCTCAAGGAGAGCATCCGCCCCCTGCGCTGGCTGCTGGTGCTGGGCGGTTTCGTGGGCACCTTGGTCATCATTCGCCCGGGCAGCCATGAATTTGACTGGACCTTGGCCTTGCCCCTGCTGCTGGTGCTGGCCAATGCCGGGTTCCAGATTCTGACCAGCCACATGTCCAAGACCGAGGACCCGATCACCACGCACTTTTACACAGGCTGGATCGTGACGGTGCTGGCTTCCCTCATGCTGCCTTTCGTGTGGCAAATGCCCACCGATGGGGTGGTTTGGCTGCAGCTGTTGCTGATGGGCCTGATGGGTACGGTAGGGCACTTTTTCCTGATCCTGGCCTATGGCCGCGCCCCGGCCGCCACGCTCACTCCTTATATGTACGCACAAATTGGCTTCGGTGTGCTGGGCGGCTGGATCGTCTTCAACCACCTGCCTGACCAATGGACCTTTGTGGGCATGGGCTTGATTGCGCTGTGCGGTGCTTTGGGGGCCTGGCTCACGGTGCGTGAAAACCGCATCAGCATCCAGCCCCCGGAAACCTGAGGACAGCCTCATTTCAAAGTGGGCTGCGCCCTCAAGTAAAGACATTGATTCATCACCGGCAATCGACTGCCCGCACCCATGGCCCAGTTTTTCACTGTTCACCCCGACAACCCGCAAGCTCGCCTGCTCAAGCAAGCCGTGCAGCTGCTCAACCAAGGCAGCGTGCTGGCCGTGCCCACCGATTCCAGTTACGCCCTGGTCTGCCACCTGGACGACAAAAACGCCGCAGACCAGTTGCGCCGCATCCGTGCTGTGGACGACAAGCACCACTTGACGCTGCTGTGCCGCGACCTGAGCGAGCTGGCCAACTACGCCAAAGTAGACAACCGGCAGTTTCGCGCCATCAAGCAGGCCACGCCCGGGCCCTTTACCTTCATTTTGGAAGCCACCAAGGAAGTGCCGCGCCGCTTGAGCCACCCGCAGCGCAAAACCATTGGTCTGCGCGTGCCCGAGCACAAAGTGTTGCAAGAACTGCTGGCCCTGCATGGCGCCCCGCTGCTGGCGGCCACCCTCATCATGCCGGGCGAAGACCTGCCGCTGAACGACCCCGAAGAGATCCGTGAACGGCTGGAACACCAAGTGGGTGCGGTCATCGATGCCGGGGCGTGCTCGCTCGAACCCACCACCGTGATCGACATGGGTGGCGATGAACCCACCGTGATTCGCCACGGTCAAGGCGACCCGGCGCTGCTGGGCCTCTAAGCCACGACCTTCTGCCCAGAACCGGGCCCAGCGCTCTTGAACGCAGACAAGTCAGATGCGACCGTCATGCCACCCAAGAGAAAACCCCTGCAACAGCCCAAGGGCCGCAGCAGGGGTATGGCATGAAAATCGCTGACGGATTACTTCAGATCACCCGCCAGACTGGCCAGCGTGTCGGGCGCGATGTCGATGTGTGAGGGGTAATGCGTGTGGTCGCACCCCAACTTGACCCCAGCGCCAGCCTTCACGGCCGCACACATGGCGGGCTTGAGTTCAAAGCGCACAAAGTGCACCGCTGAGGTTTTTTCATCGGTCTCGCGGTCCAGGTCTTCGTCGGCAATGGCATAAACACGGCCATGGCCTTCGACTTCAACAAACATGCGATCTTCCACGCCGATCAGCTTGGCCAGTTCGCGTCTGCGCTCGTTGATGTCGACGTACTCGATCATCATGGTCGCCTTCCAGTTGCTGCCGTCCGGCACCAGCGGGGCATAGGCCTCGATCTCTTGCAGGATGCCCTCTTCTTCGAAGACTTTTTCGATGCGCAGCATCTCCTGGATCTGGTAGCGGATGGTGGTCTCGCTCTCGAACTGCATGTTGATGTGCTCACCCAGGCGGACGCTGCGCAGCTTGCGGTGGGCGATCACTTCTGGCTTGTGCACCTTGCGCCACTTGGTGTAGGCCTCCAAAGACATCAGGGTCTCGGGCGTGATTTTTCCGGTCAGTTGCATGGCAGTGTTCCTTATTTGAGACCGTAGGCTTTGCGCACCAAGGTCAAGGGGTGGTTCAGTTCAGGGGCGCCCAGGCCATTGACCTCAAAGCCTTGGGCAATGTGGTGGCCGCCCAGCGGGCAGTCGGAGCTGATGAAGTCGGGCTTGGAGCCGTCCTTCATGGTGGCCATGGCCTTGAACACGGGTTTGCCGATTTTCATCGCCATCTCGTGTGAGCCTTTTTTGACGCCGTAAGTGCCGGCATGACCCGAGCAGCGCTCGATGGTGTTGATCTCGGTGTCCGGGATCATCTTGAGCATTTCTTCGGTCTTCTTACCGATATTTTGCACACGGCCGTGGCAAGGAATCTGGTAGCTCACGTTGCCCAGCTTTTGCGGGAACTCGGTCTTGAGCAAGCCATCGCGTTTGCGGGCCATGAAGTACTCAAACGGGTCCCACATCGCGTCTTTGACCAACTGGGTGTCAGTGCAGTCCGGGAACATGAGCGGGATTTCCTGCTTGAACATCAAGGCACAGCTGGGCACGGCCGCCATGATGGCGTAACCGTCTTTGGCGTATTTGGCCAGGACCGGGATGTTGGCCTCTTTGGAGTCCTTGACCGAATCCAGATCGCCCAGCTCCAGCTTGGGCATGCCGCAGCACTTTTCTTTCTCGACCAGCACATACGGGATGTCGTTGTGGTCGAGGATTTTCAGGAGGTCATGGCCAATGCCGGGCTCGTTGTAGTTGATGTAGCAGGTGGAATAAATCGCCACCTTGCCCGGTGTTTTCTCGCCGTCCACCACTTTGGAAGCTTGGGCATCCGGGGCGCTGGAGCGGAACTTTTTAGTGGCCAACGAGGGCAGCCAGGCGTTTTTGTCCACGCCCGCCACGCTTTCCATGACGCTGCGCGCCGCTTCGGTTTTGTTGATGGCGTTGATGGCCTGCACCACGATCGGGATGCCTGCAAAAGAGCCGTGGGTGTCGGTGGAGGCCAAAAACTTTTCGGCTGCGCCCACTTCGCCTTTTTTGAACTTGATGGCCTTGGCCCGCAGCATGGTGTGCGGGAAGTCCAGGTTCCACTCGTGGGGAGGGGTGTAGGGGCACTTGGTCATGTAGCACAGGTCGCACATGAAGCACTGGTCCACCACTTTCCAGTAGTCCTTCTTGTCCACACCGTCGACTTCCATGGTGCTGCTTTCATCCACCAGGTCGAACAAGGTGGGGAAAGAGTTGCACAGGCTCACACAGCGGCGGCAGCCATGGCAGATGTCGAAAATGCGCTCGAGCTCATCAAAGCACTTTTCTTCGTTGTAGAAGTCGGGGCTCTCCCAGCCCAGCGCGTGACGGGTGGGGGCTTCGAGGTTGCCTTCTTTGGCCATGTTGTGCTCCTTTGAGATTTTTATCGGGTTTTTCTGAAGACTCTGCAGCCAGAGCCCTGAGAAAAACCCGCTGCGCCTTGCGGTGCAGCGGGCTCGCGGACCAGGGGAATCAATCCACCAGTTCGTTCAAGGCTTTCTGGTAACGGTTGGCGTGTGAACGCTCAGCCTTGGCCAGGGTCTCGAACCAGTCGGCGATTTCGTCAAAACCCTCTTCGCGGGCGGTCTTGGCCATGCCAGGGTACATGTCGGTGTACTCGTGGGTTTCGCCAGCCACAGCCGAAGCCAGGTTGTCACGTGTCGAGCCAATGGGCATGCCAGTTGCTGGGTCGCCGGATTGCTCCAGGAATTCCAGGTGACCGTGGGCATGACCTGTTTCACCTTCAGCGGTGGAACGGAACAGGGCTGCCACGTCGTTCTGACCTTCAACGTCAGCTTTGTTCGCGAAGTACAAATAGCGACGGTTGGCCTGGGATTCGCCAGCGAAGGCGTCCTTCAGGCATTGTTCCGTGCGCGAGCCTTTGAGTGCTGCCATGGATATCTCCTTGTGGGTTTTGAGTCGATTGCCCTGGCAGGATCGCCAGAGACGGCGTAGATTAACCCTGTACCGTTCAGTCTGCCCAATAGATTGATGCAATGGCATTGATTGCCCGATGCTATTGAGCAGCCGCATTGATAAATATCAACTAATTAGCCGCCCCCCCTTCTCATTTGCAGGACTGCAAGCTGGCGGTAAACCCGAGCAGCGGGCTCTACAAGCCCAAGAGCAGGCCAGAAGGGCTGGGTAAAATCATTGTTTTGGGGCCTGACAGGGTCCCGCACGGCATCTGCTGAGCTGCCGTTTTCTTTTTTGAAAAGACCCTCCCCATGAGCAACGCACCCGCCACTGTGGCCCATCAGCCCGGCCTTGAGAGCCTGTCCAAATCGTTTGAACCCGCCGCGCTGGAAGCCCATTGGGGACCCGAGTGGGAGAAACGCGGTTACGGTGTCGCCGGTTTCCGGGGCACCCAAGCGCCCAAGGAAGGCGCTCCAGCGTTTGCCATCCAATTGCCACCGCCCAACGTGACCGGCACATTGCACATGGGCCACGCCTTCAACCAGACCATCATGGACTCGTTGACGCGCTACCACCGCATGCTGGGTCACAACACGGCCTGGATTCCGGGCACGGACCATGCGGGCATCGCCACCCAGATCGTGGTGGAGCGCCAGCTGCAGGCCAAAGGCATCAGCCGCCACGACATGGGCCCCACACCCGCAGAAGCGCGCAAGAACTTTGTGAGCAAGGTGTGGGAGTGGAAAGAAGAATCGGGCAGCACCATCACCAGCCAGATGCGCCGAATGGGCGACAGCGTGGACTGGAGCCGCGAATACTTCACGATGGACCCCAAGCTGTCCAAAACCGTGACCGAAACCTTTGTGCAGTTGTACGAGCAAGGCCTGATCTACCGTGGCAAACGTCTGGTGAACTGGGACCCGGTGCTGATGAGCGCCGTGTCTGACCTCGAAGTTGAGAGCGAGGAAGAAGAAGGCTCGATGTGGCACATCCGCTATGACTTGGCCGACGGCTCAGGCAGCTTGACGGTCGCCACCACCCGCCCGGAAACCCTGCTGGGCGACGTGGCGGTGATGGTGCACCCAGAAGACCAGCGTTACAAACACCTCATTGGCCAACAAGTCAACCTGCCCCTGTGTGGCCGCACCATCCCCGTGATTGCCGACGACTATGTGGACAAGGACTTTGGCACGGGCGTGGTCAAGGTCACACCCGCCCACGACACCAACGACTACCAAGTCGGCCAGCGCCACAAGCTGGAGATGATCTGCGTGCTGAACCTGGACGCGACGATCAACGCGAACGCGCCTGAAAAATACCGGGGCCTGGACCGCTTCGTGGCCCGCAAGGCCGTGGTGGCCGACCTCGAAGCCGCAGGCGCTTTGGTCGAAGTGAAGAAACACAAACTCATGGTGCCGCGCTGCGCCCGCACCGGCCAAGTGATCGAGCCCATGCTGACTGACCAGTGGTTCGTGGCCATGAACCAAGTGGGCCAAGGCGATGCCACAGGCAAGAGCATTGCCCAAAAAGCCATCGACGCGGTGCAGTCCGGCGCCGTGAGCTTTGTGCCCGAAAACTGGGTCAACACCTACAACCAGTGGATGAACAACATCCAGGACTGGTGCATCTCGCGCCAGCTGTGGTGGGGCCACCAGATTCCCGCTTGGTACGACGAAGACGGCAAGGTATACGTGGCCCGCAACGAGGCCGAAGCGCAAGCCAAAGCGCCGGGCAAGACGCTCAAGCGTGACGAAGACGTGCTGGACACTTGGTACTCGAGCGCCTTGGTGCCCTTCTCAACAATGGGCTGGCCCAACGCCGCAGCTGGCGAGCGTGCCGGGACCGGGCGCAGCGACTTTGCGAGCGAAGCGAGTATGAGCAAGACCGGTTCCGGCACGCTCGCCAGCGGAACCAACGCCACAACTCATAGCAACACCAACAACAGCCAAAGCGATTACGACCTCTATCTCCCCAGCAGCGTGCTGGTGACCGGCTACGACATCATCTTCTTCTGGGTCGCCCGGATGATCATGATGACCACGCACTTCACCGGCAAAGTGCCCTTCAAACACGTCTACATCCACGGCCTGGTGCTCGATGCCCAAGGCAAGAAGATGAGCAAGTCCGAGGGCAATGTGCTCGACCCGGTTGACCTGATCGACGGCATCACGCTCGAACCCCTGCTGGAAAAACGCACCCAAGGCCTGCGCAAGCCCGAGACCGCCCCCAAGGTCCGCAAGCAAACCGAAAAAGAATTCCCAGACGGCATCCCTGCCTACGGTGCCGACGCCCTGCGCTTCACATTCGCGGCGCTCGCGTCACTGGGCCGCAGCATCAACTTTGACTCCAAGCGCTGCGAGGGTTACCGTAACTTCTGCAACAAGCTGTGGAACGCCACCCGCTTTGTGCTGATGAACTGCGAAGGCCAGGACTGCGGCCTGAAAGAGCACACCAAAGCCGAGTGCGAAGTGGGCGGCCCGGCCCACGGCTACTTGGCCTTCAGCCAGGCCGACCGCTGGATCAGCTCGCAGCTGCAGCGCGTCGAAGCCGATGTGGCCAAAGGCTTTGCCGAGTACCGCCTGGACAACGTGGCCAACACGATTTATGACTTTGTCTGGAACGAGTTCTGCGACTGGTACCTCGAAATCGCCAAGGTGCAAATCAACACCGGTAACGACGCGCAACAACGCGCCACCCGCCGCACCCTGATCCGCACACTCGAAACCATCATGCGCTTGGCGCACCCCATCATCCCCTTCATCACCGAAGAACTCTGGCAAAAAGTGTCGGTGGTGGCGGGCCGCCCGGGCGAGTCGGTCAGCATTGCGGCCTACCCCGTGAGCCAGCCTGAGCGCATCGACGAAGCAGCCGAAGCCCATGTGGCCAAGCTCAAAACCCTGGTCGACGCCTGCCGCAACCTGCGGGGCGAAATGAACGTCTCCCCCTCGACCCGCATGCCCCTGTATGTGCTGGGTGACACCACTTTCATGCAAAGCGTAGCCCCCGTGCTGCAGTCGCTGGCCAAGCTGAGCGAAGTGAAGGTGTTTGACACCGAAGCCGAATGGATAGCCGCCGCACAATCGGCCCCTGTGGCCGTAGTGGGCGAAGCGCGACTGTGCCTTTTCATCGAAGTGGATGCGGCCGCTGAAAAAATCCGTCTGAGCAAGGAAGTTGCCCGCCTCGAAGGCGAAATAACCAAGGCCAACGCCAAGCTTGGCAACGAAGCCTTTGTGGCCAAAGCCCCGCAAGCCGTGCTCGACGAGACCAGAAAGCGCGTGGCCGATTTCGGTGCCACGCTCGATAAAATTCGCCAGCAACTGCAACGCCTGGGCTGATCGCCTGCACACCAAGGACACCCCCATGAGCCACAACGTCATCCGCAAAGCCGTGTTCCCTGTTGCAGGTCTGGGCACGCGCTTTTTGCCTGCCACCAAAGCCGCGCCCAAAGAGATGCTGCCGGTGGTCGACAAGCCGCTGATCCAGTACGCGGTGGAAGAAGCCTATGCGGCGGGGGTGCGCCACATGATCTTTGTCACGGGCCGCAGCAAGCGGGCCATCGAAGACCATTTTGACACCGCTTACGAACTCGAAAGCGAACTCGAAGCCGCGCACAAGGACGAATTGCTGGCCTTGGTGCGCTCGGTGCAACCCGACGACATGGTGTGCGCCTACGTGCGCCAAAACCGCATGCTCGGCCTGGGCCACGCAGTGCTGTGCGCCGAGCCTTTGGTGGGCAACGAGCCGTTTGCGGTGCTGCTGGCCGATGACCTGATGGTCAACTCGGGCACCTCTGTGTTGTCCCAAATGGTTGAGGCCTATACCAAGCAAGGCCGATCGGTTTTGGCGGTGCAGGAAGTGCCACTCGACCAGGTCAGGCGCTACGGCATCGTCGCTGGCGAGCCTGCAGGCAAACAGCTCATCCGTGTCGAGCAAATTGTGGAAAAACCCAGCCCGGACAAAGCGCCTTCGCGCATGGGGGTGGCCGGCCGCTACATCCTCACGCCAGGCATTTTTGACGAGATCCGCAACCAGCCCACCGGCGTGGGCGGCGAAATCCAGCTCACCGATGCCATCGCCCGCCTGATGCAGCGCGAAGCGGTGTACGCATTTCAGTACCAAGGCAAGCGCTACGACTGCGGCAGCAAGGAAGGCTTTCTGGAAGCCACGGTGGAGCTGGCTTTGCAGCACCCTCAAGTGGGCGCATCGTTCCGCGACTACCTCAAGGGCTTGAGCCTGTAAGGCTCAGCGGACCCTTCTCAGCGGCGTTTGAGTGCAAACACAAACGCCGTTTCCGTCTTTTCCTGCATCAACAAATCGTTGCCGGTCTGCCTGGCAAAGGCCTCAAAGTCGCGCCAAGCGCCGGGGTCGGTCGCCGTCACTTTGAGCACCTGACCGCTGCTCATCTCGTTCAAAGCCTTTTTGGCTTTCAAAATAGGCAAGGGACAGTTCAGGCCGCTGGTGTCAATTTCTTTGTCGATCTGCATCATGTGTCCTGATTCGCTTCCTGGCTTTGCGCGGCACGCTCTTCCCACGTCATGAATTTCGGCTCGATGCCGATGGTGCGCAGCCAGTCGCCCAAGGCGTAACCGGTGCCTGCTGGCCAGCAGATCAAATCCTCGAAGTCGAACATCTTGTACTCGGCCAACTCGGGCGACAAACGCACCTCACCCTCGGCCACCGCGTGGTAGGCAATGATCACCTGGTTCATGCGCTGAAAGTCATAAACGCCAATCAACTTGAGCGCTGAGACCTTCAGGTTGGTTTCTTCGGCAATCTCACGTGTGATGCCTTCTTCGGGCGTTTCGCCCGCTTCCATGAAGCCGGTGATCAGCGCAAAACGTCGCCCAGGCCATGCGGCATTGCGGGCCAGCAAAATCTGATCGCCCACTTGCACAATGCCCGCCAGCACGGGCGTCGGGTTATTCCAGTGGGTGAAGTCACAAGCAGTGCAACGCAAGCGCATCGTTTCGCCCCCGTCTTCCATTTGCGAAAGCCAGGCCAGAGGACTGGCACACATGGGGCAAAAGCGGTATTCAGCCATGAAGCCTCCGGTCAGGCGGGAAACACGCCCGTGGACAAATAGCGGTCACCGCGATCGCAGACGATGAACACGATGGTGGCGTTTTGCGCCGTCTTGGCTACTTGCTGCGCCACCCAGCAAGCACCCGCTGCGGAGATGCCCGCAAAAATGCCTTCGGTCCGCGCCATCTGGCGGCAGCTTTCCTCGGCATCGTTTTGGCTCACGTAAATCAGCTCGTCCACATGGCTGGGGTCATAAATTTTGGGCAGGTATTCCTGGGGCCACTTGCGGATGCCCGGAATGCGCGAGCCCTCGCTGGGCTGGGCACCGATGATGCGAATCGCCGGGTTCTTTTCTTTCAGAAACCGCGACACGCCCGTGATCGTGCCGGTGGTGCCCATGGCGCTGACAAAGTGGGTCACTTTGCCGCCCGTCTGCTCCCAGATCTCGGGGCCGGTGGTTTCGTAATGGATGCGCGGGTTGTCGGCGTTGGCAAACTGATCCAGGATGCGGCCCTTGCCTTGCGCGGCCATGTTGTCGGCCAAATCACGGGCGTATTCCATGCCGCCGCTCTTGGGCGTGAGGATCAACTCAGCACCAAACGCCTTCATGGTCTGGGCGCGTTCAATTGAAAGGTCCTCCGGCATGATCAAGACCATGCGGTAGCCCTTGATGGCCGCCGCCATGGCCAACGCAATGCCGGTGTTGCCGGATGTCGCCTCGATCAGGGTGTCGCCCGGCTTGATCTCGCCGCGCTCTTCGGCCCGACGGATCATCGACAAGGCGGGCCGATCCTTCACGGAGCCCGCCGGGTTGTTGCCCTCGAGCTTGCCCAAAATCACATTGCCACGCGCAGCGCAATCCGCTGCCCCCAAGCGCTGCAAAGCCACCACAGGTGTTTTGCCGATCGCATCTTCGATGGTTGGATAAATCATGGCCGTACTTTGCCATAAGTTGAACGCCCTTGATGGCGGTGAGCCAGGCCCCAACCACCGTATAAACCCGCCTGCCCGCTGCTGGGCCTGGCTGCCCTGCGGTACCAGCGGCGTTTGCGTGCCACAGGCATGAGGGTCAATGGCTGCGCCACAGTTCACACCGACATCTTTTAACCGACAGCCCAAAATGGCGTCAAAAATGTGCCATAATTTGCGTCTTCACAAATACCGCCCGGGTGGTGAAATTGGTAGACTCAGGGGACTCAAAATCCCCCGCCGCAAGGCGTGCCGGTTCGAGTCCGGCCCCGGGCACCAGAGTAAAGCCGCAAGTTCCAGCAACTTGCGGCTTTTTTCTTGGGCGCTTCGCTGGCTGAGCCCACCCTCAATCGATCCCCGCACTCCAACGGTCATTCCAGTTGCGCTCAATCTGCCGGCGGTCGCGTTTGGTGGGGCGGCCTTGCTCAATGCTCAGCGCGGGTTCGCGGGCCAGGCGGTGCTGCTCGGCGGCTTTTTGGCGGGCCGCGATGCTTTCAGGGGTTTCTGTGTAGAGCAGCTGCGCCACGGGGGCCGGGCCCCGCACGCCGCTCAAACCTTGCACCACCACCGTGCGCTCCACAGCGCCTTGGCGCAGACACACGGTGTCGCCGGGTTTGACCTCTTTGGACGGCTTGGCGTCCTGGCCGTTGACCTGCACACGGTTCTTGCCGATCTCTTCGCTGGCCAGGCTGCGGGTTTTGTAAAAACGGGCCGCCCACAGCCATTTGTCGATGCGCAAAGAAGTCATCGCGCCCCCGAAAACAAAGCGCCTTGCGGGCTCAGGCCGTCGCGCACATGCGGGTAATGCAAGCGAACCTTCAATTCTTTTTTCATGCGCGTGTTGTCCAGCCGCCGGGACTCGCTCATGAAGCTGAGCAGCATCAGAGGCAAGGCGGTGTTGGCATCGTGGCGTGAAATGCGAAGTGGCTTGGCCAAGCCATAAAGGCCAGCGGCCAGGTCAAAGTAGTCGCCCATCTTCAGATCGGTGTCGTCGGTGACGTTCACCACGCGCTGCGGCTTGCCGCGCCACAAAGCGGCGGCACAGGCTCGGGCCAGATCGTTGGCATGGATGTGGTTGGTGTACACATCCTCCTTGGCCACCAGCACGGGCGTGCCCCTGAGCAAGCGCTCGCGAGGCGTGCCGCCTTCGCGGTCGGGGGCGTAAATGCCGGGGATGCGCAGCACACTCACCCGCACGCCACTGCGCCCCAAAAACCGCATCAAATTTTCCGCATCGACCCGCCGCTGAGCGCGGGGGGTGTGCGGATTCACGGTCCGGGTTTCATCGACCCGCTGACCGGCGCAGTCGCCATAAACACCCGTGGTGGAGCCATAAACCAAGGCTTGCGGCAGCGTGCGCAGGCGCAAGGCGCGCACCAAGGCCAAGCTGCGCGGATCACGGTCCGAGGCGCCTTGGCGGTCGGTGGGCGGCGGCGCCAGATGGATCACCCGGTGCGCAATGCCCGCCAAGCGCTTCAAACTGGCCGCATCGTCCAGGTCGCCTTGCAAAGGGGTGATGCCGCAGGCCCGCAGCAAACGCACGCGCTCGGGCGATGAAGTCAGCGCCATCAAGCGCACACGCTGGTTTTGCGGCGCACCCAGCTGGCCCGCAGCGCGCAAGCCCACATCGCCACAGCCCACGATCAAAATGCGTTGGCGACGGAAGCGGGCAGGCCGTGCGCCCAAGGGGGTTTGGTTTGAAGGCAAAATCAGGGGTTCCGGGTCGAATACAACCCCTCAAGGATACCCAAAAGATGAGCTTTCAAATTTCCGTGCAGCCCAGCGGCCGCAGCTTCACTGCAGACGACAACGAAACCCTGCTGACCGCAGGCATCCGCCAGGGCATCGGCCTGCCCTATGGCTGCAAGGACGGCGCTTGCGGTTCGTGCAAGTGCAAAAAAATCTCGGGCACCGTGGTGCATGGCCCGCACCAAACCAAAGCCCTGAGTGACGAGGAAGAAGCACAGGGTCTGATCCTGACTTGCTGCGCCACCGCCCAAAGTGATGTGGTGCTTGAATCGAAACAAGTGACCGCAGAAGGCGGTTTGCCTGTCAAGAAAATGCCCGTGCGCGTGGTCAGTTTGGCAAAAAAGTCACACGACGTGATCGAACTCAAGCTGCAACTGCCCGCCAACGACGTGATGAAGTTCCACGCAGGCCAGTACATCGAATTTTTGTTGCGAGACGGCTCGCGCCGCAGCTACAGCATGGCCAACGCCCCGCACACCCTGGAGGTGGCCCCGCCCACCGTGGAGCTGCACATCCGCCACATGCCGGGCGGCAAGTTCACCGACCCGGTGTTCACCACCATGAAAGAAAAAGACATCCTGCGTGCCGAAGGCCCGTACGGCAGCTTTTACCTGCGTGAAGACAGCAACAAGCCCATGGTGCTGCTGGCCTCGGGCACGGGCTTTGCACCCATCAAGGCGCTGATCGAGCACATGCAGCACCGCGGCATCACCCGCCCGGCCACGCTGTACTGGGGCGGCCGCCGTCCGGCCGACCTGTACATGGCCGACTGGATCGAAGCGCGCCTGGCCGAGATGCCCAACCTGCGCTATGTGCCCGTGATCTCGAACGCTGAAGCCGAAGACCAATGGACCGGCCGCACCGGCTTTGTGCACCAGGCCGTGCTGCAGGACTTTCCCGATCTGTCGGGCCACCAGGTCTATGCCTGCGGCGCACCCATCGTGGTGGACTCGGCCAAGCGCGACTATGTGGCGCAGGGCCATTTGCCCGAAGAAGAGTTTTACGCCGATTCGTTCACCTCCGAGGCTGACAAAGCCAAGGCTTGAAGTTGACCTGTTTCACGGAGCACCCCATGTCCATCACCCGCCGCCAATTTGCAGCCGCCTCCTTCGCACTCAGCTCACCGGCTTGGGCCCCTGCTTGGGCGCAAGGCAAACCCATCCGCATCATCGTGCCTTACGCAGCCGGTGGCCCCATCGACGTCACGGCCAGGGCACTGGCCGAGCGCGTCAAGGACAGCCTGGGCACTGTGTTCATTGAAAACCGCCCCGGCGCTGGCGGCAACCTGGGCGCTGACCTGGTGGCCAAGGCCGCGCCCGATGGCCTGACGATCGGCATCGCGGCCACAGCCACACACGCCATCAACCCCTGGCTGTTTGCCAAGATGCCTTATGACGCCAGCCGCGACTTTGCGCCCATCACGCAAATGCTGCGGGTGCCCAACGTGCTGGTGATGAACGCCGAGACCGCGCAGCGCCTGAAAATCAACAGCCTGGCCGATTTGGTGGCGTATGCCAAAGCCAATCCGGCCAAATTGAACTTTGGCTCGGGCGGCAACGGCAGCGCCGGCCATCTGGCGGGTGAAATGTTCAAGCGGGCTGCAGGCATTTTTGCGGTGCACATTCCCTACAACGGCGGCAACCCTGCGCAGCTGGCTTTGTTGTCGGGGCAAGTCGACTTCAACTTCGACAACCTGGCCACGGCAGCGGCCAACATCAAAGCGGGCCGACTCAAGGCCCTGGCCGTGACCACCGCTCGGCGCAGCAACGCACTGCCAGACATCCCGAGCATGAGCGAAACCTTGAAAGATTTCTCGATCGACACCTGGTGGGGTCTGGTGGCGCCTGCCGCCACACCGCGTGATGTGGTGGATCGGCTGAACAAGGCTTTTGTGGCGGCGCTGCAAGCACCCGAAACCAAAACACGTTTCGCACAACTGCTGGCCGAGCCGGTGGGCAACACGCCCGAACAGTTTGGCGCTTTCATGAAGCAGGAGCTGACACGTTACGAAAGCGTGGTCAAAGCCAGTGGGGCGCGGGTAGATTGAGAGCGCTCTGACCCAGAATGCAAAAAGCCCGGCGAGCCGGGCTTTTTGTTGAGCAGCTGGGGTCTTACTCGCCCAAATAGGCGGCACGCACCTTGGGGTCTTCGAGCATCTCCTTGCCCACGCCGGTCATGGTGATAAGACCTGAGTCCATGACATAACCACGGTCGGCAATGGCCAGCGCACGGCTGGCGTTTTGCTCCACCAGCAGCACCGTGACGCCTTGGGCGTACACATCGCGCACCACCTCGAAGATCTTGTCGACCATGATGGGTGACAAGCCCATGGAGGGTTCATCCAGCAGCAAGACCTTGGGGCGACTCATCAGGGCACGACCCATGGCCAGCATTTGCTGCTCGCCACCTGACATGGTGCCCGCCAACTGGTCTTTGCGTTCACGCAGGCGCGGGAAGATGGTGAACATCTTCTCGATGTCGTCTGCAATGCCCGAATTGTCCGAGCGGATGTAAGCGCCCATTTGCAGGTTCTCGGTGATGGTCATGCGGGTGAACACGCCACGGCCTTCGGGCACCATGGCCAAGCCTTGCTTGACCAGGTCCCAGGGACCCTGGCCCTGGATGCTTTTGCCCAAGTACTCGATGTCTCCCACTTGCAAAGGCAAGGTGCCCGTGATCGCTTTCATGGTGGTGGTTTTGCCCGCACCGTTGGAGCCGATCAGCGAGACCAGTTCGCCCTCGCGCACCTCCAGGCTCACGCCCTTGACCGCCTGAATACCGCCATAGCCGACTTGCAGGTCTTTGACTTTCAAAAGAACATTGGCCATCTCAGTGCCCTCCCGTGCCCAGATAGGCTTCAATCACTTTTTCATTCTTCTGCACATCGGCAGGCGTGCCTTCGGCGATTTGCTTGCCGTAGTCGAGCACCGTGACACGGTCACACAAGCCCATCACCAGCTTCACATCGTGCTCGATCAGCAAAATGGTGCGGTTGTCCTTGCGGATCTGGTCGATCAACTCGCGCAGCTGCACCTTCTCGGTCGCGTTCATGCCGGCCGCGGGTTCGTCCAACGCAATCAATTGCGGGTCGGTCGCCAAAGCGCGGGCGATTTCCAGGCGACGTTGGTCGCCATACGACAGCGTGCGGGCCTTGAAGTCGGCGTATTTGCCAATGCCCACATAGTCGAGCAACTCTTGAGCACGCTGCGCGATGGCGGCCTCTTCGGCCTTGAAGCCGGGCGTGCGGAAAATCGCGCCCAGCAAGCCCGAGTGGGTGCGCACATGGCGGCCCACCATCACGTTTTCGAGCGCCGTCATTTCGGCGAACAAACGGATGTTCTGGAAGGTGCGGGCAATGCCGGCCTTGGCCACTTCGTGCACGGCTGTGGGCTGGTAGGGCTTGCCCGCCAGCTCGAATGAGCCGCTGTCGGGCGTGTACAGGCCCGTGATCACGTTGAAGAAGGTGGTCTTGCCCGCGCCGTTGGGGCCGATCAGGCCATAGACCTGACCGCGCTGGATGGTGATGCCCACGTCGGTCAGGGCCTGCAGGCCACCGAAACGCTTGGAAATGCCCGAGACCTTGAGGACGGTGTCTTTGTTCGCTGTTGGATTCATGGTCTGCTCCTTCATTTCGTCGTGAGCGATTTGCCATGCTCAGGCGAAGGCCACAGCCCGCGAGGCCGCATCAACATGATCACGATCATGGCCAAAGCCACGAGCAACTGGCGCAAGATGGACGCGTCCAGGCGGCCCCCGGTCATCTCCTGCAAGGGGCCGGCCACATAGCGCAGCACTTCGGGCAAGGCCGACAGCAAAATGGCCCCCAAAATCACGCCTGGCAAATAGCCCAGACCGCCCAAAACCACCATGGCCACGATCATCACCGACTCCATCAGACTGAAGGACTCGGGCGAGATGAAGCCCTGAAAGCCTGCAAACATGGCCCCCGAGACACCACCAAAGGTGGCGCCCATGCCAAAGGCCAGCAGCTTGAGGTTGCGGGTGTTCAGACCCATGGCCTTGGCGGCGATTTCGTCTTCACGGATCGCCATCCAGGCGCGGCCAATGCGGGACACCTCCAGCCGATGCGAGATCAAAATCGTCACCAGCACCAGACTCAGGAACAGGTAGTAGTACAGCGAGACCGAGGCGATCTCAAAGTCGCCGATCATCAGCTTTTGACCCAGGTTCACGCCAAAGATCGAGATCGGATCGATCTGCGACAGACCTTTGGGGCCGTTGGTGATGTTGACCGGGTGGTCCAGGTTGTTCATGAACACACGGATGATTTCACCAAAGCCCAAGGTCACGATGGCCAGGTAGTCGCCACGCAACTTGAGCGTGGGCGCGCCCAGCAGCATGCCGAACACTCCCGCCAAGGCGGCCGCCACAGGCACGATGAGCCAAATGGGCATGTGCATGCCCGTGGGATAGGCTGCAGCGATCCACGCAAAGGTGTTGGTCAGATGCGGTGACGACAGCAGGCCGTACATGTAGGCCCCCACCGCGAAGAAAGCCACGTAGCCGAGGTCAAGCAGACCCGCGTAGCCCACCACAATGTTCAGGCCTACGGCCAGCAGGATGTAGAGCAGCGCCATGTCGGCAATGCGCACCCAGGCGTTGCCGAACATTTGCAAAATCAATGGCAAAGCGATGAGCGTTGCACCGATCAGGATGTATTGGAGTGTCTTGTTGTTTTTCATGTTCACCTCCATCAAGCGCGGTCGGCCACCCGTTCACCCATGAGGCCCGAAGGACGCAGGGTCAACACGATGATCAAGACGATGAACGCAAAAATGTCGGTGTAATGGCTGCCCAGCACACCCCCTGTCAGGTAACCGATGTAGCCTGAGCCAATGGCCTCAATCAGACCCAGCAAAATGCCACCAATGACGGCGCCAGCCAGGTTGCCAATGCCACCAAACACGGCTGCCGTGAAGGCCTTAAGGCCCGGCAAGAAACCCATCGCGTGCTGCGCTGTGCCGTAGTTGGAGGCGTACATCACGCCTGCAATGGCGGCCAGCACGGCACCAATCACGAAGGTGGCTGAAATCACCATGTCGGGCTTGACACCCATCAAGGCGGCCACACGCGGATTCTCGGATGTGGCCCGCATGGCGCGGCCCAGGCGGGTGTAGTTGACCAGCCACATCAAAACAGCCAAAGAGACGGCCGTGACGCCCAAAATCATGATTTGGGTGGGCGTGATCACCACACCCCCCATATTGATGGGGGTGCTGGACAGCAAGGTGGGATAAGCCTTGTAGTTGGGCTTCCAGATGATCATGGCCAGGGTCTGCAGCAAAATGCTCATGCCAATCGCTGTGATCAGGGGGGCCAGTTTGGGGCTGTTGCGCAAAGGGCGGTAAGCGATCTTTTCAATCGAAAAGTTCAGGACCACGGCCACCACACAGGCGATCAAAGTGGCCAGAATCAGGATGACCCATCCGGGTGCACCGGGCATGGCACCCTGCATCATGCCGATGGCAGACCAGCTCGTCAGAGCGCCCACCATCAGCACTTCTCCGTGCGCAAAGTTGATCAGGTTGATGATGCCGTACACCATGGTGTAGCCCAAGGCCACCAGGGCGTACATGCTGCCCATGACCAGGCCGTTGATGACCTGCTGCAGAAAGACGTCCATTGATTTCTCCGTGTTTTGACCTGCGCTTAGCGGGTCTTAGCTTCGGTTGTTGTTTTAGGATCAAGAATCACCTTTTGGGTGAGCCCTGACAACTAGCAAAAACCCCGCCAGATTCATGCTTCACCGGGCGGGGTGGCGGGATTGTAGTGAAATAAAGGATCGCGCCAGTATTCATTGCCGTCGGGACTTACCCTGTGGCCGAATTTTTCTTTCGCAGTTCTTCCAGTTTGTCGGCAATTTTGATCTCTAAACCCCGGCGAACCGGTTTGTAAAAACCGGGTTCGGGCATGCCCTCTGGCAAATAACGCTCGCCTGCAGCAAAGCCGTCTTCCTCGTCGTGGGCATAGCGGTAGCCCTTGCCATAGTCCAGCTGTTTCATGAGCTGGGTGGGCGCATTGCGCAAATGCATGGGCACTGGGCGGGTTCCGTCTTTTTTGACCCAGGCCTTGGCTTGGTTGAAAGCCTTGTAGGCAGCATTCGATTTGGGGGCCACGGCCAAATAAATCACGCACTGCGCCAGCGTCAACTCGCCCTCGGGGCTGCCCAGACGCTCGTACACCTCGGCCGCGTCCAGCGCCATGCGCAGCGCTCGCGGGTCGGCCAGGCCAATGTCTTCGCTGGCCATGCGGATCAGGCGCCTGGCCATGTAGCGCGGGTCAGCTCCTCCGTCGAGCATGCGCACAAACCAATACAGGGCGGCATCCGGGTCCGAGCCACGCACCGATTTGTGCAAGGCGCTGATGGTGTCGTAGAACTGCTCGCCGCCTTTGTCGTAGCGGCGCATGCGCTCGCCCAGCACGCGCATCAGCCACGCGTCGGTCACCGGATCGATGCTTTCCTGCCGGGCCGCCATGGCCAGTGTTTCCAGCGTGTTGAGCAAACGCCGGGCATCGCCATCGGCATAGGCCAGCAAGCGGGCCAACGCCTCGGGCTCGATGGCGGGAATGGCTTGAATGGCCTGTGCCCGCAGCACGATGCTTTGCAGGTCTTCCTCGGTCAAGGGCTGCAGCACATACACCGCCGCCCGCGACAGCAAGGCCGAATTGACCTCAAAAGAAGGGTTCTCGGTGGTGGCCCCGATGAAGGTGAACAGGCCGCTTTCCACATGGGGCAAAAACGCGTCTTGCTGGCTTTTGTTGAAGCGGTGCACCTCGTCCACGAACATGATGGTGCGCTGGGGGTGCAAGCCGGTGCGGGCCGCTTCGGCTTTTTCCACCGCTTCGCGGATGTCCTTGACGCCGCCCAGCACCGCACTGATGCTCAAGAATTGCGCGTCAAACGCGTCGGCCATCAAACGGGCGATGGTGGTTTTGCCTACGCCCGGCGGCCCCCACAAAATGCAGCTGTGCGGCTGGCCCGACTCGAAAGCCAGTCGCAGTGCCATGCCCTCGCCCAACAAATGCTGCTGGCCAATCACCTCACCCAACTGGCGCGGGCGCAAGCGCTCGGCCAAAGGGGCGTGAGAGGCGTGGGGCGAGAGACTGGCGGCTTTCATCTGCACCCGGGCAGCATCAGGGGCGAATCACGTCCGCGCCCGCTGGGGCCTTGAACACAAAGGTGCTGGCGGACAAGGCCGGGTTCAGCTCAAAGCCCGTGAATGTCAGCAAGGAGCGCTGGCCCAGGCTGTCCTGCACGTCGAGCACGGCCAGCTCGGGCCCGGAGGCCGATGCACGCAAGCCCACCATCACGGTGCGAATTTGCCCATCGGGTGACTGGGGCGTGGCGCGCACCCACTGCAGACCGCCCTGGTCGGGCTCGGGGCTGAACTTGAAGTCGGCTTTGAGGGCCTGCAAATCCGAAGCGGCCGTCAGCAAGGCGGCCGGGGTCGAGCCCAGCACCTGCGACTGCGCGCGGGCCGTGACCTGGTTCAAGTCCACATCGTGCAGCCACAAGGTCTGGCCATCGGCCACCAGGGTTTGCACAAAGGGCTTGCGGTAGTCGAAGCGAAACTTGCCTGGCCGCTGAAACTCGAAGCGGCCACTGGATGTTTTGGCGCGCGGGGTCTGGCCCGGGCGACTGGGCGAGGTGACCACCTGGGTGAAGTCGGCGCGGCCGCTGCGGGCCTGCTTCATGAACTGGGCCAGCAAGTCCACGCTGTCGGCCTGCGCGGGCAGGGCCATGAAACCCAAAGCCCCTGCCCACAAAGCCCATGCACCGATGCCCAACACAGCGCGACGTTGCCCAAGAAAGTTTGTCATTCGGTTCACTCTGCCCGTGCGGGCACCAAAATTTCACGCTGACCGCTGCCGCTCATGGCGCTGACCAGGCCTGCTTTTTCCATGTCTTCCACCAAGCGGGCAGCGCGGTTGTAGCCAATCTTGAGGTGGCGTTGCACCAGCGAGATGCTGGCCTTGCGGTTCTTCAAGACGACCTCCACGGCCTGGTCGTACATCGGGTCTTTCTCGCCGTTATCGCCCTCGCCCAGCATGCCGCCATCGTCGTCTGTGGTGCCGCCTTCGAGCACGCCTTCGATGTAGTCGGGCTCGCCCTGGCTCTTGAGGTAATTCACCACCCGGTGCACTTCCTCGTCGCTCACAAAAGCGCCGTGCACCCGAATCGGAAAGCCCGTGCCCGAAGGCATGTACAGCATGTCGCCCATGCCCAGCAAGGCTTCGGCGCCCATCTGGTCAAGGATGGTGCGGCTGTCGATCTTGCTCGACACCTGAAACGCAATGCGGGTCGGGATGTTGGCCTTGATGAGGCCGGTGATCACGTCCACGCTGGGGCGTTGCGTGGCCAAAATCAAATGGATGCCTGCCGCGCGGGCCTTCTGGGCCAAACGCGCAATCAGCTCTTCGATCTTTTTGCCCACCACCATCATCAAATCAGCCAACTCGTCGATCACGACCACGATGTGCGGCAGGCGCTTGAGCGGCTCCGGATCATCGGGTGTGAGGCTGAAGGGGTTGTAGATGAACTCTTCGCGTGCCGTGGCTTCGTCGATTTTCTGGTTGTACCCGGCCAGGTTGCGCACGCCCATCTTGCTCATGAGCTTGTAGCGCTTTTCCATCTCGGCCACACACCAGTTCAGGCCGTTTGCGGCTTGGCGCATGTCGGTCACCACCGGGGCCAGCAGGTGCGGAATGCCTTCATAAACCGACATCTCCAGCATCTTGGGGTCGATCATCAAAAGGCGCACATCGCGCGCTTCGGCTTTGTACAGCAGCGACAAGATCATGGCGTTGATACCCACCGACTTGCCCGAGCCAGTCGTGCCGGCCACCAGCACATGCGGCATCTTGGCCAGATCGGCCACCACCGGGTTGCCGATGATGTCCTTGCCCAAGCCCATGGTCAGCATGGACTTGGCCTCGTGGTAGACCTGCGAGCCCAGAATTTCGCTGAGCTTGATCGACTGGCGCTTGGCGTTGGGCAATTCCAGCGCCATGAAATTCTTGCCCGGAATCGTCTCGATCACCCGGATGGACACCAGGCTGAGCGAACGCGCCAGGTCTTTGGCCAGGTTCACCACCTGCGAGCCCTTGACACCCGTGTCCGGCTCGATCTCGTAGCGCGTGATCACCGGACCAGGGGCCGCCGCCACCACGCGCACCTTGACACCAAAGTCAGAGAGCTTTTTCTCGATCAGGCGGCTGGTCATCTCCAGCGTCTCGGGCGATACGGTTTCCTGCCGAATGGACAGGCTGTCGAGCAAATCCACCTGCGGCAGCTTGCTGTCAGGCAGCTCGTTGAACAGGGGCTTCTGGCGCTCCTTGACCACACGGTCACTGCGCGGCACCTCCATCACGGGCGGCTCAATCACACGGGGCTGCGCTTTGGCAACCGGCACCGGCACGGCGGGCAAATCGAGCTGGCCATCGGGCGAGACGTGGACGGGTGGGTCCAGGTCCCACTCCGGCTCGATGGCCTGAGGCGAGAGGGCCTGCTGACGTTCACGCAAAGCCTGTTGGCCCAAAGCGAGGTCTTCCTCGATTTCGCGCTTTTCGTGTCGCGACCGGATCAAGGCGTCGAGCCGACCCCCGATTTTTTCGGCCAACTGTCCCCAGGAAAAGCGAAACACCATGGCCACGCCCACCAAGGCCAGCACGATGCCCAACAGGGCCGATCCGTTGAAGCCCAAGCCGCGCACAGCGACGGCCCCCACCAGGTAACCCAGCACCCCGCCGCTGTGCCCGGGCAAGGCCGATTCAAGACGGTAAAGGCGCGTCCACTCCAGGCCGCAACTGGCCAAGAGCAAGACCGCCAGCCCCCCCCAGAACACCCACAAGCTGCGCTGCCAGAGGGGCTTGTCCAAGGTGTCTTGCGGGCCAGCGCCGCGCAACCAACGGGCCAAAGCCACCAACCACACCCGAAGGCCCGCGGCCACACACCACCAGGCCGAAAAGCCCATCAGGAAATAAGCCAAATCCGAGACCCAGGCGCCCCAGCGACCCGCCCCATTGCGCACAGCCTCACCGCCACCCGAAGTGGACCATGCCGGATCTTGCGGGTGGTAGCTCCACAGGGCCACCGTCACAAACAAGAGCAGCCCCGCCCCCAGCAGCAAGAGGATTTCCTGGGCAAAACGTGACCACAGCGTCTGAGGCGCAGCGGAAGCCACGCCAGCGCCATCTCGGGTCAAGGTGTTCAGTGAGTAAGTCATAAATGAAGTGTCAAGCTTACCCGATCAAGGCCGGATCAGGCACAGCGCCATGCACCCACATGCCGGGTTCTCAGCCCCGCAACCCAGGAAGCCGACAGCCCGGGGTGCCCAGCAGCAAAGCCTTGATGCCCGTTGTGTTTGGGGGTTTCTTACAATGCATGTCTCTGGAATTTTTTCCACGCCCTTTGTCTTGATGACCGGATAGCCTTTTTATGTCGACCCCCACACAACACGCCCAAGTCCTGATCCTCGGCTCTGGCCCCGCCGGTTACACCGCCGCCGTTTACGCCGCCCGCGCCAACCTCAAACCCCTGTTGATCACCGGCATGGCGCAAGGCGGCCAGCTCATGACCACCACCGAGGTGGACAACTGGCCCGCTGACGTGCACGGCGTGCAAGGCCCGGACCTGATGCAACGTTTCCAGGAACACGCCGAGCGCTTCAACACCCAGATCGTGTTTGACCACATCCACACCGTCAAGCTGGAGCAGCGCCCCTTCACCCTGATCGGCGACAGCGGCACCTACACCTGCGACAGCCTGATCATCGCCACGGGTGCATCGGCCAAATACCTAGGCCTGCCGTCCGAAACCGCTTTCATGGGCCGCGGCGTGAGCGGCTGCGCCACCTGCGACGGCTTTTTCTACCGCGACCAAGTTTGCTGCGTGGTGGGCGGCGGCAACACTGCCGTCGAAGAAGCCCTTTACCTGTCCAACATCGCCAGCAAGGTCTATTTGGTCCACCGCCGCGACAAGTTCAAGGCCGAGCCCATCTTGGTGGACAAACTGATGGACAAAGTCGCTGCAGGCAAGATCGAACTCAAAACCTTCCAGACCCTGGAAGAAGTGCTGGGCGACGCCTCCGGCGTGACCGGCATTCGCCTGAAAAGCACCAAAGACGGCAGCCTGCACGACGTCGAACTCAAGGGCTGCTTCATCGCCATTGGCCATGCCCCCAACACCGACATCTTCCAGGGCCAATTGACGCTGGAAAACGGCTACATCGTGACCCAAAGCGGCTTGAAGGGCTTTGCCACCCAGACATCGGTGCCCGGCGTGTTTGCCGCCGGCGATGTGCAAGACCACGTTTACCGCCAAGCCATCACCAGCGCCGGCACGGGCTGCATGGCCGCGCTCGATGCGCAGCGTTTTCTGGAACAGCACAACGGTTGAAGACGAAACGCCAGAGTCGACGTTCAAGTTGCAGGCACTGCGACAACGAACCTCGACAAAGGCGTTGCGGGTGGCTGCCGGGGTGATGTGGCAAAGCGAAGCGCCTCTGAACCCCGGCAGGCACCCGTAACGCCTCCCCCACCAAGGCCAAAATTACCCAGCCTTGGTCACAAAAGACCAACCCAAGGGTTCAAGCCCGCGCTTTCTGGCTATAATTCAAGGCTTTGCTGGAACTGCCCGGGTTTTCATTCGGGATCACGGAGCCAGCGATCTGGGATACCGCCACCCATCTTGGCGAGGTGAGGCTGGAGCGCCAGGCCCCGTGCAAATCTGCACGAGACCCATCGGCACCAGCTGTTTAAAAAGTATCGGAGTGTCCACATGGCACGCGTTTGCGACGTAACGGGCAAAGGCCCAATGACCGGGAACAACGTTTCCCACGCCAACAACAAAACCAAGCGCCGGTTCCTGCCGAACCTGCAATACCGTCGTTTCTGGGTTGAAACAGAAAACCGTTGGGTGCGCCTGCGCGTCTCCAGCGCTGCTCTGCGCCTGATCGACAAAAACGGCATCGATGCCGTGCTCGCAGACCTGCGTGCACGCGGTCAAGCCTAAACCCAGAACATTAGGAGTCATCTACCATGGCAACCAAAGGCGGACGCGAAAAAATCAAGCTGGAATCCACAGCTGGCACTGGTCACTTCTACACGACCAGCAAAAACAAGAAAACCATGCCCGAGAAAATGTCGATCATGAAGTTCGACCCCAAAGCTCGCAAGCACGTTGAATACAAGGAAATCAAGCTGAAGTGATTCGGCCTGAGCCTTGCAACAAAAAACCCGCCTCTGGCGGGTTTTTTTACGTCCCAACACTGAGCATGTTGCGAGCCAAGCGGTTTCTCCAAGGATGCACCCGAACCTTCACGGGATCATCACTTGGCCAACCTATTTGTCCAACATCAGCAAACCGAATGCCGCAAAGCAAACAGGGCCCGAAGGCCCTGTTTGGATGTTCTCGGATACAGATCAGGCCGTTTGACGAACCGCACGCAACTTGACCGAGAAGTCACGCAGTGCAGAGATGCCACTTTCTTCGGCCCGACGGCACCAAGCCTGGAGGTCGGCGGCCAATTGCTCGCGGGAATGCGAGGTGTTCAGCCAAATCTGGCTCAGCTCTTCGCGCATTTGCACCATCTTGTCGAGCACGGGACTCGCAGCGCGGGCTTGCTGGAGATGGGCCTGAGCCGCAGCGGGCACCTTGGCGGCATCGCGGTGCAACCAACGCTGGGCCGCCTGCATCACACTGGCGTCCAGCTTGAGCTTGCCGGCTTCTTGTTGCATCACGGTGCGCACATTGCGGGCATAGCCCGCCATCACTTCGTAACGGTTGGCAATCAGGGCTTCCAGGGTCTTTTCGTCGGCCACAGGGCGGATGTCGCCGTAAGCCAGACGAGGCGGTGTCTTTTTGACGGTGGCCATGCCCAAGGTTTCGAGCACGCGGATGTACAACCAGCCGATGTCGAACTCGTAAGGCTTGACCGACAGCTTGGCCGAGGTGGGGTAAGTGTGGTGGTTGTTGTGCAACTCTTCGCCACCGATCAGGATGCCCCAAGGCGAGATGTTGGTGCTGGCGTCGTGCGCCTCAAAGTTGCGGTAACCCCAGTAGTGGGCCGCACCGTTGATGATGCCGGCCGCCGTGATCGGGATCCAGGCCATTTGCACAGCCCAGACCGTCAGGCCCAAAAAGCCAAACAGGGCCACATCGATGATCAGCATCAGGGCCACGCCTTGCCAGGAAAAGCGGGTGTACAGGTTGCGCTCGATCCAGTCGTCGGGTGTGCCGTGGCCAAACCGCTTGATAGTGTCCAGGTTCTTCGATTCCTTGCGGTACAGCTCAGCGCCCGTGAACAACACGGTTTTGATGCCGTGCACATGGGGGCTGTGCGGGTCTTCAGCTTGCTCGCACTTGGCGTGGTGCTTGCGGTGGATGGCCGCCCACTCCTTGGTCACCTGGCCCGTGGTCAGCCACAGCCAGAAACGGAAAAAGTGCGAGGGAATAGCGTGCAGGTCCAAGGCGCGGTGCGCCTGGTGACGGTGCAGGAAAATGGTGACGCTGGCGATGGTGATGTGGGTCAGGGCCAAGGTGATCAACACCATTTGCCACCAAGCCAAGTCGAACAGGCCGTTGCCCATCCAGTGAACCACTGCATCCAAAAAAGCCCAATCAGGCAACAACATGAGTCTGTCTTTCTACTGGCGCCTGAAACCAGGCAATACGACGATTTTAAGTTTGCTGCCCCAAAAAGGACAGCGATTTCGACCGACTTCGGCCGATAGGGGCTTCAAAGTATTACTTTTTAACCCAAGCTGCGGCAAAAAACCCATCCGTGGCATGGCGATGGGGCCACAGCCTCAGGAATGTGCCGGCTGGCGGGGCATCGGGGTGGACATCGCCCGATGGGGCAAGTGAGCACAGGCTGGCTGCGTGGGGCACTTTGAGCCTGTCGAGCTCTTGCGCCACGTTCAAGGGGACAAAATCCGGGTTGGCGGCGCTGAAGGCTTGCGCGATCAGCTCGTTTTCCTCGGGCAACACGCTGCAGGTGGCATACACCAAACGGCCGCCCGACTTGACCATGCGCGAGGCGCTTTGCAGGATGGCTTGCTGCTTTTCGGTCAACTCTTGCACAGCTTGGGGCTTTTGTCGCCATTTCAAGTCAGGGTTGCGGCGCAAGGTGCCCAAGCCCGAGCACGGCGCATCGACCAATACGCGGTCGATCTTGCCCGACAGGCGTTTCACGCGCTCGTCGCGCTCGTGCGCAATGGCCGCCGGGTGCACATTCGACAAGCCGCTGCGGGCCATGCGGGGTTTGAGGGCATCGAGGCGGTGGCCCGACACGTCAAACGCGTACAAACGGCCCGTGCTGCGCATGGCCGCGCCCAGCGCCAGCGTTTTGCCGCCCGCACCTGCGCAAAAGTCCACCACCATCTCGCCCCGGTGAGCGTCCACCAGCAAGGCCAGCAGCTGCGAGCCTTCGTCTTGCACCTCGATCGCACCCCGGATGAAGGCGTCGGTCTTTTGCAAGGCGGGTTTGCCTTGCAAGCGCAAACCCCAAGGCGAATAGGGTGTGGGCTCGGAGGCGATGCCCGCTTGCGCGAGCTCTTTTTGGATGTCGCTGCGCTTGGCGTTGAGCATGTTCACGCGCAGGTCCAAGGTGCCGGGCTGCTGCAAATGCTCGGCCAAGTCCCAGAAATCCTCGCCCAATTGGGCTTGCAGGGCTTGCGCCATCCAATCGGGCAGGTTGTGGCGGTGCGGGGCCATCAGGGCGTCGCCCGGAATGGCGTCGCAGGTCGCGAGCCATTTTTTTTCGGTGTCGTTCAGGGCCGAGGCCAAAAAATCGCGCGGGCCAAAAAAGCCCAAAATCGCCAGCTTGCGCTCTTTGGCACCCGAGCCGGAGCGGGCCAGTTGTTCAAAGAGCAGCTTTTTGCGCAGCACCGCAAAAGCGGTTTCGGCCAGGGTGGCGCGTTCACGGGGGCCCAAAGAGCGGTGTTCGCGGAAATAGCGCGACACGACAGCGTCGGCAGGATGTTCAAATTGGAGGACCAGCCTGACCAAATCGGCGCAGGCGTCTAAAAGGGCTTTTGGATGCATAGGGCTGCATTGTCCCATCCCCGTCCCTTTGTCAGACACACATCACAGGAAAGACATGTCAGAACCACTGCCACCGATGATCGAAACGCCCAAAGGCCTGTACCGCCATTACAAAGGTGGCCAATACCGCGTGCTGGGCACCGTGCGCCACAGCGAAGACCTGCAACACATGACGCTGTACCAGGCGCTTTATGGCGAGCAAGGCCTGTGGGTGCGGCCTGCCGCCATGTTTGCCGAAGTGGCCGAATTCAATGGAAAAGTTCAACCACGCTTTGAACGCATTGGAGATTGAGCCAAAAACTCAGCGACCGCCTGCGGGTAGATCAAGTGCTCTTGGCTGAGCACACGTGCCGCCAAGGTGTCGGCCGTGTCATCGGCCAAAACTGGCACCACCGCCTGCGCCAGGATGGCGCCATGGTCGAGCTCGGCCGTGACCTGGTGCACCGTGGCCCCGGCAAAGCGGCATCCGGCATCGATCGCCCGCTGGTGCGTGTTCAGCCCCGGGAAAGCGGGCAACAAAGACGGATGGATGTTGAGCAAGCGCCCGGCATAGTGCGCCACAAACCCGGGGGTCAGGATGCGCATGAAGCCCGCCAACACCACCAGCGCGGGGGCGTGCCGGTCGATTTCGGCCATCAAAGCGGCATCAAAGTCTTGGCGGCTGGCAAAGGCCTTGTGGTCCAGCACGGCGGTGGCAATGCCGTGGTCTTGGGCAAAGGCCAGGCCTTGGGCATCGGCCCGGTTGCTCAGCACGGCGGCCACCCGGGCGTTCAGGCGTTGGCTCCAGCGGCCCTGCTCTGCCGCACGCACGATGGCGGCCATGTTGGAGCCCGAGCCCGAAATCAGAATGACGATGTTTCTCATGAAGGGCCGGATTATCCCTGCTCACTGAAAGTCTCTTGGCTTTTGTCGCCCCAAGGACAAGCCGAATCGACCTGCGCATGATAAAAAGCACGGTCGTTTGATTTTGCTTGAACTGCACTCAAAAACACCCACCCCCAACGGAGAGATTCCCCCATGGATTTGGCATTCACCCCCGAAGAGCTCGCGTTCCGCGACGAGATCCGCACCTGGGTCAAGGCAAACTTGCCCGCTGACATTTCACAAAAAGTGCACAACGCCATGCGTCTGACCCGCGAGGACATGCAGCGCTGGGCCAAGATTTTGGGCAAAAAAGGCTGGCTGGGCCATGGCTGGCCCACGCAGTTTGGCGGCCCGGGCTGGACCGCCGTGCAAAAGCATTTGTTTGAAGAAGAATGCGCCCTGGCCGGTGCCCCCCGCGTCGTGCCTTTTGGCCCCGTGATGGTGGCCCCGGTGATCATGGCTTTTGGCAACGCCGAGCAGCAACAGCGCTTTTTGCCCGGCATCGCCAGCGGCGAAGTCTGGTGGAGCCAGGGCTACAGCGAGCCGGGCTCCGGCTCTGACCTGGCGTCGCTGAAGACCCGCGCCGAGCGCGTGGGCGACAAATACATCGTCAACGGCCAGAAAACCTGGACCACGCTGGGCCAATACGGCGAGTGGATTTTTTGCCTGGTGCGCACCAGCACCGAAGGCAAACCCCAAACCGGCATCTCCTTCCTCTTGATCGACATGAAATCGCCCGGCATCACCGTGCGCCCCATCAAACTGCTGGACGGCGAGTGCGAAGTCAACGAAGTCTGGTTTGACAACGTCGAAGTGCCCGCAGAGAACCTGGTGGGCGAGGAAAACAAGGGCTGGAACTACGCCAAGCACCTGCTGGCCCACGAGCGTACCAACATCGCCGACGTGAACCGCGCCAAGCGCGAGCTCGAGCGCCTCAAGCGCATCGCCAAAGCCGAAGGCGTGTACGACGACATGCGCTTCCGCGACGAAATCGCCAAGCTCGAAGTCGACATCGTGGCACTCGAAATGCTGGTGCTGCGCGTCCTGTCCGCCGAAAAGTCGGGCAAGAACTCGCTCGACATTGCCGGTCTCCTGAAGATCAAGGGCAGCGAAATTCAGCAGCGCTACACCGAGCTGATGATGCAGGCCGCAGGCCCCTTCGCCCTGCCCTTCATCTTCGAAGCCATGGACGCGGGTTGGCAAGGCAACTTCCCCGGCGGTGTGGTGGCCAACGCGCCACTGGCCGCCAACTACTTCAACATGCGCAAGACCACCATTTACGGCGGCAGCAACGAAGTGCAACGCAACATCGTCGCCCAGACAGTTCTGGGTTAAGGAGACACACATGGATTTCGATTTTTCTGACGACCAAGAACAACTGCGCGACGCGGTGCGCAAATGGGTGGACAAGGGCTATGACTTTGACCGCCGCCGCACCATCGTCGCAGCCGGGGGCTTTGACCGTGCCGCTTACGGCGAAATGGCCGAACTGGGCCTGACGGGCCTGTACGTGAGCGAAGAGCACGGCGGCATGGGCATGGGCCCGACCGAAGCCATGGTCACCATGGAAGAACTCGGGCGCGGCATCGTGCTCGAACCCCTCACCCAAACCCTGATCTGCAGCGCCACGCTGCAAACCCACGCCCCTGCAGCCCTGCAAGCCGCTTGGTTGACGCGCATGGCGGCAGGCGAAGCCATCGTCGTGCTGGCGCAGCAGGAGCGCGGGGCACGTTACCAGCTGAACCGTTGCGCCGCCCAGGCCAGCGAGTCTGGCGGCGCTTGGACCGTGACCGGCACCAAGAGCGTGGTGGCCATTGGCGACCAAGCCGACGCTTTTGTGGTGCCCGCCACCGTCAACGGTCAAATCGCCCTGTTTTTGGTCGAGCGCAGCGCCAGCGGCGTGAGCACTCAGGCGTACGGCACACAAGACGGCTCACGCGCCGCCGAAGTGGTGTTGAACAAGGCCGCTGCCCAACTGATCACTCTGAACGGCCTGGCCGCTTTGGAAGAGGCGGTGGACATCGGCATCGCGTGCACTTGCGCCGAAGCCGTGGGCGTGATGGACAAGACTTTGGCCATCACCGTGGATTACATGAACACGCGCAAGCAGTTCGGTGTGAACATCGCCAGCTTCCAGGCCCTGCGCCACCGCGTGGCCGACATGAAGATGCAGCTGGAGTTGGGCCGCTCGATGAGCTACTACGCCAGCCTCAAGCTGCATGCGCCCGCCGACGAGCGCCGCCGCGCCTTGGCCCGCGCCAAGTACCAGCTGGGCGTGTCCATGCGCTTCATCGGCCAGCAAGCGGTGCAGCTGCACGGCGGCATTGCCGTCACGGACGAGTACATCGTGAGCCACTACTTCAAGAAATTGACGCAGCTGGACATGACATTCGGCGACACCTTGCACCAATTGGGCGAAGTGTCAGCCCGCATGCAGGAGACGGCGGGCGTGTTCGCTTGAAGAGAACCAGTAACCCGAGCAAGGCGGGAGGGCGGCGCGGGTCGGGCGATGCGGCAAAGCGAAGCGCCTCTGAGCCCGAAACGCGCCGTCCTTTCGCCTTGCAGCTCATCACCAAAATCGTCTGAATGAGCCACCCAACGAGAAGGCCCCAAAAGGGGCCTTTTTTGTTGCTCAAAACTTCCTGTGGGTTTGTCTCTGAACTACACCGGGGAGTGGGCTCGCACCCAGTCACGCATGGCGTCATTCATTCGGGTCTGCCAGCCCTTGCCGGTGGAGCGGAAAGCTTCCAGCACATCGGCATCCAATCGGATGGTGATGCGTTCTTTGACGACCTCAGCGCGAGGTCGCCCGCGTGGCTTGAGCATCGTCTGTGCGGCCTGGTTTCCGAACAGCTCGGGCAAGACATCTGACGCAGGGCGGGCGCGGGCAAAGTCTGCATCCGTCCATTCCGGGTTGTCGTCATCTGTCAGTTCTGGGTTTGGGCGTTTTGGCATATCTCTTGACCTCTCTCGAATTGGCCTTGCGCAGACTGATGACATGCACCTTGCCTTCGCGCGGCGTGAATACAACGGCGTGCAACCGCCCCCCGATGAACCCCAGCACCTGAAATCGCCGCTCTCCGTAGGCTTTGCGGGTGTCTTCCTCCATCAGCGCATGGGCCCAGTCAAGCTGCTCGACAAGCTCAAACGGCAAACCACGGCTTGCCATATTGGCGGCATTCTTGGCTGGATCGAATCCAATCTTCACCATTTTATTGTATGCACATTAAATAAAGATTGCAAGTTTTTAGATGTTTTGAATACTCTTTACATGCTCACTCCACCTCCCGCACCCGCAGAAAAGACGCAAAACGCGGCAAACCCGAGGGCGTGCGCTCACGGTAACGGTATGTGACCCAGGCCCCCACGGGCGGCGGGTTGCGGCGCTGTGCATCGCTCAATCCAGACCCCAAGGCAAAGCGCTGACCCGAAGGCATTTGCACCAGCAAAGCCCCGGTCATGCCCAGCAAACGCCCCTTGCCGGGTTGGTGCCCCACCACCAAGCCCTCTTCGTCCAACTCAGGTTTCAACTTAAACACTGCATCCGTGCGGCCCGGCTGCCACAGGGCATCGGCCCGGTGCAGCATCAGCCCCTCGCCGCCTTGCCGCACTGTGTCCTGCAACAAGGCCTGCAAAGCGCGGGCGTCGATCACCTCGCGCTGCGCAACAGGCATCAGCCAAGGCTGCTGCGCTTTCGCCAATGTGGATTGCACAAAAGCCACACGCTGCGCAAACGGGGCGTCATGGCCGGGCGCGTCAAACACCAGGTACTTCACCGCCCGCCAGGCATCGTCGTCGGGCTCGGTCTGGCGCACCACACCAGAGAGCCGGTCAAACGCCCCACGCGCCATCCACAACTCGCCGTCGAGCGCGACCCGGGGCAGCGCCGACAAAAACCAAGCCGGGGCCGCAATCACCCGACCGCTGCGAAAACGCAAGACCTGCCCATCCCAAACAGCCCGCACACCGTCGAATTTTTCACTGACTGAAAACCCTTGTGGCGAGCGCCCCGGGGGCCAGGGCATGGCCAGCTGAACGCCACTCGCTGCCCCTGACGGAACCGCCCCCAAGGCCTGGGCCCAAACGCTGGGCATCAGCCAAGGCGACAAGAGCAGCGCAGACAAGCTGGCGCGTCGACCCAGGTCCGAAGTGGGTGCCTGAGGCTGGCGCGAGGCGCGGCCCTTGAGTGGGGCCGGGTCGCGGCCCGGTAAAAAGGCCAGAGATGGATGGGGCATGATCGGTCTCCCTGAGCACCCCTAGGCCCAGAGCTGCCTAAAAAAGCAATCTGGGGTGGGGTCTTTTGTTTTCAGGAAGTGATGATGCGACGCTTTGCGCATCCGCGCAAGCCGCGTCGCCTGGCCGTCTCGCTCAGGCCATCAAACGCGAACTCTTGGGCACATGTGCCATCAAAAACGCCATCTGGTCGCTCAGGATGCGGCGGTTGCGCAAGATGAAGTCTTCCCACAGGCTGGGCACATAGGGCGCGTACAGCAGAGGCATCTTGGCTTGCTCCGGCGTGCGGCTGCTTTTGCGATGGTTGCAGGATCGGCAAGCCGTGACCACGTTCATCCAGTGGTCGGGGCCGTTTTGGCACAACGGCACGATGTGTTCACGGGTCAGCACCGACTCGTGAAAATACCCACCGCAATACGCGCAGACATTGCGATCGCGCACGAACAACTTGGGGTTGGTCAAACCAGAGCGCATGTCAAAGGGGTTGATGCGGGGCACGCCCTGGGTGCCGATGATGCTGTTGACGGTGATGATGGATTGCTGGCCCGTGAGCGCGTTGTGCCCCCCGTGAAACACGGCCACTTGCTGGCCCGCCTCCCAGCGCACCTCGTCGGCCGCGTAATGGGTGACAGCTTGCTCCAGTGTGATCCACGATTGCGGCAAGCCTTGGGCCGAGAGTTTCAAAACCTTCACAGACGCCTCCATCCAACAGTTTAAAAAACCACTGACACGAAAAGTTCCGTCTCGATCCTGCTGGACGCGGCTGATGCCAAGGCCAAAAGGATCGGGCTCGGTCACAATATACCCTCTTACATTGACAAATCCGTGAAAGCTGGCGCTTGGCCCAGCGCACAGGCAGGACATGAGCAGCGACATGAAGGTTTTCCGAGGCTTCCACCACCCCGACTTGGCCCCCGCTTGCGCCCTGACCATTGGCAACTTCGACGGCGTGCACCGCGGTCACCAAGCCATGCTGGCCCTCTTGCGCAGCGAAGCCGCGCACCGGGGCGTGCCCAGCTGCGTCATGACCTTCGAGCCCCACCCGCGCGACTACTTTGCCAAGGCCCTGAACAAGCCCGATCTGGCCCCGGCCCGCATCGCCACGCTGCGCGACAAACTGCAAGAACTCGAGCGCTGCGGCGTCGACCAAGTGGTGGTGGTGCCCTTTGACGCCCGCCTGGCCAGCCAGTCGCCCGAAGACTTCATCCAGCAGGTACTGGTGCAGGGCCTGGGCGTGCGCTATGTGCTGGTGGGCGACGATTTCCGCTTTGGCGCGAAACGCGCTGGCGACTACGCCATGCTCGACGCGGCCGGGCAAAACTTGGGCTTTGACGTGGCCCGCATGAACAGCTACGAGGTGCGCGGCCTGCGCGTGTCCAGCTCGGCCGTGCGCGATGCGCTGGCCAAAGGCGACCTGCCAGCGGTGCAGGCCCTGCTGGGCCGCCCTTACAGCATCAGCGGCCATGTGGTGCATGGGCGCAAGCTCGGGCGCGAGTTGGCCGCCACCGCAGAAGGCGCGGGCGACGGCTTTCGCACGCTGAATTTGCGCTTTTCGCATTGGAAGCCCGCCGCCAGTGGCATCTTTGTGGTTCAGGTGCATGGCCTGACCGATCAAGCCCTGAAGGGCGTGGCCAACTTAGGCATCCGCCCCTCACTCGACCCTAATGACGTGAACGGCGGGCGTGTGCTGCTGGAGACCCATGCCTTCGACTGGCCCGCCCAGCTGGGGGCCGAGGGGGGCTACGGTAAAATCATCCGCGTGGACTTGCTGCATAAATTACACGACGAACTGAAATACGACGGTCTGGACGCCCTGACACGGGGCATCGCCAAAGACTGTGACGATGCACAAGCGTGGTTTGCTTCGCGCCATGGTGAAACCAGCCGCCAGACCACCCGCGACCGAATTTGACGCTCCGGCCCTCGTTTGCCGCCTTCGACAGGCTCAGGGCAAACGACCTCCACGGCCCACCCCCTCTTGATCTCTCCGAACGGCACGCCGCTCGGGCTGAGCTTGTCGAAGCCCTCTCGACCCGACGCACCATGACCGACAAAACCCAGAACCCCGACACCCGCATCAACATGATGGACACCCCCTTCCCGATGCGCGGCGATTTGCCCAAGCGCGAGCCGGGCTGGGTGAGCGAGTGGAACGATGGCGGTTTGTACAAAAAACTGCGTGCCGCCCGGCAAGGCGCCCCGCTGTTTGTGCTGCACGACGGCCCGCCTTACGCCAACGGCAAACTGCACATCGGCCACGCGCTCAACAAAGTGCTCAAAGACATGATCGTCAAGTCCAAGCAACTCGCGGGGTTTGATGCGCAATACATCCCCGGCTGGGACTGCCACGGCCTGCCGATCGAAAACGCGATTGAAAAACTGCACGGCCGCAACCTGAGCCGTGACGACATGCAGGCCAAGAGCCGCGCCTTTGCCACCGAGCAAATTGGCCAGCAGCGCGAAGACTTCAAGCGCCTGGGCGTGCTGGGCGACTGGGAACGCCCTTACCGCACCATGGACCCGGCCAACGAAGCCGGTGAAATCCGCGCCTTCAAGCGCGTGATCGAGCGCGGCTTTGTCTACCGTGGCCTGAAACCCGTTTATTGGTGCTTTGATTGCGGCTCGTCCTTGGCCGAGTTCGAGATCGAATACGCCGACAAAAAGAGTGACACGCTGGACGTGGCTTTTGAAGCCGACAACAACGCCGCTCTGGCTGCTGCCTTTGGCTTGACCCAGCTGCCCGGTGAAAACAGCAAGAAGGCCTTTGCCGTCATCTGGACAACCACCGCCTGGACCATCCCTGCCAACCAGGCCCTGAACGCCCACCCCGAGCTGGAATACGCCCTGGTGGACACGCCCCGCGGCGTGCTGATGCTGGCCGCCAGCCTGGTCGAGAAGTGTTTGGAACGCTACAAACTGCAAGGCACCGTGGTCGCCACCGCCGTGGGCGAAAAACTGCGTGGCCTCGTCTTCCGCCACCCGCTGCACGACACCGTGACCGCCGAAGAAGGCGGTCCCTACAGCTACCGCCGCAAGTCCCCTCTGTACCTGGCCGAGTACGTGACCGCCACCGACGGCACGGGCATCGTGCACTCGTCGCCCGCCTATGGTGTGGACGACTTCAACTCCTGCGTGGCCAACGGCCTGGCCTACGACGACATCCTCAACCCGGTGCAAGGCAACGGTGTGTATGCGCAAGAGCTCCCCTTCTTTGGCGGCCAACACATCTGGAAAGCCTGCGCCCGCGTGATCGAGGTGCTGGGCCAGAGCGACCGCCTGATGGCCACCGTGGAAATCACCCACAGCTACCCGCACTGCTGGCGTCACAAGACGCCCGTCATCTACCGCGCGGCCGCCCAGTGGTTTGTGCGCATGGACGAAGGCGAGGGCGTGTTCACGAAGGACAAAGCGCCCAAGACCCTGCGCCAGCTGGCACTGGACGCGATCGAACAAACCCAGTTCTACCCCGAAAACGGCAAATCCCGCCTGCGCGACATGATCGCCAACCGCCCGGACTGGTGCATCTCGCGCCAGCGCTCATGGGGCGTGCCCGTGCCCTTCTTCTTGCACAAGGACAGTGGCGAGTTGCACCCGCGCACCATGGAAATCCTCGATCAAGCCGCTGACATCGTCGAAAAAGGCGGCATCGAAGCCTGGAGCCGCGTGACGGTGGAAGAGATTTTGGGCTCAGCCGACGCCCCCAGCTACACCAAGAGCACCGACATTCTGGAAGTCTGGTTTGACTCCGGCTCCACCTTCCAGCATGTGCTGCGCACCAGCCACAAAGACGCTTATGGCGTGGCGCCTTTCCATGCCGCGGGTCCTGAGGCCGATCTGTACCTGGAAGGCCACGACCAGCACCGCGGCTGGTTCCACAGCTCGCTGCTGCTGGGCTGCGCCTTGTACGACCGCGCCCCTTACCGAGGCCTGTTGACCCACGGCTTTGCCACCGACGGCCAAGGCCGCAAGATGAGCAAATCGCTGGGCAACACCGTCGAGCCACAAACCATCAACTCCAAGATGGGCGCGGAAATCGTGCGCCTGTGGGTGGCCAGCACCGACTACTCGGGCGACCTGAACATCGACGACAAAATCCTGGCCCGCGTGGTCGATGCCTACCGCCGCATCCGCAACACCTTGCGTTTTTTGCTGGCCAACGTGAGCGACTTCGACCCGGCGCTTGATGCCGTGCCCGACGACCAGCTGCTGGAAATCGACCGCTTTGCGCTGGCCCGCGCTGCCCAGTTGCAGGCCGACATCCGCGCCCACTTCGACATGTACGAATTCCACCCCGTGGTCTCCAAGCTGCAGATCTACTGCTCGGAAGACCTGGGCGCGTTCTATCTGGACGTCCTGAAAGACCGCCTGTACACCACAGCACCCAAGAGCCTGGCCCGCCGCAGCGCACAAACGGCGCTCTACCGCATCACCCACGGCATGCTGCGCTGGATGGCACCTTTCCTGTCGTTCACGGCCGAAGAAGCCTGGAAGACTTTCGGTACATCGGAGTCCATCTTCCTGGAAACCTTCAGCGACTTCGGCGCGGCCGATGCACCTCAACATATCGCTCTGCTCGCCAAGTGGGCCCGCATCCGCGAAATCCGCGACCTGGTGAACAAGGACATCGAAAACCTGCGCACCGCAGGCCAGGTGGGCGCGTCGCTGCAAGCCGAGATCACCCTCGCTGCGCCTGCTGCAGACCACGCCTTGCTGGCGAGTTTGGACGCGGACATCAAGTTCGTGTTCATCACCTCCAAAGTGACTTTGCAGGCAGGCGAAGCATTGGCGGTGCAGGTCACTGCCAGCCAGGCCACCAAGTGCGAGCGCTGCTGGCACTACGCTGACGACGTGGGCCACGACGCGGATCACCCCACGATTTGCGGGCGCTGCGTGAGCAACCTCTACGGCGCTGGCGAAACCCGCAGCGTGGCCTGACCTTCACGCACCAACCACACGAGGCAAACCCATGGCCAGCAGCAAAAAAATCGGCAAAAGCTACGCCAGCAAAAGCCCGGGCATGGCGCTCTGGCTGGGCATCGCCCTCTTGGTGCTGCTGCTCGACCAGTTCACCAAGGTGCTGGTGCTGGGCGCTTTCCAGCTCGGAGACAGCACGCCCATCACCTCGTTTTTCAACCTGGTGCGGGTGCACAACCACGGCGCAGCGTTCTCGTTTCTGGCGGGTGCGGGCGGCTGGCAGCGCTGGTTTTTCACCGGCATCGGCGTGGCGGCGGCCCTCTTCATGGTCTGGATGCTGCGGGCCCACCCCGGCCAAAAACTCTTTGGCCTGGCCATCTCGCTCATTTTGGGCGGGGCGATTGGCAACGTCATTGACCGCCTGCTGCACGGCTATGTGGTCGACTTTCTGGACTTCTACTGGGGCACCTGGCACTTCCCGGCCTTCAACGTGGCCGATGCCGGTATCAGCGTGGGCGCTGCGCTGTTGATCCTGGACGAAATCTTGCGGGTGCGGCGCGGGCGTTAAGTTACATCGCAATCACTTGAAGCCCACCGAGTTGGCCATTGGACGGTGCGGATGGCCGATTTCCTGGCGCGAAGCGACTGATGAGGCCATTCGCACCGCCCAATGGCCAAAACCCACAATGGCCAGATCTCATGTAAGCTGGACAACCTGATTTTTTCACCACGGAGATCCCCATGCCCGGATTGCTGCCCCACATTGACCCCGATGGTCTGCTCGAATTTTCGGTGGTCTACACCGACCGCGCCTTGAACCACATGTCCAAGCGCTTTGGCGGGGTGATGACCGACATCTCGCGCATGCTCAAAACAGTCTATGGAGCGCACTCGGTCGCACTGGTCCCCGGCAGCGGCACCTTTGGCATGGAGTCTGTCGCCCGCCAGTTCGCCACCAACCAGCATGTCATGGTGATCCGCAACGGCTGGTTCAGCTTCCGCTGG
>NZ_JAFEIF010000024.1 GCF_017848645.1 Limnohabitans sp. | reverse complement strand
GGTGCCGACGGTGTCGGCGTTGAGACCCTGTCCCCGATCAATTCAGGTGGGGGAGTTTGAGGTGGCCATAAGTGGGGGAATTTGGGTGGCCATCAGGGGCATGACACAAAGCGCGGTTTATGCCGCATTGAAACGCTTGGAGGAATCGACGTGAAAAGCTTGAAAGACGTAAAAGCCCAACTGTTGGCCAACCCCGTTGCTCGCAAAGCATACGACGCACAAGCGCCAGAGTTTGAATTAGCCCGTGAACTGATTGCAGCACGCACGCAAACAGGCCTGACGCAAGCCGATGTTGCCTCGATTCAAAAAGCGAGCAAAACGCTGGATCGCCTGCTTGCGCTGAAGGGTGTTGATGTGGATGCCGTCGTTGCTGATTTCAATGTGGAACGACAACGTGCCCAAACCCCCAAGAAGCCCAAATTCAAAGCAACATGAGTGATTGAGCGATCGTTCAGGATGCCAACATCCTGATCCGTTCGGTGCTGCGCCAATCCACCATTGCGCAAATCCTCTGCCAGATCAATGTAGGGCGTTACGCCGCTCTGACCTCGCTCAGCAAATCGGGGTGGCGATCCAGCACCTTGAGCAACTTGACCAAGGCCAGCGGCGGTTTGGTTTTGCCGTTCTCGTAACGAGAAAACGCATTCACGCCACCGCCAAAAATATCGGCAGCTTCACGTTGGTCCAGGTCGAGCTTCTTGCGGACTTTGGCAATGTAGCTGGGGTCAACATAAGCAGCGTTCACTTGCCTTTGATGCACCCCAAGCAACTCGCTGTATCGGTCACCGTGTTCGCGGTTCAAAACGACCTCGCCGCAGGCGGGACAAAAATCACCCGTCACGTCGGGAATGGTGGTGCTTTCGCCCTTGTAGACATAGGGCATGTCGCGGGTATCGTGGATCAGTTCAGCCGCTCCACAGCATGGGCATTTCATGGTCACAGCTCCTTGAATGAAACAATCAAAACGTCGTCGATGACAGTCAGCTTGAGATACACCTCAGCGCCGCTGGAGGTCTTGGCGTGGTACACGTCCTGCCAAATCCGGTGATCAGCATGGGTCGTCATGCTCTTGTAGAAGTTGGCAGAAGTCAGAGACATAACGACAGCGCACATTCCGGCCAAGTCGCTGATGCCAAGCTCAAGAGCCCCGCCGAACGCACTTGCTGTCGCCCTGACATGACCACCCTCGGCCAACGCTTGGACGACTGCCAGCTTGCAGTGAGGGGTATTTTTCTCCATGGCAAATTATAACCAAGTAGGTTGATTTAGCGGGTAGGTTAACGATCAAGCCATGAGGCATCTTCAAAATCCTACCTCGATAAGTTTTTGACGGTGGACAAGTGCCCGAGTTTGAGCTGGCCCGTGAACTGATTGGAAAACCCATCCAAGAATGACGGGGATAAGGCTTGGTGGCGTCAGTGCCGATAACTCGCCGCAACCCCCGTGGTTGTGGGCATGTGTTCGGCCGCCTGAACATGCACTTGGCCGCCTAATTTCTCAACCAACGTGCCCAGGTCGTCCAACACATCGTCGACCCTGGGGTAGCCGAGTTCGGAATAGTCGATGCGGCCTGTTGTGCCATCGATGCGCCCGGGGACCAGGCGACCGGCTTCGATCAACAAGGTGCCTACGCGCCCGGCTGTGGCCGCATGCGCCACATCGGCCAGGTTGTCGCTGCCCAGCCCCTTCGCTTTGGCTGCGGCGTAATCGTCGCACCAAGCGCTTTGTTGGGCCTGTTGTGCCGGGGCGGCCACGGCCCAAGCGCGTTGCTGCAACTCGGTGGGGCTCAGGCTATCGGGGTTGATGAGCAGGCCTTGCTTCATCAGCCGCGGGTTGTGGCTGATGGCCTGAAACAGGTGGTGGTGTTCAGGCAAAGCTGCCAGCATGAGGGGCAAGCCCGAAACGTCGGAGTGGTGCGCCTGCACCGCCCGATCCACCGCCCGGAAAAACCGCTCCACCTCGCTGTCCATGCCGTCTTTCTTGCCGCCTAGCCCGTGGTGCATGGCCGAATGGCCAGCGCCCAGGCCACCGTACGATGACACCGAGCTGTGCGTCGTTTGTTGGCGGTCGCTGCTCGTGTCGCTTGAAGAGCGCGGAACCTCTGACGCCAAGCTCAAAGCCTCCAGGCTGTCGCGGTTGCCCTCGAACAGTTGCACCTTGTTCAAGCTCAAAGCCAAGACCTGGTAACGCTCGACCGATTGCAAAAATTGCCGCAAAGGTTGGGTGTGAAAGCTGTCGGCCACCACCGCCAAGTCGGCCACTGGTCTGGGCAACACGTAGATGCGGAAAAAATCAGTCGCCCCCATCACCACCAGCCCGTCGAGCGTGTGCTCCCAAAACGCGTGGTCGTTTTCCAAGGCCTCAAATGGCGCAATGAGGGCGCGCAGTGCATCGGGCGCTTGGTGGTGCAGAGATGTCTTCAGTGCGCCAACCAGATGGCGAAAACGGACCGGGTCTTGTTGGTTATCGGGGTGACTGCGGTGGGTGCCCATGTACAGAGACAGACAGGGCCGGGCGTGCAACCCAACAAGTTCCTCCAGGCTGGCGCTGGTCAGGTTGAGTGGGGTGTGGCGAGCTTGCATGCAAATTCCTTTTTGTTGGCGTTGACACCATGACGGCGAGACTTGGCCCCATGGGCAGTGCGCTGAGAGCGCCGAAGAGCGCGGCACCTGGGGCCTGGGCCCAAGCCAAGGTTTGCATGCAGTCTGCGTTGTCAGCCCTGCAAAGTCTGTACTTCAACGAACGGTCTAGCGCAATGCCATTGCTTGGGGGCGCGTGCCGTGGTGCTCATGGAGCCTTTGACGGCGGCATGAAGTTTTTGCTGCATCCTCCGCATGAACGTGGGCATGACCCGCGCACGGTGCAAGCTGCTGCTGGTGGGCGATTCGTCCACGCTGTGCAGGCATCCGTTTTTTGTGGAGTTGCTGGTTTATGTGAAGGGCTTGGGGGGGTACCGCACAGCGCATGAGATGGGCAGATAGACTTGAATCTGTAATGGACGTCCCTGAGAGGATGGCATGAAAAGCTGTCTTGAACGTCCTGTGAAATCGAGATCAATAATCCAGTATCAAGGCTGAGGCAACAAGTTAATCGACTACGAGATGTCCAAGACTTGTAATTTTCGATGTTTCAGTTCACAAGACGAAACCCCTCGTTGCAGAACCAGGCCGAAAGGCAAAGACTCTCGTAGAGCGCTGTCTTCCACGAATTCTTATCACTCGCCAACCTGCTTGCGAATTCTTCGTAAAGATGACTTCGCACTGCTGAGGCGCCGCCGCTGTTACCGAGCTTGACTAGCGCATGAGAAATGTCAGCGAGTTCGCTCGCTGCCTGCGCTGCATAGAGCACTGCAATTCCCATAACCTCAAAGTGATGCTTGACCCGTTCAGCTAGGACAGGCGTCCAGTAAGAGGGCGGTCGGACGCGATACTTGATAGCTAAAGGATTTGACTCAAGTATGTCTGCGACAAGCCAACGCTCATCACCGAGGTCGTCGAAATAGGGGTGAAGCGTCTGCTGCTCAGCTGTGAGGGCAACTTTCGCAAGTTTTGCCTTGTTGCAATCCGTGCACGAGGGAATCAGGTTAACAGGAGTCAGGTTGAAGATTGGATGCAGGGACTGCGGTAAGTAGTGATCGACGCTGCCCACGGAACGTTGCCCACATAGAGGGCAGATGCCATACTTTGGCGCTAGGCGTATGGCGTCATATATGCCTCGCGTTGGAGCACCAACTCGCGCGAAGTGTGACTTATATATGACGGCCATGAGCTTGCCGTTGAGCTCAGGCGTCACTTCAGCGGTTGTTGGGATTTGAAAGAGCTTGCCGATGGGCCCCAGCTTCATATAGGCTCCTTCGCCGGCCACAACCGTGGAGAGTGCATCGAGGAGTGCTTTAGAGCGTTCCGGAATCGTGATGCCGATAGCGCACAGTTCGACCGCTTCTTTTGCGTCGAATTTTGGTGGAGGTAAACGCTTCACGAGCCGTCTTTCAGTTTGGTCGCTGCGCAATAATGCTGCGAGCTAAAACTCTGGCTTCCGAGCCAAGCGCCCCTCCAAATCGGCTTGTCACTTCCTCAAACCTACGCCCAGGTTCGTTTGCAACGGAAGCTACCATCTTATGGAAACCTGAGTTCGAAACCTCTAGTCCGAATACTGCACGAGTCAAAACACCAGCGCTCTCGCCAAAGGTTTCCGTTGGCGGTCTCTCAACCACAGCCACGGTCCTCGACCGCCGAAGCATCCACACGCAGTTCATCGGCACCTCTTGAAGTACAACCGGTGAGTGTGTGGAGATGAGAGCTACGCCGTTTCGCGAAACGAGGAGGTCAGATACCGCGCGCACGAAGGCCGCAAGCAAGGGCGGGTGCAGATGGCCCTCTGGTTCATCGAGCACGACCAGGGTGCTTTCGTCAACCAGCTCGACAAGACGTGTCGTAGTCAAAAGAACAATCGAGTGACCTGAGCTTAACTTTTTGAATGCGTGCGCCACGCTAACTTCCCAGTCTTCGCCGTCGACAAGAAGGAAGCGTTCAATGTCCACCTCGGCGAATAATGGATCAGTCGCAAGCGTCTGGACTGCTTTTACCCATCTTGATCTACGCGGCTCTTCTCTGCAGATAGCGAAGCTCTTGACGAAGTCTCGTGCCAAATCATCCTTTGTTTTTAGAGAGTTTCGGGCTTGACCGTCAACAAGTTCAGTATTGCGAAGCCCTACAAACCCCGCCCGAAGCTTGATTTCGGTCGCTGGCGGTGGCGCCTCAAATTCATCGAAGGCGCTGAACGACACAGAGACCAACCCCGTGAAGGCCCATTCGTCCTGGTTGTCACCCAAACGCTGAAGGATGCCGGGTGGGGAGAACTCACTTTGTCTACCCAAGACCGCGTTAATGAGTGTCTGTATGCACCGCGTCTTGCCAGCACCATTGCGGCCCACTAGGACATGAACATTTGTTGGAGGATGTGAGTTCGGCTCGACGTGGAATGTGAGTGTTGGCGGAGGCACTGAAAGATGCTGCCCATCTTTGACGGGTGGTTCTGGAAGCGTGTACTTAAACTGGAATCGGGTTAGAGCCGCGTTGCCGTTTGCCATGCGGTGTAGACGGTTCCTGACGCTTTCCTCTCTTACTGAGCGAAGAAGCGACTCCTGCATAACCGGCTCTTTAAGGTGTCTCGCGAAGATTCCAAGGTTGAATGCGCAGTCGCACAAACCCTTCAGTATGGACTCGCATAGGTTTGCAGAAAATGTGTAAAGCGTCGAGTAAAAGTCCTCGTCCTGTCCCAGCGAAAAGTGACGGTTTGGATCAAGCCAGGGAAACGTTGCTGGCAAATGGGGGGCCCGAAATCCCGGTGTAGCGGTACTTGCACCCTGTAAGCCTGCTTCGCCAATTTTGAGGGAACCGACTCGGTGTCTAGCCCCGTTTTGATCGAATACAAACAGCGTGAACATTGTCCGGAACTTGAACCAATCGTCCCAGTTGTCTTTGACTAAATAGACCTGCGATATACCTGCCTGGGGAAGAGTTAATGCGGAATCAAGGAGCGTAAACATAATAGGATGCCTTCCATCTCAAAAGGTCGAAGTTTTCGTACGGTGCGGGAAAGACCATTGATGTCCCTTGCATACTTGACAATAAATAAGGAGTTGGGACTGGTAGGTCTAAAAAGCTAGTTATTCGATAGGAGTCCGTCGCCAAGGCCAACGAGCGCTTGATATCTAGCCGCTTGCGTTCGCCTGGCGGTGGCCAACGGCTGCAATCGCAGGCGGTCAGTCGTGCAAATGTGTCATCTTTCGGTGATGAGTTAACTTTGTCGTGTTTATCAATTAGCAGTGGCTTTAACTTTTCGCGTTTTCTTGGATGAGGGCTCAGGCAGCAAGCTGGTGATGCGTTGGTATATCTCGAAGATGACGGCCACGCGTTCGGCGACGGAGGCATAGCACTTTTTTCAATCTCTGATTTGGTCGGAGCGTCTACGACGGTTTCGCGTTTTTGGGGGACCTTGAGCAGGGCCGATGGCATGGTCAGTGGGCCGTTCAGGTCGGCCAGTTTGGGGTCTGCAAATTGGGCGCGAGCGAAGAGCACACATTGCGCTTCTTGTTCGATGGTGTTGCGGTGTTTGTCGTTGAGTGGTTCGCCAGCGATGTCTAGCAATGGGTAGTTGTTGTGGACGATGTTGTTGGAAAAGCAAAAATCACTTTTAAGTCGCCGAAAATTTTCGTGAAGCAACCCGTCAGAGTCCATTCTCATAACTTAGTGGCACCGTCTAGCTTGCGATGCACGTAAGACAGAATACCGAGAACGTCAATTGCGTCCTGCTCTGGCATGGCCCACACAAGCTTTGGCGCATGCGCAGTTGGATTGCGTATTGCGCCGAATATGCCCACAAGAATGTTCGCAATGCCCTTTTGCTCGCTCAGCTCAGTCTCGGACTTCAATGAGTTGATGGCAAGAATTGGGTTCTTGGCCGAAAGTGCTGTGTTCACCAATTCAGCGCCGTCGGTTCCTAGGCCCGACATTTCTCGGAGACGCTCGGCGACCCCTTTGACCGCTTCAAGAACCGCATGAAAGTAGTTGTCGTGAAGCAGCTCTGCCTTGCAGTACTTCATTATTTCTTGGTGTGTACCTCTGCCTTGCAGTGCCGAGTTCAACCTCTTGGCGCGAGCCAAGGCACCATTTATCGTTGACTCCGGGGTTGTATAAACGACTTGACCCTTTTCATTTACGGCGTAGCCTGCAAAAGCTAAGGCGACGTTTAACCCATCCAGTCGCCATGCAAATAACTCTGGCTTAGACGTATAGCGTGCCGGTGACATTGCCTTGTTTATGAATTGAACCAAATGATTGCCAAATTTGTGCTTGTTCTGCGCTTCTGCTAACGCATTGAAAATTCGTTTCCACTTGGTCATGGAAGGGGTGGGGTCTGTGATCTGGATTTCCTGAAGGATGTGTGTGATTTCCGTTCCGGTTAAACCATTTGCTGTGTCTGCGAGTACACGACATGCGGCCTCTAGGTGAACGGATTCAAATAAGGGTAAGAGTGCCATAGCTTTTGCAGTTGGGTTTTACGTTTGACGTGAGGTACGACCGGAGCCGCCAAGCAGTTATGGGTATTTGCAAGAGTAGCTTGCAAGCCAACCTCCTAGACGGAATCTTGTGCATCGGCGCTTGGCCGATCCACACGGTAAATTGCGACGCCTAACAGGCGCTCCTTTTTATATAGAGTCTTGACGGGAACCAAACTCGATTTACGGATGATTTTTACTGACAGTCCAGATACGGGCTCCCGGAGGCGCCTTTCGACTGTGTCAGATTCCACTGCCGTGGTGTAACCGACTAGGAATCCGTTTTGAAGGGATGGAATCTTGGACATGAGGCTCAAAATTCGCTCATGGTCCTTCCTAAAGGAACCACTTTTTCCCAGCTTCTTGATCTCAATAAGGAATCTAGGAGCTTTGGACTTGTAGTACGTGGCTATGTCTATTCGTCCGTTCCTTCCAGCGTTGTCCTCAACGATTTCGTCACCTGAGGCGAAAGCAAGCAGTTGCTTCACTGAAGCTTCAAGAAGTAAGAGTGAACCCGCTTCGTGAAGTCGCTTCGCAATAACGGTCTGTACGAATGACTCTGGCGCAGCACGCATGGTGACTCCGCCAGTCCAGGCGCTGTATGTAGCCTCGGCCTCCGCAAGACCATCGAGACATGCTTGAGAAATGGTACGACGTGAAATTGCTCTGGACATATTTGGCTTTCAATTTTTTGTAGATTTGGCTTTTCGTGCTTTCTTTGCAGCTGGCGCCGGTCGCAAGCTGGTGATGCGTTGGTACAGCTCGAACAGGAAGGCCACGCGTTCGGCGTCGGAGGCGTAGGTTTTTTTGCCGCCGCTGGGTTGGTAGGCGGCGTCTACGGCGGTGTCTAGTTTTTGGTGTGCCTTGAGCAGGGCTGGGGGCATGGTCAGCGGGTCGTAGAGGTCGGCCAGTGACGAGCTTGCAAATTGGGCGCGGGCGTCGAGCACGCATTGGGCGGCTTGTTCGATGGCGGTGCGGTGTTTGTCGTTGAGCAGCTCGCCAGCGAAGCCGGGCCAGGGGTAGTTGTTGTAGACGATGGTGTTGGAGTAGCGGAAGCGGCTTTCAAGTCGACCGCATGTGAAGCGCATGAAGGCGTTGTGCATGCTGCTGGTCATGACGCCGAAGTGAAACAGTGTGGCGTCGGGTACGGCATAGACCAGATTGCTCACGATGACATGGGCATCCATGAAACCGATCGGCACATAGTTGCGCCGCTCGGATGAGACGCTGGGAATCAACAGGTAATTGCTTGTGGGTTGCCTGATTTTTTGGAATTGAGTCGGCGTATCTGCGTCTTGTTGCGTTTGCTTGTCGATGCTGGCCAAGCGCATGTCCTTGACCGATTGCACCCGCTTCATGACTTCGGGCATCAGCCGCAGTTCTTTGGGCGGGCAGTCCACCAACCACAGGCACCAACGCGCTGTTTTGTTGATGAATTCTTCTGCGCCCATGAACGGGCGAATCCATTGCGCGGCTTGTGGTTCCGTCTTGATCAGGCTTTCTTTTTCGTCATCGTCCATCAGCAAATGCCCGCCGTCGGTGGGTTTGCTGCCATTGGTCATCTCAGTCACTTGGCATACGGGCGTGCGGCGTTTGTTCAGCAACACATCTGGCGCATCCACCAAATACGCATTGATGCGTTTGACAGGCACGGCATGCGGCAGGCCTTTGATGTCTTCATATTCGTAAATGGTTTTGACCGCTTGGTTCTCGGGGCCAAAGCCCACGATCACACAATGCACGGCGGCTTTGCCGCTGGCTTCGTTGCTCCACTGAAAGGTGCGGTGCGCAAAGTGGGTGTGCATGCCCAGGCGCTGCATCTCGCCCCAAAGCACGGCCACTTGTTCGCCTTGCGTGATACTGTTGGTGGACACAAATGCCGCTTGCGTGCCCGTGCGGCCTTGCATGTATTGCGCGGCCAGCACATACCAGCCACACACAAAGTCCAGATCACCTGCGCCGTGGATGCCGTGCATCACCGCAGCCAGGTCGGCTTTTTGTTCTTTGCTTTGGTAGGTCTTGCCCAAGAACGGCGGATTGCCCAACACATAACTGCACCGCTCCGCAGGCAGCACCTCGTTCCAGTCCAGCTGCAGCGCGTTGGCGTGGCGGATTTGCGGTGAGCTTTTGAGCGGGATGCGGGCAAAGTACAGGCCAAACTCCACGCTCACGCGCAGGTTCATTTGGTGGTCCACCAGCCACAGGGCCACTTGGGCAATTTGCGCCGGAAACTCTTCGATCTCGATGCCAAAGAATTGGTCCACGTTCACGCCAATCAGGCCATGCACGTCCACCGTCAGCTGGCCTTTGTGGGCGCTCAGTTCGTGGTCGGCCCGCAGCACTTTCAGCTCCAGCTCGCGCAGTTCGCGGTAGCTGATCACCAAGAAATTTCCGCACCCACAGGCTGGGTCAAAAAACGTCAGCTGGCGCAGCTTTTTGTGAAACTCAAACAGCTTGTTGCGGTGGCCTTTCACCCGTTCAAACTCGGCGTGCAGTTCGTCCAAAAACAGGGGCTTGATGAGCTTGAGGATGTTGGCCTCAGACGTGTAGTGCGCGCCCAGGTTGCGGCGGGCCTTCTCGTCCATGATGCTTTGGAACAGGCTGCCAAAGATCGCCGGGCTGATGGCCGACCAGTCCAGCGCACAGGCGTCCAGCAGGGCTTCGCGCATGGCGGTGCTGAAGTCGGCCATGGGCAGGGTTTCTTCAAACAGGCGGCCGTTGATGTACGCAAACTGGCCCAGCTGTTCGTCGATGTTTTTGCTGCGTTGGCTTTCGTGCGTGTTGAGCACCTGAAACAGTTGCCCCAGGCGCGGCCCCAGGTCTGAGCCATCGGGCGCGGTGCGTTCTTCGACAAAGTCTCTGAACGATTGCGCGGGCTGAAAGATGCCCGTGTCGTCGGCAAACAAACAAAACAGCAGGCGCACCAGCAGCACCTCAAGCGCGTGGCCGCTGTAGCCGCTGGCTTTCAGGGCGTCGTGCAGGCGGCCCATGCGTTCGGCGGCCTTGATGTTGACGGGGTCTTCGGCCTGGATGTCTTGCACCTTGTAGCCCGCCAGCAGGCCAAAGAGCTTGACGTGTTTGTGCAGGTGCTTGAGCTCAAACTCGGCCGTCTCGCCCGTGGCCAGGCGCCGCACCCGAAAGCGGGCAAAGTCGCACACGACCACCAGCTGGGGCAGGTCGCGCTCGGGCAGGTTGTGCAGGTAGCCAATGGCTTGGTCCACCGCGTCGTCCAGGCTTTTGCCGCGCGACTTGTGCTCCACCAACAGCACGCCGGGCCAAAACAGGTCCACAAAGCCTTGTGCGCCGCCGAGCTTTTTGACGTTCAGCTCAAAGGTGGCGACGCGTTTGTTGGTGATGCCAAAGATTTCAAAGAAGTCGATCCAAAAGGGCTTGGCCTGGCTGTCTTCGTTGCAGGCGTCGGCCCAGGTTTTGCTAAAAAGCAATGCCCTGGATTTGATTTCGTTCCAATTAAGACCCATTTGGTGCTCATAAAGTGAGCTTGGATGTTAATGGAAAGTTCTCGGTTTTTTGGTTGGGGTAGTGCTGGGGGTGTAACTAAAGGGTCTGTGGCGGGGAGGCTGGATCAAAGGCGGCCAATTGAACACTGGCCTGCGGAGTACTTGTCAGGTCTTTTTTGGGTTTAAGCCAACTCGACCACGCGGACATCGAAAGTCACTTTGAGCCAATTTCTGATGGCATCAAAAATAGCGGCCAGGTTGTCCATGCTGGGGTTGCCTTTGGGCGAAAGCATGCGGTGCAGGCTCTTGCTGGGTTTGTGGGTCAGTTCGGCCAAGCCTTCAAACCCGACGGTGGCGTTGACCAGATCGCGCAGAATCAACCGCGCCGAATCGGGCTCACCGCTCAGAAACAGCGTGGCCGCTTCGTCGAGCAATGCTTTGGCAAAAGCCGGATCACGTTGCACACGTTCAACCACGGTTTGCCTGAAATCACGCGTCAAGGTCATGTTGACTTTCCTTTTTTGTTGACAGCCAAGGCCTTCTTTCTGGCTTGGCTTGGGTCGCTGTTTCGTGATTTCATGGTAACACTTGTGTTACTTTTTTTGGCATAGCGATCGGCCCGGATCAATGAATAGCCCACATCATTGGTTGCATGGTTGGCGCGATTATTTATAATCGCGCCAATCATGCCAGACTTCAACGCCCAACTCTTGACCGTCATTCAGGCCCAGTCGGACGGCTTGTCGCTTGCAGAGGCCTCTGAAAAATGGCCCGATGTTCCTCGCCGTAGTTTGCAAAGAGCTTTGGCAAAGTGGGTGGCGGAAGGGAAAATCGCGCCAGTTGGCAAGGCTCGCGCTACGCGGTATGTGAATATCGCGCCAAAAGTGGTGGTTGACGCTTTGCCCACTCAAGACGGGTTGTCAGAGTCATCCACTTGGCGGGCCGAAGAAGAACTTTCCACGGGCCAGTGGCCGCTTTCGCCCGACAGCAAAGACATCCGCACCTATCTGGCCCAGCCCTGGAGCACGCGCCAAGCCGTGGGTTACCAGTCTGAGTTTTTGCAGGCCTACCAGCCCAACGTCACGTTTTATCTGCCCCAGCCTGTGCGGGCGCAGTTGCACCGCATGGGCCGCACCGGGCCGGGGCCGCAACCGGCGGGCACTTATGGCCGTGCCGTGCTCGACCGTTTGTTGATTGATCTGTCTTGGGCGTCCAGCCACCTGGAGGGCAACACCTATTCGCGCCTGGACACCCGAGCCCTGATCGCCCACGGCCAGCAGGCGCAAGGCCATGGCGTGACCGAAACGCAAATGATCCTGAACCACAAAGCCGCCATCGAGCTGCTCATGGACAACGTGGCCGCGCCGCAATTCAGCCGCTATGTGCTGATGAACCTGCACAGCGCTTTGTCAGAAAACCTGCTCGAAAGCCCCGACGACGAAGGCCGCTTGCGCCTGCACCCAGTGCAAATCGGGCAAAGCCCATACCAGCCGCCATCGGGCCAGTCGCTCATTGGCACCTTGTTGGACGAAGCGTTGGCCAAATTCAACGCCATCGAAGACCCGTTTGAGCAGTCGTTTTTTGCCATGGTGCACCTGCCGTATTTGCAGCCCTTTGCCGACTGCAACAAACGCACGTCGCGCCTGCTGGCCAACTGGCCGCTGCTGCGGGCCAACCTGTGCCCGCTCACGTTTTTGGGCGTGTCGAAGGACTGGTACACCGCCTCGGTGCTGGGCGTTTACGAGATGAGGCGCGTGGAGCTTCTGCGCGACCTGTTCATGTGGGCCTATGAGCGCTCGACCAAGGAATACCTGACGGCCAAGTCCAGCGTGGTGGAGCCCGATGTGTTGCGCCTGACTTACCGCGATGTCATCCGCCACATCGTCAAGGCCGTGGTGCAAAACCCCGAGCAAGACCCGCTGGCGCTGGTGGCCGATCAAGTGGCCCTGGCTGCGCCCGGCCCGGATCGTGAAAATGTTCGGGCCTTGGTCATGCAAGAGCTGCGCCGTTTGCACGAAGGCGTGCTGGCCCGCTATGGTCTGCGCCCGCAAGAGCTGGAGCACTGGCGCAGCATTCAGGGTTGATCAGCCGCGCAGCCCTTCGAGCACATTCACCGTGTTCACGCCCACCTCGGCCACGGCATAGCCGCCTTCAAAGGTCAGCACCGTTGGCAAGCCCAGCTGCGCAATGGCTTGCCCCAGCTTCAGGTAGTCAGCGCTGCGCAGCTTAAAGCCCGAGATCGGATCGCCCTCAAACGTGTCCAGCCCCAGCGGCACCACCAGTGCCTGCGGGGCAAAGTCAGCCACCGCCTGCATGGCGGTTTGCAGCGCGGCCCACCAGACTTCAAACCCGGTGCCACGCGGCAGCGGCAGGTTCAGGTTGTAGCCCTCGCCAGCCCCCGCGCCGCGCTCATCCGCATGGCCCAAAAAGAACGGGTATTCGGTGCGCGGATCGCCGTGAATGGACGCGGTGAACACATCGCTGCGCTCGTAAAAGATGGTTTGTGTGCCGTTGCCGTGGTGGTAGTCCACATCCAGCACAGCCACGCGCTGCAGCCCGCCGTCGCGCAAGGCCTGTGCGGCCACGGCGGCGTTGTTGATGAAGCAATAGCCGCCCATGTAGTTGGGGCCCGCATGGTGGCCCGGCGGGCGGGTCAGGGCCAAGGCAAAGCGCTCGCCCGCCAGCACCGCTTGCGCGGCCGCCAGCGCACAGGCCGCACCTTCGCGTGCGGCGGCCCAGCTGCCCGCCGTCAAAGGCGTGCCCGAGTCAAACGCGTATTGCCCCAACCGCGCCGCAAAGTTGAGTGGCGGCGAGTCGGTGCGAAAGGCATGCTTGGAGGCCAGCGGCCAGACCGAGGGCAGGGCGTCGCGCTCGGCATTGGCCGGGTCCAACGCCACCCAGTCGTCCCACGCCCGAGCCAGAAATGCCAAATAGTCCGGCGCATGCACGCGGGCCATGGCGGCGTCGACATCCGCCGCTGCATCGGGCGTCAGCAACTGCCCCACCGGGCGGCGTTGCAGTTCATCCAGCACATAGCGCAAACGGTCGGGCACTTCGTGGCAATCGACCAAGCGGCCCCGGAACATTTCCTGGCGGCCTGCGTGTTGGGCGTGGTGGGTGTTGTGGAAGATTTTCATGATCGGGCCAAAAGGACGGAGGGGACGCTGATGATGCATTTCAGACTTCACAGGTCCGGTTCAATAAAAAATGGCCATTGAATGGATTTTGTTGGATGTGACATGTGCTTTCACGGATTCAATGGATGGCTTTCGACATTTTTAGACGTGCTGTTTGACAGCCTTTTTGGCGACGGTTTTCTTTGCAATTGGTTTTGCCGCTGCCTTGGCCGCTGGTTTTGTTGCAGTGGTTTTGGCTGTCGTTTTTGCTGCCTTTGTTGCAGCCCTTTTTGCCGTTGTTTTCGCAGGGGTTTTTGTGGATTTTTGAGCAGTTGCTTTCGTCTCTGCTTTGGCCGCTGTTTTCGCTTTCGATGCCACCTCGACGGGCGCTTTCGCCCGCGTGGTTTTTGGTTTGGCAGGCGCTGTATCCACTCCCAAATCCCCCCCCAAATCCATATCCAAGCCAAACACATCGCCCAGGTCGCTGGCGTCCATCACTTTGCTGGATTTGGTTTTGCTGGCAGACGGTTGGGCAACGCTGGCCTGTGCGACCAAGTCCAGGGCGTTGACATGGCGCAGCTTGAACAGCAGTTCGGGCTGTTGGTCCAATCTGGCGCCCACGCCGTAGAACACTGCGGCCACGTGTTTGCACATGCCCGCCCAATCGGGGCAACTGCATTCAAACTTGAGTTCTTTGGGCGAGGGGAACAGCCCGGTGGTGGGTGCGCAAATGCGCTCCATGACCGCTTTGGACAGTTTGCCTTGCAGCAGTTCAATCAGCGATGCGACGGAGTTCGAGCAGTCTGCGCACACGGCTTTCCAGCGCGGCTCTGGCAGGGCTTGGATGGTGATGCTGACCTCGTAGAGTGATGAGCCCATGACCAAGGCCTGCACGCTGCCTGTGTTGACTTGCAGGTCGATCACCGTGCCGTTGCGCACGTAACTGCGCCCACGCGGCAAGCGGCTCTCGTAGTCGCTGTATTGTTCCAAATTGCTGCACCACGCCTTGCCCCAAAAGGTTTTAGCGATGGCACCGCTGAAGGGTTCAATGGGCGCGTAGTTCGCGCCTTTTTTGTTGGCCTTGGTCACGGCCGTGAGCGCCTTGGCGCGGCGCGTGGCCACTGGTACATACGGCTTGTAGCCAAAATAACCCATGTTGGCGATCTCCTCTGAATAGTGGGTGGTGGACGGTTAGCCCTCTATGGCGGTGTGAATATCGAGCTGCACCAAATTGAGCAGCTCTTTATCGCTCAGCTCGGTGAGCTGCATTTCGGTCTCGTTTTGCAGCACGTCATTGACCAGGGCTTGTTTGGATTCGATCATCTGGTTGATGCGCTCTTCGATAGTGCCTCGGCAGACAAATTTGTGCACCAGCACGTTGCGCTTTTGGCCGATGCGATAAGCGCGGTCCGTGGCTTGGTTTTCGACGGCGGGATTCCACCAGCGGTCAAAGTGAACGACGTGCGAGGCGGCAGTCAGATTCAGGCCTGAGCCCCCGGCTTTGAGGGAGAGTATGAAGAACGGTGTGGCATCGTCTTCTTGAAACCGTTTGACCAACTCGCGCCGTTGGGCCACCGGCGTGCCGCCGTGCAAGACCAGGCCTTCGCGGCCAAATATGCTGCCCAAAAAGGCGGCCAGCGGTGCCGTTGTTTCGCGGAACTGGGTGAAGACCAACATCTTTTCTTGCTTGGCCGCGATGACTTCTGCCAACTCGCGCAAGCGGGCAAATTTGCCGCTGTTTTCTTCGTCCCATGCGCCGTTGCCTTGCCATTGCGAGGGGTGGTTGCAAATTTGTTTGAAGCGCATCAAGTACGACAGCACCAAACCGCGCCGCGCCATGCCGTCGGCAGTCTCCAAAGCCTGGGCCAACTCCTTGACCGCCGCTTGGTACAAGGCCGCCTGTGCGGGCCGCAAGTGGCACCAGGCATTGGTTTGCGTCTTGTCGGGCAGATCGCTGATGACGCGTTTGTCGGTCTTGAGGCGGCGAAGAATGTAGGGGCTGACCAGTGCCCGCAGGGGGCCGTAGTGCTTTTGGCTGTCCAGGCGCTTGGCGAAGTTGCTAAAGACTTTGGCCGATCCGAGCAGGCCGGGGTGCGTGAAGTCAAAGATGGACCACAGGTCAGACAGGCGGTTTTCGACAGGCGTGCCGGTGAGGGCGATGCGGCTGGCCGCGTTGAGTTTTTTAATCGCCTGCGTTTGCTTGGCACCGGGGTTTTTCAAGGCCTGCGCTTCGTCGGCCACCACGAGCTGCCAGCGCATTTGCTGCAGCGCAGGCAAGCGCAGCAGCGTGCTGTAGCTGGTAATGACCAGATCGACCTGCGCGAAGGCGGCGGCTTCCAGGGCACGCAATGGGTCTGCGGGCATGGCCGACGGGTGGGCGATGAGCACCTTGAGGCTGGGGGCAAAACGCTGGCTCTCTGCGTGCCAATTGGCCAGCAGCGAAGCCGGGGCCACCAGCAGGGTGGGCGCGGGTGCCGCTGGGGTAGCCCCTTTGGTTTTGCGCTTGTCTTCGAGCTTGCTCCTCTGCAAGTTTTCACGTTGGAGCACCAAGAGCAGCGACAGGATTTGCATGGTCTTGCCAAGCCCCATGTCGTCGGCCAAACAGGCGCCAAGGCCCAGCCGCGTGAGCAGGTAAAGCCAGCGTACGCCAGCCTCTTGGTAGGGTCGCAAGGTGGCTTGCAATTCGGGGCGCGGGTCAATGTGGGCCAGGCCTTCGGGTTGGCGCAGGCCTTGCAGCGTTTGGGCAAGCCACGGTCCGGCGCTGACCTCAGACCAGTCGGCGGCGGCGTCATCCGTGCCATCGCCTGCATCGAGGGAGGCGCGTGCCGTCAGGCGCATGGCCTCTGCAAACGACAAGCCTTGGCGGGTGCTGATGTTTTGGATGTCGGTGAAGCGCTGCAGCATGCGCTTGAGCTTTTGCGCGTCCACCTCGACCCAGTTGCCGCGCAAGAGTTGCAGGCCATCGCCGCCTTGGAGCAGGGCTTGTATTTCGGCCTCTGTGAGTTTGTCGTCACCCAAGGTGATGCCCATGTCGAAGTCGAGCAAGGCGTCCATGCCCAGCACTGAGGGCTGTTGGCTGCCAATGCTGGCGCTGACCTTGGGGCGTGCGGGGCGGCCTGCGGCCCAGTTGCTGGGGGTGCGCACCACAATGCCTGCGGCCTCTAGCTTGGGCACATCTTGCAAAAACGCATAGGCGTGCGCCTGCGTCCAGCGCAGCGGGTGGTAAATCTCGCCCTCGGTCACCATCTCCATCAACCACGCGCATTGTTCCGCCGCACGTTGCACAGGCACCAGCAGTTTGAGCAGTTGCGCTTGCTGCTTGCCGTCTGAGAATTCGGTGAGTGCGCGCGACAGCGGCATGTGCTGGGCTTTGCCATGCGCGGACAGGCGCGATGTGTAGGTGGCGAGGAAGGCGAAGGGTGAGTCCGGGTCTTTGCGGTTTTCTGCAAGATTGAAATGGACCCGGCCCACCTGGTGCCAGGCCGCGTTGCAGCTGTGCAGAAATTCGGCCAAGGTCGTCTGCGATGCGGCCAGCTCTGCACGCAGCGCCGCCTCAGTTTGCGCCCACAACTGCGCCAGAGCGTCGGCATCGGCATACTCCGCCCCGCGCATGGGCGGCAGGTCAAGCAGCCAAGCCTCCAGCGCCGCCCGCTCGGGTACGGCCACCGTGATGTCGGCGACTGTGGTGTCGTCTGCCACGGCGCACAGTCCGGTTACATAGCGCGCAGCAAAGTCGCGCCACCAAGCGAATGCGCCCGGCAAAACCTGCCCCACGCCCGTGGCCCCCAGGTGCAGCAGGCCGTGCCCCGCGCCTGCCGAAAAGGCCTTGTCCAACGGCCCTTCCAGGCTCGCATCCAAGGCGGCGTCTGAATCCGGGCCATGCAAGTCCAATCGAAGGTGGCCTTGGGGGGAGAGCGTGAGGCGGGCACTCATCGGCATGCGTGCAAGCTGCGCACCCGGTCGAATCGATGACCCCATTCAATGGGGTGGCTTGGTGGGTCTTTTTGTTCGCACTTTGCGGACTGTTTGCGCCGTTGCGGCCCTTGACATACTTGAAACAACAAAGTGGGCATAAGGGCTTGACCAAGGGCTTGGTCGATGGGTCAAAAAGAGGTCAAATTTACCATGGTGCGACCAGCAGCTGGCCTGCTCAACGCCGTCAAAAATTGATGCGCTTGCCGCGTTGCCTGCGCCACGGTTTACGTTGACGCCATGATGGCCGTCAATGCGAAAGTGAATGGACTGACCGCAGTTGCGCGGAATGAGGCTGAATTCCAGGCGCTGGGGTTTGAGGTGTTCAATCCATTGGACTCGAGGTCACGGCGCCCTGCGACTGATTCACGTCAGTGAGATTGCATGGCGCTGATTGGGTGTGAGGTGCTGAAAGGCAGAGTCGCCATAAGACTTGATGACCTCGGAGATAACAACGTGATAGCCCTTGTACCATTGGGCATATTTTTGTTTTGCCTCGATGTGGCTGGGATGGGTTCCCAACGCTTTGAGGCCATCCATGGTTTCCCAATAGTAGATGGCATTGTGACGTTTGCCATCGTCTGAAGCCCACTCTTCGACGCCGATGAAGCCGGGCGAGGCTTTGGCCACCGCATCGATGATGGCATTGAGTTCATTGAACTCAGCGTCGTAGGATCCGGGCTCCCAAATGAATGCTGCACTGAACATGGTTGGATGAATGAGGGTTGAGAAAGGAAGGAGCAGCTTGGGCGGCGTGTGCATTGATCCGCCGCAGTTTATTGCCCGGAGTATCTAATTTCAACTGGTTAGTGTCCCTAACCAGCTCCAATAGTTGCGGACTTTGGCTTTATCCGGCTGGTCGGTCAGGGCTGTAATGATGAAGAGGGCGGAAAACCATCAGATTTCTTTGCCATCCTCCGAAGCCGAACGGATATGGGCAGACTCAAACCATTGAACTTTCATCGGGCGATCGTTGGGCATGGGTCTCTCTATTTGCAGCACTCGGGTGCCATAAGCCATGGTTTATTTCGAGTTTTTGTAGGAGTCCACCCCTGTGGGCGATGGGCGTGGAACACGCCCTGCAAGCCTTCGCCCACAGGGTGGGCTCCTATAAAGAAAAAATCCACATGGTCGGCAACAACATGGACTATTCAAACTTCATCGGGCCGGATCAGTCGCTGGTCGTATTGACTTTTGGCTGATTCAAGTGTCACCGAATGCGCTTAAGGCAACGTTGTGAGTGGCGTGAAGTCAAGCTGCCGCATGACTTTGGAGGTCCATGGTCATGAAGACGCTATGGGGGTCAAGTTGGTAGTCGCCAAAGGGGCCGCAGGGCCGGAATCCGGCGCTCTCATACAGTTGGTGCGCTGGCGCAAACGTGCTGGCTGGCCCGGTTTCCAGGCTCAGTCGTTGGTAGCCGCGCGCGATGGCTTCGCTGATGATGTGATTCAAAATGGCACGACCCGCGCCCTGACGTCGCTGGACGGTTGGGGTTCGCATGGATTTGATCTCGCCATGATCAAGGGACAGTTCCTTGAGCGCGCCACATCCCAAAAGCTGATCGCCATCGCGAGCGGACCAGAAGGTGATTTCGGGCCTTTTGAGTTGGTCCACATCGAGTGCATGAACGCTTTCAGGCGGTGAAAGTTCATGCATGTGGCGCAGGTGCTCGTCGAGCAGCGCATACACATCTGGCCGAGCGGGATCGTCGGGTGCAATGGTCATTGACATGGCGGGTGGTGTTCTCGTGTGGTAGCCCAACTGGCCTCAGCCAAATTCCCGAAACCCCTTGAGCGCAGGCAACGGCGCAAAGTTGGCCTCGCGTTTTTGCTGGAACGCGCTGATGGCCTCGCGCACGTTGGCGTTGCTCCAGATCGCGCCTTGCAGCCAGCCCATGTGGCGCAGGCTGTCTTCGGTGCTGTGGTCGCGGGCGTAGTGCAGCACTTGCTTGGTGCCCCAGATGGCGACGGGCGGTTTGCTGGCGATTTCTTTGGCCGCTTGCAGTGCAGCGGCCACGGTGGCTTCGTGGGTGGGCAGCACGTCGTTGACCAAGCCGTGTGCCAGCGCTTTGTCGGCGCTCAGGCGTCGGCCCGTGTAAGCCAGTTCTTTGACCAAGGCCATGGGCAGCAGTTTGGGCAGGCGCTGCAAGGTGCCCACGTCGGCCACCATGCCGATGTTGATTTCCTGGATGCAGAAGAACGCATCGGCCGAGGCATAGCGCATGCAGCAGGCGGTGACCATGTCCACCGCGCCGCCAATGCAGCCGCCGTGGATGGCCGCAATGACCGGGATGCGCAGTTCTTCGAGCAGAGTGAAGGTGTGCTGCATGTCGGTCAGCAGGTCGTACACGGCCGAGCGGCCTTCGGCGCTGGTGTCGTCCATCTGGATGGCGCTGCCAAAGGTCTGCAGGTCCATGCCCGCGCTGAAGTGTTTGCCCGTGCTCGAGATCACCAGCGCCCGGGCGGTGCCCGCCTTGTGGATGTCGGTCAGCACCTCGTGCAGCTCGCGCCAGAAGGTGGGGTGCATGGTGTTCATCGCCTCGGGGCGGTTCATCACCAGGTGGGCGACGTGGCCCTCAGTCGTTAGGGAAAAGCAGTTGAGTTTATTCATGTGTGGTCTCCTATTTTTGCAATGTAGCCGTTGCTGAAGGTCGGCTGTGTCCCGGTTTTGACCTGTCGAAGGGTTTTCGCATTCACAGGTACTCGGCCTTGATGCGGGCAGCGTCCTCGACAAGCTGTGTCAGACGTTTGGCCTGTTTGGCCACAAAGCTGGCGATGCCTTGGGCAAAGGCTCGTTCGTCTCCTTCGTATTCCGTCGCCAGGGCTTGTGCCATGGCTGCGGGTTCGGCCAGTTTGGCCAGGCGCTGACCTTCTCGGCGCAGCAGTTTGCGGTCGATGCCGCAGCGGGTGGCGAAGTCGGCCAGGGCGTAGGGGCTCACAGCTTCGTGCTCGAAAACATCGCCCCAGGCCATGGCCAGTTCGGTGTCAAAGCCGTCGTACTGCAGCACGCTCACCAGGTCGTACCAAGGCGTCGGCTCCAGCAGGCCGCCAGGGCGCACGAAAAACGAAAAATTCTTGCCATGCGCATCGCTGTTGCCAATCAGAAACTGAAACAGTGCCCAGCGCAGCATGGCCAGCCGCGTGCTGGCCTTGTTGCCGCTCAGTTCGGCGCAGGTGAATAGCTTTTCGTGGCTCAGGCCATCGCGGATGTGACGCACTTCGGCGGCGTTGCCCAGGTTGCGTTCGTACTTGTAGCTCACCGGCAGGTCGCAGGCTTGGCAGGCGTCGATGATGTGCAGGCGCTGGACCTGCACTGAATCGCCAGAGCCCAGAATCGCCCGGTCGAAACGGCGCACCACCAGCACGGGGCGTGGCGTGCGCAACAAGGTCACATCGGCCACGGGCAGGCCCATGCGTCGGGCCAGTGACATGCAAAAGTGCTCGTTCACGGCCAGGTGCGGTGTCTTGGGGTTGCCTGTGTCGGGTTTGAGGATGTGTGTAGAGGCCAGGCGCTGCCCATCCACCAGCCACAGCCGCCCACCTTCGGCCAGTGGGGTGTCGATGAAAACCACCAGCTTGTCTTGCAAGCCTGCGACCGACATGCGCACTTGGCCGTCCCACACGGTCAGCGGCAGCTGCTCTCGCTGGGCGATCCGCTCTGCCAGTTCGCTCAGGGGTATTTCGCGCTGCGTGGGCGCATCGGGGGGGGCGGCCGTGACATCACCTGTGAATTGCAAGGCACCTGCCGTCTCGGCACCGAGCGCCCGGATGAGTCCAAAGACATTGCTTTTGGTCAGGCCCTTGTAGGTGACCGCCACGTCCAGTGCCCGGCCTTCCGGGAGCAGGTGCTCGACAAAGCGCTTGATCGTGGCAGAGCCGTACCCATCAGGTGCGCTTTTTGCGCTGGCCAATGGCAGCGCGGGCGACAGCGGAAAAGCTTGTGGGTTGGCGAGCCATGGCGGTGCATAGCGCAAGCGCCACTGGTCATCGCGGCCTTCGTGCTCGATGACCGCTATGGGCGTTTGGTCGGTCCAGACATGCAGCGCGTCGGTCATGACAGTCCTTTCATGCCTTCGGCGAGCCGCCGCCTGGGGTGCTGGCCTCAAGGGCCCAAGGGTGTTCTTTGGGCAAGACCATCAGCGCCAGGCCCAAGCCGTCGAGCACGGCCATGGCTTTGTCCAGTTGCACTGTGCCTTGACCGTTTTCGAGCCGGGACATGAGGTCCACCGACACGCCCAGCAGCCCGGCCGCGTCGTCGATGCGCAGCGATTGGGATTTGCGCCGTTCGCGCACGATGGGGCCTAGCGCGTTGGCTGTCGTCAAAACTGTGACTTGTCGGGTGGGCTTGTCATCCATGTGGAACTTTCTGGGGAGGGGCATCCGGGGGCATGGTTTGGGGTTGTTATTTCTGATAATCCGAAACTATCGGGTTTTGCTGGGGTCGTCAAGCTTTGTTTCGGTATTTCAGAAATTCAGCTCTTGGTATCCATGGTCAGGAACTTGTTTCAGTTATTCCGAAATTAAAAAGATATCTTCCGGGACACTTCTGCACCCCAACCGCTGACCAGCGGTAGGCCTCTCATTCGTCTGTGAACAGAAGCTGCGTTTGCCATTCATGGCCCGGCTCTTCGGCCTTCATGGGGTGATTCACCGAATCAGGCGCTGCTCCCGCCTTGACCAGCGAGCCCACCCGCACGCCCAGCAGTCGAATGCGGCGTGACAGGTCAACCCGCTTGAGGCACTGGCCGGCCACTTGGCGGATGCGTTTGGCGTCTGCCGTGTATTCCGTCAGGCTTTGGTCCCGTGTCACGGCTTGGAAGTTGTCATAGCGCAGCTTGATGCCGATGGTTTTGCCTTCGTATCCTTTGCGCTGCAAATCGGCCGCCACTTGTTCGCACAGCCGGGTGAAGACGGCCCCGAGCTCTTCGCGGTCGCGCACGGCGTGCAGGTCGCGCTCGAAGGTGGTTTCGCGGCTCATGCTGACGGGCTCGCTTTCGGTCTCGACCGGGCGGTCGTCGCGGCCCCAAGCCGCATCAAACAGCCATGCGCCGTAGCTTTTGCCAAAGTTTTGCATCAGCCATGGCAGCTCGCGTGCAGCCAGGTCGCCGATGGTGTGGATACCAAAGCCTTTGAGCTTTTCGTCGGCCTTGGGGCCCACGCCGTTGATCTTGCGGCAAGCCAGCGGCCAGATCAGGGTTTGCAGGTCGGCCTCGTGCACGACCGAGATGCCGTTGGGTTTGTTGAACTCGCTGGCCATCTTGGCGATCAGCTTGTTGGGGGCCACACCCACCGAGCAGGTGAGCCCAGTGGCCTCATAAATGCTTTTCTGGATCAAGCGCGCCAACACGCGCCCCCCTTCACGCTGGCCGCCGGGCACGTCGGTGAAGTCGATGTAGACCTCGTCCACGCCCCGGTCCTGCATGACGGGGGCGATGTCGGTGATGATGCTTTTGAAGGTGCGCGAGAAGTGCCGATACCGCTCAAAATCCACCGGCAGCATGATGGCCTGCGGGCAGAGCTTGGCGGCTTTCATCAAGCCCATGGCCGAGCCCACGCCAAACTGCCGCGCTGCATAGGTGGCGGTGGTGATGACGCCGCGCCCGGTGTAGCCATTCAAGCGCGGGAAGAAGTCGACCGGGATGCGGTCCAGCCGTTCGGCAAAGCTGTCTTCGGTCCACTCGTGGTCGGGGTAGGCCGCTTGCAGCTTGCTCAGCAGGTCGTCTTCTTTGCGCCTGCCGCCACCAATGACGACCGGCATGCCCTTGAGCTGCGGGTAGCGCAGCAGCTCGCAGGATGCGTAAAACGCGTCCATGTCGAGGTGGGCGATGCGCCTGGGCGCAGGGGCGGAGGGGGCGGTGTTGGTCACCCTTGAAGCATAGCGCCAGCGCCGGGCCTCTCATGTGGCGTGAGGGGCCCAGCGGGGTTTTTATGCGGTCGGAAAAGTGCCGGGCAGCAAGATGTTGGTGTCCACATTCTGGATGTTGGTGTGGCCGCAAAAGGCCATGGTCACGTCCAATTCTTTGTGGATGATTTGCAGGGCCTTGGTCACGCCCGCTTCGCCCATGGCGCCCAGGCCATAGACCATGGCGCGGCCAATCATCACGCCTTTGGCGCCCAGCGCCCAGGCCTTGAGCACGTCCTGGCCGCTGCGGATGCCGCCGTCCATCCAGACTTCGATTTGGTCGCCCACGGCCGCGACGATGGCGGGCAGGGCTTCAATGGAGCTGGGCGCGCCGTCGAGCTGGCGGCCGCCGTGGTTGCTGACCACGATCGCGTCAGCGCCGCTGGCCACGGCCAGTTTGGCGTCTTCCACGTCCATGATGCCCTTCAAGATCAGTTTGCCGCCCCATTGCTTCTTGACCCAGGCGATGTCTTCCCAGTTGAGCGTGGGGTCAAACTGTTCGTTGGTCCATGAGGCCAGCGACTTCATGTTGGTCACGGCTTTGACGTGGCCGACCAGGTTGCCAAAGGTGTGGCGCTTGGTCCCGGCCATGCCCAGGCACCAACGCGGCTTGGTCATCAGGTTGATGATGTTGGCGATGGTGGGGCGGGGGGGCGCGGTCAGGCCGTTTTTCAGGTCTTTGTGGCGCTGGCCGATCACCTGCAAGTCGAGTGTGAGCACCATGGCACTCACATTGGCGGCCTTGCAGCGGTCGATCATGCGGGCCATGGCTTCGCGGTCGCGCATCATGTACAGCTGAAACCAGAACGGCGCTTGCGTGTGGGCGGCGATGTCTTCGATGGAGCAGATGCTCATGGTCGACAGCGTGAAGGGAATGCCGAACTTCTTGGCGGCCATGGCAGCGTGCATTTCGCCGTCGGCGTGCTGCATGCCCGTGAGGCCCACCGGAGCGATGCAGACGGGCATCTTGGTGTCGATGCCGACCATCTTCGTGGCGGTGGTGCGGTTTTCCATGTTCACGGCCACACGCTGGCGCAGCTTGATTTTGTGGAAATCCGTCTCGTTGGCGCGGTAGGTGCCTTCGGTCCAGGAGCCGCTGTCGGCGTAGTCGTAAAACATGCGCGGCACGCGCTTTTCGGCCAGAACGCGCAGGTCTTCGATGTTGGTGATCACGGGCATGGGTTGTCTCCTGCAGGGGGTGGGGCGATTTTTGAAACTCGCCCATCGTAGCCGCAGGCCTTGCCGGGCGCTGTGAAACTTGGGACAACCCCTTTGAAATTTCTTGTGGACCGAGAATTCAGCCGTGGGGCGTGGCCTTGACGAACGCGCCGCCTTGGTAAACGGCAGCTGGATCGTGCTGGTCGATGGTTTGCTGCCGGGCTTCGACAGCTGGGCGAAAGACGTCAGAGGAATCCAGCGGCCGGTAACCGATGTGTTTGGCGTGGGTGTTGTCCCACCAAGTGGTTTGGTTGTCCGACATGCCGTAGATGATGCTGTGGCCGACGATGGGGGCGGTGAGTGCTGCGACCACCAGACGTTCCAGATCGTCATGGCTGAGCCAAGTGGCCAGCATGCGGCGGTCTTTGGGTTCGGGGGTGGAGGAGCCGATGCGGATGCTCACGGTTTCGATGCCCCAGCGGTCCCAGTACATCTGCGCCACGTCTTCGCCAAACGCTTTGGATAAGCCGTAAAACCCGTCGGGCTTGGGCGGCATGCGGGTGTTGACGACTTCGTCTTGGCGGTAAAAACCCGTCACATGGTTGGAGCTGGCGAACACGATGCGCTTGACCCCTTGCAGGCGTGCTGCTTCGTACAGATTGACCATGCCCGCGATGTTGCTGGCCAGGACCATCTCCCAAGGCTGTTCGGTGGACACGCCGCCCAAGTGAACCACAGCGTTCACTTGGTGGAGCAAATCCAGCACTTGGTCTTTGTTTTCCAAAGCCGTGATCTGTACCTCTTCACCCTCAGTGGCCGGGCTCAGATCGGCGCGATCGCTCAGGCGCAGCACCTCGCAGTAGCCTTTAAGGCGAGGGCGAAGTTCTCGCCCCAGATCACCAGCGGCACCTGTGAGTAAAAGTCGGTGAAATCGCAGGGTTGATGCAGGCGTGTTCAACATGGCGGTTGTCAAACCTTGAAGCGACCAGCCAAGGCGGTGGCGCTGTCGCGCAGCACGTTTTGGTCGGCTCCCACGGCCACAAACAGGCAGCCTTGTTCGACGTAGTGTTTGGCCAGTGCTTCGTCGCCTGTGAGGATGCCCGCAGCTTTGCCGCAGGCCTTGATGCGTGCGATGGATTCGTCAATGACCTTGAGCACCTCGGGGTGCTTGGGGTTGCCCAAGTGGCCCAAGGCAGCCGACAAGTCGCCGGGGCCAATGAACACGCCGTCCACGCCGTCCACGTTGGCGATGGCTTCGATGTTTTGCAGGCCCTGCACGGTTTCGACCTGAAGCAACACGCAAATCTCTTCGCTGCTGTGTTGGGCATAACCCTTCACCCGGCCATAGTGGCTGGCGCGGGGCGCACCCGCATAACCGCGCACGCCGTGGGGCGGGTAGCGGGTGTAAGACACGGCTTGACGCGCTTCTTCTTCGGTCTGGATATAGGGCACCAGCAGGCTTTGCACTCCCACATCGAGCAAGCGCTTGAAGGTCACCATGTCGTTCCACGGCGGGCGCACTATTGGCGTAGTGGGGCTGCCCTTCATGGCTTGCAGCTGCGCCAGGATTTCGGTCAGGTCGTTGGGAGAGTGCTCCATGTCCAGCAGCAGCCAGTCAAAGCCGCAATGCGCCAGAATTTCGGTGCTGATGTTGTTGCACAGGTGCGACCACAGGCCAATCTGTTTTTGGCCGGACTGGATCGCGTGTTTGAAATGGTTGATGGGCATGTCCATGGGCTGGTGTCCGTGGGTTGGGGTGTCAGGCCATTCAGCTGCAGCTGACGCTGCCGCAACCTGACATGGTCACGTTTTGGATGGCCGAGGGGTCGGCCAGGGTTTCGGTCACGCTGTCAAATCCCACCGACTTGAGGTGTGCGGCCAGGCCAGCGTCCATGCTGTTGGCGTGACCCGGAAACCACTCGGCCAGCGCTTCGGCCATGCGGGTGATGATGGTGGGGTCGCTGTCCAGGTAGTGGGCTTCGACCACGCGCATGGTCTCCAAAATCGTGGCGTGGTGCTCGGCGTGGCAGTTGTCGGCCGAAAACCCGGTGGCCAGCATCCAGCGCTCTTCTTGCGCAAAGTGCTCGACCGTGTGGTTCAAAAACGCCTTGTAGACCGGCAGCTGCTGGTCTTCGGGGGTGGCCAGAATCTGGTTGATCATGTCCACAAATTCCTGGTGCGTTTCGTCCATTCGGGCGTCGCCGGTGTGGAGCGAGTCGGTCCAGGGCATCAGGGTGGAGGTTGTGGTGGGTGTGGCGGTGGTGGTCATGGCGTTGAAGAAAACAAGGCGGCACGAAAGTGAGCTGCCAATTATCACGCCAAGCCCTCAGGCTGCAGGCTGGGTGGCTATTGCAACCCATGGACCCCTTTCAGGGCTCGGTGATTTGCAGGTGCGCCAAGCCATACAGGGGCCCGCCCGTCCAAGGGCTCAGGCAGATCTCGGCCCAGCAGCAAGCGGGGCCATAGGCCTCGGCCACTGTGTGTTGCGCCAGCAGTTCCAGGCGTTGGTGCTGCCGGGCCACCTCCAGCCCGTTGTGGGCGCCCCATAAAAACTGCGCCCCGGTGCCCGAAACGCTGGGTACCAAGCGGGCCTGGCCAATGCCCAGGGGTGTCATAAAGTCACACACCAGCTGCGAGCCTTCGTGGGCGTTCTCGCCAATCTCTTGCAGCACGGCCTTGACCTGTGTGGGTGTGAGGTACATCAGCACGCCTTCGCAGACCAGCAGCAGCGGTGCGTTGGCCTCGCGCACGCTGGCGGGCAGGCGCTGCCACCAGCCCGGTTGACTCAGGTCGATGTGGCCGTTTTTCGCGGTGTCCGAGTGCGGGCTCAACAGTTCATGGCGCATGGCCACCACGGGCTCCAGATCCACATCCAGCCAGTGGTTGTGCCCGTTGTCCAGCCACTGAAAATAATCCGACAAACCCGCGCCCAGGTTGATGCCCATAGCCCCCGGGTGTTGCTGGAAGAACGCATCGCCAATTTGCTTGATCAGGCGGGTGCGCCACAGCACGTTGAGCACCGAGGCGCGGTCTTGCAGCAGCGGGTCCACCAGCGTGTGGCTGTTTTGCAGCACCTGCTGGGCTTGCGCATCGTGCGGGTCCAGCCAAGGAAAAATAGTCGCCCCACGCGCCCGGGCCACCAAGGGCACCAGCAAGGTGCTGGGCACCGCGTCCAAGGTGGGCATGCTGCGGGAATGGTGCATTTGTGTCATGGCCTGTCTCCTCGTGTCTTGAGCCTTCCTTTTTAAAAGTGGCTGATCCAGCTGTGTCTGATGCAGGTCAAGGTCTTGGCCATTTGGCGCTGGTGTAGATCTATCTGGCCACGCCCCAACGGCCCGTACAACGACCTGTAAGGGCTGAGGGCATGCAAAAGCCGTTATGGTGTTGACCTTCGTCAAGTCACTCGCCTAGAACAGCACCATGGATTCCGTCACACAAGTACTTTTGGGCGCCTCGATTGGCGTGGCCGTCATGGGGCGGCGCACCGCGTTGTGGAAGTCGGCCCTGTGGGGCGGCGTGGCGGGCCTGCTGCCCGATCTGGATGTGCTGCTGGACCACGGCGACCCGATCTTGAACATGATCCGCCACCGCGCCGAGTCGCACGCCTTGCTCTTGCTCACGCTCTTTGCGTTCCCCATGGCATGGGCGGTGAGCCGCCTTCACCGTCAGCCGCAGCTGTATGGCCGTTGGTGGTGGGCGCTGATGCTGGCGCTGGTCACGCATCCCTTGCTGGACCTGATGACGATTTACGGCACCCAGGTGTTCCAGCCCTTCTCTGATGAGGCCTATGGTTTGGGCAGCATGTTCATCATCGACCCGGTGTATTCGCTGCCCTTGCTGGCAGGCGTGGTGGCAGCGCTGTGCGTCAAAACGGTGGGCCGGGCTTTGGCCATCAACGGCTGGGCCTTGGCTTTCAGCACCGCTTACCTGGCCTGGAGTGCGCTGGCGCAGGGTTGGGTCACGCAGCATGCTCGCCAGTCCTTGCAATCCCAAGGCCTGCCCACCCAGCAGCTGATGGTGACACCCGCGCCCTTGAGCACCTTGGTGTGGCGCGTGGTGGCACTCGATGGGGAACGCTTTCACGAAGGCATTTATGCCTTGATGGACGGCGGGCGGGCCATTCGCTTTGAGGCACACGAGCGCGGTGGCGCTTTGGCTGCGCAAAACGCTGACCACCCCCAGCTGCAGCGCCTGGCGCGGTTCACCGACGGGTTTTTCAAGGTGCAGCGCAACAGCGAGAGCTTGGTGGTGACCGACCTGCGCATGGGGCAGGAGCCCGACTATGTGTTTTCTTTCGACATCGGCCCGCCCCTGATGGCGGGCCAAAACCACCCTGTGGCCGAGCAACGCAGTCGCCGCATGGACGTGGGTGAGGGCTTGCAATGGCTGGGGCAGCGCATATTGGGACGCGATGTGCCGCCCCCGGGCACTGTCCGGCCTTGAGTCGGCGGTGCCAAAAAATTGGAGTGGGGTCAGGGGTGTGCAGCTTGTGGGCATGGACCCATGCAAGCTGCTGAACGTGCGTTGCGCTGAGTCGGCAAGGCACTGAAAGAAGGTGACGAGCCTTGACCCCGGCACTGGATTCACAGTTAGGGCTGCTTGGTTCCCCACCTGACCCGGTTGGCCGCTTCACCATGCGGGAAGGCCCGTCGGGGGTGATTGTAGGCGAGCTGGCAAGGGCTTTTCAGGGCGGGCCTGTTTTTTACGGTTTTCCCTCCGGTCGATCCCGCTTGGGGGCACTGACTTGCCCCTGTCCGAGACGGGTGGGCTGCGGGGCAGCCTGCCAGCCCGATAGAATCAGCCCCCATGTCTTACCTTGTCCTCGCGCGCAAATACCGCCCCCGCAATTTCACCGAAATGGTGGGGCAGGAGCACGTGGTTCAGGCCCTGACCAATGCCTTGGTGCAGCAGCGCCTGCACCATGCCTACTTGTTCACGGGTACCCGGGGTGTGGGCAAGACCACGGTGTCGCGCATTTTGGCCAAGTCGCTCAACTGCCAGGGCGCAGACGGGCAGGGCGGCATCACCGCCGAGCCCTGCGGCGTGTGCCAGGCTTGCCGCGACATCGACGCCGGTCGTTTTGTGGATTACACCGAACTCGACGCGGCCTCGAACCGGGGTGTGGACGAGGTGCAAAGCCTGCTGGAGCAGGCGGTTTACAAGCCCGTGCAGGGGCGCTTCAAGGTCTTCATGATCGATGAGGTGCACATGCTGACCAACACCGCGTTCAACGCGATGTTGAAGACCCTCGAAGAGCCCCCGGAATATTTGAAGTTTGTGCTGGCCACGACCGACCCGCAAAAGGTGCCGGTGACGGTGCTCTCGCGCTGCCTGCAGTTCAACCTGCGGCCCATGGCCCCCGAGACGGTGTTTGAACACCTGACCCAGGTGCTGGCCGCTGAACAGCTGAGCGCCGAGCCGCTGGCCTTGCGCCTTCTGGCCCGCGCCGCACGCGGCTCGATGCGTGACGCGCTGAGCCTGACCGACCAGGCCATTGCCTTTGGCAACGGCCAGTTGCAAGAAGCCGGCGTGCGCCAGATGCTGGGCAGCGTGGACCGCAGCCATGTGCTGCAACTCATCCGTGCTTTGACCGATGGCGACGGGGCCACCGTGGTCAACCAGGTCAATGCCTTGCGCCTGCAGGGCGTGTCGGCCGCCGCCACGCTGGAAGACATGGCCATGCTGCTGCAGCGCATGGCGGTGATGCAGATGGTGCCCGGTATGGCGCAAGACGGCGAAGACCCCGACACGCAGGGCCTGGCCGAACTGGCCGCTGCCATGCCCGCCGAAGAAACCCAATTGCTCTACAGCCTGTGCCTGCACGGGCGCACCGAGCTGGGCCTGGCCCCGGACGAGTACGCGGCGCTGACCATGGTGCTGCTGCGCCTGCTGGCCTTCAAACCCCCGGCGGGAACGGCAGAAAAAAAAAGTCCGCTGACCAGCCCTAGTGCCAGACCAAGTGCCAGTCCAAGTGCCAGTCCAAGTGCCAGTCCAAGTGCCAGCGACAGTCCACGGGTTGAAGCTGCGGCTGCACCTGCCCCAGTATCTGCTCCGTTAATTGCCCCACAAACTGCCTCTGCACCTGCTCACTTGACGGTGTCTAGGGTCGCCCCAGTGGTGTTGGACACCCCGCCTCCTGCAGCCCTTGCAGCCAAGGCCGAGCCTGTTTCACCCCACCCGGTCGCTCAGCCTGCAGCCCCAGCCAGCCACGAGCCGCCGCCTTGGGAGGATTGGCCGGACACGACCGACTACGCCGATCCAGACGGCCAAGCCTTTGCCACGGCCCCCGCAGTGGCTGCCTCACCGATGCCTGCCTTGCGTGCTTTGCCCGTGCGTGAAGCGCCCGAGCCTTCGGCCCGCTTGGACATGCCCCGTGCCGCTGCACCGGCTGCAGTGCAGGCCACGCCCGAAGGCGATGTCTGGCTGGAAGTGGTGCAAGGCCTGTTGGACCAGGAAGCCATCACCGCGCTGGTGCGCGAGCTGGCTTTGCAGTCGCAACTGCTTGGCCGCGACGGTGCGCAGTGGCAGCTGCGCGTGGAGCGCGAAACCCTGAACCACACCGCCAGCCGCGAGCGCCTGCAGGCGGCATTGCTGTCAGCAGGCCACGGCGATGTGAAGCTGCACATCGAGATCGGCCCGGTGAGCGACAGCCCGGCTCGGCGTCTGGCCGTGAAAGCTGCCGAAAAAATGCTGGCCGCGCAAGAACTCATTCAAAACGACCCCTTGGTGCAGGCCATGGTGCGTGATTTCGGGGCCAAAATCGTGCCCGGCAGCATCCAGCTGATTTGATTTTTCCCCTCATTTTTCATTTCATTTCTAAGGAAACACCATGTTCAACAAAGGACAACTCGCCGGTCTCATGAAGCAGGCCCAGGCCATGCAGGACAACCTGAAAAAAGCCCAGGACGAACTGGCGTTTGTCGAGGTCGAGGGCCAGTCCGGCTCCGGCATGGTCAAGGTGCTGATGACCTGCAAACACAGCGTGCGCCGCGTGACCATCGACCCCAGCTTGCTGGCCGATGACAAGGACATGCTGGAAGACTTGGTGGCTGCGGCCTTCAACGACGCCGTGCGCATGGCCGAAGAGGTTTCTGCTCAAAAAATGGGCAAGCTCACCGCCGGTTTGCCACCGGGCATGAAACTGCCTTTCTGAGCGTCTGAACATGGCCGACACCCACGCCCTTGCCACACTGGTGCAAGCCCTCAAGGGCTTGCCGGGGGTGGGCATCAAGTCGGCCCAGCGCATGGCTTTTCAGCTGCTGCAAAACGACCGGGCCACGGCTCGGCAACTGGCGGCTGCTTTGGACAATGCGGTGCAGAAAATTCGCCACTGCGAGAGCTGCCACACCTTCACCGAGGCCGAGTTGTGCGACACCTGCCTTGATGCCACCCGTGACCGCACCGTTTTGTGCGTGATCGAAACCCCGGCTGACCAGTCGGCCATTGAGCGCACGGGCACCTACCGGGGCTTGTATTTCGTGCTGATGGGCAAGCTCAGCCCGCTCGATGGCATTGGCCCGCACGACATTGGCCTGGCCAAACTCAAACAACGCGTGGGCGATGGCGTCTTGACCGAGGTGATTTTGGCCACCAACTTCACCGCCGAGGGCGAAGCCACCGCGCATGTGATCTCGGAGATGATCCGCCAGCAGGGCCTGCGGGTCACGCGCCTGGCTCGGGGCGTGCCTGCGGGCAGCGAGCTCGAATACGTCGACTTGGGCACCATCGCCCATGCTTTGGTTGACCGCCGCTGAGCTACTGAACAGCCCGCTCAGTTGGATGCTCAACAACTTTGGGCCTGCAAGTCCTTGGGTTGGGACTTGTCAATTACCTGCAATCCATTACGTGAAAACCCGCTCGGGATCAATCCCGATGCGCGATGCGCCGCGCCTGTTTAAGCTGCAAGCCTGTTCATTTTTTTCTTGGAGTGATGCGGGTGAAATCAGCCCATGTTTCTCGCCGATCGCTGTTGCTGGCCGCCGTGGCGACGCTTGCCGCCACGCAAACGCCTGCGGCCCGCGCCTCCGAGGCGGGGCGCGCCTTGCCGCGTGTGCGTTTGGCATTGGCCGCCAGCCAAAGCCTGTACCACCTGCCCCTGACCCTGGCCGATCGGCTGGGGTTTTTCCGGCAAGCGGGCGTGCAGCTGGAGTGGTTGCCTCAGGAGTCGGGTGCCAAGGCCTTGAGCCTGGCCCTGGCGGGGCAGGCCGATGTGGTGGCTGGGGCTTATGAGCATCTGTTTGGCTTGCATCTGAAGGGGCTCAACTACCAAAGTTTTGTGCAAATGAGCCGAACGCCTCAGGTCAGCATAGGGGGCAGCACGCGTGGCGGCATGGCTTGGCGCTCAGGGGCGGACATCCGGGGCGCGCGTCTGGGCATTTCGGCTTTGGACTCGTCCACCCACTGGACGGCCTGCCAATGGTTGCTGCGCCAAGGCTTGACGGGGGAGGATGTGGTGTTTGTCCCGGTGGGCTCCTCGCAGGGGGTGATGGAGGCGCTGCGCAGCGGCAGCATCGATGCCCTGTGCAATCCGGACCCGGTCATGCATTGGCTGGAACAAAAAAACGATATTCGCTTGCTGGGCGATGCCCGGACCTTGCAGGGCACGCGCCAGTTGATGGGGGGCTCGGTGCCGGGAGCCAGCTTGTTGGCGCATGTGGATTTTCTGCAGCAGCATCCCGATCGGGTGCAGGCTCTGAGCGACGGCGTGGTGCAGGCGCTCAAGTGGCTGCAGACGGCGGGTTTGACCGATATTTTGCGGACGGTGCCCGCCAGCCACTGGATGGGCGACCGGGCGATTTACCTGGGCGCTTTTGAGAAGCTGCGCGAGTCGTATGCGGTCGATGGCCTGGTGCGCGGCGAAGACGTGGCCCATGCCTGGCGTGTCAATGCCAAGCTGATTGGCGCGATCGGACCTCGGCAGGTTTTGCCTGAGCGGACTTTCACCAATGCTTTCGCTCAGAAGTCCAAAGGGCGCTGGCTGTCCTGACGGGCTTGGGGTGTGGGGTTTTGATTCACCCCCGCAGCCGCCGTTCGGTGTTCAACGCTTTGAAGCTGCTTTGCTGGGACGGGCCGCGACTTTGCTGCGCTGTGGCTCTGTGCGGCGTGGTGACGATTTGGTCGCCTTTCTTGACGCCTTGGCCGGCACGTAAATGGCCAGTGTCTGGCCGTTGGACAATGTCACGTTGGGTTTGAGGCGGTTCCAGTCGGCCACGTTGGCGGCGCTCACGCCGTGGCGCGATGCAAGGCGCGCGAGCGTATCGCCCGCGCGGGCCTTGACCATGATCTTGCGCAACACCACCTCGGGGGCCAACAGCAGGTGACCATTGTCGGCCAGGTGTTCGGTCACATCGTTGTCCAGCTTGCCTTGGCGGGGCACCAGCAGCGTGGAGCCAGCCTTGACCAGCATGCGGGCCGGAATGCCGTTGACGCTGCGCAGCTGCTCTGCAGACATGCCCACCTGCTTGGCCACTTCTTCGGCTCCCATGGTGCGCGGCGCTTGCCAGGCCGTCCAGCTCGACAGGCGGCGCTCGGGGCGCGCTTGCAGGTTGGTTTCGAAGACGGTGGCGTTGTCCCAAGGCAGCAGAATGTGTGGCGTGCCCGCCGCCAAAATCACAGGGCGGTTCATGGCCGGGTTCAAGGCCTTGAAGTCTTCCAGGCTCACGTTGGCGAGTTTGGCGGCCATGGCCACGTCAATGTCGCGTTCGATGGCCACGCTCTTGAAGTAGGGGTGGTTTTGAATGAGCGGCAACTCGGTGTTGAAGGCCTCGGGTTGGGCCACAATGTTTTTGACCGCCTGCAGTTTGGGCACATAAAAGCGCGTCTCATTGGGCATGCGCAGGTCGCTGTAGGTCAGCGGCAAGCCTTGCGCCTTGTTGCGCGCGAGGGCCCGGCCGACGCTGCCCTCACCCCAGTTGTAGGCGGCCAAGGCCAGGTGCCAGTCGCCAAACAGGGTGTAGAGTTTTTGCAGGTAGTCGAGGGCCGCGCGGGTGGACTCCAGCACATCGCGGCGCTCGTCCCTGAACAGGTTTTGTTTCAGGTCGAAATACTTGCCCGTGGCCGGCATGAATTGCCACATGCCTGCGGCCTTGGCACTGGACACGGCTTGGGGGTTGAAGGCCGACTCAATGAAGGGCAGCAAGGCCAGCTCCATGGGCATGTTCCTGCGCTCGAGTTCTTCAACAATGTGAAACAGGTAAGGGCGTGAGCGCTCGGTCATGCGCAGCATGTAGTCGGGCCGACTGGCATACCACTGCTCGCGGTTGCGCACCAGATCGTTGTCCAGGTCGGGCATGGCAAAGCCACGGCGGATGCGCTCCCAGATGTCGGTTTGCTCTTGCAGGCCAATGAGGGCATTGGGTTTGAGGGACACCGGTCGCTCTGTGTTCATCTCGGTCACGGGTGGCGCTGCAGGGGCGACAGGGGCGGTGATCGGGACAGGCACGGGCGCAGCCAAGGCGGGGGCGGCTGGCGCTGTTGTGGCCGCAGGCAACCTCTCCATGGGCGGCTGAGGTGCTGCTTGCGGGGGGGGCAGGGAGGTGGCGCAGCCAGAAACCACAGCGGCCAGCAGCAAAACCCAACTGGGGCGAATGAGGCGGGCTGGGGCAAGTGAGATCGGGTTCATCGGAAGTCGTTTTTCCATTGGCGAAGGGCTGCAAAGGTGGACACATCGTCCACGGCCAGGCGGTCACGCTGGCGCACGGGGGTGGCCACTGTGGCCAGGCGGCTTCGTAAAAAGGGGTTGATGGCGCGCTCGGTGTGCAGCGCCACGGGCAAGGTGGGCAGCGATTGGTGGCGCAGCTCGGTGCATTGGGCCCAGTAAGCTTGCAGTGCCGGGTTGTCCGGCTCAACGGCCAGCGCAAACTTCAGGTTCGACAAGGTGTATTCGTGGGCGCAGCATACCCGCGTGGCACCTGGCAAGGCGGCCAGGCGGTCCAGCGAGTCCAGCATTTGGGCGGGCGTGCCTTCAAACAAACGCCCACACCCGCCAGAAAAGAGGGTGTCACCACAAAAAAGCAGCGGGTCCTGGCCTGTGGGCTGCGCCCAAAAAGCGATGTGGCCCAGGGTGTGGCCTGGCACCTCATGCACCTGAAATGCCAGCCCGTGCCAATCAAAGCAGTCACCTTGTTGAAGGCCTTGGGTGGGGACGGGCATGTGTTCGAGGGCGGGGCCCAGCACACGGGCCCCGGTGCGGGCCACCAGTTCGGCCAGGCCGCCCGTGTGATCGGCGTGGTGGTGCGTGACTAGAATCGTGTCCAATTGCAGACCCGGATGCGCTTGCAGCCAGGCCAGCACGGGCGCACTGTCGCCGGGGTCCACCACGAGGGCGTGGCGGTCGGTGTGCAACAACCAAATGTAGTTGTCTGCGAAAGCGGGCAGGGCAATGAGTTTCATGGAGCGTTCGATTATAGAAAGCCAGCACCCCACGCCCGCCTGGCTGGCCCATTTGGGTCAGCCGGTGGCCTCGCGCTTGCTGGCCTGGGAACAAGCCCAGGCCGATGCGCTGCTGGCCGATGTCTTTGGCTACCACGCGGTGCAGTTGGGCTGGCCCGAGTTGCAGGCCTTGCGCCAAAACCGCATGCCGCACCGCTGGCAGGCAGGTGCCGAGTTCGAATGGCCTCAGGAGCACAAGGCCTTGAGGGGTCCTGTCGTGCAAGCCTTGCAGCCGTCACAGCCTCCCCATCCTGACCCTTGTGCGCCAATGGGCCCCGATGTCTGGCTGGACAGTCGGGCCTGGCCTTGGCAGGCGGACAGCCTGGACCTGGTGGTCTTGCCGCACACGCTGGAGCGCTCGGCCGATCCGCATGCCTGTTTGCGCGAGGTCGAGCGGGTGCTGATTCCCGAAGGGCAAGTGCTGATCACGGGCCTGAACCCCATGAGTTTGTGGGGGTGGCCCCCTCAGCGAGGTGGTCCGCGCCGGCTCGGCGGGGCTTCGGTGCAGCGCCTGATCGCTTACCGGCGATTACGCGACTGGTTGCGTTTGTTGGGTTTTGAGGTGCAGGTCAGCCGCTTTGGGGGCTGGACCCCGGCCTTGACCAGTGAGCGCTGGATGCAGCGCTTGGGCTGGATGGAGCGTGCGGGCGAGCGTTGGTGGCCCATTTTGGGGGGCGTCTATTTGTTGATGGCCACTAAACGGGTGCCCGGGGGGCGCTGGCTGCCAGCGCGCCAATGGCGCACGGTACGATCGCCCGCAGCAGCGACCGCACCTGTGGCCCGCTCCGATACCTTCATGGGCCATCCCCCGGCCGAGAAAGATGCTTTTGACCCACGTTGAAATTCACACCGATGGCGCCTGCAAGGGCAACCCCGGCCCTGGCGGCTGGGGCGTTCGCCTGCAGTCGGGCCAACATGTTCAGGAGTTGTTTGGCGGCGAGCTGAACACCACCAACAACCGCATGGAGATGACAGCCGTCATTGAAGGCCTGCTGGCGCTCAAGCGCCCTTGCCAGGTCACGCTGTACCTGGACAGCGAATATGTGCGCAAGGGCATCACCGAGTGGATCCATGGCTGGAAAGCCCGAGGCTGGCGCACGGCGGCCAAACAACCTGTCAAAAATGCCGACCTGTGGCAAAAATTGGACAGTGTCGTGTCTTCTTCGGGACACCAGATCGACTGGCGCTGGGTCAAAGGCCACAACGGCGATCCGGGCAACGAGCGGGCTGATGCACTGGCCAACCAAGGCGTGGACAAAGCCTTGGGCCGCTGAAGCCAACTGCCCAGGCCGGGTGCGCGCGGCCCAGGCCCTGACGCGCCCTAGCGGTCGGGTCTGCTGCAAGGGCCTGCTGACTGTGGGGAAATGGCTTGCGCGCTGTTACATTGCTGAAGTCTTGGCGAACGCAACCTGAGAGAAATCTGAATGGCTTACAAGAAGAAATACGCAGTGCTGGCCCTGGTGGGCATTTCCGTGGCCTCAGGAGCCGCCTGGTGGTGGCAAAACAAGGCCCCGACGGGTGGTGCGGCGCCCAGTTCAGCAGCTTCTTCCGCCTCAGGTGGTCCTTCCGCAGCCCCTGCGGGTGCAGCCAGTGGCGCACCAGGGGCCGGGCCAGGAGGCGCAGCCGGTGGGTCAGGTGGGGCAGGCCGGGCTCCGGCAGTGGAGGTCGCCAAGGTCGAGCGCATGACCTTGGTGGACGAGACCCAGGCCGTGGGCAGTTTGCGCTCGCGCCAAGGCGTGATGCTTCGCCCCGAAGTGGGGGGCCGTGTCAAACAGATTCTTTTCAGCGACGGCCAGCGTGTGCGCAAGGGCCAGTTGATGGTGCAGTTTGAAGACCAACTGCAGCAGGCCCAGGTGGCGCAGGCGCGTGCCGAGCTGTCGATTGCCGAGGCCAACCACAAGCGCAACCAGGAGCTGGTGGCGCAAAACTTCATCAGCCAGCGCTCGCTGGACGAGAGTGCGGCGGCCCTGGAAGTCTCCCGTGCCAAATTGTCGCTGGCCCAGGCCACGCTGCAGCGCTTGCAGGTGCTGGCGCCGTTTGATGGCATCACCGGCCTCAAGCAAATCAACGTGGGCGATTACCTCAAAGATGGCGCGGACATGGTCAACGTGGAAGACATCGATGCCGTGCTGCTCGACTTCCGTTTGCCCGAGCGTTTTCAGGCACGGGTGCGCGCAGGACAAAAAGCCCAATTGACGGTGGACGCTTTGCCGGGCCGTCCGTTCACGGCCATCGTGCAGGCGGTGGACCCTTTGATCGAGGCCAATGGCCGCTCGGTCGGTGTGCGCGGCTGCATCGACAACCGCCAGCAGCAACTGCGCCCGGGCATGTTTGCCCGGGTGAACGCGGTCTTTGGCTCGCGTGACAACGCCTTGGTCATTCCGGAGGAAGCCATCATCCCCCAGGGTGGGCGCACCTTTGTGGTCAAGGTCGTACCCGGTGATAAACCCGAGAACCTGGTGTCCGAGCGGGTGGCCGTGAAGGTCGGTTTGCGTCAACCGGGCAAAGTTGAAATCGTCGAAGGATTGTCTGCCGGTGATACCGTGGTGACTGCAGGTCACCAGCGTTTGCAAAAAGACGGTACGGCTGTGCGCGTGGTGGACTTGTCCCAGCCTGGCGGCCCTCGTCCTGCCGGTGGGCAGGGTCAGGCCGCAGCGCCGGCGGGCGGCGCTTCAGCTGCATCTGCCGCTTCAGCTCCGGGCTCAGGGGGGGCAGCGGCCGCTTCTGCGGCACCAGCGGGCGCCAGCAAGCCCACAAAGCCGCCGGCCAAGCCAGTGGCGCTGTCGGGCCCTAACCCTTGCCTGAGGGGCAACGATGCAGCTCGCTGAAGTCTCCATCCGGCGGCCCGTGTTGGCCGTGGTCATGTCCTTGCTGATCGTGCTCATTGGTGCAGTCAGCTTCAAGAGCCTGTCGCTGCGCGAATACCCCAAGATCGATGAGCCCACCGTCACCGTGACCACCCGCTACGTGGGGGCGTCGGCCGAGGTGATCGAGTCGCAGGTCACCAAGCCGCTGGAAGACTCGATCGCGGGCATCGATGCGGTGGACGTCATCACCTCCATCAGCCGCGCCGAGCAGTCGCAAATCACGGTGCGCTTTCGCCTTGAAAAAGACGCCGACACGGCAGCTGCCGAAGTGCGTGACCGCACGTCGCGTGTGCGCAACCGTTTGCCCCAGGCCATCGAAGAGCCGGTCATTGCCAAGGTCGAAGCCGATGCCTTTCCGGTGATTTGGCTGGCTTTTTCCAGTGACACGCTCAATGCCTTGCAGATCAACGACCTGGTCAACCGCGTGGTCAAGCCGCGCCTGCAGACCGTCACGGGTGTGGCCGATGTGCGCATTTTTGGCGAGCGCAAATACGCCATGCTGGTCTCGCTGGACCATGCGCGTTTGTCGTCTTACAAGCTGACGCCCCAGGATGTGGAAGATGCCATCCGCCGCAGCAACCTGGAGTTGCCAGCCGGCCGGATCGAGTCGACCAATCGGGAGTTCAGCGTGTCCTCCCAGACCGACCTGACCCGTCCCGGTCAGTTCGGCGAGATTGTCATACGCACCATCAACGGCTTTCCGGTCAAGCTGCGTGATGTGGCCCAGATCAAGGAAGATGCGGCCAACGACCGCAGTGTGGTGCGCCTGAATGGACGGCCAGCGATTTCAGCGGGCGTGATCCGGCAAGCCACGGCCAACCCGCTGGAGCTGTCCAAAGGCGTGCGCGAGATGATCCCCCGCCTGAAGGCCGATTTGCCGGGGGATATGTCCATCGATGTGGCCAACGACAACTCGGTGTTCATTGACCGGTCGATCAAGAACGTGTTTCAGACCATTGTCGAAGCCGTGGTTCTGGTGGCCTTGGTGATTTTCGTGTTCCTGCGCACTTTGCGTGCTTCGATCATCCCGATCATCACCATCCCGGTCAGTTTGATTGGTGCGTTTGCCATGATGGCCCTGGCGGGTTTCACCATCAACACACTGACCTTGCTGGCGCTGGTGCTGGCCATTGGATTGGTGGTGGACGACGCCATCGTGGTGTTGGAGAACATTTACCGGCACATTGAAGAAGGACTGGACCCGTTTTCAGCGGCCATCAAGGGCGTGCGTGAAATCAGTTTTGCCGTCATCGCCATGACTTTGACTTTGGCCGCCGTGTTTGCCCCCTTGGCCTTCACACCGGGGCGCACAGGCAAGTTGTTTGGCGAGTTTGCGTTGGCTCTGGCTGGGGCGGTGATCGTGTCCGGCTTTGTGGCCTTGACCCTGGCGCCCATGCTGAGCGCCAAACTGCTGCGCCACAACCCCAACCCGAGCTGGTTTGACCGCTTCATGGAGCGCAGGCTCACGGCCTTGTCCAATGGCTATGAAAGCCTGTTGACCTTGATCTTGACCCGCGCCCGTTGGGTGGTGGTGCTGGTCATGCTTGCTTCTGGCGCAGGCATTGCATTCATCTACCCGACGATGAAGCAGGAACTCGCGCCACTGGAGGACCGGGGCACGATTTTGGCGACTGTCAATGCCCCCGATGGTTCAACCTTGGAATACACCGACCGCTATGCGCGTTCGCTCGAAAAATTCGGGCAGGCTTATCCAGAATTCGACCGGATTTTCGCCAACATGGGCAACCCCACGGTGGGTCAGGGCTCGGTGGTTTACCGTGCGGTGGACTGGGATGAGCGCAAACGCACCACGCTTGAAATCGCCCGTGAACTGGGGGCCAAGTTCAACAGTCTGCCTGGGGTCAACGCATTCCCGATCACGCCGCCTTCCTTGGGCCAGGGCTTTCGTGAGCGGCCTTTGAACTTCGTGATCCAGACTTCGGACAGTTACCAAAACCTGAACTTGCTCACCCGGCAAATGATGGACGAAATCGCCAAGAACCCGGGCATCTTGTCGCCCGACGTGGACTTGCGTCTGAACAAGCCCGAGCTGCGCATCGAAGTGGACCGCGTCAAAGCCAACGAGCTCGGCGTGAGCATTGAAGTGGTGGCTCGCACCATCGAGACCATGCTGGGCGGTCGTGTGGTGACGCGCTACAAGCGCGATGCCGAGCAGTACGACGTGATTGTGCAAACCCTGCCTTCGGCCCGCAACACGCCCGACGACATCGACGTGATCCAGGTGCGTGGCCGCAACGACACCATGATTCCCTTGTCGAGTCTGGTGAAAGTGCGCGAGAGCGTGTCACCGCGCGAGTTGAACCACTTTGGTCAGCGCCGCTCGGTGTCCATTACCGCCAACCTGGCCCCCGATTACTCATTGGGTCAAGCCATCCAATTCATGGATGAAACGGCGGCCAAGGTGCTCAAGCCTGGCTACACCACCGAACTCAACGGCACCTCGCGGGAGTTCAAAAGCTCGCAGGGGGCTTTGGTGCTTGTCTTTGTGCTGGCGCTGCTGTTCATCTTTTTGGTGTTGTCCGCCCAGTTTGAGAGCTTCATCGACCCCTTTGTGATCATGCTGTCGGTGCCGCTGTCCATGATCGGGGCGCTCTTGGCGCTCAAGTTCACGGGTGGATCGCTCAACGTGTATTCGCAAATTGGCTTGATCACCTTGGTGGGCTTGATCACCAAGCACGGCATTCTGATTGTCGAATTCACCAACCAGTTGCGCGAGCAGGGCATGGCCATGCAAGAGGCGCTGATCAAGGCTTCTGCACAGCGCCTGCGCCCGATCTTGATGACCACCGGGGCCATGGTATTGGGCGCTGTCCCTCTGGCCCTGGCCACGGGCGCGGGCGCTGAGAGCCGCACGCAAATCGGCTGGGTGATTGTGGGTGGCATGAGCTTGGGCACGGTGCTGGCTGTTTTCGTCGTGCCTACCATGTACTCGTTGCTGGCTCGCCGATCGGTGCCAGGGCCGAACAAGGCGGTGGCGCATGAGGCACCGCCCGAGTCGGCGGTGCACTGACCGCCAGACGCTGCACGCGCTGTGCAGCGCCAGAGCCATGAAAAAAGCGGCCTTGGCCGCTTTTTTCATGCGTGCCTGGTTCCCGGGTTCAGAGGTGCCCGTCAAACATCATCACATCCACCTCGTCGCCCACAGCCACGTTGCCTTGGGCATGTCCCAGCACGATCAGGCCATTGGCTTGCACCATGGAGCTGAGCACGCCCGAGCCTTGGTTGCCGGTGATGCTGACCTGCAATTGGCCCGCCGCGTTGGTGCTGACCACGCCGCGCTGGTATTCGGTGCGGCCCGGTTTCTTGCGCAGCGCCTCGGTACTTTGGGCTTTGAGCAGTGGCAAGGGCGGCGCTTGCCAGCCCATGAGTTGCTGCAGGGCTGGGCGCACAAAGGCGGCAAAGGTGACCATGACGGCCACCGGGTTGCCGGGCAGGCCAAACAACACGGCCGAGCGCTTGCTGCGTTGAATACGGCCCACCGCCATGGGGCGGCCGGGGCGCATGGCGATGCGCCAAAACGCCACATCGCCCAGTTTTTTCATCATGGCCTTGGTGTGGTCGGCCTCGCCCACGCTCACGCCGCCGCTGGTGATGATGGCGTCGGCCTGTGCAGCCGCGTCCACAAAAGCTTGTTCCAGCGCCGCAGGCTCGTCGCGCACCACGCCCATGTCGATCAATTCACACCCCAGGGCCTGCACCATGCCGGCGACGGTGTAGCGGTTGCTGTCGTACACCGAGCCTTCGCGGGGGGCTTCGCCCAGGCTCAGGATTTCGTCACCGGTCGAAAAATAGGCCACTTTGGGCCTGCGCCAAACACGCACGCTGGGCAAGCCCAAGCTGGCCAGCAGACCGCAGGCGGCGGGGGCAAGGCGCGTGCCTGCTCTCAGGGCAGGTTGCCCGGCCATGAGGTCTTCGCCCAAAAGACGGCGGTTGTCGCCCGCTTGCAGCAGGCCGGGAGGGATATGCACGGTGTCGCCGTCCACCTTCACCAATTCTTGGGGGGCTACGGTGTCCAGCCCTGCGGGCATGATGGCCCCGGTCATGATGCGCACGCACTCGCCCGCATTCATGTTGCCTTGCCAAGCGGCACCGGCAAAAGCGGTGCCGACCACCTTAAAAGGGGTGGGGCGGTCACTCAGCAGTTCTGCACCCCGCAATGCGTAGCCGTCCATGGCCGAGTTGTCGTGCGGCGGCACACTGATGGGCGAGACCACGTCTTGCGCCAGGATGCGGCCGTGCGCCTGCATCAGGGCCACGGTTTCTTGTTCGCGCACGGGCTGGACCAGCTGGGCCAAAAAGTCGTTCACATGGCGGGCCGACAGGGCTTGCGGGTCGTAGCCTTGCAGGCGTTCGGCGATCTCGCTCAAGGACAGTGCGGGTGACTGGGCGGTTGAAAGCGCGGAGGAGTTGGGCGTGGTCATGGTCTGCACGGCCAGGGCATGGCCAAGGAATTCAGAGGGCTTCGAGTTGCTGCAGCTCGGCCAACGTGTTGGCGTTGGCAAAGGCTTGCGGGTTGTCGCCGGGCAGGTCAAAGGGGACGATGGCGCAGCGGTGCTGGCTGGTCCAGGCGTCGATCTTGCGGCCACCGCCTTGGGTGAACTTGACCAGGCTTTCGAGCAGATCGATTTTGAGCAGGCAAAACACGGGCTGTGGGCGCACCGCGCCGTCAAGCTCGGGCGCGGCGGCCATGGCCATGTCGGCGTCTTGCGTGTCCATGGCTTGGACCAAGCGCTCCACCAGATCGAGCGGAAACAAAGGCGTGTCGCAAGGCACGGTGAGCAAGAGCGGGGTTTCGCAGCGCTCCAGTCCGGTAAGGAAGCCTGCCAGCGGCCCGGCAAAGCCGTCGATGCTGTCGGGCCAGACCGGCACGCCCAAGGATTCGTAGGCCGAGAGGTTGCGGTTGGCGTTGATCAGCACTTCTTGCAGCGGCAGGCTTTGCAGCTGCAGGCGCATCAGGGTTTGCAGGGCCAGGGGCAGGCCACGAAAGTTTTGCAGGCCTTTGTCGATGCCGCCCATGCGCGAACCGCGCCCGCCTGCGAGGATGAGGCCGGTGATGCCGGGTGCGTTGTTGTTCATGGCTTTCAGCCTCCGATGTAGCTCATCTCCACCCGACGGCCGGGGCCGCTGGTGGTGTCCGGCCCGCGCAGGCTGCGCAGGCGCGAGTATTGGTCGGTGCGCCCGCGCCAGATGGCATCGACCGTGGCGGCCAGTGTGGTGTCGCTTTGTGTGGGGTCGCGCAAGAGCTGACGCAGGTCGTAGCCTTGGCTGGCAAACAGGCACAGGTACAAACGGCCTTCGGTGGACAGGCGGGCGCGGTTGCAGTCGCCACAAAAGGCCTGCGTCACGCTGCTGATCACACCCACCTCGCCCAAAGTCGGGTCGTACTCACCTTGGGCGTTGGCGTAACCCCAGCGCTCGGCGGTTTCGCCCGGAACAGACGGGTCCAGTTGCACCAGCGGCAACTCGGTCTGCAGCAGGCGGATCACCTCGGCGCTGGGCAGCACCTCGTCCATGCACCAGCCATTCGTCGCGCCCACGTCCATGTATTCAATGAAGCGCAGCACGATGCCCGTGCCCCGGAAATGCCGGGCCATGGGCAGAATTTCGTGCTCGTTGGTGCCGCGCTTGACCACCATGTTGACCTTGATCGGCCCCAAGCCCGCCGCCCGCGCCGCTTCGATGCCGGCCAGCACATCGGCCACTGGGAAGTCCACGTCGTTCATTTGCCGGAACACCGCATCATCCAGCCCGTCCAGGCTCACCGTGACGCGTTGCAAACCCGCGTCTTTCAGGCTTTGGGCCTTGCGGGCCAACAGCGAGCCGTTGGTGGTCAGCGTCAAATCGAGCGGCTGGCCGTCGGGCGTGCGCAACACGGCCAGTTGTTCGATCAGGATCTCGATGTTTTTGCGCAGAAGGGGCTCACCGCCCGTCAGGCGGATTTTGCGCACGCCCCGGCCTACAAACACGTTGGCGATGCGGGTGATTTCCTCAAAACTCAGCAGCTGGCTGTGCGGCAGGTAGGCGTAGTCCTTGTCAAAGACTTCCTTGGGCATGCAGTAACTGCAGCGGAAGTTGCAGCGGTCGGTCACGCTGATGCGCAAATCGGTCAAGGGGCGGCGCAGGCCGTCCAGCGGCAGGGCGCTCAGGTCTTGCCCCACGGGCAAGGGGGGCAAGGGCAGGCTGGGGGGGCGCTGGTCGACCAGCGCAATGACGCGTTCAGACATAGCGGGTGATTGTGCACGAGCCGCCACCTCCTTTGAGGCGGCATGGTCAAGCGCGAATCAAGGGCGTTTTTGCCTCAGCCGTGCGCAATGGCCACGGTTTTGAGGGTGGTGAAGCCCAGCAGGGCTTCCAGGCCTTTTTCGCGGCCGTAGCCCGATGACTTGACGCCCCCAAAGGGCAGCTCCACCCCGCCAGCCGCGCCGTAGTTGTTGATGAACACCTGGCCGCTGCGCACGCGTTTGGCCATGCGGAACTGGCGGCCACCGTCGCGGGTCCAGATGCCCGCGACGAGGCCGAACTCGGTGGCATTGGCCAACTCGACGGCATGGTCTTCGTCTTGGAAGGCCATGGCCGAGAGCACTGGGCCAAAGACTTCTTCCTGCGCCAAACGGTGCATCACCGGCACGTCGCGCAAGAGCACCGGGGCTTGGTAGAAACCACCTGCGGGCACGCCGGGCGCGATCTGACCTTGTGCCACGGTGGCGATGCCGTCGGCGCGGGCCTGGTCCAGAAAACCGGTCACGCGCTCCAGCTGGCTGGCGCGGATCAGGGGCCCCAGGTCCAAGTTCATGGCGGCCGAGCCCACTTGCAGGCGGCCAAAGGCTTCGCCCAGGCGTTTGAGCAATGGCTCGTAAATGCCTTGCTGGATCAGCACCCGCGAGCCCGCGCTGCAGGTCTGGCCCGAGTTCTGCACGATGGCGTTGACGATCACCGGAATGGCCGCGTCCAGGTCGGCGTCGTCAAAAATGATTTGGGGGCTTTTGCCGCCCAGCTCCAGGGTGACTGGGCAATGCCGCTCGGCGGCCACTTGCTGAATGAGCGTGCCCACGCGGGGGCTGCCGGTGAAACTGATGTGGTCGATGCCGGGGTGGCGGGCCAGCGCGTCGCCCACCTCGTGGCCATAACCGGTGACGATGTTCAAGGCGCCGGCCGGAAAGCCGACTTCGGCCGCCAACTGCGCCACGCGGATCAGGCTCAGGCACGCGTCTTCGGCAGGCTTGACGACGCAGGCGTTGCCCGCTGCCAATGCGCCGCCGACGCTGCGGCCAAAAATCTGCATGGGGTAATTCCAGGGGATCACATGGCCCGTCACGCCGTGCGGCTCGCGCCAGGTCAAGACGCTGTAGCCGTTTTGGTAGGGCAGGGTGTCGCCGTGCAGCTTGTCACAAGAGCCGGCATAAAACTCGAAATACCGGGCCAAAGCCACCGCATCGGCCGCAGCCTGTTTGGTGGGTTTGCCGCAGTCGCGCTGCTCCAGCGCCGCCAATTCGCCCGCGTGTTCGGCCACTTTGCGCGACAGCGCCATCAGCAATCGCCCACGTTCCACCCCGGTCAGCCGTCCCCAAGGACCATGAAAGGCGGCCCGCGCCGCTTGCACCGCCTGGTCGATGTCGGCCGCCTGGCTGCGCGGGATCTGCTCGAACACCTGCCCGTCAGAGGGGTCCAGCACGTCGATGGTTTGGCCGGCCAGGGCGGGGGTGGATTGGTTGGCGATGAAGTTGTGTTGCATGCCGCCATTGTCGGTGGTGGGGCGGTCTTGGAAATCACGCAAGAGACAGAGCTGCGCTCAGCTTCGCGACGCGGCCTGAGAGGATTTGGCGGGCAAGTCAATGTTGCTGCACGGGTGCCGTGGACAGCACGGCTTGAATTTCGCAAGCCCGGTGAAAGTAAAATCGGGGTTAATCCCTAGAATTTTTCGTTTCCTCTTAACTTTCAAAAGCAGACACCATGTCCCTGAACAAAGTCACCCCTGGCAGCAAAGTACCTGACGCATTCAACGTGATCATCGAAATCCCGATGAACTCCGACCCTGTGAAGTACGAAGTGGACAAAGAGTCCGGCGCTTTGTTTGTGGACCGTTTCATGGGCACCGCCATGCACTACCCCACCAACTACGGCTATGTGCCCCAAACCATTGCCGGTGATGGCGACCCGGTGGACGTGCTGGTGATGACGCCTTTCCCCTTGCCCCCGGGCGTGGTGGTGTCCTGCCGCGCCATTGGCATCTTGTTGATGGAAGACGAAGGCGGCATGGACGGCAAGATTTTGGCCGTCCCAACCGAAAAAATCCTGCCCATCTACGCCAACATCAAGTCCTTGTCCGATGTGCACGAATTGCAACTCAAGCAGATCGCCCACTTCTTTGAGCACTACAAAGACCTGGAAAAAGGCAAGTGGGTCAAGGTCAAGGGCTGGGAAGGCGTGGAGTCCGCCGCCAAGGAACTGATGGACGGCATCGCCAATTACAAAAAGGCCTGATGGGTCTTGTCCAGTGGCTTCAGTTTGAAGCCGCTTGAACCGCTGAACGCCTGCCCGGTTTGCGCTGCGCAGGCGTTTTTCTTGGGTTTTTTTGCAGCTTTTTTACGGCAGTTTTTTCAAAGGCGAGTGCTGTTGCAGCGCCTCCATGTAGTTGTCAATGCCCGATTTTTCGCGCTCCAAATACCGCGCCACCGCTTCTGAAAAAGCCGGGTGCGCCAGCCAGTGGGCGCTGTGTGTGGGCGTGGGCAGCAGGGCGCGGGCCATTTTGTGCTCACCTTGTGCGCCGCCTTCAAACCGCTTGACGCCATTCTGAATGCACCACTCGATGGGCTGGTAATAACAAGCTTCAAAGTGCAGGCAGTCCACCCGGGCCAGCGCTCCCCAGTAGCGCCCATAAGCCACTTCGGGGTGGCCTGCGGCGTTCAGGTGCAGGCCGATCAGGCTGATGCCCATGGCTTGTCCCTCGTGCTCGGCCACAAAGAGCAGCCAATTGGCGGCCATGTCACGGCGCATGGCTTCGAAAAACTCAGGCTTCAAATAGGGCGCGTTGCCGTGCTCCCAATAGGTTTGCTGGTAGCAGCGCAGCAACAAGGCCCAGTCATCGCCCGTCATGTCGGGGCCACGCACAGCGCGAAAGGTCACGCCCGCTTCAGCCACTTTGCGGCGCTCTTGCCGGATTTTTTTGCGCTTTTCCTGGTTCAGGCTGCTCAAAAAGTCATCGAAGTCGCGCCAGCCCTGGTTTTGCCAATGGAATTGCACCTGGCTGCGCTGCAGCAAACCTGCCGTCTCGCAAGCCTTCAAGTCTTGTGGGCTGCCAAACAGGATGTGCAGCGATGGGATCTCGTTGGTTTGGCACAAATCCAGCAAGGCGGCCAGCAGGGCTTGGCGGGCGGCATCCGACTCGGCCAGCAAACGGCTGCCAGGCACGGGTGTGAAGGGCGACGCGACCAGGGCCTTGGGGTAGTAGTTCAGGCCATGGCGCTCGTAGGCGTCGGCCCAGGCGTGGTCAAAGACATATTCGCCGCGTGAGTGGGTCTTGAGGTAGAGCGGGCACGCTGCTGACAAAGCAGGGCCATTGGGGGTTTCGCGCCACAAGCTGAGCACTTGCAGCGTCCAGCCGGTCTCGGGCACAGCCGATTGGCTGGTGTGCAGGGCCGACAAATAGGCATGCCGCATGAAGGGCGATGGCGCATCCTGCTGTGCGAGCAAGCCGTCCCAAGCCTCAGGCGCGATGCCGCGCAGGTCATCCTCTACCCGGGTGACATAATTCAAGCTCAAATTTTCCAGCACCTGTATGACTCTCCAAATTCGTGTGGCCCAGCTCAACTTTGTCGTCGGTGACATGCAGGGCAATGCCCGCAAAATCATCGACGCCGCCACCTCGGCTTATGCCCAGGGGGCCAGGCTGTTGATCACGCCCGAGTTGTCAATTTGCGGCTATGCGGCCGAAGACCTGCTGCTGCGCCCGGCCTTCATTGACGCCTGTGATGATGCCCTGAAAACGGTGGCCCGCGAACTGGCTGGGTTAAAGGGCCTGCATGTGGTGGTGGGCCACCCCGAAGGTGGTGGCGTGCGCACCCGCAGCGTGGCCGTGACGCGCCGCCACAACCGCGCGAGCGTCTTGTGCGAAGGGCAGGTGGTCTGCGCTTACGACAAGCGCGAGCTGCCCAACTACCAGGTGTTTGACGAGCGCCGCTATTTCTCACCCGGCAACGGGGTGGGGGTCTTTGAGGTCGAAGGCGTACGTGTGGGGCTGCTCATTTGCGAAGACGCCTGGTTCGACGAACCGGCTCGATTGGCGCGAGACGCTGGGGCGCAGGTGCTGGCGGTGTTGAACGCTTCACCTTTTCATGCGGGCAAAGGCCCAGAGCGCGAGCATCGCATGCGTGAGCGCGTGGCTGACAGCGGTTTGCCCCTGGTTTACGCGCACCTGGTCGGTGGGCAAGACGAGGTGATTTTTGAAGGCCGCTCTTTTGCGCTCAATGCCCAAGGCGAAACCGTGGCGCGGGCCGAGGGCTTTCGCGAGGCCGATTTGGCAGTGCAGGCATCGGTTGGCCAGCAAGGTGTGGACTTGAGCGCTGCACCCGAGGCCTTGGTGCCCATGGCCAGCGCCGATGCCGAGCTGTGGGATGCGCTGGTGCTGGGCGTGCGCGATTATTTGGGTAAGAACGGCTTCAAGGGCGCGATTTTGGGCCTCTCGGGCGGCATCGATTCGGCGCTGGTGCTGGCCATCGCAGTGGATGCCATTGGCGCCGACAAGATCCACGCGGTGATGATGCCCTCGCCCTACACGGCCGACATCAGCTGGATCGATTCGCGCGACATGGTCAAGCGCTTGGGTGTTCGGTATGACGAAATCTCGATCGCGCCTTTGTTTGATGGCTTCAAGCTGGCGCTGTCGGCCCAGTTTGAGGGTTTGAAGGAAGACACGACCGAAGAAAACATCCAGGCGCGCATCCGCGGCACGCTGCTCATGGCGCTGTCCAACAAGACCGGGGCGATTGTGCTGACCACCGGCAACAAAAGCGAAATGGCCACGGGCTACTGCACGCTGTATGGCGACATGGCGGGCGGTTTTGCGGTCATCAAGGACGTGGTCAAGACCCGCGTGTTCGACCTGGCCCGCTGGCGCAACCTGAATGACCCCTATGGCACGGGCAGCCAACCGATTCCCGAGCGCATCATCACCCGCCCGCCCAGCGCCGAGCTGCGCCCCGACCAGAAAGACCAGGACAGCTTGCCAGCTTACGAGGTGCTGGACGCGATCATCCAGCGCTATATGGAAAACGACGAGGGTGTGGAAGCTTTGATTGCCGATGGCTTTGAGCGTGCCGATGTGGAAAAAGTCACGCGCCTGATCAAGCTCAACGAGTACAAACGCCGCCAGTCGCCTGTGGGCATTCGCGTGACGCACCGCAGTTTTGGCAAGGATTGGCGTTATCCTATGACCAACAAGTTTCGCGCCTGACTTCGGGCCACCACCCATTTATTGAGGATTCCCCCCATGAAACAGATCACCGCCGTCATCAAGCCTTTCAAACTGGAAGAAGTGCGCGAAGGCTTGGCCGAGTGCGGCGTGACCGGCCTCACGGTGACCGAAGTCAAGGGTTTTGGCCGTCAAAAAGGCCACACCGAGCTGTACCGAGGCGCGGAATATGTGGTCGACTTTTTGCCCAAGGTCAAGGTCGAGGTGGTTGTCAAGGACGAAGACGTGGACAGCTGTGTGGACGCCATCGTCAAAGCCGCCCGCACAGGCAAGATCGGTGACGGCAAGATTTTTGTGACTTCGGTCGAGCGTGTGGTGCGCATCCGCACGGGTGAGCAGGACGAAACCGCGATCTGATCGGGTGCGGGCGTTGGCCGTCAGGCCCGCCGCTCACCCCCATTCAAAGCAGTTCGATTTTGGCGGGTGGTGAAAAGCCCGCCGCTTCCACCAGATCTTGCAGCAAGACTTCGGGTGCGGTTCCAACGGTCACCAAGCCGGTTTGCCAATCGGCCATGAAGCCCTCTTTGACGACCTGGCCAATGAAGCTCATCAGGCCATCGTAGTAACCGTTGCTGTTGAGGATGCCCACGGGTTTGTCGTGGTAGCCCAGCTGACGCCAGGTCCAGACTTCAAACAACTCTTCGAAGGTGCCGATGCCGCCGGGCAAGGCCAAAAACGCGTCGGCTTTCTCGGCCATCAGGCGTTTGCGCTCGTGCATGGTGTCCACCACATGCAGCTCGGTGCAGCCGTGGTGCGCCCATTCCTTTTCGACCAGCGCCGTGGGGATGATGCCCACCACGGTGCCGCCTGCGGCCAGCGTGGCTTCGGCCACCAAGCCCATCAGGCCGTTGCGCCCACCGCCATAGACCAATTGGCCGCCATGCGCACCGATCCAGCTGCCCACTTGTACGGCAATTTGTGCAAATTCAGGCGAGTTGCCAGGTTTGGAGCCGCAATAGACGCAGATGGAGAAAGCAGGTGCAGCCTTGCTGCTGGCATGGTCTGAAGTCGTCATGGGGTAGGCAAAGGGTTTCAGCGGTAGTTGACGAGGCGGGTGCCCGCCCAGACGTCGTGCCAGAATTGTTTTTGGGCTTGAAAACGGCTGAGCAAGGCCCAGACGATGATCCAGACCATGATCAGCAAGCCGACTTGGCCCGGTTGCAGGCCAAAGGGCAAGGTCAGCAAAAGGGGCGGTAAAAACCAGAGCCAGCTGAGCACATAGCGCAACAAGGCACGGCGCTGGCTCAAGGGCTGCCCCGAGGCTGAGACCACCCGGATGTGCCAGGTTTTCATGGCCAGGGTCTGGCCCCGGTGCCAGAACCAGGTGAAGTAAATGCCAAGAATCAAAAACAGGAAAGCCTGCAAGCCGGGCCGGTTGTCCAGAGCGTGGCGAGTTTGGCTGAGGCTGCCGAACAGATAGCCCGCAATGAACACAACCCCGAAGAGCAGCATGCCTTCGTAAAGCCAGCAGGCCATGCGGCGTTTGAGCGAGGGTGCAGCCAGAGGGTCGGATGCAGTGGGCACGGGGGTGGGGGGCGTCGGTGAAGCGGGCACGCGCTGTGTCATGGGAGCAATGGAATTTTGAAGAGGGGGGCGTCGGGCTTGAGCGCCTCAATCGTCCAGTTTTGTGCTTTTCAGCGAGGTTGGCGAGCGCTCAGTTGTTTAAGCCGATTGTGGCGCAAATGGGCAACTGAACCAGGCCCATCCAATTCAAGAGGGCTGAGGCAACAAGGTTTTGGGGTGGATCGGCTTGGAGGGGGCGACCCGCTGCACGGCCCGTGTGGCATTGACGGGCAGCAGAGGCGGGCTGACCAAGCGGGTGCTGGGCGGCGCAAAGCTGCGGGCAGCACTTTTGACGGGAGGCTTGGGGCCAGAAGACAGCTTGCTTTTTTCCTGGTCGGACAACGCCTGGTAGGCCTCCCACTGGGCCCGTTTGTCCTGGGCAGACAGGGATTGTGTGGCATTGAAGTGAAAACGCGCTTGGCTGCGCTGGCGAGGACTGAGGGCTGCCCATTCGCCCATGCGGCTGTGCAGGGTCAGCTGTTCCTCGTCGCTGAGCTGGAAAAAGTTTCTGGACAAGGCCAGCCATTTTTGGCGTTGCTGAGCCGTCAGTTCATGCCACTCCCCGGCCAAAGGGGCCAGGGCCAATTTTTGACGCTTGCTCAAGGACTGCCAGGCGCCCGAGTCGGGGGCGGGAGAACTGTTGGTGGCACTGGAAGCCGAGGGCACTTGCGCGCTGTTGCCCAGTGCCGGTGTGGCCGGCATGGCCGGATCAGCGGGAGGGGCGCCATAAACGCTGGCTGGTGCGGAGGCATTGGGCAACAACGCCTGTGGTTCGGTCGAGGCTGGGGCCGCGGCGGATGGGGCGGTCGGTGTTTGTGAGCCCACTTGCAAAGCCCAGCTCAGGGCCAGGCCAGCCAGCAAGCATGGGCCCACGCTGGGTCTGAGCCAGTGCAGGCGTCGTCGACGTGCAGTCGGCTCGGCTGCGCGTTGAAAGTCAAACGTCCAACCCGTTTCAGTCATGCCGTGTGTCTTGATGGAGCTGGATTTTCAGGAACTGCACGAAACCAGGGTCGGTATAGGCGTCCGGTGGCAGTTCGTCGAGCAGCAGGGCCGAGTCGAGCGAGGCGATGTCGGACTCGGCCAGGTCTTGCTGCAGCGTCTGGATGAACATCAGGCCCGACACCAGGGCCAACAAAGGCAGTGCCGAGGCCAGGATGCGCCACAAGTTGAGGCCCTCGTCGGGTGGCCCGCTGAGTGTGCCGTTGGCTTGCACGGCCAGGCTGTGGCGCATCAGGCGTTGCGGCATAGGACGAGACTTCAGGGCCATTTGGCGAGCCACGCGCAGACGCTCGCCGATGTCGTGTCCCAGATCCTGCGAGGCCACATTCAATTGCGCGGCCAAAGTTCGGCCCCAAAGGTCCATGTCGGCGGTGGTGGCGGTGGTCGATGTCTGGGAATTTTTCATGGTTTCATGCCTTGGAGGGCCAAGGTGTTACTCAAGGACTGGATGGCGCGGGAGCAATGGGTCTTGACGCTGCCTTCGGAGCAGCCCATCACGGCGGCAGTTTCAGCCACGTCCAGCTCCTCCCAATAACGCAATAGGAAGGCTTCTCGTTGACGTGCAGGCAAGCTCATGATGGCTTTTTCAATGTGTTCCAGGGTTTGCACCCGTCCGAGCCATTGTTCGGCGCTTTGGCTGGCGGGTGCATCGGCATCACCGGTGGTGACTTCGAGCAGGTCAAAGTCGCCCAAGTCATCGCGGTGGTCAAAATCGTCCAGGTTGGAAAACAGGGCATTGCGCGTCTTGCGGCGGCGAAACCAGTCGAGCACGGTGTTGGACAAGATCCGCTGGAACAGCAAGGGCAGCTCTTGTGCTGGTTTGTCCGAGTAATGGCTGCACAGCTTGATCATGCTGTCTTGCACAATGTCCAGGGCTCCCTCCTCGTCGCCCACGTGGTAGTAGGCCCGTTTGAAGGCTTTCTTCTCCACGCTTTTGAGGAAATCAGAAATGTCGGTGTCCGAGGCCAAGGTGCTTGCAGCGGCGGGCTGTGTCCAGTGTGTGCGAGAGTTGGATGCGTGGCCGATTTGTGAGGCCTGTTGCTCGGTGATTATGTCACTTGGACGGTTTTGAGGGCACGATGTTCAACGGCCCAACTGCAACGGTGCGATAATAACGGGTTGCAATTGAAAAAAAGCAAACGGATCACCGTCCGGCACTTATACAGTTTGGTGCCCATGTCTGTGGTCTCAAGTCCCAAAGCCACTTCACAAGAGTCGAGCCCAGGGGCACCCAAGGTTTTTCGTTAGAGAAATTCACAAAGGTTGAATATATGGAAATCAATAAAGCCGAAATGGCATCCGCTGCGTCTATCGCTTCTTCTGGCCAAGAATTGCGTGGGGCCGAAATTCTGGTCAAAGCGCTGCAGGCCGAAAACGTCGAGTTTGTCTGGGGTTACCCCGGTGGGGCTGTGCTCCACATCTACGACGCGTTCTACAAGCAAGAAACCATCCAGCACGTTCTGGTGCGCCACGAGCAAGCTGCGGTGCACGCGGCCGATGGCTATGCCCGCGCCACAGGCGAGGTGGGTGTGGCCTTGGTCACCTCAGGCCCCGGCCTGACCAACGCCGTGACCGGCATCGCCACCGCCTACATGGACAGCATCCCCATGGTCATCATCAGCGGGCAGGTGCCCACTGCGGCCATTGGCCTCGATGCCTTCCAGGAATGCGACACAGTGGGCATCACCCGCCCCATCGTCAAGCACAACTTCTTGGTCAAAGATGCCAAGGACATGGCCGAGGTCATGAAAAAAGCTTTCCACATTGCCCGCACTGGCCGCCCCGGCCCTGTGGTGGTGGATGTGCCCAAGGACGTTTCTTTCAACAAAACCCTGTACACCGGCTACCCCGACAAAGTCGAGATGCGTTCGTACAACCCGGTGCGTAAAGGCCACGGCGGCCAGATCCGCAAGGCCATGCAGCTCTTGATGTCGGCCAAGCGCCCCTACATCTACACGGGCGGAGGTGTGCTGCTGAGCAACGCCAGCCCCGAGTTGCGCGCCTTGGTGGACATGCTGAACTTCCCCGTCACCAACACCCTGATGGGTCTGGGCGCGTTTCCGGCCAATGACCGCCGCTTCTTGGGCATGCTGGGCATGCACGGTACGCTGGAAGCCAACAATGCCATGCAAAACTGCGACGTCTTGCTGGCCATCGGTGCGCGTTTTGACGACCGGGTGATTGGCAACCCCAAGCATTTTGCGCAGAACGAACGCAAGATCATCCACATCGACATCGACCCCTCCAGCATCTCCAAGCGCGTCAAGGTGGATGTGCCCATCGTGGGCGACGTGAAAGACGTGCTGACCGAGTTGATGGGCATGATCCGCGAGTCCGGCCTCAAACCTGACGGCCAGGCGCTGGCGCAGTGGTGGGAAACCGTTGAAGGCTGGCGCAGCCGCGACTGCATGAAGTACGACAGCCAAAACAGCTTGGTCATCAAGCCACAAAAAGTCATTGAGACCCTGTGGGACATGACCAAGGATGCAGACGCTTACATCACTTCCGATGTGGGCCAGCACCAGATGTGGGCGGCGCAATACTACAAGTTCAACGAGCCACGCCGCTGGATCAACTCGGGCGGTTTGGGCACCATGGGCGTGGGCATTCCCTATGCCATGGGCATCAAGCTGGCCAAGCCTGACAGCGAGGTGTATTGCGTGACGGGTGAAGGCTCGGTGCAAATGTGCATCCAAGAGCTCTCGACTTGCCTGCAGTACAACACGCCCATCAAAATTGTGGCCCTGAACAACGGTTACCTGGGCATGGTGCGCCAGTGGCAGGAGATCGATTACTCCGGTCGCTACAGCCACAGCTACATGGATGCCTTGCCTGATTTCGTGAAGTTGGCCGAGGCCTATGGCCACGTCGGTATCTTGGTGGAAAAGCCTGAGGACGTGGAGCCTGCTTTGCGTGAAGCACGCAGGCTCAAGGACCGCACGGTTTTCCTGGATATCCGTACGGACCCGACTGAAAACGTGTTCCCCATGGTTCAGGCAGGCAAAGGCATCACCGAGATGCTGATGGGCGCTGAAGATCTTTAACTGAACTGGACGAATCTATTGTCCGTCAAGCCTGCGCATTACCGTGCGCAGGGGAGGGCGGCGAAAAGAGGAATCACACATGAAACACATCATCGCTGTATTGATCGAAAACGAAGCGGGCGCCTTGTCCCGCGTGGTGGGTCTGTTCTCGGCCCGAGGCTACAACATCGAGTCCTTGACCGTGGCCCCGACCGAAGACCCCAGCCTGTCGCGCATGACCATCCAGACCGCTGGCTCTGACGATGTGATTGAGCAAATCACCAAGCACCTGAACCGCCTGATCGAGGTGGTCAAGGTGGTGGACCTGACCGAAGGCGCTTACACCGAGCGCGAGCTGATGCTGGTGAAGGTGCGCGCCGTGGGCAAGGAACGCGAAGAAATGAAACGCATGGCCGACATCTTTCGCGGCCGCGTGATCGACGTCACCGACAAGAGCTACACCATTGAGCTCACCGGTGACCAGTCCAAGAACGACGCCTTTTTGGAGGCGATCGACCGCAGCGCCATTTTGGAGACCGTGCGCACGGGTGCGTGCGGTATCGGGCGCGGCGAGCGCATCCTGCGCGTCTAAACCCACTCATTGAACCTGTTTATTCCTAAGGAGAACCCTGTGAAAGTTTTTTACGACAAAGATTGTGATCTGAGCGTCATCAAGGGCAAGACCGTTGCCATCATTGGTTACGGCTCGCAAGGCCACGCACACGCCCAGAACCTGAACGACAGCGGCGTCAAAGTGGTCGTGGGTTTGCGCAAAGGCGGCGCATCGTGGGACAAAGTCGGCAAAGCCGGCTTGACCGTGATGGAAGTCAACGACGCTGTCAGGGCTGCTGACGTGGTCATGATCTTGTTGCCCGACGAGCAAATCGCCGACGTGTACAACAACAACGTGGCCCCCAACATCAAGGCTGGCGCTTCTTTGGCGTTTGCCCACGGTTTCAACGTGCACTACAACCAGGTCGTTCCCCGCGAAGACCTGGACGTGTGGATGGTCGCACCCAAGGCCCCCGGCCACACCGTGCGCAACACCTACACCCAAGGCGGCGGCGTGCCCCACCTGGTGGCGATTCACCAGGACAAGAGCGGCAAGGCCCGCGCTTTGGCCCTGAGCTACGCCATGGCCAACGGTGGCGGCAAGGCCGGCATCATCGAAACCAACTTCAAGGAAGAGACCGAGACCGACTTGTTCGGCGAACAAGCTGTTCTGTGCGGTGGCGCTGTTGAGCTGATCAAGATGGGCTACGAGACCTTGGTGGAAGCCGGTTACGCCCCTGAGATGGCTTACTTCGAGTGCTTGCACGAGTTGAAGCTGATCGTGGACCTGATCTACGAAGGCGGCATCGGCAACATGAACTACTCGATCTCGAACAACGCTGAATACGGCGAGTACGTGACAGGTCCTGAGGTCATCAACGAGCAGTCGCGCGAAGCCATGCGCAACGCCTTGAAGCGCATCCAGACTGGCGAATACGCCAAGATGTTCATCCTAGAAGGTCGCACCAACTACCCCAGCATGACGGCTCGCCGTCGCTTGACTTCCGAGCACTCCATTGAAGTCGTGGGCGCACAATTGCGCGCCATGATGCCTTGGATCGCCAAGAACAAGCTGGTTGACAAGACCCGCAACTGATCTGGCCCTTGGGCAAGATAGGAAAAGGCCACTCAGGTGGCCTTTTTCTTGGGCGCTGGGTCTGCCTTAAACTCGGCTGACATGGGATGGATCCAAAAAAACCGCAACAGGAATGGACGATGAGCAAAACCAACAACACCGCTGAAGACGCAGACGGCCCAGCGCCGGTGCGCAAGCCCTCCAAGGGCATTTACATGCTGCCCAATATGATTACTTTGGCAGCATTGTTTGCGGGTTTTTATGCCATCGTCATGGCCATCAACGGCCGTTTTGACTTGGCCACCGTGGGCATCTTCAGTGCCATGGTGCTCGACAGCCTGGACGGCCGCGTGGCCCGCATGACCAACACCCAAAGCGCCTTTGGCGAGCAAATGGATTCGTTGTCCGATATGGTGTCTTTTGGCGCTGCGCCTGCCTTGATCGCTTATGTTTGGACCCTGAAGGAGTTGGGCCGCTGGGGCTGGATTGCCGCTTTTGTTTACTGCGCATGTGCTGCTTTGCGCCTGGCACGTTTCAACGTCAACACGGGCGTGGTGGACAAACGTTATTTCCAGGGCCTGCCCTCGCCAGCGGCAGCGGCTTTGGTCATGGGTTTTGTCTGGATCATGTTTGAAAACGCCGTGCCCGCCAAAGCCGTGTCCTGGGGCATGTTTGCCGTGTGCCTGTTTGCGGGCCTGACCATGGTGACCAATGTGCCGTTTTACAGCTTCAAGGACATGCACATGAAAAAGAGCGTGCCGTTTGCCACGCTGGTGCTGGTGGCTTTGGGCATTGCGGCCGTCAACATCGACCCCCCCACCGTGTTGTTCGGCTCGTTTGTGGCTTACGGTTTGAGTGGTTATGTGATTTATGTCTGGCGCAAGGCCAAAGGCCAGCCCACCAGCATGATCAGCACCTCCACCGACGAGCCCGATGAACGGGGCCTGCACCAGTGATGTCCACTGCACGACAGTTCGGGTTTTGAACTGTGCTAAAGTGTTTATATGAATTTTTCTTTGTTTGCACTACTGCTAGCGCCCCTCGGGCGGGATGTGTAGCGCACGCAAACATTTTCCCAAAAGGCCCGAATGCCATCCGCATCGGGCCTTTTGCATTTTTGCTTGGACTTGCGGGTTTTTGACCAGGAGTGAACATGACTGACAAACTGATTATTTTCGACACCACTTTGCGTGACGGCGAGCAGTCGCCCGGCGCTTCCATGACCCGCGACGAGAAGCTGCGCATTGCCCGCCAGCTGGAGCGTCTGCGCGTGGACGTGATCGAAGCCGGTTTTGCCGCCAGCTCCAATGGTGATTTTGAGGCCGTCAAAAGCATTGCCGACGCGATCAAGGACTCCACCATTTGCTCCTTGTCGCGTGCCAACGACCGCGACATCTCGCGTGCGGCCGAGGCCCTCAAAGGCGCCAACAGCGGCCGCATTCACACCTTCATTGCCACCTCGCCCCTGCATATGGAAAAGAAGCTGCGCATGACACCTGACCAGGTGTTTGAGCAAGCCAAGCAGTCGGTGCGTTTTGCTCGCAATCTGGTGGGTGATGTCGAGTTCAGCCCGGAAGACGGTTACCGCAGCGACATGGACTTTTTGTGCCGTGTGCTCGAAGCGGTGATTGCCGAGGGTGCCACCACCATCAACGTGCCCGACACCGTAGGTTATGCGGTGCCTGAGCTGTATGGCGAGTTCATCCGCACCCTGCGTGAGCGCATCCCCAACTCCGACAAAGCGATTTGGTCCGTTCATTGCCACAACGATCTGGGCATGGCTGTGGCCAACTCCTTGGCGGGCGTGAAGATCGGCGGCGCACGCCAGGTCGAGTGCACCATCAACGGTTTGGGTGAACGTGCGGGCAATTGCTCGCTCGAAGAAGTGGTCATGGCCGTCAAGACGCGGCGCGACTATTTTGGCCTCGACATCGGCATTGACACCAGCCACATCGTAGCCGCCAGCCGCATGGTCAGCCAGACCACCGGTTTTGTGGTGCAGCCCAACAAGGCGGTGGTGGGGGCCAACGCCTTTGCCCACGCCTCAGGCATTCACCAAGATGGCGTGCTCAAGGCGCGTGACACCTACGAAATCATGCGTGCCGAGGACGTGGGCTGGACCACCAACAAGATCGTGCTGGGCAAGCTGAGTGGCCGCAACGCATTCAAACAGCGTTTGCAGGACTTGGGCGTCACTTTGGACAGCGAGACCGAAATCAACAACGCCTTTGCCAAGTTCAAGGAACTGGCCGACCGAAAGAGCGAGATTTTTGACGAGGACATCCTGGCCTTGGTCAGCGACGAAAGCGTGACGGCTGAAAAAGAGCAATACGGCTTTGTCTCCATGTCTCAGCACAGTGAGACCGGCGAGCGGCCCCACGCTTCGGTGGTGTTCACGGTGGCGGGCAAAGAGGTGCAAACCCAGTCCGATGGCAATGGGCCGGTGGACGCCTCGCTCAAAGCCATTGAGTCGCACATCAAGAGCGGCGCAGAGATGGTGCTGTATTCGGTCAACGCGATCAGCGGCTCCACCGAGAGCCAGGGCGAAGTGACCGTGCGGTTGCAAAACAGTGGGCGCGTGGTCAACGGGGTCGGTTCTGACCCCGACATTGTCGTGGCCTCGGCCAAAGCCTACCTGAGCGCCCTGAATAAATTGCAGAGCAAGGCAGATCGGGTGGCTGCACAAGGATAAAATAGATACCAAATGAGTAATTAATTGCTTTATAAAAGTCGCGTAAGTCATTGTTCTTGCGCGACTTTTTTTATTTGGATACACTCAGATACACATTTGAAAAAATCAGACTCTCAGGACATGCCGTTGAAACCCATCTCTATTTTTCCATCGCCAAAATCCTGGTTGCGCATGGCTGTTTTGGCCTTGACCGTGGGTTTGATCACGATCGTGTCGGGTCAGTTGAGCTTGGCCTACGCGCAAGCCGGTAAACAGGCACCTTCTAAAGCACAAAAGAACAAGAAGAGTGCAGAAAAGTCGGCCGGACCGCGCAAGAACCAAAACGCCAAAGCTGCACCGTCCCGGAAAAATCAAGTGGCCAGGTCCTCTGGTCGTCAACAACAAACGGCCAAAGCTTCCCTGAACGCAAGAAATTTTAAAAATAGCGAAAACGCACGCCCCATTCGCGCATCCTTTGGTCAAATGGCGGGCCTGCATGGCACTTCGGATGCCTTGGGTCTGCACTCCAGCGTAGCTTTGGTGGTGGACCAAGAGACCCAAGAGGTCCTTTACAGCAAAAACGACCACGCCGTTTTGCCCATCGCTTCATTGACCAAACTGATGACGGGCCTGATCATCGCCGAGGCCAATTTGCCCATGGACGAGCGCATCCGCATCACGCAGGCCGACGTGGACACGGAAAAAGGCAGTTCCTCCCGCCTGGCCGTGGGCACCGAACTCAGCCGCGCAGACCTGATGCATTTGGCGCTGATGTCCAGCGAAAACCGTGCAGCCCATGCGCTAGGGCGCACGTTTCCTGGCGGCATGGATTTGTTCGTCAGCCGCATGAACCAACGGGCACGTTCCCTGGGCATGACGGACACCCGTTATGTGGAGCCTACGGGCTTGTCCAGCCAAAACCAGTCCAGTGCCAATGATCTGGCCGTCTTGGCGGCCAAAGCCTACAAAGAACCCATGCTGCGGGAGTGGTCGACTTCCCACGGTCGCGAGGTCTCGGTGGGCAGTAGGACGCTGCAATACAACAACACCAATGGCTTGGTGAAAAGTCCGCAGTGGGACATTGGTCTGCAAAAGACCGGTTACATCTCCGAGGCCGGTCGCTGCCTGGTCATGCAAGCCCAGGTGGCGGGGCGCAATTTGATCATGGTCTTTCTCGATTCTGCAGGCAAGTTCAGCCGCATTGGCGATGCCGAGCGCGTGCGCAAGTGGCTCGAGCAAAAGTCGTCCATGGACAGTCGCTCTTTGGAGACAGCGGCGCATATGCCAGGCTGATGTCGCCACGCGGCCGCAGGTAGCAGGCCGTTAGCGCCCCTCGTGGTGGCCCAAGGTTTCTGAAATCGCTTTGGCGGTTTCCTGCAATTTGGGCAGCCAGCTTTCATCCAAGCGATCGGCTGGGGCCGAAATGGACAGCCCGGCCAGCAGCTTGCCTTGGTCGTCGTAGATGCCTGCCGCGATGCAGCGCACACCCAACTCCAGCTCTTCATTGTCACGCGCAAACCCCGACTGGTTGACGCGGGAGAGTTCTCTCTCCAGCACTTGCAGCTGTGTGATGCTGTTGCGCGTCTGTCCTGCGAGACCGGTGCGCGTGGCATAGGAGCGCACCCGCAAGGGGTCGTCAGCCGCCAAAAAGAGCTTGCCCACCGACGTCAAGTGCAGAGGGGCTCGTCCGCCGATGGCGCGAACCACCTGCATGCCCGAGCGCTCGCTGTAGGCGCGTTCGATGTAGACGATTTCGTCACCTTGGCGCATGCTCAAGTTGACCGGTTGCTGAATGAGCTTGTGCAAATCACGCATGGGGGCCAAGGCCGCATCACGCACATTGAGGCGGCCTTTGACCAGGTTGCCCAATTCAAGCAATCGCATGCCCAGGCGGTAGCTGCCCGCTTCGGGGCGGTCCACAAAACGGCCTGTGGCCAGGTCATTCAGGATGCGGTGCGCTGTAGAGGGATGCAGCCCGGTTTTTTGGCTGATTTCCTTGAGTGAGATGGCTTCTTCGCGGGACGCCAGCACGTCGATCAAAGTGAACATGCGTTCAATCACCTGGATGGTGGGCGCGGTCGTGAGGGCGGGGTCTTTTTTCATCGTGTACTGCCAATGCGATTCATTTTACACAGTGAAATGAAGGGGGTGTTTTGTGGTGATGGACCAGAGATCTGAATCGATTCAAGTCACAAATGGCCACTCACTCAAAAGCCTGCCACTGTCCCTGTACCCGAAGCTCACAGGGCTTGAAGCGGGACTTGTAATTCATCTTGGGACTGCCATCGATCCAGTAACCCAGGTAAACATAGGGCAGTCCCAGTTGGGCCGCTTGCTGGATTTGCCAGAGAACCCCGTAGGTGCCATAACTGGCCACATCATCAGGCTCGTAAAAGGTGTACACCGCCGACAAACCATGGTTGAGCACGTCCACGATGCTGACCATTTTCAGTTCGCCAAGCGCCTCGCCAACCCCTGGGTTTCTGAATTCCACAATGCGCGAGTTGACACGGCTTTGCAGCAGGAACTGGGTGTATTGGTCCACGCTGTCGTGGTCCATGCCGCCGCCCGGGTGTCGCGTGTTCTGGTAGCGCAGATACAGCGCGTAATGCTCGGCGTCGTACTGCAAGTCGAGCACCCGCACGCGCAAATCGCGGTGAGCCTGCCAAGCGCGGCGTTGGCTGCGGTCGGGCTTGAACGCGTCAACTTGCACGCGCAAAGGCTGGCAGGCTTGGCAGCCATCGCAATAGGGTCGATAGGTGAAGAGGCCGCTGCGCCGAAAGCCCTGTTCTACCAAGTCCGCATACACCTCGTTGTGGATCAGGTGGCTGGGGGTGGCCACCTGGGAGCGGGCCGAGCGATCAGGCAAATAGCTGCACGCGTAGGGGGCGGTTGCGTAAAACTGCAGGGCCTGCAGTGGGAGTTCTTTGAGTTGGCTCATTGGGGGGCGACCAGTGAAGCCAGAGCGGACCAGCTCAGGGACTGATGGGCCCAATCAATGGGGGCTTGCTCGCGGCCTTCGTAAACGCCGTGCAAAAAGTCGCTGCGCGGAATTTCGCGGGCACCCAGCGAGGCCAGGTGCCGGGTGTTTTGTTGGCAGTCAATGGCGCTGACGCCGTGCTGCAAGCAGACGCTGACCAGGCAAGCCAGCGCCATCTTGGAGCCGTCGGGGATGGTGGTGAACATCGACTCGCCAAACACGGCGCGGCCCAAGGCCACAAAGTACAGTCCTGCCACAAGTTCCCCCCGGATGCGCAACTCACAGCTGTGGGCCAGGCCCATGCGGTGCAGCTCTTCGTAAGCGGCGACCATCTGGGGCACGATCCAGGTGCCTTTTTGACCTGCGCGGGGCGACGTGGCGCAGCGGCGGATCACTTGCGCAAAGTCGCGGTCAAAACACAGCTCAAAGTCGGGTGTCAGGCTCCAGCGTTTGAGGCTTTGCTGCAGCGATCGGTGGAAACGGAAATCACGGGTTTGCAGCACCATGCGCGGGTCTGGACTCCACCACAGCACCGGCTGGCCTGCATTGAACCAAGGGAAAACGCCCTCGGCATAAGCGTCCATCAAGCGCTGTGCCGACAAATCGCTGCTGGCAGCCAGCAAGCCTGGCGCGGGCGTTGAGTCATCCCAAGCCCCACTGACTGGGGGAAGAGGCTGACCCTCCACGATCCAGGGCAGCTCGGGGGTAGGGGAATGCGCGTCGGCTTCGCTTGTCATGGCGCAATTACACAATAAAAGCTGGGCGGCGGCACAGCGCTATGATTTTGCAGATGCAAAACCTGCCCACTCACTGGATTGAACCCGATTGGCCGACCCACACCCGCGTGCGTGCGCTCATGACCAGCCGCCAGGGTGGGGTGTCTGCCGCGCCCTGGGACAGCATGAACCTAGGAGGCCATGTGGGCGACCGGGCTGCCGATGTGCAGACCAACCGCGAGCGCCTGGCGGCGCAGATCGGGCAGCGGCCCGTGTTTTTGCAACAAGTGCATGGGGTGATCAGTGTGCAATTGGAAGCGGCCACGCCCGATGGCCCGGTGGCCGATGCTTGCTGGAGCCACGATTCGGGCGTGGCCTGCACCATCATGGTGGCCGACTGCTTGCCGGTTTTGCTGGCCGATGCCGCCGGGCGGTGGGTGGCAGCAGCGCACGCGGGCTGGCGTGGGCTGGCGGGGCCGGGGGTGTCCTCCCCCTCAAAAGGGCTCGGCGTGCTGGAGTGCCTGTACGCCGACATTCAGCGTGCGGGGGGCGATGTGTCGGATGTGATGGCGTGGCTCGGGCCCTGCATTGGGCCGCAAGCGTTTGAAGTGGGGACCGAAGTGCGGGCTGCTTTCGACGATGACTCGCCCGAAGTGCAGGCGCTGTTCCAGCCCGCTGCCCAAGGCAAATTCATGGCCGATTTGGCGGGTTTGGCCCGTTTGCGTTTGCAGGCCTTGGGCGTCACACGCGTTTTTGGCAACAACAGCAGCCTGCCTTGGTGCACGGTCTCAAATTCCGCGCTCTTCTTTTCCCACCGCAGGGACAGCCGCAGCCTCGGGCAAAGCGGCCGCATGGCGGCCTGCATCTGGCTGGACCGCTGAGTCGGTCTGAATTGAAACGGCCTCCTGTCTGTCTTGTTGTTCCTGTTGACGAATGGCCTTGCGCCGCAGGGGTGTGCCCATCAGGTACACCACCAAGGCCATGGGCAACAAGCCGTAGAACACAAAGGTGATGATGGCCCCCAGCACACTGCCTTGGGTACTAAAAGCTTCAGCCAGGGCCATGAGCAGGGTGACATAGAGCCAGGCGATCACGATCAGATACATAAATTTTTGGCCCTTGTAATTTAGGTGACAACAAACTGAAAGATACTCGGAACAAGGGATTTGAGAAAAACAATGGATTCAGGAGACAAACAATGAGCACTTCCGCGCCGGATTTTTGGGCCCAAATGGGCGAGGGTTTTCAGCAAAACTTGAGCAAGAGCTGGGGTCAGGCCATGCAGCATTTTCAAACCATCGATCTCGGTGGCTTGAAACCTTCAGCCGATGCGGCCGTGCCGCAACTCAAATTTTCACCTGAAAAGCTGCAAAGCCTACAAGGCCAGTACTTCAAAGACGCCTCTGAATTGTGGAATCAGGGCTTGCAAAACAGCTTGCAAGTCAAAGACCGGCGTTTTTCGGGCGAGGCCTGGGCCTCTAACCCGATGGCGGCTTTCAATGCCGCGACCTATTTGCTCAATGCCCGCACCCTGATGGGCCTGGCCGATGCGGTCGATGCCGATGAAAAAACTCGCACCCGCATCCGCTTTGCCATTGAGCAGTGGGTGGCCGCATCAGCGCCCAGCAATTTTTTAGCCTTCAACGCCGAGGCCCAAAAGAAAGCGATTGAGACAAAAGGTGAAAGCCTGGCCAAGGGCATCCAGAACCTGATGCACGACATGCAGCAAGGCCACGTCTCGATGACCGACGAGAGCCTGTTTGAAGTGGGCAAAAACGTGGCCACCACCGAAGGTGCAGTGGTTTTCGAGAACGAATTTTTCCAGCTGATCGAATACAAGCCGCTCACCGCCAAAGTCTACGAAAAACCGTTTTTGCTGGTGCCCCCTTGCATCAACAAGTTCTACATCCTCGATCTGCAGCCCGAAAACTCGCTGATTCGCTATGCGGTCAGCCAAGGCCACCGCACTTTTGTGGTGAGCTGGCGCAACCCTGACGAGTCCATGGCCCAAAAGACCTGGGACGACTACATCGAGCACGCCGCCATCGAGGCCATCCACACGGTGCAGGCCATCACCGGTGCACCCAAGATCAACGCCCTGGGTTTTTGTGTGGGCGGCACCATTTTGTCCACCGCCCTGGCCGTGTTGGCGGCGCGTGGCGACAAGCCGGTGGCCAGCGCCACCTTCCTCACCACACTGATCAACTTCACCGACACCGGCATTCTGGACGTGTTCATCGACGAGAACTTCGTCAAGTTCCGTGAACAGCAAATGGGCCAAGGTGGTTTGCTCAAGGGCCAGGACCTGGCCTCCACCTTCAGCTTTTTGCGCCCGAACGACCTGGTCTGGAACTATGTGGTGGGCAACTACCTCAAAGGCGAGACACCGCCGCCATTTGACTTGCTCTACTGGAACAGTGATTCGACCAACTTGCCCGGGCCCTTTTACGCTTGGTACCTGCGCAACACCTACCTCGAAAACAACCTCGTCCAACCCGGCAAAGTCACCGTGTGCGGCGAGCCCATCGATCTGGGCAAGGTCGACATGCCGGTCTACATCTACGGCTCACGCGAAGACCACATCGTGCCGATTGGCGGGGCTTATGCCAGCACGCAAGTGCTGCCGGGCAAAAAGCGTTTTGTGATGGGGGCCTCGGGTCACATTGCGGGCGTGATCAACCCGCCCGCGGCCAAAAAGCGCAGCCATTGGCTGAGCGAGGGCACCAAGTTCCCAGCCGATGTGAACGACTGGATCGCCAGCGCCAAAGAGGTGCCGGGCAGCTGGTGGACCGATTGGTCGGATTGGCTCAAGGGCCATGCGGGCAAGCAAATTGCCGCGCCCAAGACCTACGGCAAAGGCACCAAATTCAAAGCCATCGAAGCGGCCCCCGGTCGCTACGTCAAAGCCAAGGCCTGATTCGTTTTTTTATTGGAGACAAACATGGAAGACATCGTCATCGTTGCAGCCGCACGCACCGCCGTGGGCAAATTTGGCGGCTCACTCGCCAAAACCCCGGCCACCGAGCTGGGCAGCATCGTCATCAAGGGTTTGCTCGAACGCAGCGGCTTGCCGGTCGACGCCATCGGTGAAGTCATCATGGGCCAGGTGCTGGCTGCTGGCGTGGGCCAAAACCCTGCCCGCCAAGCCATGATGAAAGCCGGTGTGGCGAAAGAAACCCCAGCGCTGACCATCAACGCCGTGTGCGGCTCGGGCCTCAAGGCCGTGATGCTGGCCGCACAAGCCGTGGCCTGGGGTGACAGCGAAATCGTGATTGCCGGTGGCCAGGAAAACATGAGCGCCAGTCCACATGTCTTGAATGGCAGCCGCGACGGCCAGCGCATGGGCGACTGGAAAATGACCGACACCATGATCGTGGACGGCCTGTGGGACGTGTACAACCAGTACCACATGGGCATCACCGCCGAAAACGTGGCCAAGGCCCACGGCATCACCCGTGACATGCAAGACGCCCTGGCCGCAGGCAGCCAGCGCAAAGCCGCTGCCGCGCAAGACGCGGGCAAGTTCAAGGACGAAATCGTCGACGTGTTGATCCCTCAGCGCAAGGGCGATCCGCTGGTGTTCAACACCGACGAGTTCATCAACAAGAAAACCACGGTGGACGTGTTGGCGGGTTTGCGCCCAGCCTTTGACAAGGCCGGCAGCGTGACCGCAGGCAACGCCTCGGGCATCAACGACGGCGCAGCCGCCGTGATGGTCATGTCAGCCAAGAAGGCTGCCGCCCTGGGCCTCAAGCCCCTGGCCCGCATTGCCGCTTTTGGCACCAGTGGCCTGGACCCGGCCACCATGGGCATGGGCCCCGTGCCTGCGTCCCAAAAGGCACTGGCCCGCGCCGGCTGGAAAGTCCAGGACGTGGACCTGTTCGAACTCAACGAAGCCTTTGCCGCACAAGCCTGCGCCGTGAACCAGGCGCTCGACATCGATCCGGCCAAGGTCAACGTCAACGGTGGCGCGATCGCGATTGGCCACCCCATCGGCGCGTCAGGTTGCCGCATTTTGGTGACCCTGCTGCACGAAATGCAGCGCACCCAAGCCAACAAAGGCTTGGCCGCGCTGTGCATTGGCGGCGGCATGGGCGTGTCGCTGGCCATCGAACGCGTTTAACCCAACCCCGCTGCTCAAACTGAGTGAATCGGCGCACTGTCCAGTTGTATAAGGGCAGCCGATCATGCGGGTTTGAGCGGTTTTCCACGATCTCACCACACTCATAACCAGGAGACAATCATGAGTCAAAAAGTAGCGTACGTCACAGGCGGCATGGGCGGCATCGGGACCGCGATCTGCCAGCGCCTTCACCAAGAAGGCTTCAAGGTCATCGCAGGTTGCGGCCCGACCCGTGACTTCAACAAATGGCTGGACGAGCAAAAGGCGCTGGGCTTCACCTTCTACGCCTCGGTGGGCAACGTGGGTGACTGGGATTCCACGGTGGAAGCCTTCACCAAGGCCAAAGCCGAGCACGGCCCGATCGACGTTTTGGTCAACAACGCCGGCATCACCAAGGACCGCATGTTCCTGAAGATGACGCGTGAAGACTGGCAAGCCGTGATGAACACCAACCTGGACTCCATGTTCAACGTGACCAAGCAAGTGGTTGCCGACATGGTTGAAAAAGGCTGGGGCCGCATCATCAACATCAGCTCGGTCAACGGCGAAAAAGGCCAGGCCGGTCAGACCAACTACTCGGCTGCCAAAGCCGGTATGCACGGTTTCTCGATGGCCTTGGCTCAAGAGCTGGCCACCAAAGGCGTCACGGTCAACACCGTGAGCCCTGGCTACATCGGCACCGATATGGTCAACGCCATCCGTCCCGACGTGTTGGAAAAGATCGTGGCCACCGTGCCAGTTAAGCGCTTGGGCAAGCCCAGCGAGATCGCGTCCATCATCGCCTGGATGGCCAGCGAAGATGGTGGCTACACCACCGGTGCTGACTTCGCCGTCAACGGCGGTTTGCACATGGGCTGATGCGCAAGCAGTACCCACAAAAAAACCCGCCTCGGCGGGTTTTTTGCGTCTGCAGGGCCGCTTTAACCCGCTTGTTTGCCCGTGCTCACCATTTGCATGGCCGAGGCGATCAGGCCCGACACCTCGGTCATGTTGCCCGGCACGATCAGCGTGGTCTTGGCGTCTTGCGCCACCTTGGCGTAGGCCTGTACTGCTTGCTCGGCCACCTTGAGCTGCACGGCTTGTTCGCCCCCGGGCTGACGGATGGCGGTGGCAATCCGCTCAATCGCTTGGGCCGTGGCATTGGCCATTTCGGTGATGGCGGCCGCATCGCCCTGGGCTTTGTTGATGGCGGCTTGTTTTTCGCCCTCTGAGCGGGCAATGAAGGCCTCGCGCTCGCCCGTGGCGATGTTGATCTGCTCCTGGCGGCGGCCTTCGGAGGCGGCGATCAGCGCGCGCTTTTCTCGCTCGGCCGTGATTTGCGACTGCATGGCCAGCAAGATTTCTTTGGGCGGTGTCAGGTCCTTGATCTCGTAACGCAGCACCTTCACGCCCCAGTTGAGCGCCGCTTCGTCGATGGCGGCCACCACCTGCGCATTGATGATGTCGCGCTCTTCAAAGGTCTTGTCCAGTTCCAGCTTGCCGATCACGCTGCGCAAGCTGGTTTGCGCCAATTGGGTCACGGCCACGATGTAGTTGGACGATCCGTAACTGGCCAGCTTGGGGTCAGTGACTTGAAAGTACAAAATGCCATCGACCTGCAGCTGCGTGTTGTCACGCGTGATACAAATCTGGCTGGGCACGTCGAGCGGAATTTCTTTCAGGCTGTGTTTCTGGATCACGTTGTCCACAAACGGCACCACAAAGTTCAGACCCGGGGCCAGGCTGGCGTGGAATTTGCCCAGCCTTTCGACCACCCAGGCCTCTTGTTGGGGCACGACCTTGACGGTCTTGACGATGAACAGGATCGCGATGATCACGAGGACGGCTGCGACTTCCATAGTTTTTCTCCCTTTTCGGTGTTGCGAGCGGTGTGCTCAGATTTTCTCGAGGACCAGGCGGTTGCCCGCCATGGCCTGAATGCGGTAAACGCCCGGCGTGGCGGTTTGGCCTGGGGCCAGCACCGCGGTCCAAGAAGCGCCCCGGTGTTTGACTTGAGCGGTGCCTTGGGCATCCCAGGCATCGACCTGCACCGTGGCGCCCAGGTCCAGATGTTGGTCCTGGGCTTCTTGGGGCGTGGTGGTCTGGCGTTTGCGCCATTGGCCCAGCAGCACAGCCCCCAAGCCGCCGACGATGGCCGCAGCCACCAGTTGGGTGCTCAGGCCATAACCGGCCAACGCTGCCAGCGCCGCCGCCACAGACCCCAGGCTCAGCATCAGCAGGTAAAAAGTACCCGTCACCAACTCCAGTGCCACCAGCACGCCGGTCAGCACCCACCACATCGTTGCATTGCTCATTTCGCCTCCTTCAGCTTGTCCCCCGTATTGTCGGGCTTGAATTTCTGTCTTTATACGCCGACCACCCAGCGCCGGGGCCAAGTCCGCCACAAGCCAAGGATAATCAGCCCCCATGCATTTCCCCGAACCCCAACGCTGGCGCTTGTCGGTCGCCCCCATGATGGATTGGACTGACCGGCATTGCCGGTTTTTCCACCGCCTGCTGACCCGCCACACCTTGCTCTACACCGAGATGGTGACCACCGGTGCACTGCGCCACGGCAGTGTGCAGCGGCACCTGCGCTTCAACGCCGAAGAGCACCCCGTGGCCCTGCAACTGGGCGGCAGCGACGCCGCCGATTTGGCCCACGCCGCCAAGTTGGGGCAGGAGTGGGGCTACGACGAGATCAACCTCAACTGCGGCTGCCCCAGTGACCGTGTGCAGCGCGGTGCATTTGGTGCTTGCCTGATGAACGAGCCGCGCACCGTGGCCGATGGCGTGAAAGCCATGCTCGATGTGGTGGATGTGCCGGTCACGGTGAAGCACCGCATCGGCATTGACCGCATCGAAAGCTACGACTTTGTGCGCGACTTTGTGGGCACGGTGAGCGATGCCGGTTGCAAAGTCTTCATCGTGCACGCCCGCAATGCCTGGCTCGATGGCCTCTCTCCAAAGGAAAACCGCGAGATTCCGCCGCTGCGTTACGAGCTGGCCTACCAACTCAAAAAAGACTTTCCGGGGCTGCTGATCGCCGTGAACGGCGGCATCAAGACCAACGAAGAAATTGCCCTGCATTTGCAGCACGCCGATGGTGTGATGGTCGGGCGCGAGGCGTACTACAACCCTTGGCTGTTGGGCAGCTGGGACGGCGCGTTTTATGGCGATGCCCACGAAGTGCCCAGCCGGGAAGCGGTCGAAGAGGCCATGGTGACCTATATGGAACGCGCATTTGCCGAAGACGGCTGCCCTTGGTATGCGATCGCGCGGCACATGTTGGGCCTGTACCACGGGCAGCGCGGCGGGCGTTTGTGGCGGCAGGTCTGGAGCGACCACAAACTCAAGCCCTTGCCCCCGCGTGAGGTCTGGGCTTTGGCCCGTGCGGCACTGGCGCGCGGCGCGGTGGTGACCGACTGAGGGGCTTTTTGGCAAGCGCCTGGATAGACGGTCATCTCTCATCCGGAATCCAGTCGTAGATTCGATGGCAAGATGGTGCACTCTGCTTATTCACCATTTGAGCCGATCCGATGTACATCCCTGCCCATTTCCTCATCAAGAATCCGCAAGACATCCACACCATCATCCGGGAGCACCCGCTCGGAGCCCTGGTCACGCTGGGGCCCGACGGGCTCGATGCCAACCACATTCCCTTTGAGTTTGACGCCAGTCAGGGGGCGCATGGGTTGTTGACAGCGCATGTTGCGCGCGCCAACCCGGTGTGGCAGCAATGCCAGGACGGTGCAGATGTGCTGGTGATTTTTCGAGGCAACGAGAGCTACATCTCGCCCAACTGGTATCCGAGCAAACACGAAACCCACAGGCAGGTGCCCACCTGGAACTACGAAGTTGTGCATGTCCATGGTCGGCTGACGGTGATGGACGAGGAAAAGTTCGTCCGTGGCGTTGTGGCGCGGCTGACCCGTGAACATGAGGCTTCCGAGCCTCGGCCCTGGAAAATGGGCGATTCGCCGCCCGAATACATTGCCCAAATGCTCAAGGCGGTGGTTGGCATTCAGGTGGAGATCCAGCGCATCGAGGCCAAGGCCAAGCTCAGCCAAAACCGTGAGGCGCGGGATCGCCTGAACGCCGCCGACACCCTGCTGACCAAGGGCGCGGAAGCTTTGGGCAAAGCGATGCGGGAGGCGGGCTGATCTTCCGTCAAAGACCCAGACTGTTGAGGCCTGGTGGACGTTGATCGCTTATTGAGCGGCCTGCAGGCCGTTCATGAAGTGCGCGGACATGCGCTCGGCCGCCTGCTCAGGCTGGCGTTCGATCAGGGCCTGCACGATGGCCCTGTGCTCGGCCAGGGACTGCTCAATGCGGCCCTCTTTGAACAGTGAACTGTGGCGGTTGAGCTTCATCACCTTGCGCAGGTCGGCCACCATTTGGTCGCGCCAGCGGTTGTCGGCCAACTCCAGCAGCAGCATGTGAAAGGCTTCGTTGATTTCGAAAAAGCGGTCCCGGTCGTGGGTGGCTTTTTCCAGGTCCGCGTGCAAAGCGCTGATCTGCTCCATCTGCTCGGTGCTGGCGTTTTGCGCCACCACGCGGGCCGCGTCCGATTCGAGCAAGGCCAGCAGGTGGTAGACGTCGCGCAGGTCTTTCTCACTCACTTCGGTCACATAAGCGCCCCGGCGCACCTTCATGGTCACCAGGCCTTCGGCCGCCAGCACCTTCAGCGCTTCGCGCAAAGGCGTGCGGCTGATGCCCAGAGCCTCGGCAATGCGCAGCTCGTCGATCCAGCTGCCTGGCTCCAGTTCGCGCGCAAAAATCCGCTGCCGCAACAGTTCGGCAACTTCTTCGTACAGGGCACGGGGGGCGAGGGACAGGGCGGACATGGGCTGTTTTAGAGGGGATGCTGTTCGGGCTTGGCCGAACGGTATGTCAGGCGTTTCAGATGCTGAATTGTAAGCCGGTTAAAATATTCTGCATCAATAATTATGAATCACGGTACTTGTAAGCCGGTAGGCAGCCCCGGGCTGCCAAAATCCGTCTCAGCCATTTTTGTCCCGAAAGCACAGCGCCATGACATCCAAATCCTTTGAATTCAACGCTTCCAACCTGGAAGCCTGGCAAAAAGCAGCGGTCAAATCCGCCCCCGGTGGCGATGTGAACGCCCTGAACTGGAAGACGCCCGACGGCATCGTCGTCAAGCCCCTCTACACCGCCGAAGACACGGCCAACTTGCCCTACGCCAACACGCTGCCAGGCTTTGAGCCCTTCTTGCGCGGCCCGCAGGCCACCATGTACGCCGTGCGCCCCTGGACGATCCGCCAGTACGCAGGCTTCTCCACCGCCGAAGAATCCAACGCCTTTTACCGCAAGGCCCTGGCAGCGGGCGGGCAGGGCGTGTCGGTGGCGTTTGACCTGGCCACGCACCGTGGTTACGACTCCGACCACCCCCGCGTGACGGGCGACGTGGGCAAAGCCGGTGTGGCCATTGATTCCGTCGAGGACATGAAGATCTTGTTTGACCAGATTCCGCTGGACAAGGTCAGTGTGTCCATGACCATGAACGGTGCAGTGTTGCCCGTGCTGGCCGGTTATGTGGTGGCGGCCGAAGAGCAGGGCGTCTCGCAAGACAAACTGAGTGGAACGATTCAGAACGACATTCTGAAAGAGTTCATGGTGCGCAACACCTACATCTACCCGCCCGAGCCCTCGATGAAGATCATCGGCGACATCATCGAGTACACGGCCAAGAACATGCCCAAGTTCAACTCGATCTCGATCTCGGGTTACCACATGCAAGAGGCCGGAGCCAACCAAGCGCTCGAGATGGCCTTCACCTTGGCCGACGGCAAAGAGTACGTGAAGACCGCGATTGCCAAGGGCATGGACGTGGACGAGTTCGCTGGCCGCCTGAGCTTCTTCTGGGCAGTGGGCATGAACTTCTATCTGGAAATCGCCAAGATGCGTGCCGCCCGTTTGCTGTGGTGCCGCATCATGAAGGGCTTCGACGCCAAGAACCCCAAGAGCCTGATGCTGCGCACGCACAGCCAGACCTCGGGCTGGTCGCTCACCGAGCAAGACCCCTACAACAACGTGGTGCGCACCACCATCGAGGCCATGGCGGCCGTGTTCGGCGGCACGCAGTCGCTGCACACCAATTCGTTTGACGAGGCGATTGCCTTGCCCACCGAATTCAGCTCTCGCATCGCGCGCAACACGCAGCTCATCATCCAGGAAGAGACCCACATCACCAACGTGATCGACCCTTGGGCGGGTTCTTACATGATGGAGAGCCTGACGCAAGAGATGGCCGACAAGGCTTGGGCGATCATCGAAGAAGTCGAAGCCATGGGTGGCATGACCAAGGCCGTGGGCAGTGGTTGGGCCAAGCTCAAGATCGAAGCAGCGGCGGCTGAAAAGCAGGCGCGCATCGATTCCGGCAAAGACGTCATCGTGGGCGTGAACAAATACAAGCTGGCCAAAGAAGACCCGATCGAGACGCTGTCGATCGACAACGTTCGTGTGCGCGACGGCCAGATCGAACGCCTCAAAGCCATCCGTGCCACCCGCGACAGCGCCAAGGTGCAGGCCGCGTTGGACGCGCTGAGCGCCGCTGCCGAATCGGGTCAAGGCAACTTGCTTGACCTGTCCATCCAAGCCGTGCGCCTGCGCGCCACGGTAGGCGAGGTGTCGGACGCGCTGGAAAAAGCCTTTGGTCGCCACCGCGCCGACACCCAAAAGGTCACGGGCGTCTACGCTGCGGCTTATGACGACGGCGAAAACGTGGGAGACACCATGGAATACTGGAACCAGCTCAAGGCCGACATCGCCGCCTTTGCCGACGCGCAAGGTCGCCGCCCCCGCGTGATGATCTCCAAACTCGGCCAGGACGGCCACGACCGGGGCGCCAAAGTGGTCGCCACCGCGTTTGCCGACCTGGGTTTTGACGTGGACATGGGCCCGCTGTTCCAGACCCCCGAAGAGTGCGCCCGCCAGGCCATTGAAAACGACGTGCACGCCGTGGGCGTTTCGACACTCGCTGCAGGACACAAAACATTGGTGCCCGCCATCATTGCCGAACTCAAGAAACAAGGCGCCGACGACATCATCGTGTTCGTGGGCGGCGTGATCCCGCGCCAGGACTACGACATGCTCTACGAAGCCGGCGTCAAAGGCATCTACGGCCCCGGCACCCCGATCCCGGTCAGCGCCAAGGATGTGCTTGAGCAGATCAAGAAGGCTTTGGATTGATGCTGGCGGATGCCCTGAAACGGTATTGACCACAGATTCCATCGGTTCTCCATGCTGTACTCCGTTCAACTTGAACCCTTGATCGAAACTGAGCTGGAACAGGCCGCTCGTCGTTTAGGCGTGAGCCCGTCTCAGTTCATCGTTTCGGCGGTGGAGCAGGCTTTGGCGCAAGCCAAAGAAGACGGCTTGCCGTTTCAGCCATCACGGCACGGGGAAGTTTTGCCAGAAAGCATGGAGCACCTGTCGGCGACCAAGTTGGCCATCCGTTCCAAGCTCAAGGCCCAGCGCGTATCAAACCAAGACGATTGGCTGGCCTATCAAGAGGCCCAAAAACAAGGACGCCAGTTGGAGCCCACAGCGTCACCACAAGCGGTTGGTGATTTTCAAAATGGTAGGTATGATTTGGTATCTACCAAAAAAGGGTCGGCACCATGATCACAGACACCGCCAAAATTTTCACCACAGGCCGCAGCCAAGCGGTGCGCCTGCCCAAAGCCTATCGCTTTGACACCGCCGAGGTGTTCATTGAGAAGGTGGGCAACACCGTCATTCTTCGCCCCAAAAAGGACGAACCGGGCGAGTGGGGTACGCGCTTGCAAGCCATTTTGAGCGGCTGGGATGGCATGCCTGAAGAAATCGAGCGCGAGCACACGTTGCCACCGGACGACATCGAAAGCCTCGACTGATGTCTTCCCTGTACATGCTCGACACCAACATGGTGATCTACATCCAGCGTGGCGTGCCCAATGTCTTGGCGCGCCTGAACGAACTGGGGTCTGACCGTGTGGTGTTGTCCGCACTTGTTGCCGCCGAGTTGGCTTATGGCGTGGAAAAAAGCGATCAAAAAGCGCGCAACCGCAAGGTGCTGGAATTGTTCCTGAGCGAAGTGCGCGTCTTGCCCTGGACGCAAGACGCCATGTGGCACTTCGCCCGCCAACAACACGCGCTGCGCTCAACTGGCAAAAGCATTGGTGAGTTGGACTTGTTGATTGGCTGTCACGCCTTGGCTTTGGATGCCGTTTGTGTGACCAACAACACGCGGGAGTTTGAGCGGATTGAGGGCTTGAAGTTGGAGAACTGGGTGTTATGAGTCAAGTCACGAATTCATGGGACTCGCTGACGCCCAGTGAGATACGCAATCACCAACGTGCATACGTTTTGTTAGGTAACGATTTACTCAAGATATTTGAGTACGTTGAGCCTGTGCAAGCGAATGCAGCTTGTTTTGGTCATCAAATTTATCAATTGTTTTTACGTGTGTGTACGGAGTTTGAGTCAGTTTGTAAGTTGGCTTGCCGGAGACTTGATTTTCAAGTTAGAAGGTCTAGGGAGGGTAGGGAGCTTGATTGGAAAATTGACGACTATGCCCAGCTCAACAAACAATTTGGTTGCTGCTTGCATGACGGCTGCTCGACGGCTTCCAGTAGCCCCAAATTGTCCGACTACAAATTTTATTTTCATGACTGGGGAGTAAGTGAAACTCCTATTTTCCCGTTGGAGAGTTTTGAAAATGGGCAAGACCCCAGCCCGATTTTTTACAAGAGCTACAACGCGGTAAAACATGATCGTGAAAAAGAATTTATACAAGCGAATCTGGCTAACCTGATGAATTCATTTGCAGCTCTGGTCGCGGTTCTAGATTGGCAAGGCATCAGTGTTGACTCCCACATCGTTGCAGATTGCACAGGCGAAACAGTCATTGGGGCTCGTTTTGGATACTTTCGCAGTTGCGATAGTCAAGAGTTAACTGCGAGGGTCAATTTTTGAATAAGACGCCTGATCAGTTGTTGCAAGGTTTGCTGCACGGCCCTGCGCCTGCCCAACGCCGCGCCATGGCCAAAGCCATCACGCTGCTCGAATCCACCCGCACCGACCACCGCGCTCAGGCCGACGAGTTGCTCACGGCCATGCTGCCGCACACCGGCAACTCGTTCCGGTTGGGCATCAGCGGTGTGCCCGGCGTGGGCAAGTCCACTTTCATCGAGGCGCTCGGCCTGTACCTGATCGGTCAAGGCCACCGCGTGGCGGTGCTGGCGGTGGACCCGTCGAGCACCGTGTCGGGCGGCTCGATTCTGGGCGACAAGACCCGCATGGAGTTGCTCAGCGTGCACGAGCGCGCTTACATCCGCCCCAGCCCCAGCAGCGGCACTTTGGGTGGCGTGGCCGAAAAAACCCGCGAGTCCATGTTGGTTTGCGAAGCGGCGGGTTATGACGTGGTGATTGTGGAAACCGTGGGCGTGGGCCAGTCCGAGACGGCGGTGGCCAACATGACCGACATGTTTGTGCTGATGCAGCTGCCCAATGCGGGCGACGATTTGCAGGCCATCAAAAAAGGCGTGATGGAAATCGCCGATTTGGTGGTCATCAACAAGGCCGACATTGATGCCATCGCCGCCACCCGCGCCGAGTTGCAGATCACCAGCGCCTTGCAGCTCTTGGGCATGCACGGCGGATCGGGCCATGCGCATGCCGACACCACGCAGTGGCACCCCAAGGTGGTGCAGCTGAGCGCTTTGCTCGGCCAAGGCGTGGACAGCTTTTGGGCGGCGGTCAGCGAGTTCCGAAGCCTGCAAACGGCCAATGGCCGACTGACCTTGCGCCGCCAGCAACAAGCCCTGTCGTGGATGTGGGAGCGCATCGACGCCGGGCTCAAACACAATTTTCGGGCGCAGCCGCGTGTGCAAACGCTGCTGCCCCAACTCAGCCAACAAGTCGCGGCGGGCCAGCTCGCCGCGTCTACTGCGGCCCGTCAACTGCTCAGTGCTTACCAGGCGCAGAGCGAAACCCCATCTTCCTGAAGAAAAGAGAGAACCACCATGCAAGACATCCTTGAACAACTGGAAAAAAAGCGCGCTGCGGCCCGCTTGGGCGGCGGGCAAAAGCGCATCGACGCGCAGCACGCCAAAGGCAAGCTCACTGCGCGTGAGCGCATCGAAGTGCTGCTCGACGAAGGCACCTTCGAAGAGTGGGACATGTTCGTGGAGCACCGCTGCACCGACTTTGGCATGCAAGACAACAAGATTCCCGGCGACGGCGTGGTGACGGGCTACGGCATGATCAATGGCCGCTTGGTCTTTGTCTTCAGCCAGGACTTCACGGTGTACGGCGGCGCTTTGTCGGAGACACACGCCGAGAAGATCTGCAAGATCATGGACCAGGCCATGAAGGTCGGTGCGCCGGTGATTGGCCTGAACGATTCGGGCGGTGCGCGTATTCAAGAAGGCGTGGCGTCTTTGGGTGGTTATGCCGACGTGTTCCAGCGCAACGTGATGGCCAGCGGCGTGGTGCCGCAGATCAGCATGATCATGGGCCCTTCAGCAGGCGGTGCGGTTTACTCGCCTGCTTTGACCGACTTCATCTTCATGGTCAAGGACACGTCTTACATGTTCGTGACCGGCCCTGAAGTGGTCAAGACCGTGACGCATGAAGAAGTCACAGCCGAAGAGTTGGGTGGCGCGCTGACCCACACCACCAAGAGCGGTGTGGCCGACATGGCGTTTGAAAACGACGTGGAAGCTTTGCTGATGCTGCGCCGTCTGTACAACTACCTGCCGCTGAATAACCGCGAAAAAGCGCCTGTGCGCCCCAGCGGTGACCCATCGAGCCGCCTGGACATGAGCCTGGACACCTTGGTGCCCGAGAACCCCAACAAGGCCTATGACATGAAGGAACTCATCGTCAAGACCGTGGACGAGGGTGACTTTTTCGAGCTGCAACCCGACTACGCCAAGAATATCCTGATTGGCTTTGCCCGCATGGAAGGCCAGACGGTAGGCATCGTGGCCAACCAGCCTTTGGTGCTGGCCGGATGTCTGGACATCAAGAGCTCCATCAAAGCCGCCCGCTTTGTGCGTTTTTGCGATGCGTTCAACATCCCCGTCATCACTTTCGTCGACGTGCCCGGTTTCATGCCCGGCACCAGCCAGGAGTTCGGCGGCATCATCAAGCACGGCGCGAAGCTGCTGTACGCGTACGCCGAATGCACCGTGCCGAAAATCACCGTCATCACACGCAAGGCCTATGGCGGTGCGTACGACGTGATGGCCTCCAAGCACCTGCGCGGCGACGTGAATTTTGCCTGGCCCAATGCCGAAATCGCGGTCATGGGTGCCAAGGGCGCGGTGGAAATCATCTTCCGTGAAGACAAGGGCGACCCCGAAAAGCTGGCCGCCAAAGAAGCCGAATACAAAGCCCGTTTTGCCAACCCCTTTGTGGCAGGCGCACGCGGCTTCATCGACGACGTGATCCAGCCGCACGAAACCCGCAAGCGCATCTGCCGCTCGCTGGTCATGCTCAAGGACAAAAAGATCGAGAACCCCTGGCGCAAGCACGGGAACATTCCACTGTGATTGCCAAGGAGAAGAACAAGATGTTTACCAAAATCCTGATTGCCAACCGCGGCGAAATCGCTTGCCGCGTCATCGCCACCGCCCACAAGATGGGCATCCAAACTGTGGCCGTTTATTCCGAAGCCGACAAAGAAGCCCGCCATGTGCAGCTGGCCGATGAGGCTGTGTTGATTGGCCCAGCCGCGTCGCGTGAGTCGTACCTGGTCGCTGACAAAATCATCGCCGCCGCCAAAGCCACGGGTGCACAAGCCATTCACCCCGGCTATGGTTTTCTGAGCGAGAACGCCGAGTTCTCCAAGCGCTGCGAAGACGAAGGCATTGCCTTCATCGGCCCACGCCACTTTTCGATTGCCGCCATGGGCGACAAAATCGAATCCAAAAAGCTGGCGGGCGCTGCGGGCGTGAACTGCATTCCCGGCGTGAACGACGCGATTGAGACCGCTGAAAAAGCGGTCGAAATCGCCAAGGGCATTGGCTACCCGGTCATGATCAAGGCGTCAGCCGGCGGCGGCGGCAAAGGTCTGCGTGTGGCGTTCAACGACAAAGAAGCTTTTGAAGGCTTCACCTCTTGCCGCAACGAAGCACGCAACAGCTTTGGCGATGACCGCGTGTTCATCGAAAAGTTTGTCGAAGAACCCCGCCACATCGAAATCCAGGTGCTGGGCGACAGCCACGGCAATGTGATTTATTTGAACGAGCGCGAGTGCTCGATCCAGCGCCGCCACCAAAAGGTGATCGAAGAGGCACCTTCGCCGTTCATCTCTGACGCCACCCGCAAAGCCATGGGCGAGCAAGCCGTGCAACTGGCCAAGGCAGTGAAATACCAGTCGGCCGGTACGGTGGAGTTTGTGGTCGGTAAAGACCAGAGCTTTTACTTCTTGGAGATGAACACCCGCTTGCAGGTGGAGCACCCCGTGACCGAAGCCATCACCGGGCTCGATTTGGTCGAGATGATGATCCGCGTGGCCGCTGGCGAGAAATTGCCGATCGAGCAAAAAGACGTGCAGCGCAACGGCTGGTCCATCGAGTGCCGCATCAACGCCGAAGACCCGTTCCGCAACTTTTTGCCTTCTACCGGCCGACTGGTGCGTTTCCAGACGCCTCGCCAAACCATGTTCCAGGGCAACACCACCGACCTGTATGGCGTGCGCGTGGACACGGGTGTGCAAGATGGCGGCGAGATCCCGATGTTTTACGACTCGATGATCGCCAAGCTGATCGTGCACGGCAAAGACCGCAACGACGCGATCGCCAAAATGCGCGAAGCCTTGAATGGTTTTGTGATCCGTGGCATCAGCTCCAACATCCCCTTCCAGGCCGCTTTGCTGGCGCACCCGCGTTTTGTGTCGGGCGACTTCAACACCGGCTTCATTGCCGAGCAGTACAGCAAAGGCTTCCGCGCCGAAGACGTGCCGCATGACGACCATGACTTTCTGGCCGCACTGGCCGCCTTTGTGCGCCGCAAGTCACGCCAGCGTGCCGCCAACCTCAGCGGCCAGCTGCCCGGTTACGACGTCAAGGTGGGCCAAGACTACGCCGTGGTCGAATTGGGCCAAGGCGGCAACAACCGCTATGTGCAAGTCCATGTTGACGAGTTCATTGGTCAACCTGGTGTGGCGCAGATCACCGTGGATGGCAAGACCTACGCGATTGAGAGCCAGTCCCGCCTGAACGACATCCGCATCGAAGGCACTTGCAACGGCAAGCCCTTCACAGCGCAAGTCGAGCGCGGCACCTTGAAGAACCCGCTGGCCCTGCAAGTGCAGCACAACGGCACCCGCATCGAGGCGCTGGTGATGTCACCGCGCATGGCCGAGCTGCACAAGCTCATGCCCTTCAAAGCCCCGCCGGACCTGAGCCGCTTTGTGCTCTCGCCCATGCCCGGCTTGTTGGTGGACGTGTCGGTGCAACCAGGCCAGAAGGTGCAGGCCGGCGAGCGTGTGGCCGTCATCGAAGCCATGAAGATGGAAAACGTGCTCTTCGCCGCACAAGACGGTGTGGTGAAGAAGGTGGTGGCTGCCAAAGGTGAATCGCTCACTGTGGACCAGATGATTGTGGAGTTCGAATAAATGACGCGCCCCTTCAAAGTGCTGGGCGTCCAGCAAATCGCCATCGGCGGGCCTGACAAACTGCGCCTGCAAAAGCTCTGGGTCGACATGTTGGGCCTGGAGGTGACCGGCACCTTCAAAAGCGAACGCGAAAACGTGGACGAAGACATCTGCGCCATCGGCTCCGGCCCCTTCAAGGTCGAGGTCGATTTGATGCAGCCGCTGGACCCTGAGAAAAAGCCCGCCGTGCACACCACGCCGCTCAACCACATCGGCTTGTGGATCGACGATCTGCCAGTCGCGGTCGAGTGGCTAACGGCCCAAGGTGTGCGCTTTGCGCCGGGCGGCATTCGCAAGGGCGCTGCCGGCTTTGATATCACGTTTTTGCACCCCAAGGCGAACGACGAGTTCCCGATTGGCGGTGAGGGCGTGTTGATCGAGTTGGTGCAGGCACCGCCCGAAGTGGTCAAGGCCTTTGCGGCGTTGGCGACCCACGCACATTGAGTGGTGTGGGGCCTGAAGGTCCGGCCTGCAGCACTTTGCAGGTCGGTGGCTTCAGCCCCGACAAGCTTCTTCAAAAGCCCGTCAGGCTCCGGTCTGACGGGCTTTTGCTTTGGCCAGTGCCGCTTCGATGATGGCGCGTTTGCGGTCCACTTCGGGGGCCTTGTCGGTGCCCTTGGTGTGGGCAGGCAAGTCGGCCAAGGTGTGCTCAGCCTCGGTGATCAGCCGGGCTTGGTGGGCGGCCGCCTCATGCGCCAGACGTTTTTGACGTGACGCGTAACGTGTGAGGGCTGTCTGAGCGTCTTGCGCGGACCAAGCGGCCCAGCCTGTGCGCGTGTCCGTCACGTTTTCCAGCGCAATGCAATCGACTGGGCATACCGGAATGCACAGCTCGCAGCCCGTGCACCAAGGCTCGATCACGGTGTGCATGAGTTTGTTGGCCCCCAAAATCGCATCGGTCGGGCAAGCTTTGATGCACAACGTGCAGCCAATGCACCAGGCCTCGTCGATGATGGCCACATGGCGTGGGCCTTCGGTGCCGTGTTCCGGGTTGAGGGGTAAAACGGCTTGGCCGGAGATGGCAGCCAGCCGTTCAATGCCCGTTTGCCCGCCCGGTGGGCATTGGTTGATGGGCGCTTGCCCCTCGGCCATGGCTTGGGCGTAGCTGGCGCAGTCCGGATAGCCGCAACGCGTGCACTGCGTTTGGGGCAGGGCATTGTTCAGGGCAAGAAAAAGCGCCTGGGTCTCAGGCGCTTGGCTGCTCAAGGCGGGCATGGACCTCAGGCCTTTTTCTTGGCATCCACCCAAGTGGTTTTAACGGCCGTGTTGGGCACGGCTTTGGCCGCGCTCTTGGCCACCGCTTTGCTTGGAGTTTTGGCAGCGGGTTTGGCGCTGGGTTTGGCCACAGTGGCTTTCACAGCAGGCTGGGCACTGGCTTTGGCGGCTGTTTTCACGGACGTTGCCACAGGTGTTTTGGCAGCCGTTTTCACAGGCGCTTGGGTTGCAGGCTTTGCTGCTGGGCTGACGGCCACAGGGGCAGCCACAGCTGCCGACTTGGCCACGGGTTGAACTGCAGCCGCCACACTGGGCTTGGCCGCGGCCGCTGGGGCCTTGGCTTGGGGGGCGTGGTTCAGGATGAACTTGACCAGTTGCGGGTAGACAATGTCGCGCCAGCGGCGGCCGCTGAAGATGCCGTAGTGGCCCGCGCCTTGGACTTCGAGGTGCTGACGCTCGCTGGCGGGCACACCACTGCACAGGTCTTGCGCTGCACGGGTCTGGCCGGAGCCGGAGATGTCGTCCAGCTCGCCTTCCACGGTCATCAGAGCCGTGCCCTTGATGTCTTGCGGGCGCACGCGCTCGATCTTGCCGTCCACACCCTTGACGTCCCAGGTGCCGTTGACCAGCTTGAAGTCCTGGAAGACGGTGGCGATGGTTTCCAGGTAGTAGTCGGCGTCCATGTCGAGCACCGCGTTGTACTCGTCATAGAACTTGCGGTGGGCTTCGGCGCTGGCGTCGTCACCCTTGATCAGGTCCTTGAAATAGTCGTAGTGGCTGGTGGCGTGGCGGTCGGGGTTCATGGCCACAAAGCCGGTGTACTGCAAGAAGCCCGGGTACACGCGGCGGCCTGCGCCTGGGAAGGTGGGCGGTACGCGGTAGATCACGTTGTTTTCGAACCACTCGAAGCTCTTGTTGGTGGCCAGGTTGTTCACCGAGGTGGGCGACTTGCGCGCATCGATGGGGCCGCCC
>NZ_JAFEIF010000004.1 GCF_017848645.1 Limnohabitans sp. | reverse complement strand
AGTTGGTTGTTGGAGTACATGTGTCCACGATCTGTTACGTGGACACGATGCTCTTAGATCTGGGACCGACTTGCCAGATGGGATGGCCGGACGCTTACGTACAGAACCCCTTCGCGAATTCCAAGCCGCTTGGCCACATCGACCACGGCGTGACCTTTACCGATAACTTGCTTGACCGCATCGAACTTGAACTCGGCGGCATATTTCGTTCGGTCAATTTGAATGGCTCCTCTTCAGTTTTGACATCATTTTTTGTCTACTAATTTGTGGGAATACCAAAGAGTTTGCAGAGATACAACAAAAGTTGAGTGGAACCAATAAGTCTGTATTTTTTACATATCAGCTTTGACATAACGCCAACACGCATCTTGAATGGAACGTTTTCTTTGCTTGTGAAAGGCGTCGCTTTGAATTCGGCTACTCTCCTTGGACTGGAATCCTGCCGCCAAATAACCAGCATAGTGAGCCACATGGTAGTAACAAAGTCCCACCATGTTGATGTAGACATCTAGAGGTTTAACATCTTTGCGAATGCTGCCATCGGCATGGCCTCTTTTTAGGACACTTTCTAAATCAGCCATGGCCATTCGATTCAGCCGCGAAGCGTGCTGTGACTGACGAATGTAGGGCGCACCCGCTAAGTTTTCAAAAGTCAGAAGTCGAACAAACGATGGATTTTGGGTAAACGCTTCAAATGCATTGTTGGCAATTTGCTTTAGCGCTTGCTCTGGCGTCCCCTTTTGGGGATCGAAATCCTTGTCCACTTCGCGTGCAATTTCAAAAGCTCGCTCAATCACTGCGCGGTATAAACCTTCTTTGGAGCCAAAGTGGTAGTAGATCATGCGCTTACTGGTGCGCGTTTGTTGCTGAATTTTTTCAATCCTAGCACCCGCCAATCCATGCGCAGCAAATTCACGAGTGGCCACTTTTAAAATGTCTGAAATGACGACGTCAGATGCGTCTATGTTGTCGCCTGACTCGCTGATGGTTTGGGTGGCGCTTGGAGAGTCTTTCATGCTTTGTCTGCAAGATCAAAGTGCGATTTTAAATCGGCGCACATCAATCGTGCCGCAGCCAAACTATCTGCTGAGATGCTTGTGTAGCTGAAAAAACCATGGTTAAGTGTAGGGAACTCTCTCAGTGTCAAAGGCACTTGGGCGTCTCTCAAAATAGACGCATAAGCCATGTTGTCTGCATAAAGAAAGTCATGAGGTCCTACCCCCAAAATAGTAGGCGCCAAGCCTACATGTGTCTTGGCGTACTTAGGCGAGGCGCGCGGATCTAGGCCAAGTAGTTCAAGATTCTCTTCGCCCAAATAGGCTTTCTCGGGCATGCCTTTTAAGCGTAGCAAATCAGTAGCTGGGTATAGCAGCAATTGAGCTGCGAGCTGAATGCCTAAGTCACGGCAGGCAATGGCAACAGCTGCTGCCAAGTTACCGCCAGCACTGTCGCCACCGATGGCAAATCTCTTGGGTTGCCGTCCTAATTGATCAATGTTTTGGTACGCCCATCGGGTGACGGCTAAACAGTCATCGTATGCTGCAGGGAATCGATGCTCAGGCGCTAACCTATAGTCGACGTTGACAACGATGCACTCTGATTCGTTGGCAAGCCTGACAGCGTGTGCTTCGTGAGATTCCAGATCACCCACGACAAAGCCGCCGCCATGAAAGTAGACCAAGGTGTTGAGAGGTTTTTTGAGGCTGGGCGTATCGTGAGGCCAAATGATCTGAACAGGAATGTTGTACTTAACGCCGTAGGCTCTTCCATCAATGGTGCGCTTTTCAATGAGGCCTTTTGGGAGATCGGGTTTAGGGTAGAAAAATCCGCGAACATTTCGGGCACGTTCTCTACTGACCGGGCCTCCGTGCGGTTCTAGGCAGCCTTCATAGATGTCAGGAATTTGAGCATCTCGCCAGCGTTGGCCGATACTTGCCAACACAGGATCAAGAGGTGCAGGGTGGGGCAGACTGTTTGTCATGGGAGTTCAATAAATGCGAGCTATTAGCCCTTGTAGCCCAGCAGTTTGGGAAGCCATAAAACGGTTTCAGGCACATAGGTCATGACCATCAGCGCGGCAACAAGTACAAAAACCCAAGGAAGTGTTTCCTTGATCAATGGCCCTAGAGGTTGTTTTGACATACTGGCAACAATGAAGAGCAGCAGCCCATAGGGTGGCGTGATAAGGCCAATCATGAGATTGATAGTAACCACCAAGCCAAAGTGAACCATGTCAATGCCCAAGGCTTGCGCCGCAGGGATAAAAATAGGCACGATGACCAGCAAAATTGTGCCACCCTCTAACAAGCAACCCAAAATTAGCAAAGTGATGTTGACCAATAACAAGAAACCATCTTTGCTGAGCTGAAAACCCGCTAACCAAGTTTGTACATCTTTCGGAATCTCTTCCTTGGCTACCACGTAATTAAAAACCATTGCTCCGGCAATCAGAAGGCCAATGGTGGTCATTTGACGACCACTGTTGAGCAATGAGTTGTACATGCCAGATGGTGTCACGGAGCGATACAGCACCACTGATATAACCAAGGTGTAAAGCGCAGCGACAGCAGCAGCCTCTGTGGGCGTCATGATGCCACTGTAGATTCCGCCCAACAACACAACAGGCATCATGAGCGCTGGCATAGCCTTGACCGTAAGTGGCAAAAATTCGCGCATTGGTATTGCGGGCTCAACAGGAAAATTTCGTTTGTGTGCCAAATATGCGTTGAGGCCCATCATGACCACTGTCATGACCAAACCTGGCACCACGCCAGCTGCAAACAAATAGCCTATGGATGTGTCAGAAATTAATGCGTACAGGACCAAAGGGATAGAGGGTGGAATGATGGGGCCGATAACCGCTGTAGCTGCTGTGATGGCGCCAGCATAAGCTTTTGTGTAACGGCCATCTTTGGTCATCATGTCCATAGTGAGCTTGCCTACGCCCACAACATCAGCAACGGCCGATCCTGACATGCCTGAAAAAATGAGAGACGACACCACGTTAACGTGACCCATACCGCCTCTGAAACGACCTACCAACGCGTTGCACCAAGACAATAATTTGTCACTCAAGGACCCGAGGTTCATGAGTTCACTGGCCAAGATGAACAAGGGAATGGCCAGTAAGGTATACGAGTTGGTAAGACCATTGAGGATTTGTTCAGCGGCAATGCCTACGTCTTGTCCTGAAATCAGAAGATAAAAAACAGAAGCACCCAACATGGACAAGCCGATGGGCAGCCCAAAGAAGCTAAACCCCAAAATAGCCAAGACGCACCAAGTAAATGGGCTGAGCCCTAAAAAAGCGCTCATGACTTGTTTCCTGAATTTAAAAGATCTTGATCGATTAGGCTGTGCTCGTCTTCGGTAAGACGATTGCGCAGTGCGTTGAAAGCAATGTCTAAATGACGAATGCACATGGCAAGAATAAATACAAGATAGAGCCCAAAGACCCAATTCATGGGAATGCCAAGCGCAGCAGATTTTTCAACTTTCATGAAGTCAATGAACGACCATGTTGCGGGAAGACTGGCCAACAACAAGAGCACAATCGCAACGCTAGAAAGCGTGGTGAGACTTCTTTTGAGCGGTCGGGGCATCAGGTTATAGAGCATGTCAAAGCGTATGTCTTCGTGATTTTTCATCACAAATGAAGCACCCCATAAAATGCCCCACAGCCAGATGAAATTGCAAATTTCATCCGACCATGCCAAAGGCAAATTGAGCACGTACCTGAATACCACCTGAGCAATGAAAGCAGTGAACATGATGGCCATCAAGGCCACCATGACACCCTCGGCAAATCGTCGTAACATTCGCATCATTGAGTTCATTCTGGCTAGATCGAATTACAGCTTATTGATGCGTTCCATCATGCCTGGCACCCAGCCTGCCGCATATTTAGACTTGGCATACTGCGCAAGCACTTGACTGCGGAAAGCGGGTAAGTCAGGTGTGTAAACGTCTAAGCCTTCTTTCTTAAAGAAGGCTACCAATTCAGCCTCTTCTTTCAGGGCCATGTTGGTAATGTCTTCTTCTACTTTGTTTGCTGCAGCTTGTACGCGCCGCTGTTGATCAGAGCTCATGGCGGCCCATTTTTTGGAACTGATCACAAAGTGATTGGCTGCAACCAGGTGACCCGTCAAAGAAATTTGCTTTGAAACTTCGTAGAACTTCATGTTTTTAACGGCAGGCAGAGCATTGTCTTGCGCATCGATGGCGCCAGTTTGCAAGGCGGTATAAACCTCAGGGAAAGGCAGAGGAGTAGGGTTGGCTCCCATGGCTGTTCCCACAAATTGCCAAACTTCACCGGGTGGCATGCGAAGCTTAATGCCCGCTAAATCGGCAGGCTTCATGATTTTCTTAGTGGTGCGCAGGCCTAAATGGCGTGTGCCGATGTAGGGGTTAGCCAAAATGCGCAAGCCCATTTTTTCGTCTAGAAGTTTGTTCAATTCGGCGCCTACATCGCTTGCCCACATTTTGCGCAGATGAGCCACATCACGAATCAGGTAAGGCACCATCAGCAAGCTCAATTGAGGCACTTGGTTTTGTACGTCACCAGAGGCAATGTTGGCCATATCGAGGTTGCCGCGTTGAATTGCGACAGGCTCGGTACCTTGTTTGTACAAACTTCCACCATGGTGTGATTTGAAATCAATGTCTGCGCCCAGCGTGCTGAATGCACTGCGTAGCATGGCCGTACGCGAGTCGTTTTCAGGCACGATATCGGAATAGGTCAATGTAATTTTGTTTTGCGCCCATGAGTTGCCAGCAAAAGCTGCAGCGCTTAGAGCTGCAGCTTGTGTCATCAGTTGGCGGCGTTGAAGGTGAATGCTCATTGAGGTCTCCAAAAAATGATGTGGAAAATTAGCGATAACTCAACGGCTTCAAAGTTTGTGTACCGTTTGGTACATCATATGAATATTATGAATTCATTGAACATGGTAAAAACCCGAGGATGCGAGCCGACGTTCATTGAACTTTAACTAAAAATATTTGCATGAGTTGTTTTACTTTTGTTGACAATAATGGCGCAAAAAGGTAGCGACTGAATGTGTCGCCATTGACACATCTTTTTCAGGTAACAGGAGCCCCAGAGGATCAAACGGTAGCTTGTCTTTCAATTTAACAGTCGTTAATTGATGCGCGTTCTTAAGTTGTTGAAAAACGCTGCCTGGTACCAAAGTGACCAAAGATCTTTTTTGCATCATGGCCCAGCTCATTGATGATACGCGGGTAATGACGTGACACGTCAGTGGGGTGAACTCGTATTGAATGCACAGCTCCTCAAACTTATCGCGAGCTGCAGAACCAATGGGGGAAAGCACCCAAGTTTCTTTGCTTAAATCCTGCCAAGTCACTTTGGTTTTTTTGGCCAGTCTGTGTGAAGGGTTGCAAACCACCACAAATTCATCTGATAAAAGAGCTTCAAAGTGCCAGCCAGAAGGGGTCTGTACAGGTTGACGACAAATCCCTAATTCAATTTCCCCCTTGCTGATGGCGGCAAACTGATCGTTCACTTCTGCTTCATGAATGTGCAGTTGAATACCAGGAAATTTTTCATTCAATAATGGTATGGCTTCTACTAGAAGCCCGTTGATTCCGGCAGTTGACGCTTTGATCCGCACCACGCCTTGACCGCGGGTTGATCGATCGGCAATGGCTTCTGCGCTAGAGCTCAAACCCAACAAACATTGCCTCGCCATTGGCAACAAATCTTGACATGCTTTTGTGGGAAATACACCTCTGGCGTGACGGTGAAACAGCGTGACTTCTAAAAGATCTTCAAGGTCGGCAAGGAGCTGTGTCACGCCGGGCTGTGTCATGCCAATTGATTCGGCAGTGCGCTTGACGCTGCCCAGCTCGTTTAGTCGCACCAGTATCTCGAAATGCCGAAACCTGGCCTTTGACATCAAGCGGTTAAGTAAAACTTTTGCTGAAATAGACATATCACTTTTGCTTATACCTAAGGCCTTGATTCTATTTCTACTTTAGAAAATAGCAATTCATAATGGCTAAAACAATTGGAGACTGCTATGAATTTGACAAGAAGAAAGCTAACTTCCGCGTTAGCTGTAGGCATTGCAAGTACTTGGAGTGCTGGTGCAGCCTGGGCGCAAGCGTATCCTCAAAAAGCCGTTAAATTGGTAGTGGGTTCGCCACCTGGTGGACCTTCTGATTTTTTAGCGCGCGTGTTTGCAGATGCTGTTGGGCCAGGTCTGGGACAAAACTTTATCGTCGAGAACAAACCGGGTGCAAGTGGTATGCCTGCTGCGGATCAAGTGGTCAAGGGCATATCAGATGGTCATCAACTCTTGATCTCGGGCCCGGCATCCATTGTGGTCATGCCGCACATGTTCTCAAAAATCACATACGACCCGATGCGCGAATTGGTACCAATTTCAATGCTTGGGGCGGGTGCTTTTGTGTTGGTGGTTCATCCTTCTGTTAAAGCCAATAATGTCAAAGAATTGATAGCCTTGGCAAAGTCAAATACTAATCAGCTGACGTATGGTTCCGGCGGTAACGGTTCGTCGGGTCACTTATGTACTGAGTATTTCAACGGTTTGACAGGTATCCAAATGACGCACGTCCCCTATAAAGGAGACGGTCAAGCTGTGATTGATTTGTTGGCTGGTCAAATACAAGTCATGTTTACCGCACCCAACGTTGCCATGGCGCATGTGAAGTCGGGCAAACTGCGTTTGTTAGCAGTTACCACCAAGGAGCGTGTGAGCTCTTTACCCGACACAGCCACCGTCCTTGAAATGGGTGTTAAAGATTTTGAGTATTTAGGCTGGATCATTGTGTTTGCACCTGCAGCGACCCCGCCTGCTGTTGTAGAACAATTGTCTGCTGCGTGGATGAGGGTTAAAAATACACCTGCCATTGCACAAAAACTAAATGATCTGGCCATGAGCGCGCCAGAGCGTTATAGCGTTCGTGCTAACTTGGTGGAATTTGTCAAATCAGAGCACGCGCGACTGGGCAAACTGATCAAAGACAACAACATCAAGTCTGAAAGTTGAAAGTGATCTTTGAATCTTTGTCTGTAGAAAAATGGATGCTGCCTAACAACATTGAGTTACATGGTGTTAGACAGGGTAAAGGCCAGTCTCTTATTTTTATTCATGGTGCAATGGGCGATTGGCGGTCTTGGGAGCCACAGTGGAGGGCGTTTACCGAACATTTTGATTGCATTTCCTACAGCCGAAGGTTCAGTTTTCCCAATAAAAACCATCAAGCATCGCCGCATCATTCCGCCATTGATGAGGCCGAAGATCTCAAGCACTTGCTTGATTTGTTGAAAATTGATCGTGCTATTTTGGTAGGAAGTTCATACGGTGGTTTCACAGCCTTGGCAATGGCTCTGAAGTCTCCGAATCGCATTCATACAGTTGTGGCTATTGAACCACCCATGATGAAGTACGCTTATTTCACGGAAGAAGGACGCAATATTGCAGAGAACTTTCGCACCACAACAATTGAACCTGCTAACCGCGCTTTTAAATCAGGCGATGATCTGCTTGCAGCCCAAATTATGACGGGAGGCATCAACGGTGCAAGCTCGCAAGTTGTTTCGGGTGTTGCCATGGAAAGGCGTTTGCAAAATTTACAGGCTATGAAAATGATTGCCTTGTCGACCGATGAGTTTCCTCTCCTGAGACCAGATCGACTAAGTGCATTGCCTATGCCCATCATGTTATTTTCTGGGCTAAATACGCAGCCTGTCCACAAGGTCATCTTTGACAACTTGGTTGCTGCCATGCCTAATGCAAAAGCCGTACGCGTTGCAAATGCCGGTCATGGTGTTTCCCGAGAGCAAGCTGACTTCTTTAACAAGTCGGTACTGACTTTTTTGGGCAAAAAAGTAGCAACCACGATCGATACCTAACGTGATGTAAATATTGAAGGATGAATGATGAGCGATACGCCAAGCTGTGAATTTGTATATGAAGCCATTGTTGATATTGCCGATACAAATAGTTTGGGACAAAGCCCTATGGGTCAGCGTTTCATTGTGAACATCTTGGGTGGAGAATTTGATGGCCCTCGCTTAAAAGGCAAAGTGCTTCCCGGGGGCGCTGACAGGCAATTACTACGGCCTGATGGCGTCAAAGAATTGGATGCGCTGTATGAAATACAAACCCACGATGGCACCGTCATTACGGTCCACAATCAGGTGATTGTTCATATGCCAAGTTCAGATCAACGCTATGCGTGCTCAGTTGTTAAATTTCGTGCGCCAGAAGGCCAATACGACTGGCTCAATAAACGCATCTTTGTCGGTAACCTAGAGTCTCAAAAGCCGTCTAGAAATGCTGTGAAAATCAGAATATTCCAAGTTAATTGAAATTTTTAGCCTTTATCAACGTTTCAATTTGATTAATTCAAATCACTCATTTGTTGATACCGCATTTGCTTTCGCATCTCTGTAGGATTCTTGTAACCTATTGATTTTAAATAATGGCATTCCCCCAAATTCCTAGACACTTTTCATAACGCAGTGTGACTCTCCCCCTCGAACTCATGAGATCAGATTGGGGGATGACTGCAATACAGCGAAAGCGGCCGGTCGTGGTCCGTCATCACTTAGGGGCCTCTCCTCATTAGTGGTGACTCATACTCAGTCGTCCCCATTTATTTCAGCTTTTGAATACACGCAATCGCTGCCCCGCGCCAGCCCAGTCGGGCATGGCGTCACCCCTCACAAATCTGGCCCAGCGTGTGTGCATGTCACTGGCCAAATCGGGGGGCGCCAAAACTCCAATGAACTCCTGAGCCCGGCTTGAATGAGTATTACCCAAGACAAATGGGATTTCCATGGCATGGGCTGCGCCCAAGCTTCTGCCATACAGAGGCGATAGCCATTCAAACCGGTAAAGATACGTGGGGCAATGGGCCTGGTGCAGCAGTTGCTCCAAGGCCAAGGTGGGCTTGCCGTAAAAATAATCGGTCTGGATGCGGCTCAGGGCATCGCCCATGCTCATTTGTGGGCTCTCGGCGCGGTAGCCGTCCAGCGTCTGGGCCAAGGTTTGGGCGGACCAACCGATGTCCTCTGCAAAGGTCCGGACCCTGGCCTCATCAATCCGATCAATTTCGCCGTTGGGGACCAGGTAGAAACGCATTTCTTCGGCATTGGAGCCCAGCAACACCGCACGCTTGCCACCGCCCGAATGCAGGCGCTTTTCAATCGCTGGCAAGGGCTCCATCTCAACCAGCTGGCCATCGACCACTGGGCGCACTGGAAAGTAATTTCTGGGGCGCAGTCCCCATTGTTTTTTGAGGTCCTCATTGCCCATAAACGAAGCCAATGCCCGGGTCAGCGAGGCCAGCGGCACCTCAGCGAGTGCTTGGCGCGTGGGTGCAACTTCCAGCACCCCGGCCAATGCATGGCGGATGCGCTGTGCGTCGTCCAGGCTGTGGCTTTGCATGCTGGGGCTTTGCAAAATGACGCGCTCGAACAAGGTCTCACTGCCGGACAAGCCCATCAGGTGGGTGATGGCACCGGCGCCTGCCGACACACCCGCCACGGTCACGCGGCTCGGATCGCCGCCAAACAAGCCAATGTGCTCTTGTACCCAGCGCAGCGCCGCCAGTTGGTCTTGCAGCCCCCGGTTAGGCGCAGCATCGTCAAAGTGCATGAAGCCATCCACGCCAATGCGGTAGTTGATCGACACAAAAACAATGCCCTGTCGGGCCATGGCGCTGCCGTCGTACAAGGCGTCGGATGCGCCACCGCGCATGAAACCACCACCGGGAATCCAGACCATCACCGGCCAAGGACCATCACCTGCGGGCGGGCACCACACATTCAGACTCAGGCAGTCCAGATCGCCTGCGTGGTCAGCACTGCCAGGCAAACCGGCTTGTGCTGCCACGGGGCCAAAACGATCGCATGGGCAAACTCCCACCCATGGAGAGACCGGTTGTGGTGCTTGCCAACGACGCTCACCTAAGGGGGCTGCCGCATAGGGGATGCCCTTGAAAATGCGCAAAGCGGGCGATCCGGTGTCCCCCGCAGCAGCGCTGCTGACGCCTTCGATCCAGCCCGTGGGCAGTTGCAGGCGCAGACCGTGGGCTAGATTACTCACTGGCCAGACCCAGTTTGTCGATCAAGGGTTTCCAAACCGCGATGTCGCGCTCGGCCCAGAGCGCCACGTCTGTGGGTTTGCTGGTGGTCAGGGTCACATTCATGGCGTTCATTCGCGTGATGTAAGCGCTGTCGTTGCGGCACTTGTTGGTGGCCTCATTGAGTTTGGCCACCACATCAAGTGGTGTGCCTTTTTTGGCCACGATGGCAATCCAGGCTGGGCGGGCCAGCGCCTGGGGGCCACCGGCTTCGCTGATGGTCGGCACATCGGGCATGAGGCTGGAGCGCTCGGCCGCAAAGACAGCCAGGGGAGTCAGTTTGCCCGCCTTAACTTGCGCTGCAGCTGTGCCAATCACCAGCGTCATGGCCTGAATTTGTTGGCCCATCAAGGCGGTCAGGCCGGCCGCTTCACCCACAAAAGGCACATGGGTGGCGGGCCATTTCATGGATTCGGCCAAGGCCGTGGTCAGCAGGTGAGCAGGACTGCCTTTGCCTGGGCTGCCAAAGTTCAAGCCACCCGCTTGAGACGCAGACACTTTGCCCAGATCGGCCAGTTTGGTCACCCCCGAACCCGCCGGAACCACCAGCACCAGTGGCGAGGTGCCAATGACCGCGACACCATCAAAGTCCTTGATCGGGTCGTAGGGCATTTGCTTGTGCACAAAAGGCGTGATGGTCATTTGCGACATGCCGATCGTCATCACGTTTTGCCCGTCGGCGGGCTGGCCTTTCAGGTAGTTGATGGCCAGGATGCCGTTGGCGCCGGGCTTGTTCTGCACGACAGAGGGCTGTCCTGTCTGACGCGAGGTGCACTCTGCCCAGGCCCGGGTCATAGCGTCAGAGCCGCTGCCGGGTGGCTGCTGAGCGACCACCTGCAGGGCTGTTTGAGCTTGGCTGGCCAAGCTCATGGTCAAGGCAGCTGCCAGCAAGGCGGCTTGGGGCAGGGAAAAATTTCTCATGGTGTCTCCTGGGGGTTTGTGGGGATGGATTGGATGAACTTGGGCAAGATGGTCAATTGCGAATCGATGGTGGCAGCGGACGCGAACGGCCGGACTAGGCCGAGGCCTCGCAATGTGGTCAAAACAAACTGCATGTGTGCGTCAGCTTGGGGATGGATGGCGATCTCGGGGAATGACGCCATGAATTGCACGCGCAGCCGCTGTTGAATAAGGGAGCGCTGCTCGATGATGTGTGCGGTCATGACGGCATCGTCAACCGCAGCCAAGTAAGCCGCCCAAGCGCTTGCAAAACGCGGCTGGCTGTAAAGCTGCGCCCAGGCTTGCTGCACAAAATGCTCTGACCGGCGTCGCAAGCCCCATCGGGGTGAGGGCCAAAAATCGGTGTCACTTTCGAGTGAGTCGATCAGACGGCTGAGCACTTGCATCATCAAGGCCGCTTTGGAGGGGAAGTGGTGCTGCACCGCGCCTGTGGTCATGCCAGCGGCTTGGGCAACCGCCTGAATAGAAAGCCGACCCGCTCCTTTTTCTTGCATCAGGCTTAAGGCTGAATTGAGCAAACGCTCATGCGTGAGTTCACTCTTGACCTGGTGCAAATTGGGTTTCATGGGGACTGTCAAAGTCTGCAATGCATTCAAATTAAATTATGGATGTAATGTAATTTGACGCGAATCGCGTTTACCCCTAATTTGCTTCATAAAAATCAAACGGCTACTTCGAACTTGTAGGTCGTCCACTCACGAGCTTGCTCGCTTATCGATACACCAAGGCCCGGCAACGTTGGCACAAGCATTCGGCCATCTTTGATTTGGATCCGTTCATTGAACAAGGGCTCCAACCATTCAAAGTGCTCCACCCAAGGCTCGGTTTTGTAGGCTGCAGCCAAATGTACGTGCAGCTCCATCGCAAAGTGCGGAGCCAGCATAACGCCAGCGTGTTCAGCCAGCTGCGCAATCTTGAGGAAAGGGGTGATGCCGCCCACACGAGGGCCGTCGGGCATCAGGAAATCGGCGGCGCGGTGGCGAATCAAGTCCCAGTGCTCTTGAACGCTGGTCAGCATCTCACCCGTGGCAATCGGGGTATCAAACTGCACAGCCAGCGCGGCATGGCCTTCATGGTCATAGGCGTCCAAAGGCTCTTCGATCCAGATCAGGTTCATCGGCTCCAAGCGGCGGCACATGCGCTGCGCGGTGGGGCGGTCCCATTGTTGGTTGGCGTCCACCATGATCGGAAAACGATCACCCAGATGCTGTCGCACTGCGCTCACGCGCTCGATGTCTTTGTCACAGTCGGGCTGACCCACTTTGAGCTTGATACCGCCAATGCCCTTGGCCACCGAGGCCGAAGCGTTGACCAAGAGCTGATCGAGTGGTGTATGCAAAAAACCGCCTGAGGTGTTGTAACAGCGCACGCTGTCGCGGTGAGTCCCAAGCAGCTTGGCCAAAGACAAGCCTGCGCGTTTAGCTTTCAGGTCCCACAGCGCCACATCAAAAGCCCCGATGGCCTGCACTGAAAGGCCGCTTCGGCCTACCGAAGCTCCCGCCCAGCAGAGCTTGTCCCAGAGCTTGGCGATGTCGTTCGGGTCTTCCCCCAACAAGACTGGGGCGATTTCTTTGGCATGGGCAAACTGGCCGGGGCCTCCGGCGCGTTTGGAGTAACTGAAACCCACACCCTCAGCGCCATCCTTGGTTTTGATCTCGACAAACAGGATGGCGATTTCAGTCATCGGCTTTTGCCGACCGGTCAACACCTTGGCGTCGCTGATCGGCGTGGCCAAAGGCAAGGTGCAGGCAGAGACACGGACCCAAGAGATGGCATCGGACATGGTTGGACTTTCTTACTGGGGCTTGATGCCGGCGGTCTTGATCACACGGGTCCACTGGTCCAATTCGGATTTGACGAACTCGGTGTAGGGCTTGCTACCCTGGGACGGGATCACAAAGCCTGTCGAAGTCAGTCGTTGCTTGAAATTGGCTGACTGCATGGCTTGCGCCATGGCCGCCTCAAGCTTGTCCACGATGGGCTGGGGTGTGCCCTTAGCCACTGACAAGCCCGACCAGGACAGCGCTTCAAAACCCTTGTAGCCAGATTCGGCCACGGTCGGTACATCAGGGTAAAGCGCATTGCGCTCTTTGCTGGTCACGGCCAGTGCCCGCAGCTTTCCGGCTTTGACATGCGGCAGCGCCACATCCTGGTTCAAAAAGACCATGGGAACGGTACCGGCCAGCAAGTCGTTGAGCATGGGACCGCCGCCACGGTAGGGAATGCCCGTCAGGAAAATGCCAGCGGTCTGCTTGAACAATTCCATCGCCATGTGTCCAGAGGCAGCATGGGTGTAGCCGTAATCGAGTTTCCCGGGGTTCTTCTTGGCATGGTCCACCAACTCTTTCACCGTCTTGAACGGTAATGAAGGATGAACCAGCAGCACGTTAGGGCCCGAGTGCACTTGCGTGAGGTGAATGAAATCGGTTACCGAGTTGTACTTGATGTTGGGGTCCAGGCCATGCGCCACAGCGTTCTGGCCCACGCCGGTCTGGATGATGGTGTAACCATCTGCAGGCATCTTGACGGCGCGATCGGTGCCGACAATGCCCCCGGCGCCACCGATGTTCTCGACAACCACCGGCTGTTTCAGGACTTTGGTCAGTTCTTCAGACATCAAGCGGCCCATGACATCGCTGGTGCCGCCGGGTGGAAAGGCCACTATCAGTTTGATCGGTTTATTCGGGTAATCCGCTTGGGCTAAGGCTTTGCCCTGGCTGAGCATGGCCAGACCAGCGAGGCTGATCACGGTAAGAAGTTGGCGTTTATTCATCATATGTGTCTCCTGTTGATGTCGTATGAAAAAGAAAAATGAAATATGAGGTCTCAGGTGATCGGAGCCGGGTTAAAAAGCACCAGCGCGTTATGCAGCTTCCAGTGCTCGGCCCAGGTTCTTTTGCCGCTGGCGGTTTCGAGCAGCATGCGAAACAGCGCCCAGCCAGCGTCTTCAATCGTCATCTCGCCATCGGCGATCTGACCCGCGTTGAAATCCATCAGGTCGTGCCAGCGGCGTGCCAAGTCACTGCGGGTCGCCACCTTGACCACTGGGCAGGCTTGCAGGCCATAGGGGGTGCCGCGGCCGGTGGTGAACACATGCACATTCATGCCAGCGGCAAGTTGCAAAGTGCCGCAGATGAAATCGCTGGCAGGCGTGGCCGCGAACACCAGGCCTTTTTGATCTGGCTTGAGCTTGTCGCCGGGCGCGAGGACGCTCGCAATGGCGCCGCTGCCACTCTTGATGATCGAGCCCATGGCTTTTTCGGCGATGTTGGACAAACCGCCCGCCTTGTTGCCCGGCGTGGTGTTGGCGGTGCGGTCCACGCGACCACGGTCGAGGTATTGGTCGTACCAACCGAGTTCACGCACCACATCTTCGGCCACTGCTTGTGTAGCTGAGCGGCTGGTGAGCTGCTCCACCGCATCACGCACTTCGGTGTTTTCTGAAAACATCACCGTACCGCCCGAGCGCACGATCAGGTCGGCCATATAGCCCACCGCCGGGTTGGCGGTCACGCCAGAAAACGCGTCGCTGCCACCACACTGAACCCCTACCACCAGCGCACTCGCGGGCACAGTCTGGCGCTTGCGAGCATTCAAGCGTTCCAAGTGGGGTTTGGCACGTTGCACGATGTTGTCGATCATGGACATGAAGCCGACGTGCTCATCGTCTTGCAGGCACACCAAGTCGGGGCCTTGCTCCTTGTCACGGCTATCGTGGATCGGGAAGCTGCCGGGTGGCAAGAGGCGCGAGGGCTGCAACTTTTCGCAACCCAAGCTGACCACCATGACCTCGCCGCCAAAATTAGGGTTCAGGCTGATGTTGCGCAGGGTGCGGATAGGGATCTCAGCGCCTGGCGCGTCAATGGCCACACCACAGCCGTAACTGTGCTCCAGACCCACCACGCCGTCCACATTCGGGTAAAGCGGAAGCAACTCGCGCTCAATGCGTTCCACCGCAATCTTGACCACACCCGCCACGCATTGCACCGTAGTGGTGATGGCCAGCAGATTGCGCGTGCCGACCGAGCCATCGGCATTCACATAGCCTTCAAAGGTATGGCCCTCGAGCGGTGCCCAGGCCGGTGCTGGCTGGGTGGCCATGGGCAGACCTTGCAGCTCGCGTGCAGCCGGAATGTCGAGCAAACGCTCATGCACCCAACGACCCGCTGCGATGGCCTCACGGGCATAACCTACGGGCACGTTGTAGCGGAGCACGTCCTGACCCGCAGCGATGTCGGTCAAAGCCACCTTGTGGCCTTGCGGGACTTTGTCACGCAACACCAGACCGGTTGCAGGACCTTCGGGCATGACCGTGCCAGCAGGCAAGCCGCCATCGTTGGCAATGATGGCCACGTTGTCATCCGGGTGCATGCGGATGGCCAGAGGGCGAATGGGTGTGTTCATGTCAATCAAAGGGCTCAAAAGCGAGGCTGTTTGCCCGTGAAACTGGGGTCGTATTTGCGCATTTGTCCCAAGTCATCGCGGTTGCGGATGCCGCAATGCACGTAGTTGTTGTGCAAGCGGGCCAGCGCTTCTGGGTCGATGGTGACGCCCAAGCCCGGTGTGCGCGGCACGTGCAGGCTGCCGTTTTCAAACTTCAGGCGACCACCCTGAACCACCTCGTCGTCTTGCCAGGGGTAATGCGTGTCACAGGCGTAGGCCAAATGCGGCACCGAAGCGGCCAGATGTGTCATCGCCGTCAGGCTGATGCCCAAGTGTGAGTTGGAGTGCATGGACAGGCCCATGTCAAAGGTCTGGCAAAGGCGCGAGAGCTGCTGCGTGGTGCGCAGGCCACCCCAATAGTGGTGGTCAGACAGCACGATGCGCACTGGGCAGCCCAAGCGCACGTTCTCAGCAAACTCTTTGTAGTCCGTCACCACCATGTTGGTGGCCAAGGGCACGTCACATTGCTGGGCAATCGCGGTCATGCCGTCCAGCCCAGGCGCAGGGTCTTCGTAATACTCCAGCACGCCGCGCAGCTGCTCGACCAGCTTGAGGCTGGTGGCCACGGTCCAGTTGGCATTGGGGTCGATGCGCAGGGGTGCCCCCGGAAAAGCTTGGGCCAGTGCCAGCAGCGCCGCCACCTCCTGCTCAGGCGGCAAGGTGCCCGCTTTGAGCTTGATGCTCTTGAAGCCATATTGGTCAATCATGGTGCGTGCCTGCGACACCATTTGTTCGGGACTCAGGCCTTCGCCATAGGCATCAGCGCTGTAAGGCTTGTCAATGTGCTCGGCGTATTTGAAAAACAAGTAGGCGCTGAATGGCACGGTGTCTCGCGCAGCGCCGCCCAGCAAATCCACGATCGGGGCGCCAGCCAGTTGACCTTGCAAATCGAGCATGGCCACCTCAAAAGCGCTGATGACCTTGGCCACGTTCTTGGACACATGGGTGCCGGGTGCCAAGGAAATTTGTTCGCCCAAAAACTCCGAAGCGTTTTGAGCAGGCGCCACCAGCGCGGCCACTCGGTTCTCCATGGTGTTGAGATCCCAGGGCGAGAGGCCCGGCAAAGCCGGTGCGGCTTTGGCCAGCACATCAAGCATGGACTGGTCGCCATAGGTCTCGTTGATGCCCACGCGCCCGCAAGCTGTTTCGATCTCGATGATCGAGCGCAAAGCCCATGGCTCGTGGATGCCCGCCGCATTGAGCAGCGGCGGATCACGGAACGCGATGGGCGTGATGCGAACGTGGCGTATGGCTAAGGGCATCACAAAAATACGGGTCCTGTTTCATCAAAAAAGTGATGGTGATCTGCGATGTTCTGATACATTGCCTTCAAATGCCCCATGTGATCAGTTGTCGTACAAGATGATTATGTGAGCCGTTCTTCAAACAGGAATGCGTATTTACCCGATGAACACCCCGGAAGTCGCCCCCGAAAAGCGCAAATCGCGCAGCCTGACCTACGAACTGGTCGATAGGCTGAGCGCAGACATACAAAACGGCAACTTAGAAAGTGGCCAGAAATTACCCACCGAAGCAGCCATCATGGAACGCTTTGGCGTGAGCCGCACCGTGGTTCGCGAAGCGATTTCCAAGCTGCAACAGGCCGGGCTGGTCGAGACGCGCCACGGCATCGGCACCTTTGTACTGGCGCAATCGGAGTCACCCTCATTTCGCGTGAACCCTGGCCAGCTGAGCACCCTGCACGATGTGATTGCCCTGCTCGAATTGCGCATTAGCATCGAGACAGAAGCTGCGGCTCTGGCTGCTGTCAGGCGCACAGACGGGAATTTGCGCGTCATGCAAGAAGCCATGAACGCGTTTTCAGGGGCCATCGAAGAAGGCCGCGATGCGATTGCTGCCGACTTCCAGTTCCACCACGAAATCGCCCGCGCTACCCAAAACAACCACTTCGCCGACATGATGAATTCGCTGGGATCGCAATCCATCCCGCGTGCACGGCTGCAGACCTCCCCCGCCATCGATGCCACCCGATTGGCTTATTTGCGGCGCGTGCACCAGGAGCACGAAAGCATCCTGAACGCGATTACCGCGCAAGACGCCGAATCGGCCCGCGCAGCCATGCGCACCCACCTGTCCAACAGCCGCGACCGGCACAAAAAAGGCGCTTCCAGCCACCACTGAGGACACTGCCAAGGGTTAACACGCATCACACAATGTGGGTTTGAGTTGTACGATGTCTGTCAAATAAACAACGAACCCCTCCATGTCCCAGTCTTCCTCCACCCCTGTCGTCACGCGCATGCAGGTGATCCCTGTGGCGGGCCACGACGGCATGCTGATGAACCTCAGCGGCGCTCACGGCCCCTTCTTCACCCGCAACATCGTGATCCTGACCGACTCCTCAGGCCACACGGGCCTGGGCGAAGTGCCCGGCGGCGAAAAAATCCGCCAGACGCTGGAAGACGCCCGCCCGCTGATTGAGGGCCTGCCCATTGGCAATTACAACCAAGTGCTCAACGCCATGCGCCAGCAGTTTGCCGACCGCGACAGCGGCGGCCGCGGCAACCAGACTTTTGACCTGCGCACCACCATCCACGCCGTCACCGCCGTGGAGTCGGCTTTGCTGGATTTGCTGGGCCAGCACCTGAACGTGCCCGTTTGCGCCCTGCTGGGCGATGGCCAGCAACGCAGCCGAGTGCAAATGCTGGGCTATCTGTTTTATGTGGGCGACCGCCAGCAAACCGACTTGGCGTACAAAAGCGAGCCCGACCAAGCCGACGACTGGTTGCGCCTGCGCCATGAAAAAGCCATGACGGCAGAGGCCGTGGTGCGCTTGGCCGAAGCCGCGCAAGAGCGCTACGGCTTTCAAGACTTCAAACTCAAGGGCGGTGTGCTGCGCGGCGAGGAAGAAGTCGAGGCCGTGGTGGCCCTGCACGAGCGCTTTCCCAAAGCCCGCATCACGCTCGACCCCAATGGCGGCTGGCTGCTCAAAGACGCGATCCGCCTGCTGCGCGACCACCGCAGCACCATGGCTTATGCCGAAGACCCCTGCGGCGCAGAAGGCGTGTTCTCAGGCCGCGAGGTCATGGCCGAGTTCCGCCGCGCCACGGGTTTGCTGACGGCCACCAACATGGTGGCTACCGACTGGCGCGAAATGGCCCACAGCATCCAGCTGCAGTCGGTCGACATCCCGCTGGCTGATCCGCATTTCTGGACGCTGCAAGGCTCGGTGCGCGTGGCGCAGTTGTGCCAGATGTACGACTTGACCTGGGGCTCGCACTCCAACAACCATTTCGACATTTCGCTCGCCATGTTCACCCAGTGCGCGGCGGCCGCACCCGGCAAAGTCACCGCCATTGACACGCATTGGATTTGGCAAGACGGCCAATTCCTCACCAAAGACCCGCTGCAAATCAAAGAAGGCTATGTCGATGTGCCCGCCAAGCCTGGCTTGGGCATTGAGGTGGACATGGACGCGGTGATGCAAGCCAACCAGCTCTACCAACAACACGGCCTGGGTGCACGCGATGACGCCATCGCCATGCAATACCTGATCCCCGGTTGGAAATTCAACAACAAAATGCCTTGTATGGTGCGCTGAGCACCCGGGCGATTCATCTCAAAGGAAACACCATGAAACTCGGATTCATCGGCTTGGGCATCATGGGCGTGCCCATGGCCGGGCACCTGCTCGCGGGCGGCCACGAAGTCTTTGCTTTTTCGCGCAGCGGCGTGCCTGCTGCCGTGCTGGAACAAGGCGCCAAAGCTTGCGCCAGCCCGGCCGAAGTTGCACAAAAAGCCGACATCATTTTCACCATGGTGCCCGACACCCCGCATGTGGAAGACGTGCTGTTTGGCGAGCAAGGTGTGGCCAAAGGCCTGAGCGCAGGCAAGACCGTGGTGGACATGAGCTCCATCTCACCCATCGCCACCAAGGCCTTCGCAGCCAAGATCAACGCGCTGGGCTGCGACTATCTGGATGCTCCAGTGTCTGGCGGCGAAGTGGGCGCCAAAGCGGCCAGCCTCACCATCATGGTCGGCGGCTCTGAAGCCACCTTCAACAAAGTGCAACCCTTGTTCGCTTTGATGGGCAAGAACATCACCCTGATCGGTGACAACGGCAGCGGCCAGACCTGCAAAGTTGCCAACCAAATCATCGTGGCGCTCAACATTGAGGCCGTGGGCGAAGCCCTGCTGTTTGCCGCCAAAGCGGGTGCCGACCCGGCCAAAGTGCGCCAAGCCCTGATGGGGGGCCTCGCCACCAGCCGCATTCTGGAGTTGCATGGCGAGCGCATGATCAAGCGCACCTTCAACCCGGGCTTCCGTATCGAGTTGCACCAGAAAGACCTGAACCTGGCTCTGGAAGGCGCCAAGGCCATGGGCCTGAGCCTGCCCAACACGGCCAACGCTCAGCAACTGATGAACACCTGCGTGGCGCACGGCGGCGCAGCATGGGACCACTCCGGCATCGTGCGTGCACTGGAGATCGCGGCCAATTTCCAGGTTGCAGGCAACTGAACACCCCCTATTCCTCTCAAGAGACAAACACCATGGACATGCCCATCAACCATTTCAAACACGCCATCCAGTCCGGCCAAAAGCAAATTGGCCTGTGGTCGCACCTGTGCAGCAACATCAGCACCGAAATTTTGGCGCATTGCAACTTTGACTGGCTGCTGCTGGACATGGAGCACTCCCCTAACGACCTGACAGAAATCGTGGCGCAGTTGCAAGCCATGAAGGGCAGCCCCACCACGCCCATCGTGCGCCCACCGTGGAACGACATGGTGACCTTCAAGCGCTTGCTCGATGTCGGCGTGCAAACCCTGTTGGTGCCCTACATCCAGACCGAAGAAGAAGCCCAACAAGCGGTGTCCTACACCCGCTACCCACCCCACGGTGTGCGCGGTTATGCGGGTGCACCCCGCGCCAGCCACTATGGCCGGGTGAAGGGCTATGCCCAACACAGCAGCGAAGAAATTTGCGTGCTGCTTCAGGTCGAAACCGTAGAGGGCCTCAAAAACATCGAAGCCATTTCCAATGTGGACGGCGTGGACGGTGTGTTCATCGGCCCCGGCGACTTGTCGGCAGCGCTCGGTCACCTGGGCAACCCGAAACACCCTGATGTGCTGAAAGTCATTGACGAATCCATCGCCCGCATCCGCGCCTGCGGCAAAGCAGCCGGCATCTTGACGGGCGACGAAGCCTTGGCCAAACACTATGTGGACCAAGGCTGCCTGTTTGTGGCCGTGGGTGCCGACCAAAACGTGCTGCGCGACAGCGCCACGGCACTGGCTGGCCGATTCAAATCCTGAACAGGACGCAAGACATGCTGAACACCCCCGCCTGGGGTCTCCTCGTTTTCAGTGCAATAAGTGACGGTACGAAAAGCTAGCACTGGCGCGGAGGTGGTGTTGGTAGATCGTTGATTTCATTGACTTTCCTGTTCACTTTCAAATCTGCGATTCGTGGCGTCAAACCGTGGTCGGTTTCATCCATTGGTGCCAGTTATCGATGCATTTGGCCGCGAAGGCAGGATTTGGTCAGCATAGCGGTCAACCGGGAAGCGAAACACACCCCGCAAGTTGATGCTCTCCAGCCTGGTGGGCGCAATCTTCCCGATCAGTTCCGGTGGAATGACCTGGCGGCGGTTCGACCAGCGATCCAGGACCGCCTGCATCTGTGAGGTATTCCACGCCATCACGATGTTGGCCATCAGGCTCAACGCATCGGCCACAGCCTGCATTTCATCGACACGTTTGGCCTGCGCCGGGCTGATCCGGCCGGTATAAATGGCGCGCTTGAGGGCGTTAACAGCCTCGCCCCGATTGAGCACCCGGCGCAACTCGTTCCTGAAAGCGTCCTTGACAAAGTAGTCAGCCAAAAACGCCGTACGCAGCAACCGCCCCAATTGCACGCCAGCCTCATAGATTGGATCGCCCTGGGCGGCAGAACCGAACCGCGCAAGAGCTGCCACCGCACTGGCATGTCCGCTCATGACCGAGGCTGCCAGGTGCACCAGACTATCCCAATGCTTTTCGATCAAAGCGACGTCGACATTGGCTTCGCACACCGCAGCGATTTCTGCGGGCACTTTGGTGCCGCGTGGCACAAAGAGGTGGCGCTGTTTGAGTTCCTTCAACCGCGGGCAAAGATCAAAACCAAGCAAACGGGCATGTGACATGGCAAAGTCGGTGTAGCCATGGGTATCCACAGCAAGCTGGCTGGTCTCCAGCTTTTCTTGGCGGATGACACCTTCAATGGCCACGCCCGCCTGGCGCTCATTGAGCACAAAGGGCTGCGCATGGAAGATGCCCCACCGGTCTTTTACATGGGAGTAGATTCCAATGGAAGGTGTGTTGCGCCGAGGATCAAGCCGGGCTTGCCACACCCGTTTGGTGGTCTCCATGCTCATCATGTCAGAAGATGCCAAATCGGACCGCCCCCAGGTGGCGGCAATCGGGTGTCGCTGCATGAATTCCAGCACAGCCTGGCAGGCCTGGCTCAGACGCCGTTCGTCCCGCGCCCAGCGCATGGCCTGGCGAATGCTGGTGGCAGACAATTGCGGAATCATGCGCGCGCATTCGACCGCAGTCAGACTGGTGCCGTGGGCCATGATGCCGGCATAGACCATCAGCAGCTCGTCGGTAGAGCGCGGCTCACGTCCGAGCATGATCCAGCTAAAGCGCACCTGGGCGTCAACGGCCAGAATCACTTCCGGCAATTGAACCTCACCGATGCGGTGATCCAAAGCCGCGCGCAGCTTGGTCACTTCTGGGTCTTCGTCCTCTGCGGGCAATGGCGACAAATGGAGTTCATCATCCACGCGCAGTACGCCACTGCGGGCTGCAGCGGCCACCGCATCGACACCGGCAGTTACTCTGGCCAGCAAAGGCTTCAAGAAAGTGGCAGCCTTGCTGGGTAACGATAGACGGGCATAGTGTTTCTTGGACTCTGCCTGCCAACGCTCGTCCGTGAAGAACAAGCGCGCACGACCCCGAAAGCTCAGGCTGTGCTCAATCCAGACCGAGCCATTGCGCACCGCGCGGCGCAGGGCAAACAGGGTGGCCACCTCCAACGCCTGAAACGCCCGTTCCCGGTCTGGGCTGGAGATCGAAACCTGCCAGATCATTCCCAGACTTGGTGCCACCACTTCAACTGGCAGCTTTCTGGATCCTTTGAGATATAAAGCTTGCAGCTTGGCAAGGTACTCGATGGCAGGATGCTCGCCGGTGGCCTGCCAGGGCAGCTTTGCAATGGCGACGAGCAACGACCGCACGGGGCGAATTCCATCAATCAATCCCTCGCGGACCAGGGAGGCCCTGCTCGGTGGTTTGCGTTTCTGGGTTTCGGTGATCAAGGCTTCAAGACGGGCACGCAACTCAGCATCTGGCACCGCACCTTGCGCGCTCAAGGCAACAAGTTCGCCGAGCAGCGTTTTGTACATTGCGGCCCAATTGACGGTAGCGGGGACATCGGCGGCAGCCTGACGCCACAGATCGGCGATCCGGCGCTGCACCATAAGGATCAACTGGTCTGTGGTGGTGAACAGGCAATACCGAAGAAAGCATGCGACCTCCACGGTGCGCGCTGGCTCTTTGATCTTGGCTCCGGCTGAGGGCGGCCTGGAGACAAGTCGGCGCGCGTAGCGGCGCAAGATGAGATCGGGGATGTCTGCCAGGTGCTTATGAACGTCCAGCGTGTAAAGCAGGTCGATGCGCTCCAGTACCTCGCTGATTTGGCGGGTTGAGTGTTTCGCCGGTGCAGCCCATAGCCAACTCTGCTGGGTTTGTCCATCTGGGCGCAGCTCTGAAACTGAGGCTCGCCAGCGATCAAGTGTTGCTGGATCAACGCTGGCGGCGATGGCGGTGCCTGTTTCAACTTCAAGCTGGGCAAGTGCCGCCGCAATCAGTGTCCGAATTGCCCGCTCGTGCACGATCACCAGCTTGTTCTTGTACAGCCATTGACGCGCCCGCACGAGTAGCTGATCGCGGTCGGCGCAGCGCGCCACTTCGTCGCGCAGTTCACGTACCAGTGAGCGGCGCTGGTGCTCGCTCATCCACTGGAATCCAAGGACCGTGCAGGCTACTTGTTGGTGATCGAATAGCGTGCGCCCGCGTTCATACATGGCTCTCAGCGAGGCGACTTCTGGTGCTGCAATGCCAAGCTCGTTGCCAAGGTGGCGCCACAAGGCTACTGGAATTACCCGAAAGGCACCGAGCAAACGCCCACTCATGCGCAGGAAACCAATATGGAGCGCCAGACCAAGCTTGTGGGAATCACCTCGGCGTGCATTGATTGCGTCGCGCTCGGCACCATCGAAGGTGAAAAATGCCTTCATCTCGAAGTCGCTGATATCGCGGGGGAGCCCACGCATCCCCAAAAACGTTGTGTGCCAACCCTGCATCGTGAACCTCAAAAGTGGGAGGCCACCATACCCGTTTACAAAGCGAACAGGAAAGTCAATGAAATCAACGGTCTACCCAGACCACCCCCGCGCCAGTGCTAGCTTTGCGTACCGTCACTTATTGCACTGAAAACGAGGAGACCCCTGATGGCGATGTTCCTCGTCTCCGAAGTTCACCCCTTCACCGATGGCAACGGACGCCTGGCTAGGCTTGTGATGAATGCGGAACTTTCGGTCGTCAACAGTTGCCGAATCATCGTGCCAACGCTTTTCAGGGAAGAGTACCTGGACTGTCTTCGTGTCCTGACACGCGAAGGTAATCCCAGCCCCTTTCTGGACGCCATGCAATGGATTTGTCAGTGGACCGCTGCCTTTGACTACGAGGACCTGGACAAGGTCATCGCAGATATGCAACTGTGCAATGCATTCGAAAAATCACGCGTTCAGCACAAGTTGCTTTTTCCACCGAAGGCTTGAGCGGCCAATGTCAGTGACGCAGCGGGAGCAGTCATCGGACCACGTGGGCTAGTTGTCTGCTAACGGCCAAAAGCGGTCTGTTTAGGTCATCTCCGTAAGCAGTCATCCGTTGAATTAGACCTTGGCCGATATCGGTCATTCAAACTGAGAGAATCCTTCGGGCTCGACGTGGCACAACATGGCACACATCACAAGCCCATTGATTAACTGTCGCTCACTGTGCCTCAATCTTGCGCTCCGTCACGATCTTGCTGAGCTGACGGATCTCACCTTCTACGCGGTTGCGAAACTCACTGGGAGTACTGGCTCGTGGGCTACCGCCCCAGTCAATCAGCCTTTGCTTAATGGCGGGTTGGTCCAGAACGGCCCGCAGTTCCCGATTGAGTCGTTCCACCACGGCGGGCGGCGTGCCTTTGGTCGCAGCCACTCCCAGCCATGAATCGAATACCACGCCTGCAAAGCTGTCGGCCACAGCTGGCACGCCTGGCAGGGCCTGTTGCCCGGCGGGTACCGTGGTGGCGAGCACGCGCACGCGTTTGTCCTTGAACAGCGGTGCGGTGGTGGTCATGGTGTCGATCATGACGTCGACGCGCCCTGCCAGCAGTTCCATCATGGGGGCAGTGCCACCCCTGAAAGGCACATGTGTAGCCGCGCCGCCGCTCTCAGCCATCAGCCATTCGCCAAACAGGTGCATGGCTGTGCCCACGCCGACCGAAGTGTAGGTGTAGCGGTTGGGCTCGTTTTTGACGCGGTCGATGAAATCCTTGAATGAGGAGATCGGTGAATCGGGGCGCACGGACAGCGTGAGTGGGTAGGTCGTGACTGTGGAAATCCAAGCAAAATCATTAACTGCATCGAAGGGCAGGTTCTTCTTCATGGCAGCATTGCTCGAATGCCCGCTGGGCAGCAGCACCAGCGTATAGCCGTCAGACGCAGCTTTGGCCACTGCGTCTGCCGCGATGTTGCCGCCTGCACCCGCACGGTTTTCGACCACGACAGGCTGACCGAGTCGCTCACCGAGTGGTGTGGCGATAAGGCGTGCCACCATGTCGCTACTGCCGCCTGGCGCAAAGCCCACCAGCAGTTTGATGGGGCGAGCAGGCCAGGCGTCCTGGGCTTGCGCCAGGATAGTGGTCAAAGCCAGCGAAGCAACCAGTATCTGGCCGAGACGGATCAACAAGTGTTTCATATGACGGATCTCCGAAAAAAGAGTTCAGGTAACGGGCACAACTTTGCACACAGCCACAGCGGTGGCTACTTCTTTTCCGTCCTGCCGTAGCGTGCCCATGACGTGGCACACATCGCGCCCACGGCGCAGCAAGCGCGCTTCGCCCTGCAGCGTACCCACCTCCGCGACGCGTAAGAAAGACACGTTCAGATTGAGTGTGGCCACGCCTTGCCCTGCGGCCAGCGTGGCATCTACCAGGCTGGCGGTCAGGTCATCCAACATAGCGCTTAGCATGCCACCTTGCACCGTGCCAGCCGGGTTGCGAAAGTCGGGCGATGCTTCGTAGGTGGCGCTCAGCATGCCTGCCTCCGCGTCCACCGCGTCGATGCGGCTGCCCAGCAAGGTGAGCACGGGCGGACGAGCGACCTCGCCGTTTAACATGCGGCTAAAGTAGCTCTGAGTATCGGCAGTGTTGTAATTTAAACTCATGCGTCGTCGCGGATGCCGTTACGCAGCGTGCCGATGGCATCCACTACGATCTCGCAAACGTCACCGGGCTTCATGAATATTTGCGGGTTGCGCTTGTTACCCACGCCGCCAGGGGTGCCGGTCACGATCACGTCACCCGGCGACAGTGGGATGAAGGTCGAGATGTAGGCGATCTGGCGCGGGATGCTGTGGATCATCTTGTCGGTGGTGGTGTCTTGCAGCACCTGGCCGTTGAGCACGGTTTGCAGGCGCATCACTTGCGCAGGCGCGATCTCGTCGCTGGTGACCATCCAGGGGCCAAAGCCGCCGGTCTTGTAGAAGTTTTTGCCGGGCGTCCACTGCGAGGTAGCCATTTGCCAGTCGCGCACCGAGCCGTCGTTGTAGCAGCTGTAACCGGCGATGTGGTCCCAGGCGTCTGCTTCCTGGATTCGGCGTCCGCCTTTGCCGATGATCACGGCAATCTCGGCTTCGTAGTCGAGGCGGTGCGACTCCGGTGGACGCATGATGTCTTGACCGTGCGCGACCTGTGAGTCTGCCAAGCGCAAAAAGATCACTGGCGTTTCGGTCACTTCGCGGCCGGTTTCGAGCACGTGTTCGCCGTAGTTCAATCCGATGCAAAAGATCTGACCCGGGTTGGGGATCACCGGCAGCAGCTGAAGTTGCGAGAACTGGAGCGTGGGCTTGTGCGCCTTGGCTGCATCGGCTGCTGCACTGAACAGGTTTTTGGCAATCAGGGTTTTCAGGTCGGGCGCTTGTGCGCCCATGATAGGGGTCAGGTCGAGCACGTCGTCGCCGTTCACGACGCCATAGGAGGGCACGCCCTGGTTCAGGAAGCTGATGAGTTTCATGGTCTGGCTTTCAGGTGAGGTTACAAAAGAAAAAGATCAGCTCAGCCGTGCAGAAATTTCCTGCGCGGCCCGCTGGATGAGGGGGGTGAGTTTGCTGCGGTCGATCACGGCCATGCGTTGCACGCTGGTCACGAGGGAGAGGGCGGCGATCACGCTGCCATCGGCTTGGTAAAGAGGCACGGCCACGGCGGCCAGATTGGATTCGAGTTCGCCATCGGAGAAGTAATGGCCGTTTTTGCGGATTTGGCTAAAGTAGCGGCGAAACGCCGACCAATCGCTCGGCAAGCCCGCTGCAGCAATGTCTTTGGTGTGGTTGTCGAACAATTTGTGCAAGGCCAGAGGCGTCCAGTTCGCCAAGATGACCTTGGGCGCAGCGCCTTGAAACAAAGGGCGCGGCCGTCCACGGCCATAACTCAGACTGGCCGGCATGGAGCCCAGTTCACGGTGGGTGTCGAGCAATTGGTCGCCATGCATGCTGGACACAACGCAATCAAAACCGGTCTGGGCCACCAGCTCTTTCATAAAGGGGATGCCACACTGCAGGACAGGGTCGGCTTGGCGGATCAAATGGTCCAGCATGACGATACGCGGACCCAGCGCGAACTGGGCATCGCTGCCGCGCCGCAACAGGCCCGCATCGCTGAGGGTCTTGAGGTAGCGGTAACTGGTGGGGAGTGAAACGCCCAGCGTTTCGCTGATGTCCTCGGCACTCCAATGCAAGCGCTGGTCGGAAAACAGGTCGAGCACGCTGAGCATGCGGGCGAGGCTGGTATCTGCTTTGTCTGCTTTATCGGTCATGGTGAGCTCTGTTCAACATCCATGGGCCAAGGCACCCGCATTGGGCAGCACGGCGCTGATGCGATCGAGCTCGGCACTGCTTTGGGCCACGCCAAGAATGTAGCGGTCCGGACGCAACAGCACGGCGCGCACGTTTTGCGCGTCCAACCAGGCTTTGACCTCGGGGTCGCGCGCTGGCACGATGACCACGCCATGCGCCTGCCAGCGCTCACGGGTGTCTTCACTGACTTCGGCCAACACGGAGTCCTCGCCCAGGACGGCAAAGTTCAAGCCCAGCAAGCTGTCCAGCAGATGGCCATTGGCCAGCGTGGGTTGAGGGAAGACCTGGGCGACCGGTGCCTGCTCGCCTTGCCAGATGCCAGGGCCCAGGCGCGGCGCAGGGAACTGGAAGATTTCGGGCTGACCGGCTTTAAATTTGGCGTCGCGTTCAAGAGCCGCCTGAGGGTCGGTGGTCTGGATGATGCCGCCCAGCTTGACGGCCAGTTCGATGAAGGCCTGCACATGCGGTGAACGCTCGCTTTCATAGGTATCCAGCAGCGCATCGTCTGCACAGCCGCGCAGCACGGCGTCGAGTTTCCAGGCCAGGTTCGACACATCGCGGATGGCCGCGCACATGCCCTGGCCAAGGAAGGGCGGCGTTTGGTGCGCCGCGTCACCGGCCAGCATCAAGCGGCCCTGGCGCCAGCCCTCGGCGATCACCGAGTGGAAGGTGTAGATCACGGCACGTTCGATGTCGGCTTGTTCGGGCGTGACCCATTTGCGCACCAGTTTCCATAATGTTTCGGGCTGGACCATTTGTTCGGCTTGGTCGCCGGGCATGAGCATGATTTCCCAACGGCGGCGATTGCCGGTCACGTTGCAATACGTCATGGGGCGTGCCGGGTCGCAGTGCTGCACTGTGTGGTCGGGCAAGCCGGGAACATCGGTTTTGAGCCGCACATCGAACACCAGCCAAGGCTGGTGCAGGCCCAGATCGCGCATGCGGGTGCCCAGCACTTTGCGCACCAGGGAGCGGGCGCCGTCGCAGCCGACCACGTAGCGGGCCTGAACGGCATGGCGTTCTTGTGTTTGAAGGTCGGTGATCTGCAGTGTGGCGGCGTCAGCACCGTCTTCGATGGCGGTGACTTCGTGGCGGGTGCGCACTTGCACCTGCGGGAAGCGTTGCAAGCCAGACCTCAACACGGCTTCGAGCTCGGGTTGGTGAAAGTAGTGGTTGGTGGCGCAGCCGTGCGGGCCACGTTCTTGGGTGCCGGCGCGGATCAGCAAGGTCTCGCCAGCGGCGTTGTTGAAGTACATGCCTTTGAGGCCTGGGCGCGAGATGGCCTCGACCTGCGGGCGCAAACCGGCGGTCTCGAACACGCGCATGGTTTCGCCGTCGAAATGGATGGCGCGGGGCAGAGGGTAGATCTCGGCCTCGCGCTCGAGCACCAGCACCGACACGCCATATGGCCCCAGCAAGTTGGCCAGCGTGGCACCCGCCGGGCCGTAGCCAATGATGGCGACGTCAAACACTGGCTTGCTCATGCCTTGTAGCCCATGAGTTGCTGCATTTCATTTAACCACTCGTCGCGGCTGCGGAATTTGGGTCGGCTGCGGGCCAGTGCTTCAGCTGCGGCCATCACGGCTTCGTCGCTTTGGTTCAGATCGATCGGTTCGCGCAACGGCTGCTCGCAGTACCAGGGCATGTCCAGGAACACCTCCAGGCGGTTGCCTTCGGGGTCGCGAAAGTAAATCGATACCGCGTTGCCATGACTCGTGCAGACCAAGTCGCTTACATCGGGATCGGCTTGGACACGGTCTCGCACCGTGCGCAGCGAGGCCAGGTCGGGCACGCGCAGCGAAATCTGGTTGATCACGCTGAACGACAGGTCCGCAGGGCGGCCAGTGGCCAGAACGATCTGGTGATGTTCGGACGGGTCGCGACTGAGGAAGACCAGTTGTACAGGCCCCAGATCGCCGCGATCGGTTTCGAAGAAACACATCACGTCTTTGTAAAAGCGGGCCATGCGGTCTATGTCGCGCACATAAATTCCCATGTGGCTAAAGACCAGCGAATTGGACTGGGCAAGTGGCTTGGTCATGATGACTCCTTTTGCAAAAATTGCATTCATTTTATTTTGAATGGACGATAAAAAACTAATGGTTTATCCCATTGTGATAATTTGACTGATTTGAAAGAATGTTCACAGACCTCACAGTCGTGACCATCCACCAAAAGGAGACACCCGCATGAACCGCACCACTCGCCGCATGAGCCTGGCCACTTTGGCCTTGACTTTGTTCAGTGCCTTGCCCGCCATGGCCCAGGACTATCCGAACAAGCCGATCAAGATCATTGCCCCTTTCCCCGTGGGCACAGGCCCTGACGCCAACACCCGTGAAATTGCGCTAGAGTTGTCCAAGGCGCTGGGGCAGTCGGTGGTGGTGGAAAACCGTCCGGGTGCCTCCACCATGATTGGCATGGAAGCCGGTGCCAAGGCCACACCCGATGGCTATACCTTGGTGATGGGCTCGACCACCTCGATGTCGGTATTGCCCTACACCTATGGCACCAAAGTGCCTTACAAGGTGGAGCGGGACTTTGTGCCCATTAGTGTTGTGGGTCTGCTGAACACAGCCTTGACAGCCCACCCGAGCTTGCCCGAAAAAAATGCCAAGGAACTGATCGAGCGTCTGAAAAAACAGCCTGGCTCCTTGACATCGGCCACATCGGGTGTGGGCAGTTACTCCCATCTGGCCGGTGAATGGTTTGCTTCGAACGCCGGGGTCAAGATCAATTTTGTGCCCTACAACACCTCGAGCCCTTATGCGGATTTGGTGGCAGGTCAGGTGAATGTGATTTTTGATGCCTTGCCCGCTGCCATCGGCAATGTCAAGGCTGGCAAGCTGAAGATCCTTGCATTGACGGGCAAGACGCGACACCCCAATTTTCCGGATGTGCCCACTTTTGCCGAGTCGGGTTTGCCAGACTTCAGCCCCACCGCCTGGATTGGATTGTTTGCACCTGCGGGCACACCTGCTGCTGTGGTGGCCAAACTGGGCGAGGCCATGCAAAAAGCCACGGCGCAAAACCCCGAACTGATCGCCAAATGGCGCTCCTATGGCGGTGATCTGAGGTCTCAGACCCCGGCCGAATTTGCAGCTTTCCTAAAACAAGATGACGCCCTGTGGGGCCCTGCCATTCGCAAGGCTGGCGTGAAACTGGACTGAACCATGAAGACCCGTCGACAACTCATTCAAACAATCGGGGCGGCGAGTCTGGCGTCCCTGACTTCTGTCGGCCGCGCCCAGGCTTGGCCCGCCAAACCGGTGCGCATCGTGGTGCCATCGGCTGCAGGCAGCCCTTGGGACCCTATGGCGAGGCATTTGGCTGACCGCTTGTCCAAAGTTTTTGGGCAACCCTTCATTGTGGAAAACCGGTCCGGGGGCACCGGGCTCATTGGCATGGACCAAGTGGCCAAAAGCAGCGATGCCCACACCCTGGGCATCATGTTCATGCCGCACACGGTATTGCCCGCGTTGGTCGCCAAGATGCCTTATGACACCTTGAAAGACATTGTGCCTATCAGCCAGACGCAGTGGACCTACAACGTGCTCGTGGTCCGCAGCAACTCGGCTGTGCGGGATGTGACCGGTTTGATGGCGTTGGCCCGCAAAAGCCCTGGCAAGCTGATTTACAGCTCTGGTGGTGCAGGCTCACCCGCGCATTTGATGGGTGAGTATTTCAAGCAGCTGACCGGCACTTTCATCTTGCATGTGCCCTACCGGGGACCGGTGGCGGCCTTGCAAGACCTGATGGGCGAGCAGGTGGACATGATGTTTGCCTCACTGGCTGCGGCACTGCCCCACATCAAAAGCGGTCGTTTGCGGGCCATCGCGGTCACGGCGGCTGAACCGCTGGAAGCCCTGCCCGGTGTTCCGACTTTTGCCCAAGCTGGATTCCCCCAATTTGATGTCCGGGACTGGGCCGGTCTGGTGGGGCCTGCTGCGTTGCCGCCAGCTGTGGTTGAGCGACTCAATGCCGAGGTGGGCAAAGCGCTCACTGAAGCCGGTCTTGAGCAAAGATTCTCCCAGATGGGGGTGTATCTGCAGACCAGCACGGTGGCCGGATTTGGCGAATTGGTGAAAAAAGAAATCCCCAAATGGGCGGACGTGGCGCGCCGCTCGAACATCAAAATGGAATGACAAACATTAGCGCATTGATGGCAGAAGAGCAACGCCGCCAAGCCATGCTGGGCGGTGACATCGCGGCACTCGAAGCCTTGCTGTCGGAGGGGCTGGTCTACGTGCATTCCACCGGTGGGCGCGATACCAAGACCACCTACTTGAACAAAATGGCCAGCGGCAGCCTGAAGTACCTGACTTTGTCTTTTGAAGACTTGCAGGTGCATGCGGCGGGCCCGGGCGAAATGGTGACTGGACGCATGTCGGCCGACGTGATCATCGGTGGGCAGTCCAAAGCGATCCGCAGCTTGTTTTTGACAGTGTGGATGCCCGAGCTTGGTGCAGATGGGCAGCAAGGCCTGCGCATGCTGGCCTACCAGGGCGCACCCTACCCCGTCTGATTGTTTTGGGCCTATGACCAACTTCATTTTCATCGTCGCCGACGATCTGGGCTACGCTGACTTGGGCTGTTATGGCGGACGCGAGGCCGGGTTCGGGCCTGTGTCACCGGTGCTGGACCGTCTGGCGGCCCAGGGTCTAAAGTATGTGAATGGGTATTCGAACTCGCCTGTGTGTTCACCCACACGGTTTGCATTGATGACCGGTCGCTACCAGTACTGGGTCCGTGGGGCCAGTGAAGAGCCCTTGTTGGGGTCCACGCGTGGCCATCCGGAAATGGGCCTTCACGCCGACTTGCCGACATTGCCGTCCATGCTCAAGGCGCAGGGGTACCACACGGCCTTGATTGGAAAGTGGCACCTTGGATTCAGGCCACATTTTGGTCCTGAAAAATCGGGCTACATGCACCACTTCGGCCCCATGTCGGGCGGCGTGAGTTATTACGGACACAACGCGCGTGGGCCAGACTCGGATCTGGAGCTCGATGGCCAGCCCTACGATGAGCCGGGCTATCTGACCGATCTGATCTCCAGACGGGCCGCGCAGTATGTGCGAGACCGTGCCGCCGATGGACAGAAATTCTTTCTGAGCTTGCATTACACCGCGCCACACTGGCCCTGGGAGACGCGTGCTCAAGGACAGGTCAACCCCGAAATTGTCAAAGACATCATGCACCTCGATGGTGGGAATGTGGAGACTTACCGCACGATGATCCGAGAAATGGACGAAGGCATCGGATGGGTGGTGGATGCTTTGCGCGAGACCGGGCGGCTGGACGATACGCTGATCATTTTCACCAGCGACAACGGCGGCGAGCGTTTCTCGGACAACTGGCCCTTGGTGGGCGGCAAGATGGACTTGACGGAGGGGGGTATCCGTGTCCCCTACATCGTGCATTGGCCAAAGGGAATTGCCCAGCCTGGCAGCGTCTGTACACAACACTGCCTGACAATGGACTGGACCGCCACCGTGCTGGACATCGCCCAAGCGCAGCCGCCTGAAGGGCATGTGCTCGATGGTGTCTCGATGAGACAGACTATGCAGGATGCTCAAAAGACCTTTGAGCGACCAATGTTCTGGCGGATGAAACACAAGCAACAGCGGGCGCACCGCGACGGTGATTGGAAATACCTCCAGGTCGAAGACCACGAATACCTGTTCAACCTGTCTGAAGATGCCCGGGAGAGGGCCAATCAGGCACACCGTCATCAGGACAAGTTCAGGACCATGAGGGCCGCCTGGCTCCAATGGAATGCCCAAGTGCCCCCAGTGCCTGAAGATGCTCGGGTGCATGTGGTCTATACATTGCGCGAAATGCCCGCCCGGTGATATTGGAACAAGTCTTTGTCTTTCAAGGCCTTGCTGCTTTGACACAACTTGGGGGAATAAGGGTTCACTCGCTTTCAAATGTCCAACAAGAGCCAGCTAGTGCTGCTCACATGTTCGCCGTGATGGTCCGCTATCAGCCTCTATGCTCAGGTGACAACTATGCGCAGATGTTGTTTTGTGAATGACACTGGCCCCTCTGTCGGTGAGACTGCGGGGCCAGCGAAATCTGCGCATAGTTGTCACCTGAGCATAGAGGCTGTTATGTAGAGATCTACATAACAGCCTGAAACGGTCATAAAAACTGAACGTTTTAGGCCTGTGTAGCTCACAAGCAATAAGTCTTGTAAATCAATGCTGTTCTAAACATTGACCACATAAAAATTTAGAGCCACCCAGTCCTGTGCGCTGAAATTCGAAACTTTGACAATGATTTTTTGATCTACTTACTCCTTTTTTCAGAGGGAAGCGAGTTCTAAACTTTGTTATCAGGTCCCTTTATAGGAAGCGGTCCCCCCAAGGTGCTGTGGTGCACCTGTGTGGCCTGCCGGACAGACCGGGCAGGAGCCTTCTTCTATCTTGGGATGGCTGGCTGGTCCTGCGTCATGGTGACGCGGGCCTGAGCCGGGTATTCGTCTTTTCAGACAAGGAGTTCACCATGCATATTCCTCATCCATTGATCCGCATCTCAGGCACGGCCCTGCCGGTCATGGCCTCTGTGGCCATGGCTGCCTGCTCGGGCATGACGCGACAAGAAAAGAACACCGCCATTGGCGCTGGTGTAGGGGCCATTGGCGGCGCCATCCTGACCGGCGGCAGCACCACGGGCACCGTAGGTGGTGCTGCCGTGGGTGGTGTGATTGGCCACGAAGTTGACAAAAAATAAAGGCCCTCAAATGCTTGAAACTCTGGCCGTCGTTTTGGTGATTTTGTGGCTGTTGGGTCTGGTCTCGTCGTACACACTGGGCGGCTTGATTCACCTTTTGTTGGTGCTGGCTGTGGTGGTGGTGCTGGTGCGCGTGATCCAGGGACGCAGGCTGTGAACCCTGCCCGACCGCCCCCAAGCGGCACCCTTGCTTCATACCGATTGCTTTTGTCTTCCACCGTTTGGTTTTTTTGTAGCACAAGCTTGTGCAGATGCTGGGGCGAAAGACGTCTTGCTCTCAAGCCAGCGCTGAAGCAGCAGCAACCAAGCAGGGTCACGCAAAGCCTGGGTCAACTGGGCCCTCGACATCGCCAATCGCTGTGCGGGTGTCAGGTCAGGATTCATGCCGAATTCACTTGCCGGATGGCCTGCAGGTCGAGCGCGATTTGCGCTTGGATGTCTTCCAGCAAAGGTTGCAAGCGCAGCCGACGCGCCCACCACCAACAGATGACGCTCAAAAGCAGACATGCGCCTGGCAGCGCTGGCAGTACCCAGACGTGTGGACTCGCCTGCTGTGGCCATGCGCTCCACAGCAGCAAGGCCACGCCACCAAAAATCAACGCCAGCAACATGGCCAAAACGCTGAGCCCATACATCAGCCAGCGGTTTTTTTGGGCGCACACATAACGGGCACTCACTTCACTGACCAAGTCAGCATACCCTTGGGCATGTGACTTGAGCAAGTGTGGCGGCAGCAGCAACACTTTCAGAAGCAAGCGCAGCATCACTGCGAACGTGAACGCATGAACCAAGACGCAGCCAGCGCGATCGCCGCACCCGTGCCTGCAGCAATCAGCACAGAACGAATGGGGTCATGGTGGATCATGTGCTCAGTGGTCAAGCGCACATGCTTTGCTTCTGTTTCCAGCTTGTGTTTGGCATCTGCCAAGGCTTCTTTGCCAGACTCAGTCAGATCGTGCCATTCGTCTTTCACACGGTGACTCATGCGATCGAGAGCCGGGCGGGCTTCATCGACCAAGTCTTCGACCTGGCTGGTGATGCCAGCGCCCAGTGAAGAGATTTTTTCGTTCGCCGTTTTGGTGTTTGACATGGAATGCCTTGAGGTTGGTTGAAATGGATGGAGGACTTCACTTTAGCCCTCGCACACATCGATGTCTGTGGTCTACCGCACCCAAGTTCATGACGTCATCATTCGATGGAACTTTGTTGAGATCGCAGACCACACACAAGCGATCCGCAGACCCCAAGCGTTCAGCCGCTGTGCTGGCGCTGGCTGGGTGTACAGTCCGACCAGCCAGCGCCTTTTGGTCTTTTGCATGCGCGCTGCACCGATTGCTTTTTTGAACCCCTCATCACCCGGCTACCTGACCAAACAGGAAAGCATTGCGGTCACAGGCGTGGACGACTTGCTCATCCGCTCCTTGCTCGACAAGCACCAGTTTCACGACCCCTTGGACGAAGCCCTGAATCTGGGCATTTCATCGGCCACCTGGCCCTTGTTTGGTCTGCTGTGGCCCTCAGGCATGCGCTTGGCAGAGCGCATGGCGCGCCGCCCCGTCTCGGGCGAGCGCATTCTGGAAATTGGTTGTGGTTTGGGCCTGGCCAGTTTGGTGGCGCACCGCCGGGGCGCACAGGTCACGGCCAGCGACTGCCACCCGCTGGCGCATGCTTTTCTGGACGAAAACACCCGACTCAATGGCTTGCTGCCCCTGCCCTATTGCCATGGGCTGTGGGGCACGGCCGCCGCCCGAGAGGACGGCCTGCCCGTGCTCACACATGCGCACGATGCCCCTTTGTCCGGTCTGTTCGACTTGATCGTGGGCAGCGATATCCTGTACGAGCGCGATGACGCGGGCACACTGGCCCAATTCATCGGTGAACACGCCGCCCTCAGTTCAGAGATCTGGGTGATCGACCCCAACCGGGGCAACCGCGCCGCCTTTCACAAACACATGGCACAGCTGGGTTTTGCAATGCATGAGCAGGTGCTGGACCAAGCCGCACAGGGTGGTGAGGACGCTTACAAGGGACGCATGCTGACGTACACGCGCGAGCTGCGCGGCAACACGTGAGGCAGGCTGCGACTCACAAGCTCATGTCGTAGCCGATCGTGATCGGTGCGTGGTCCGAGAACTTCTCGCCTTTGTAAATGTGCTCGGTGCGGGCCTTCTCGGCCACAGCGGGGGTGGCCAGGTGGTAGTCCAGACGCCAGCCCACGTTCTTGGCGTAGGCTTGGCCCCGGTTGCTCCACCAGGTGTAGCAATCGTCGGTGGTGTGCGGCTGCAGTCGGCGGTACACGTCCACCAGGCCCCCTTCGGTGGTCAGTTGCGTCATCCAGGCGCGCTCTTCAGGCAGGAAGCCGCTGTTTTTCTGATTGCTGCGCCAGTTTTTCAGGTCGGCTTGCTGGTGCGCGATGTTCACGTCGCTGCAAACGATGAATTCGCGCTCGCCCTTGAGGGCCATCAGGTGCGGGTACATCACACTCAGAAAGCGGAACTTGGCTTCCTGCCGCTCAGGGCCCGATGAGCCGCTGGGAAAGTAGCTGCTGATGATGGACATCTTGCGCGTGGGCGTGTCAAAGCGCAGCTCCACATAGCGGCCTTCGGCATCGAACTCGCCGCCGTCAAAGCCGACCACCACATCGCTGGGTTCGTGGCGGGTGTAGACCCCCACGCCCGAGTAGCCTTTTTTCTGGGCAAAGTGGAAATAGCCCTTGAGGTCCGCCAAGGCCTCGAACTTGCCCGCCACGTCGGGGGCCTGGGCTTTGACCTCTTGCACGCCAATACAATCGGGTTTTTCTTGCGCCAGCCAGGCTTCAACGCCTTTGGTCGTGGCCGAGCGGATGCCGTTGAGGTTGAGGCTGGTGAGTTTGAACAAGGATTTCCCCATGGTGACAGGACAGGCAAGCAGCGCCGATACACAGGCGCTCGCTCAGGAATTTGTGCAGTTTGCGGTCGATTCGGGCGTCTTGCGCTTTGGGCAATTCAAGACCAAGGCCGGGCGCATGAGCCCTTACTTCTTCAACGCCGGTCTGTTTGACGACGGCGCCAAGCTCAGCCGACTGGCGCAATTTTATGCACAAGCCCTGCTGGCCAGTGGCATCGAGTTCGACATGATCTTCGGCCCGGCCTACAAGGGCATTCCACTGGGCGCAGCGGTGGCCATCGAACTGGCCCGTTTGGGCAAGAACGTGCCCTTTGCCTACAACCGCAAAGAGGCCAAGGACCATGGCGAAGGCGGCTCTTTGGTGGGCGCCCCCCTCCAAGGGCGCGTGCTGATCGTGGACGACGTGATGAGCGCGGGCACGGCAGCGCGTGAATCCATTGCCCTGATCCAGGCCGCCGGGGCCACGCCGCACGCCATCGCCATTGCGCTGGACCGCCAGGAGATGGCGACCGAAAAGCAAGCCGACGGCTCGGTCAAGGATGTGCCGCACAGCGCGGTTCAATATGTGCGCAATGCACTGGGCATGCAGGTGTGCACCATCGCCCAGCTGTCTGACCTGCTGGCCTTCCTGGCCCGCCAAAGCCAGCCCGAGCTGCTGGCCCACCTGGCCCATGTGCAGGCCTACCGGGACCGCTACGGGGTTTGATCACGACAACAGGCCCTGAACATGGGATGGGCCATTGGATGTGATGGGGGCACATTTTGCAGGCGTGCTCAGCCTCCCCATGCGCGGCCCAGCAGGTGCATGGCTTGACCCTTCGGCCATTTCCAATAGACTTCAAACAGATCTAAAAAGTTAATATATTTGTATACTTTTGTTTATAATTTGCTATTTATAGGCTATTAAGTCCTTGAAATGGAAAAAACACCTCCATCAAGTGCTGTCACCCGACAGAAAAAAGCAGAATTTTGATCCTTTTGTGACCTCTTTCGGCTTGCCTGGCAGCATCAATGCTTGTTTTTTGCATCAAGCACGCCCTTGACCTGCCCCCTTGCTTCGCCAAGACTTGGGTACAAAACATTTTTTTGCACTAAATCACCATTTACGTCTATTTTTTTGGCAGGGGTACGCCAATTGGTGGATTCGCGAACTATTTTTTGTAGCGAGAATTTCATTTTTAACGTAGTTGGTATTTCATCCACCATGATTCATTCCGAATGTCAAAAATACATTCTTCGGTCTCCGCACAGGGGCGGGCCGTTTTTTGGATTTTTTGCCACTTCCAAGAGCGCCTGCTTGGTGCTGGCGGCTGCACTCGTGCCTGCCGCATTGCATGCTCAGTCATTGCCTCAAGTGGTGAATCAAGCCTTGCAAACCTACCCGGCCGTGTTGTCTGCATCCGCAAAGACCGCAGCTGCCCGCAGCGACATCACCCGTGCACGCAGCGCCCACTACCCCCAGCTCGGCGTCAGCGCTACAGCCAACGCCTATTCATCCGGAACCCTGCCTTTGGGCACAGAGCGGACCGCGATCTCCCCCACAGCCCGCCTCAACCTGTGGTCGGGCGGCCGGATTGAAGCGGAGGCACAGCGCGCCGAAGCGCTGACATTGGCCTCTGAACATTTGCAAGCGAACACGCTGGATGAGGTGGCGCAATTGGCGGCTGAAGCCTATCTCAATTGGGCTAAAACGGCCGACTTGTACAGCCTGGCCGTTCGCAACGTCAACGCACATCGCGAAACCCTGAATGACATCCAGAAAATTGCCGAAGCCGACACGGGTCGCAGGGTAGATTACGAGCAAGCCTTGGTTCGTATGGAAAACGCGACCCTGGCATTGCAGCAACGCAAGTCAGACTTTGCCCAAGCGATTCAGCGCTTGCGACGCTTCTGGAAGGGCGATATGGATGCACGGCCCATGAACCTGGATGCCGCCATGTCTGACTCGGGCGTCCTGGGTCGTATCCCCACCTCTTTGAGCAAGACGATGGAGCTGGTCTCCGAAGACTTGGCCCCCATTGCACAAGCGCGCGCCCAACTTCAGGCGGCACAAGCCAGTGTGCGTCAGGCCAAGGGGCAATACTGGCCCACCGTTGACCTCGCGGTATCACGTCAGGTCAACACCTTCACCGGCAAACAAGATGCCTTGACCCAACTTCAGGTCAATGCACCCTTTTACAACGGTGGCGGCACCTCTGCCTTGGTTGAAGGTGCCGTTAACCAAGTCAAATCTGCCGAATTTGCATTGGAAGAAGCCCGTCTGCTGGCCCGTGAAAAAGCAGCTTTTGCCTGGCAAGAATGGGCCTCGGCCAAAGCCCGTTCGGATACTGGCAGCGCCCAAACCCTGGTGAGCGACAAACTGGTCGAGGCCTACCGACAGCAATTCCGGGTGGCCAGGCGTTCTTTGCTGGATCTTTTGAATATCCAGGCCGACACTTTCAATTACCGCAGTGCGGCCCGGGCCGCTTTTCACGACGAACGTCTGGCACGCGTGCGCGTCCTCGCGGCCACCGGCGAATTGGCCAAACGCTTTTCTGCAGAGCCCGGTCTGGTGACTGCACCTGCCAGATGAACGACGTACAGACCCCACATTGATTGAACATGGCTAAATTGATCCCATTGCCCACCACGGGCGGTGCACATTCACCTGTCCTGGGTGACACGCCGCCTCGTCCTGCCCAAGGGTCTGACGCGATGGCAGACCCCTTGCTGCTGTGCATGACCATGGCCGCGAAACTGCTGGGGCGGCCCGTTCACTACCAAGTGATGCGTGCCGGCTTTGCCCTCGACAGCAGAGGCCGCGTGCCTTTGGCCGCCTACCCCGACATGGCGCACAAAAATGGCTTGATGGCCGCGTGGTCACGGGTTCGCTTGTCCGAGATCCCCCACTACGTTCTTCCCGTGTTGATGCCCTTGATCGATGGCAGAGCCTGTGTGCTGCGCAACATCCAGGGCAACGAAGCCATCGTCTTGTGGGCCGACAAAGGCCTGGAGGACCAGCGCATTCCTTTGGCCGAATTACAAGCCTTGGCGCGCCCCGAGGTTTTGGCTCTGAAATTGCCCCCCACGCGCCACGACCAGACCTTGACGCCCATGCAAGGTTCGGCGTTCAACTGGTTTTGGGGCACGCTGTGGCGTTTTCGGGCTTTTTACGTGGAATCCATGGTCGCCACTGTGGTGGCCAACATCCTCACGCTGGCCTCCATCTTTTTCACCATGAACGTCTACGACCGTGTGGTGCCAACGGGTGCCTACACGTCCTTGTGGACCTTGGCCATTGGAACGACTGTGGCCATTTTTCTGGAATTCATCATGCGCTGGCTCAAAGCCCGCTTGGTGGATCTGGGCGGCAAAAAAGCCGATTTGGCCATCAACGCGACGCTGCTGCGGGAGATCATGGCCATTCGCCTGGAACACCGCCCTCAGTCTGCAGGTATTTTTGCCAGCTCCATGCGGGACTTTGAATCCTTGCGCGATTTCTTCTCCTCGGCTTCCCTCGTCTTGTTGGCGGATATGCCTTTTGTCTTGATGTTTCTGGCCTTGATCGCCATGGTGGGTGGGCCGCTCGTCTGGATTCCGGCCTTGGCCGTGCCTGTGCTGATCATCATCGGACTGCTGGCCCAAAAGCCTTTGATGTCCGCCATGCGGCAGAACATGAAGGAATCGGGTGACAAACAAAGTGTTTTGGTGGAGTCGGTCCTTAATCTCGAATTGCTCAAGGCCCACAACGCCGAAAGCTATTTGCAGCGGCGCTGGGAGATGTCGAACTTGGCTGGCGCCGATTCCTACAAGCGCATTCGCAGCTTGACCAACTGGATCATGGGCTTGACCACGTCGATCCAGCAAATCATCACAGTCGCCATGGTGGTAGGTGGTGTTTACCTGATCCATGCCAATCAGTTGACCCTGGGCGGTCTGATTGCATCGGTGATCTTGGCGGGTCGCGCCATCGCACCTTTGGCCAGCGTCATGTCACTGGCCTCGCGCTACCAGCAAGCAGCCACCGCGCTGGAGACGCTGGATGGTCTGATGAAGCGCCCACGCGATCGAACCCATGGCCGCAATTACTTGGTTCCTGAAAGCATCCAAGGCGGCCTTCAGGCCGAAGCACTTGAATTTGCTTATCCTGGCGAACACAAGATCCCAGTGATCAAAAAACTGTCCATCCAAATCGCCCCGGGGCAAAAAGTCGCCATGCTCGGCCGCGTTGGCAGTGGCAAAAGCACCTTGTTGCGGCTCATGGCGGGTCTTTATGCCCCCGGTGCTGGCAACATTCGACTGGACGGCGTGGATTTGCAACAAATTGAGCCCAGCGAAGTTCGCAGCCGCACCGGTTATGTCGGTCAGGACCCCCAGTTGTTCATGGGCACTGTGCGTGACAACCTGATCCTCGCTGACAGCTGGATCACCGACGTCAGGATCACTGAGGTGCTCAAAGCCTTGAACATCTATGACATCGTGGCCAACCACCCGCTGGGTCTTGACATGCCCGTCACAGAAGCTGGCGGCGGCTTGTCGGGTGGCCAACGCCAGTTGCTGTCCATCGCTCGCATGATGCTGCGCAACCCGCAATTGGTCTTCATGGACGAGCCCACATCGAACATGGATCAAAACACGGAAGCTCGTGTGATCGCGGTCCTCAAGGATTGGTTGCGCGGGCGCACGCTCCTGATGGCCACCCACAGACCCCAACTTTTGGAGTGGGTGGATTTGATTGCTGTTGTTGACAGTGGGCAATGCGTGGCGCTAGGCCCCAAGCAGGAAATGATTGACAAGTTGTCCCGTGGCATTGATGTCAATGGCGTCAAGAATCAGGGAGCATCTACATGATCAAGTACAAAGCCAGCCGTTCAGGCTTTGGCGTCAATACCGTTGAAGATGATGAACGCCACGCCAGCAAGACCCTGGTCTGGGCCACCGGTCTGACCTTGGTTTTAGCCTTGGCTTGGGCAGCATTTTTCGAACTGGATGAAATCACGCGTGGCCAAGGTAAGGTGATTCCCACCAGCCGCGAGCAAGTTATCCAAAGCCTTGACTCAGGTGTTTTGAGTGAATTGTTTGTACGAGAAGGCAGCGTCGTTGAAAAGGATCAGGTTCTTTTGCGCATCGACGATGCCCGCTCTGGGGCTGTCTTCAGAGAAGCGCAGGAAAAGTTCCTCTCCTTGACAGCCTTGGCAGCTCGACTCAAAGCCGAAGCCTATGGCACAGCACTCGTTTTTCCACCCGAACTCAATGAGCACCCCGACTTGATGCAGCAAGAACTGCAAGCATTCAATGCACGAAAGCGTTCACTGACCCAGTCACTGCACGCCTTGGACACCTCTTTGGCTGCTGTCACGCGTGAATTGACCATCACCGAACCCATGGTTCGCCAGGGTGTGATGTCTGAAGTTGAGTTGCTGCGCCTCAAGCGCCAGCAATCGGAGTTGATGGGTCAACGTGCCGAGCGTCAAAACCGCTATCTCACCGATGCCAACAACGAGTTGACACGGGTGGCATCTGAGCTTTCTCAAACCAAGGAAAACGCCTCTGCGCGCGAAGATGCCTTCCTTCGCACAACGATTCGCTCCCCCATGAAAGGCGTTGTCAAGAATGTGCAAATCACCACCGTGGGTGGTGTCGTGCAAGCGGGTCAACCGATTTTGGAAATCGTCCCAACTGAAGACGTCATGTTGGTTGAAGCCTACGTCAAACCCTCTGAAGTGGCGTTCTTGAAAGTTGGACAGGCTGCTGTGGTGAAGCTCACCGCTTACGACTTCAACAAATATGGTGGCCTCGAAGGTGTTCTTGAACATTTGAGCCCGGACACCTTGCGTGATGAAAAACAAAAGAAGCCCGGGAACCCCGTGGAATTGGAAGAGGGTTTTTACCGAATCATTGTTCGCGTCAAAGAACCCACAGATTTGCGCAACGGTTTGCGCCTGGTTCCTTCGCCCGGCATGACCGCATCTGTGGAGATCCGCACGGGGTACAAAACCGTTCTGGAATACATCTTCCGTCCACTGCAAAACGTCACGCAAGCATTGCGTGAACGTTGAAATGACAACTTAGAACAGGAGCATCAGCATGTCCGATCAAACCTACCCCGTGATCGATTCTGATCGACCACAAACCACCAACAAAGTCGTATCCCTGCCCAAGACTGCCACGCAGACACCTCAGTTCTTGAGTACTGCCGAAGCTGCCCGCATGCTGGGCTTGTCCACCACCTTGGTCCAAACTTTGGTGGACCAAGGTGACCTCAAAGGATGGAAAACACGTGGGGGTCACCGTCGCATCTCCCTGGATTCGATCATGGATTACCAAACCGTCTCCAGACATGTGGTCGGCTCCCAAAACAAATCATCGGTCAAGCCCAATGTCACCGTCGTGATCGAGTCACCACCTTTGTTCTTGGAACTTAAAACGGAATGCGCCTTATGGAATCTGCCCATTGATGTGCATTTCTTTGATTCAGTCACCGAAGCATTGCTAGAACTTTCCAGCCAGAAGCCGGACATGATTGTTGTCGAAATGTCCATGCCTCGACCCCAGCAAGAAAAGACGTTCCAGGCACTTGAAAACTTTAACCAACGTGGTCACACCCCGTTGTCGGTGGTGTTGATCACTGCTGAAAAAGATTTAAAGGCCAGCATGCCTGCAGGGGCAAGCTCCTCCATCCAGGTCGTTTCAGGCCCCATGTCAGCCGTTTGGTTGCACGCCTACCTCACGGGTGTGATTGCTTCGTGCAGAGCTTGAAACTTGTTGTCGGTTTTTCCAATCGGCACAGTCGAGTAACTGTTGAACTGCCAACAAGGTGTTAAAGCGCATCTGCGCCCTGTGGAGTTTTTGTGATTCAAGTTGGTGCGGCTGGCGGGGATCGAACCCACGACCCTTGGCTTCGGAGGCCAATACTCTATCCACTGAGCTACAGCCGCACATCACTTTTTTGATTATCTCACGCCCGCGCGCCCTCTTGAACGTTTTGCAAGATCGGTGAAGGGTGCAACGCTATAATCTGTGGTTGATTTGATCTATACATAGGCCCTTGCGGCCACGCCCCAACAGAGGATCTCATGAGCGACAACAGCCACGATCAGCACGAAGCCCACACCGGCCCGGTCAAAACCCCCAAGCAAATGCTTTTGTTGAGTTTGGCCTCCTTTGTCATCCCAGTGTTCATCATCATTGGCTTGGTTTTCTATGTGACATCGGCCAATAAACCAGCCGCCGGTGCGGTCGACACCGAAAAAGCCACGGCCATGCGCATCCAAAAAATTGGGGCTGTAGAAGTTCGTGATGCCAACCGCCCCCTCAAACCAGGTGCCGATGTTTACAAAGCCCAGTGTGCTGCTTGCCATGATGCGGGTGCTGCCGGCGCTCCGAAGTTTGCGGATGCGGGTGCTTGGGGTGCACGTTTGGGCCAAGGCCTTGAAGCCTTGGTCAACTCGGCCCTCAAAGGCAAGGGAGCCATGGGTGCCCAAGGCGGTGGCGATTTCAACGACACTGAAATCGCCCGTGCGGTGGTGTATTTGGCCAATGCAGCGGGTGGCAAGTTTGAAGAGCCCAAAGCCCCTGAAGCTGCCAAGTAATTTGTCAAACTCCTTCAAAAAACCGACCTTCAAGGTCGGTTTTTTTACGCCCTTTTGCTTGCAGTCGCTTTCATTTCCGGGCTCATCACATAACCATATTGAGCGGGCAACTCATCTGCGGCGACATCCTCCAAGGTCCATCGCGACATCTCCAGCGCTTGTGCGGCCTTGGGCACATCGAGTGTGTGCACCAAGCCCAATCCCAACGTGGTGTGCAGATAGACCTTGCCATCGTTGTCCACCAGCGTCTTGTTCACTTGAGCCAATGCCCCGGTGTGTGAAGTCACTTCAAAGTCATCACCAATGCGCCAAATGTGTGGGGTCGCTTCGAGCTCGATGTACACACGCTGCGGTCCATTCTGAAAAAACCAGCACCCCTGAGCATCGGCTTCGTAGTTGCGGTGGATGAAATCGATCAGTTTCTCGTGCCTCAACACCGAGCCCTTAGCACCAGGCAGACCGCTCTGAAACGCCCCCAGCGCCTGCGCCCTGTCATCGCGCATCCACCATTGCCCTCGGCTGTCCAGGCCCAGCCAACCATAACAATCTGGCACATCGGGCCATTTGGCCATGGCTTGTCGTACGATGTCATCCACGTCTTGACTCCTCTGGTTTCACACAGAGTCCTGCAGCTTGCAACAACCAGGCACCTACCGCATCGGGCATGGCCCTGACATGCGCGGGCCAGCGTCCTTGTGCAAAACCCACATGACCACCCTGTGCTGGCTGCCACAAGCACACGCTGGACGACACATCATCTGGTCCCGGCAAACTGTTGGCGGGTACGAAAGGATCGTTCAAGGCGTTGAGTGCCAGCGCAGGCACGCGGATGTCTTGCATCATGGCTTTGGCCGATGCGCGCTTCCAGTAATCCTCGGTGTTTTTGAATCCATGCACAGGCGCCGTGAAAACATTGTCAAAACTGTACAGATCTTTGGCGGCCAACATGGCGTCTTTGTCGAACAAACCCGGGTGTTGCGCCCACTTGGCCACGGCTTTGGGCTTCATGCTGCGCAAAAACATGGGCGTATAAATGTGCCTGTTCAGCCCCCGCCCAATGGCCAGACCGCTTTGCATCAAATCCAGTGGTGAACAAATGGAGGCCACCGCATCCGCTTGAATGCGTGCTTGCTGGCCGTGCTCAGCAGCCCAACGCATCAAGGCATTGCCGCCCAAGGAAACCCCAGCGGCCACCAGTGTCTGCCCCCCAAGCGCTCGGTGTTCGCGGCGAAGCCGCTGCAGCAACCAATCTATTTCCTCATGATCACCAGAGTGGTAGGCGCGTGGCGCGCGGTTCAACTCGCCACTGCAACCTCGAAAATGAGGCAGTGCCAAATTCAGATCTTGCTCTGCGGCCCAGTCCGCAAAGGCCTGGGCGTAGTGACTCGCCGATGAACCCTCCAAGCCATGAAATAAGACCAACAAGGGGCGCTCATTTCGGCTGGCGTGTTGCTTATCGATGTCCAGGAAATCACCATCAGGCGTTGTCCATCGTTCTCTCAGCCAAGGCTTCAAAGAACTCCAACGCCTGCGGGCATAAAGGGCTGACCAGATGGTTTGGGCGTGTCCACCTGGCAGCCAAGCGGGGGCATGGTCCAACATTCGTTTTCAGTGCAAAACCGTGGGTTTCGCACCCACATCGGCTGCATCCTTGGGCGTGCCAGGACTCGCGTGATGGGCCACCATGCGCCAACCTTGTGGGGTCTTGTGGTAAACGTTGGTGGCAATCACGTAGGCTTGCCGAGCACCTTGAGGCGTGATGACCTCCACCCTTTCAACCAAGTGGTGCACGGAGCTCGCCAAGGACTGAACTTTGTGCACACGCTCAGGAAATGCCTGCACACTGCCGTTGTTGAACATGGCCTCAAATGTGGCCCGAATGGCACCTGCGCCGATCATGCGAGCCCCCCCTGGGTGCACACACACAATGTCATCCTCTTCCGCCCAACAAGCCATGAGTTGCGCGATGTCGGCGTTGTGCAGGGCTTCGTAAAAGGCCTGCTCGATGTCATCGGGCGTGCCGCCGACCACGGCCGCCTGCAATTTGGCGCGTTTCATGGGCTTGTTTTATTCCAAGAAGTCATTTTCTCATTTTGCCTTGTTTGCCTCGCCTTGGCCTGTGTGTTGTCTTACCATGACCTAGCCGAACCCTTAGATAAGAAAAAACCCGGTCACAGTGAACTGTGCCGGGTTAGTCGACTGGACCATATTGCCAATGGCAATACAGCTGTCAGTGCATGAGTTTTACTTTTTACGGTATTTGCGCAAGGCCGACAACTGTGCCGCGAGCACAGCCAATTCGGACTGGGCCACAGCCAAATCAATTTCACTTTTGGCGTTGCGCAGAGCTTCTTCGGCCAATTGCTTGGCAGCGTTGGCTTTTTCTTCGTCGAGGTCTTTGCCGCGGATCGCGGTGTCCGACATCACGGTCACGCAGTCGGGCTGCACTTCCAGAATGCCACCGGCCACGAAAACGAATTCCTCGCCGCCGTCAGCCTTTTCGATGCGAACCGACCCGGCCTTGATGCGGGTGATCAGCGGTGTGTGGCGGGGGTAAATGCCCAGCTCGCCAGACTCACCGGGCAAGGCCACAAATCGGGCTTCACCCGACCAGATGGACTCTTCGGCACTGACCACATCAACGTGGATGGTGTTCATGTTTACTCCTTAAAAAGGTGCTTTGAAGCGGGCTACGGGAAGGCTGGATCAGCCACCCCGTGGCGCTGCTTTAAGCGGCCTTTTTGGCCTTCTCGAAAGCTTCGTCGATGGTGCCGACCATGTAGAAAGCTTGCTCTGGCAGGTGATCGCACTCGCCAGCCACAATCATCTTGAAACCACGGATGGTTTCGGCCAAGGTGACGTACTTGCCTGGCGAACCGGTGAACACTTCAGCAACGTGGAAGGGCTGCGACAGGAAACGCTGGATCTTGCGGGCACGGGCCACGGCCAACTTGTCTTCAGGCGCCAAATCGTCCATGCCCATGATGGCGATGATGTCGCGCAGTTCGCGGTAACGCTGCAATGTGCCTTGCACAGCGCGGGCTGTTTCGTAGTGGTCTTGACCGACCACCAGAGGATCGAGCTGACGGCTGGTGGAGTCCAAAGGATCCACAGCGGGGTAGATACCCAGCGAAGCGATGTCACGGGACAACACCACGGTGGAGTCCAAATGCGCGAAGGTGGTCGCTGGCGAGGGGTCGGTCAAGTCGTCCGCTGGCACGTAAACGGCCTGGATCGATGTGATGGAGCCCACCTTGGTGGAGGTAATACGCTCTTGCAGGCGGCCCATTTCTTCGGCGAGTGTAGGCTGGTAACCCACAGCAGAAGGCATACGACCCAACAAGGCGGACACTTCGGTACCGGCCAGTGTGTAACGGTAGATGTTGTCCACGAAGAACAACACGTCTTTGCCTTCGTCACGGAAGGATTCGGCGATGGTCAGACCGGTCAAGGCGACGCGCAAACGGTTGCCTGGTGGCTCGTTCATCTGACCGTACACCATGGCCACTTTGGACTCAGGCAGGTTCTCGAGGTTCACAACGCCGGAGTCGGCCATCTCGTGGTAGAAGTCGTTACCTTCACGGGTACGCTCACCCACACCAGCGAACACGGACAAACCGCTGTGCGCCTTGGCGATGTTGTTGATGAGTTCCATCATGTTCACGGTCTTGCCCACACCGGCACCACCGAACAAGCCCACCTTACCGCCTTTGGCGAAGGGGCACACCAAGTCAATCACCTTGATGCCGGTTTCCAGCAACTCTTGCGAAGGCGACAGTTCGTCGTACGCAGGGGCTTTGCGGTGGATGGAGGCGGTCAGTTCCTGGCTCACTGGACCACGCTCGTCGATGGGCGCGCCGAGCACGTCCATGATGCGGCCCAGAGTGGCCTTGCCCACGGGCACGGTGATCGCTTTGCCGGTGTTGGACACCATCAGGCCACGGCGCAAGCCGTCGGAAGAACCGAGCGCAATGGTGCGCACGATGCCGTCGCCGAGTTGCTGCTGCACTTCCAGGGTCAGCGCGGAGCCTTCCATTTTGAGCGCGTCATAAACTTTGGGCATCTGGTTGCGTGGAAACTCCACGTCGACCACAGCGCCAATACACTGAACAATTTTTCCTTGGGCTTGCATTTTTCGCTCCAAATAATTTGAATTTGCAGAACTGGGAATCAACCGCTGATCGCGGCTGCGCCAGAGACGATTTCCGACAGTTCTTTGGTGATGGCGGCTTGACGGGTCTTGTTGTAGACGAGCTTGAGCTCGCCGATCACATTGCCGGCGTTGTCGGTCGCTGCCTTCATGGCCACCATACGGGCGGCATGCTCAGAGGCCATGTTTTCAGCCACGGCCTGGTAGGCCAAGGCTTCTGCATAACGGACCAAGAGATCGTCAATCACCGACTGGGCATCGGGTTCATAGATGTAATCCCAGGCGTGCGTGTGACCCGCGGCTTTGGTTTCGGCCTGCATGTCGGCCGCAGACAAAGGCAGCAACATGTCGATGGTGGGCACTTGAGCCATGGTGCTGACAAACTTGTTGTAGCACAGGTACACCGCGCTCACTTCACCGGCAGCGTAAGCATCGAGCAACACCTTGACGGGGCCAATGAGCTTGTCCAGGTGCGGCTTGTCGCCCAATTGCGTCACATGCGCTACCACCTTGGCATTGACCCGGTTCAGAAAACCGAGGCCCTTGCCACCGATGGCCACCGCCATGGGCGTTTTGCCTTGGGCTTGTGTTTCACGCAGTTGAGCCGTCACCGCGCGCAACAAGTTGGTGTTCAAGCCACCGCACAAACCCTTGTCCGTGGTCACCACAATGAAGCCCACCGACTTGCCGTCGTTGCGCTGCATGAAGGGGTGGACGTATTCAGGGTTGGCCTGACCGAGATGGGTCGCAATGGTGCGAATCTTCTCGCTGTAAGGCCGGGCCGTGCGCATACGCTCCTGCGCTTTGCGCATTTTGGAGACGGAAATCATCTCCATGGCCTTGGTGATCTTCTTGGTGTTTTCCACCGATTTGATCTTGGTGCGTAGTTCCTTGCCCGATGCCATCAGAGGCTCCTTTTGATCAGGTGGAAATTAAGCAAAGCTTTTCTTGAAAGCGGCCACGGCGGTGTTCAATTCGGCTTCAGCCTCTTTGTCCAGTGCTTTGGAGCTTTCGATCTTGGCCAGCAATGCGGCGCACGAGTCCTTCAGGTAAGCGTGCAAGCCGTGCTCGAAGGCCAGGACTTTCTTGACATCGATGTCGTCCATGTAACCCTTGTTCACCGCAAACAGGCTGGCTCCCATCAGGCTGATGGACAGCGGGCTGTACTGGGCTTGCTTGAGCAATTCGGTCACGCGGGCACCACGGTCAAGCTGCTTGCGTGTGGACTCGTCCAGATCGGAAGCGAACTGCGCAAACGCAGCCAGTTCACGGTACTGGGCCAAGTCGGTACGGATACCGCCGGACTGGCCTTTGATGATCTTGGTCTGGGCCGAGCTACCCACGCGAGACACCGAAACACCGGCGTTGATCGCAGGGCGGATACCGGCGTTGAACAGGCTGGTTTCCAGGAAAATCTGACCGTCGGTGATAGAAATCACGTTGGTAGGCACGAAAGCGGACACGTCACCGGCTTGGGTTTCGATGATGGGCAGTGCCGTCAAGGAACCTGTTTTGCCTTTGACGGCGCCTTTGGTGAAAGCTTCGACGTAGTCGGCGTTCACGCGGGCTGCGCGCTCGAGCAGACGGCTGTGCAAATAGAACACGTCGCCAGGGTAGGCTTCGCGGCCTGGTGGGCGGCGCAAGAGCAGCGACACTTGGCGGTAAGCCACGGCTTGCTTGGACAGATCGTCATACACGATCAAAGCGTCTTCGCCACGGTCACGGAAGTATTCGCCCATGGTGCAGCCGGAGTAGGCAGACACGTACTGCATCGCGGCAGATTCAGAGGCAGAAGCAGCCACCACGATGGTGTATTCCATTGCGCCAGCTTGTTCCAAAGCGCGCACCACGTTCTTGATCGACGAGGCTTTTTGGCCAATCGCGACATAAACGCAGGTCATGTTCTGACCCTTCTGGTTGATGATGGCGTCGATCGCGACGGCAGTCTTGCCGGTCTGACGGTCACCAATGATCAATTCGCGCTGACCACGGCCCACTGGCACCATGGAGTCGATCGACTTCAGGCCGGTTTGCATCGGCTGGTCAACCGACTTACGTGCGATCACGCCAGGGGCGACTTTTTCGATCACGTCGGTCATCTTGGCGTTGATCGGGCCTTTGCCGTCGATCGGCTGACCCAATGCGTTCACCACACGGCCAATCAGTTCGGGGCCGACGGGCACTTCCAGAATACGTCCGGTGCACTTGACCGTGTCGCCTTCGGAGATGTGCTCGTACTCGCCCAAGATCACGGCGCCCACCGAGTCACGCTCGAGGTTCAGGGCCAAACCGTAGGTGGCAGCACCATCAGCAGTGGCTGGGAATTCGAGCATTTCGCCCTGCATCACATCGGACAGGCCGTGCACGCGAACGATACCGTCGGTCACGGACACCACGGTGCCTTGGTTGCGGATATCGGCGCTGGCGGACAGCCCTTCAATGCGGCTCTTGATCAGTTCAGAAATTTCTGCGGGATTGAGTTGCATGACTCTTTCCTTCTTTCTTTAAATATGTCCGGTCTCCATCCGCATCAAGCGGTGAGGGCCGATTTCATTTGTTCCAGTCGGGCCTTGACCGAGGTATCGAGTACCTCGTCGCCCACCACCACACGGATGCCGCCGATCAAGGCAGCATCGAGCTCGACGCTCACATTGAGCTTGCGCGCAAAGCGTTTTTCGAGCGTGGACGACAAGTCGGCCAAAGCCGATGCGTCGATGGGGAATGCGCTGTAGACCACCGCGTCAGCGGTGCCACCTTGTGCATTCATGAGGGCTCGGTACTGCTGTGCAACCACAGGCAGCGCACTGAGACGGCGGTTTTCGATCACCAGGCGCAGGAAGTTCTTGCCAGCCTCGGGCAGTGCTGTGCGCACCACACCGGAGATCAGGTCAAACGCCTGCTCGTCGGACACTTTGGGGCTGTCGATGAACTGCTGCAGTTGCGCATTGTCGGCAACGACAGCAAGTTCATCCAGCCAAGCGGCCGTGCCAGCAAGATCGGATGCCTGCGCCTTGAACAGCGCTTCGGCATAAGGGCGGGCGATGGTAGCAAGTTCTGCCATGGTCTTCTCTGGCTGGAGCTTCTTACAGCTCGGTCTTGAGGCGGCTCAGCAGATCAGCGTGGACACCGGCATTGACTTCCTTGCGGAGAATCTGCTCGGCGCCTTTGACAGCCAGGGCAGCGACTTGCTCACGCAGAGCTTCACGAGCCTTGACTGATTGCTGCTCGGCTTCGGCCTTGGCAGCGGCGATGATCTTGTTGCCTTCTTCGGTGGCACGTGCTTTGGCTTCGTCAACGATGCCATTTGCACGGCGCTCGGCGTCAGCCAAGCGCGAAGCCGTCTCGTTGCGCGACTTGGCCAACTCGGACTCAACACGCGCATTGGCGCTCGAGAGTTCGGCTTTGGCTTTGTCGGCGGCAGCGAGGCCGTCAGCGATTTTCTGTGCCCGTTCGTCAAGCGCTTTTGTGATCGGGGGCCACACGAATTTCATCGTGAACCACACCAGAATCGCAAAAACGATCATCTGAATGAACAGAGTAGCGTTAATGTTCACGGTTGTGTCCTTCTTCTGATGGAAGAGGTACGTGGATTACTTCAGAACGAAGGGGTTGGCGAACGCGAACAGCAAAGCGATGGCCACACCAATCAAGAACGCAGCGTCGATCAGACCAGCCAAGATGAACATCTTGGTTTGCAGTTCGTTCATCAACTCAGGTTGACGAGCCGAAGACTCGAGGAATTTACCGCCCATCAAAGCGATACCGATGGAGGCACCGATAGCGCCCAGACCAACGATCAAACCGCATGCCAATGCCACCAGGCCGAGAATGTTTTCCATGAGAAGCTCCTAAAAGTGAGAGGAAAAAGAAACAAGAAACGAGGGAAAAAGAGTCATCAATGTGCGTCGTGCGCTTGACCTGTGTAGATCAGCGTCAACATCATAAAGATGAAGGCTTGCAAGGTGATGACCAGGATGTGGAACAGAGTCCACACTGTGCCGGCAAGGATGTGACCGATGGCCAAACCCACGCCAGTTGCAGACAATGCCCAGCCGCCACCCATGAGGGCAATCAACATGAACACCAACTCACCCGCAAACATGTTGCCAAACAGTCGCATACCGTGCGAGACCGTTTTGGCCAAATATTCAATCATCTGCATCAGGAAGTTGACTGGCCACAGGGCCCAGTGGTCACCGAATGGTGCAGCAATCAGTTCGTGCGCCCAGCCACCCAAGCCTTTGATCTTGATGTTGTAGACCAAGCAAATGAAAAGCACAGAGCAAGACAGGCCCAATGTGGTGGACAAGTCGGCTGTGGGCACCACGCGCATGTAATCCTTGAAGCCCAAAGCTGGACCCGCGGCATGCCAAGCGGCAGGAATCAGGTCGACAGGCAACATGTCCATCGCGTTCATCAGGAAGATCCAGACGAAGACGGTCAAGGCCAATGGAGAGATGAGTTTGCGGCTTTTGGCGTTGTGGATCACGCCTTTGGCCTGGTTTTCCACCATTTCGGACAGGATCTCAACCGCTGCTTGGAAGCGGCCGGGCACGCCAGAAGTGGCTTTGCGGGCACCGGCCCACAACACGAAACAACCGATCACACCCAGAACGATCGAATAAAAGACCGAGTCAAGGTTGAACAAACTGAAGTCAACGATGCTCGTTTGCTTGACGCCTTCAAATGAAAAGTTCATTTGCAGGTGTTGCAAGTGATGCTGGATGTACTCTCCAGCCGTTGGGGCGTGCGCGCCAGCGTTTTCAGCAGCCATAAATCACCAATCAGTTCAAAAAAGGGTCGGTTTCGATTTGCGTTGCATCCAGCCCAGCGCCATGGCCAGCCAGTACACCTTCATCGTCACCACGAAACCGGCCACCAAGGCAAGCCAGCTCAGATCAGAAATCACTTTGGGCGCCACCAAAAGCAACGCCACGGTCAAGACAATCTTGACCAACTCCCACACCATCAAGCCCATCAAAGCAGAGCCCGGCTGGGTGCGCCGCATTTGTCGGCTCAAGGCCCGTACAAACACCACGGCAGGAACCACCACCGCCACCGAACCCCAGGCTGACGACACGGCAAGCTTCCACTCGCCCGTAAACAGCCCCGTCATGATCGCCAGCAAAGCACCCACCCCCACCTGCAAGAGCAGCACGCGCCAAGGCGAAGCCTGAGGGTTGTGTTGTCGCCAGGCCTGCGCCTCTTCGGCGCTCAGGGGCTTGAATTCGGGCTCGAGGCCTTCATCTGCGGCATCTGGCGTATCGCTGGGTGTACCCGTTTTCAGGGATGAGGCGATTTTGGTCATCTCAAATTACACCGGTAGTTGCGTACACGCCGAACACTGCAAAGCCTCTGATTATACGTAGAAACCCGTGCGTTCCCACTTTTTTTGATCCAGATCTAATTGCCCTTGGCCCAACACGCCCAATACCAGCAGCGACAATGGCCAAAAAAGCTGTTTTGAGCTCTGCTTTTCAAGTTGAAGATCGGTTGATATATGTACGAATGGTTTAAATTTTTTCATCTGGCAGCGGGCATCGTCTGGCTGGGCGGCATGGCCCTGGTCATTCTGGCGCTGCGCCCAGTGGCCATCGCCCGGATGGCCCCTCCCGAGCGCCTCGCCCTGATGTCGGGCGTCCTGACCCGATTTTTCGCCATGGTCTGGATCTCGATTGCCCTGATTTTGGCCACAGGTTTCTGGATGCTGTCGATGTCCGACATGAAGCTCGCCCCCAAAGGCTGGCACGCCATGTCGGGCCTGGGGCTGCTGATGTGCCTGATTTTTGCGCACATCTGGTTTGCGCCCTTTCGCCGCCTCAAAGCCGCCGTGGCGAATTCGGATTGGCCTGCAGCGGGTAAGGCTTTGGGGCAAATTCACCCCTTGGTGCTGACCAATTTTGCTTTGGGCTGGCTGGCGGTTTTGGCGGTCATCGTCTGGCGTTAAGCTAGCGGGCCTAAGGGACTATTTCATGAGCGCTTCCATCACACCACCGGCAGGCATCGACCCGCGCAAAGACACCCTGATCGAGTACCCCTCGATCTTCCCGATCAAGGTCATGGGCGCCATGGTCGACGGCTTTGCCGAAGCCATGTGCCAGGTCGCCCTGCAGTTCGACCCTGGCTTTGACCCCGCCACCATCGAGCTGCGCCCCAGCAAAGGCGGCAACTACCTGGGCGTGACGCTCAGCATCACGGCCACCAGCCGCGAACAACTCGACGACCTCTACCGCGCCCTGACCTCGCACCCCATGGTCAAAATCGTGCTTTGAGCATGGACATCCGGCTTCTTGGGCAAGTGGACTACTTGCCAACCTACGAAGCCATGCAGGCCTTCACGGCCAACCGCACCCCGGACACGTCCGATGAACTTTGGCTGTGCGAACACCCGCCTGTGTTCACCCAAGGACTGGCGGGCCAAGCCTCGCACCTCTTGATGCCAGGCGACATTCCGGTGGTGCAAACCAACCGGGGCGGACAGGTCACTTTTCATGGCCCCGGCCAAGTCATGGCCTACCCCTTGGTCAACCTGCAGCGCGCCGGGTACTACGTCAAGGAATACGTCTTCAAGCTGGAAGAGTCGGTCATCCGCACCCTGGCGCACTTTGGCGTGACGGGCCACCGGGTGGCGGGTGCGCCAGGCATCTATGTGCGCATGGACGACCCCTTCAGCCACGCGGCCTTGGTCGGCCCAGCCCCGGCGGGCGACCCCTTCAAGGGCCTGGGCAAGATCAGCGCCTTGGGCATCAAAGTCAGCCGCCACTGCACCTACCACGGCGCGGCCCTGAACGTGGCCATGGACCTTCAACCCTTTGAGCGTATCAACCCCTGTGGTTATGCCGGCCTGAAAACCGTGGACCTTTTTACAATCGGTGTTGAAACCACCTGGGACGATGCTGCCCGTGTGCTGGCAGGCCAACTCACCGCCCGCCTGTGAAACGCCCCCTGACCTGCCGCCAAACGGCAACCGAAAGAATCCGATGAGCAATAACCCGACCGAACGCCAAGTGGTTCGCGAAGTCCAAAGCGTAGAAAACTACGACCCCATGGCCAAGCAAAAGGCTGCCGCCAAACTCTCGCGCATTCCGGTCAAGGTGGAGCAGGCCGAGGTGCTCAAAAAGCCCGAATGGATCCGCGTCAAAGCGGGATCGCCCACCACCCGTTTTTACGAAATCAAGGATGTGCTGCGCGCCAACAAACTGGTGACGGTGTGCGAAGAGGCCAGCTGCCCCAACATCGGTGAATGCTTTGGCAAGGGCACCGCCACCTTCATGATCATGGGCGACAAGTGCACGCGCCGCTGCCCGTTTTGCGACGTGGGCCACGGCCGGCCCGACCCGCTGGATGTGAACGAGCCCGACAACCTGGCCAAGACCATTGCACAGCTTCAACTGAAGTATGTGGTCATCACCAGCGTGGACCGCGACGATCTGCGCGACGGCGGTGCGGGCCACTTTGTGGAATGCATTCGCAAAACCCGCGAACTCTCGCCCACCACCCAGATCGAAGTGTTGGTGCCCGACTTCCGGGGGCGTGACGATCGCGCCCTCGAAATCCTGAAGGCCGCACCGCCTGACGTGATGAACCACAACATGGAAACCGTGCCGCGCTTGTACAAAGAAGCACGCCCCGGCTCGGACTACCAGTTCTCGCTGAACTTGCTGAAAAAATTCAAAGCCCTGTTCCCGAACGTGCCCACCAAAAGTGGCCTGATGGTCGGCCTGGGCGAAACCGACGAAGAAATTCTGGAGGTCATGCGCGACATGCGCGCGCACAACATCGAGATGCTCACCATTGGCCAGTACCTCGCCCCCAGCAACAGCCACCTGCCCGTGCGCCGCTACGTGCACCCTGACACCTTCAAGATGTTCGAGGCCAAGGCCTACGAAATGGGGTTCAGCCACGCCGCAGTGGGGGCGATGGTCAGATCCAGCTACCACGCCGACCAGCAGGCCCATTCGGCGCACCTGAACACCCCGGCCCGCTGATCCACCAGCGCCCAAGCACCAAGGCGAGCCAGCCTACGGGCCTTCGGTTTTCAAGCGGCTCTTTTTTGCAGGTCTTTGAAGTCGCTGAAGGCGGTGCTGCCGAAGAAAAGGCGAGGTGACAGGCTAAACGGCCTGCTTCGTCCTTGAATGCCATGGTGTCAGAAAAAAACTGAGCAAGGCCTCAGTACAAGTTTTTCCCGAACTCATCAAGGTTCTCACAAGCATTCAAACACCCTGGAATAAAATTCCAAAGAATGAAATCATCGACGACCATTACTGAAAATTCACTCACTTGTCGCCTTCTGAAACACCCACTTGTCCGTTTGGTCTTGGGCATGGTCTTCGTATCACTTGGGACGATGGGCGCAAGAATTGTCATGCTCGAATGGATGGGGGCGGGAGAATTGGTTGGAGGCACCGCCGTGGTGTGCTGTGGCATCTTGAGCTACACCCTGTTTGTCCGACTCATTGAAAAACGACCCGTCAGCGAATTGGCCTTGAACCAGGCCGTCCCCCAAACACTCTATGGCCTGCTGATCGGCTGGCTGCTGATGAGCAGCGCCGTCGCCGTGCTTTACTGGCAAGGTTTTTACCAAATCACGGCCTACAACGGTCTGCACGCCATGGCCGGTTCACTGATGGTCGGCCTCGTGCCGGCCTTCTTGGAAGAAATCATTTTTCGCGCACTCATCTTCAGACTGGTCCAAGAATGGCTGGGCAGCTGGTTCGCGTTGTTGGCATCCGGAGTCCTTTTTGGTCTGGTGCACATCGTCAATCCTGGCGCCACGCTCTGGTCCAGTCTGGCCATTGGGCTCGAAGCCGGCGTGCTCCTTGGCGCTGCCTACATGCTCACACGCACACTCTGGCTGGCCATCGGCATCCACTTCGCCTGGAATTTCAGTCAAAGCGGCCTTTATGGGTTGCCCACCTCTGGCATCCAGACCACCGGTCTGGTAACAGCCCAAATGTCGGGGCCAGAAATCCTGACGGGCGGCAGCTTCGGTATCGAAAACTCGATCCTGGCCGTTGTGTTCTGCCTCGGCGCTGCAGTTATCATGCTTTGGCGTGCCCCAAAACACCCATCGGCTCATCCAGCCCCATGAGCTTCACCAAAAAAGACGAAGCGGGCATGCTTACCGTGGGCCGACTGGCCTGAGAAGTGCATAACGACCTCACCCCCTCTTGAAGTCCCCAGTGACCCCGATGGAAACTGGCCTGCCCCTCGGATTTCAAGCAACCATCTTCTGCCGCCACAGGTCCTGCATCGCAGTCCACCAATCTCGGGCAAAACGCGGGGCATCGAACAGGGGTGAGCTGGCCGCTTGGCTGCGCACTTGCTGGCGCAGGCTTTGCAGGCGCTCGGCCACCTGATCGCCCCCTTGGCCCCAAGCCACCGCTTGCGCCACGTAGTCGGCCTCGCTGTGGGTCACCCAATCGTGCAGGCCCAGATTGCTCAACATGGCCTGGCCTTGCCTGCCCAGCATGCCGGGCATGGCCAGCGTGAGGGTCGGCACGCCCATCCACAAGGCTTCGGCGGTGGTGGTGCCACCAGGATAAGGAAAGGTATCGAGCAGGATGTCCACCTGGCTGTAGCTGTCCAGGTACTGCGCGCGGCTGACCGGTGGCAACAAGTCCACCCGCGCCACGTCGATGCCCGCCGCGTGCAAGCGCTCGCCAAAGCGGGCCAGCTGCCCCGCGTCGCTGAACTGCGGTGCCTGCAAACGCAAACGCGCCTGCGGGCAAGCGGCCAGAATGTGCGCCCAAGCGGCCAAAACACCCGGGTTGATCTTGGGCAGCGTTTGGTAACAACCGAAGGTGATGAAGCCATTGTTCAGGACCGGTGCCGCAGACGGCTCGGGTGCGGCGACAGGCGGGCTCATGCACAAACGGGTGTGGGGCAGACGAACCACTTGCTCCACATACATCGACTCTTCGCCCTCGGGCACGCACACCGGATCGGCCAGGATGGCGTCCATTTGCGGCAGACCGGTGCTGGCAAAGTAGCCCAACCAACTGACCTGGAGCGGTGCAGGTTTGGCAGCAAAGACCGGCAAGCGGTTGCCCGCCGTGCGCCCGGACAGGTCCACCAGGATGTCTACGCCGTCGCTGCGGATTTGCGCCGCCAGCCGCTCGTCGGTCCACAAATCCACCGTGTGCCAAGCCTCAAAAACCGGCCGAATGCGCTCGGTCAGTTCGTCAGATGTCGGGGCATTGGCATAGGCCAGCAAGCGCAACTCGCCGCAGGCCACGGCGGTGCTGGCCAGCGCCAGCAACACATCGCGCAAAAAGTAGCCCACCGGGTGCTGGTGCAAATCGGCCGACACCAGGCCCACGCGCAAGGCTTGGGGCGGGGCCGGTCGGCGCGGCCACTCGGGCGCGGCCGGGTACAACTGCGCGCAGCGGCGCAGCAAGGCCTGGTGCGCGGCCTCGTCGGGCGGGTAACGGTAGTGCTGCACAAAGATCAGGTTGGCCAATGAATCGGCGTGGCGCGGCTCCAGCGCCAGCGTGGCTTGGTATGCGCGGCTGGCTTCTTCAAAGTCAAAGGCGTCTTGCCACCATTTGGCCAGGTTGAAGTGTGCCTGCAAATGACCCGGCTCCAGCGCCAGCGCGGCCTCATACGACGCCTTGGCCTCTTGGGTTCGGCCCAGCGATTGGTAGGTCAAGCCCAGATTCAGGTGCGAGTTGGCATGCCCCGGACGCAGGGCAATCGCCTGGCGCAAGTGCACCACGGCCTCCTCGTGGCGCTGCAGTTTTTGCAAACTCAGGCCCAAATTGGCCAGCGCCTCCACATGCCCGGGTTGCTCGCGCAGCAGGTCCTGGTAAAGCTCTACGGCCAAGGCCAGCCGATGTGTGCGTGCCGCCAAGGTGGCCTTCAGGTTCAAAGCCGACAAACGGTAGGCCAGCGGCACGCCAGCTTGCGCCAACAAGGCATCGGTGCGGCTTTCGGCCTGTGCCCATTCGCCTTTTTGGTAGTCGTTCACGGCCTCTTGCAGCCAGGCTTGGCATGCAGCGGGGGTGGGGGCAGATGAGGGCTTGGACATCGGCACTGAGGCTTGCCCCAAGAGCTTGGTCAGCATGCCCGAGGGCTTGGCTGGTCGGCCTTTGGCGGGTGGTTTTTTCATGGGGGCAAAGGCGACTTGCGCGACAATGGTCTTTTTAAAAGGTGGATTTTAGTGATCACTCGGCCCGCACCATGGCGCCTGAGATCAGTCGCCGCTTGGGTACGGTGCCAGCGCTGCGAGGAACGGGCTTTTCCCCTAAACTTGCCCCACTCAAGGCGCTCACGCCCACCACCTCAAAGCCCCCATGACCGACACCACCTCTGACGCCACCGCCTACACCCCCCCCAAAGTCTGGACCTGGAACAAGGCCAATGGCGGGCGATTTGCCAACATCAACCGCCCCATCTCGGGGGCCACGCACGAACAAGAACTGCCGCGAGGCCAGCACCCGCTGCAGCTGTATTCGCTGGGCACACCCAATGGCGTCAAAGTCACCGTGATGCTCGAAGAGTTGCTGGCCCTGGGGCACGCAGGCGCGGAATACGATGCGTGGCTGATCCGCATTCAGGACGGTCAACAATTTGGCAGCGGCTTTGTCAGCGTCAACCCGAACTCCAAGATCCCGGCGCTGCTGGACTGCAGCGGCGAGCAGCCCGTGCGGGTGTTCGAGTCGGGCGCCATCTTGCTGTATCTGGCCGAAAAATTTGGCGCTCTGGTGCCCACCGACCCCGCCCGACGCGCCGAATGCCTGTCGTGGTTGTTCTGGCAAATGGGCAGCGCCCCTTATTTGGGCGGCGGCTTCGGGCACTTTTTTGCCTATGCGCCGGTCAAGATCGAATACGCAATCGACCGCTTTGCCATGGAGGTCAAGCGCGAGATGGATGTGTTGGACCGCCGCTTGGCCGAAAACCGCTTCATCGCAGGCGACGACTACACGATCGCCGACATCACCATCTGGCCCTGGTATGGCGCTTTGGCCAAAGGTCTGCTGTACGAGTCCGGTGAATTTTTGCAGGTGCAGGAATACACCCATGTGCAGCGCTGGGCCGAAGAACTGGCGCAACGCCCTGCCGTGCAACGCGGTCGAATGGTCAACCGGGTCATGGGCGCGCCCGAGTCCCAGCTGCACGAGCGCCACGACGCGAGCGATTTCGACACCCGCACGCAAGACAAACTCAAAGCCGAGTAACGCCGTCGCCGGGCAGGCCCTGACCGGTGGAGCGAAGCCCATTCAAGGGTTCAGGCTGGCAGCCGGGTCCTCGCTGTCCAGCACCTGTGCGGCCCAGGGGGCCAGTTTTCGGGTGTCCGAGCGCAGCACCTGATGCTTGACCGCCAGGATTTGTGAGGGGTGCATGGAAAAGCTGCGCAGACCCAGCCCCAGCAGCAAACGGGTCATGGCCACATCGCCCGCCATCTCGCCGCACACCGACACACCCTTGCCCTGGCGCTGACACTCGGCAATCGTGTCGGCGATCAGGCGCAGCACAGCTGGGTGCAGCGGGTCGTACAGGTGGGCCACCGATTCATCGGCCCGGTCAATCGCCAAGGTGTACTGGATCAGGTCGTTGGTGCCAATGGACAAGAAGTCAAAGTACTTGAGGAACAGGCGCAAAGACAAAGCGGCCGCCGGGATCTCGATCATCGCGCCCAAACGCACCGGGCCATGGGCAACGCCGCGGCGGTCGAGTTCGTGGCGGGCCTGCGCGATCAGGGCCAGCGTTTGACGGATCTCGCTGCCATGCGCCAACATGGGAATGAGCAAATGGACCTGGCCGTGCGCCGCTGCCCGCAAAATGGCGCGCAGCTGCGTGAGGAACATGGCCGGATCGGCCAAGCACCATCGGATGGCACGCAGACCCAGGGCCGGGTTCAGGTGTGAAGCTTCGTGGCGGCTTTCATCGAGTGGCTTGTCGGCGCCCACATCCACGGTGCGGATGGTCACGGGCAAACCGTTCATGCCATCCACCGCACGGCGGTAGGCCTGGTACTGCTCTTCTTCGTCTGGCAGATGGCCTTGGCGGCCCATGAACAGGAATTCGCTGCGGAACAAACCCACACCGACCGCACCGGCCGTGAGGGCAGCTGCGGTGTCTTCGGGCATTTCGATGTTGGCCAGCAGCTCGATTTTTTGACCGTCGAGCGTGACAGACGGGGTGTGGCGCAAGCGCGCCAGGCGCTCGCGCTCCAGGTCGCCCTGGCGCTGTTTGAAGCCGTAATCGGCCAGGATGATGGGCGAGGGGTCCACAATGACCACGCCCGCATCGCCATCGATGATGACCCAATCGTCTTGCTTGACCAGCTGGCTGGCAGTGCGCGCGCCCACCACCGCCGGAATGTCCAGACTGCGCGCCACGATGGCGGTGTGCGAGGTCTTGCCGCCGACATCGGTCACAAAGCCGGTGAACACACTTTGTTTGAACTGCAGCATGTCGGCAGGCGACAGGTCGTGCGCCACCAGCACCAAGGGCACATCGGTGTCGCCCAATTGCAATTCTTGCTGAGGCCGCTGTGGACGCTTGGCTTGCGTCACCAAGGGCCCAGTGCCCTTGAGGCAGTGCAGCACCCGTTCGCCCACTTGCTCCATGTCGGCCTTGCGTTCGCGCAGGTACGGGTCTTCCATTTCCTCAAACTGGCGCACGATGATGTCGAGCTGGCTGGTCAGCGCCCACTCTGCGTTGTACAGGCGAGTTTTGATCCAGTGCACCACACCAGACGTTAATTCTTCGTCTTGCAGCAGCATCAGGTGCACGTCCAGCAAGGCCGCCAGCTCGTGCGGCGCGTCCTTGGGCATATCTATTTGCAGGCGCTGCAGCTCGTCGACCACCGCATCGCGGGCCACGCGCAAGCGCTGGATTTCAGCGCCAACCTGTTCGGGCTTCACAAAGTAGTGCGCCACATCGACGCGGCTGGAGGCCACCAGAACGGCACGGCCGATGGCGATGCCACGCGCCACCGCCAAGCCATGGATACTGAAGGTCATGGCTTATTCGCCTTCGCCAAACTTGTCGTTGATCAGGGCCAACAGCGCCGTCAGGGCCTCCTCCTCGCGCTCGCCCAGAGTCTCCACCATCACCTCACTGCCCAGACCGGCCGCCAACATCATCACACCCATGATGCTTTTGGCATTGATGCGGCGCTCGCCTTTGCTCATCCAGACTTCGCACGGAAAGCTGCCGGCCAATTTGGTCAATTTGGCGGAAGCCCGGGCGTGCAGGCCCAATTTATTGCTGATGGTCACGTTGGCTTGGGGCATGTCTCTGTCCGGTTTGGTTTTGGGGGGCGGTGCTGCCCACGGGCATCACGCCCTGAGTGCCGCCTGCATGGGCGCGTGCGGCCAAGGCTTCCAGGCTTTCGTGGCGGTAGCACACGCTGCGCAGCAGCATGGGCAAATTGGCCCCGGCCACCAGGCGCGTGTGCAGCCCATCGCCCAGCTGTTGGGCCACGTTGCAAGGCGTGGCGCCAAAGACGTCACTGAGCAGCAGCACATCGGTCGTGTCCAGTGAGGCCATGGCTTGGCGCGCCCGGGCCAGGCTGTCTTCGGGCGCGTCATGGGGCAACACGTCCAGCGCCAGCACGCCGCTGGCGCAATCGGGAAAGACGTGCAGGGCGCACTCGCGCAAGGCGGTGGCCAGCGGCGCGTGGGCGATGATGAGGATGCCGATCATGGTGGGGTCCGATTATCGGCTCTGCGCTGGTTTTTTCAGCATGAAAAAAGCCCACGAGGCGACCGAAGTCAGGCCAAAACAGGCCAAGGCCACTTGGTAAGCCTGCGTGTTGGCCAACCCCAGGCCGCGCCCGGCATCGACCAGCAGGCCAATGCCCCACTGCACCACAAAAATGCCCGCAAAAATCACCAGGTTGTAGGCCGACAAGGCACGACCGGCCAAGTGCGAGGGGAAAGCCATGCCCACAGCGGGCTGGGCCAGCGCCACAAAGGTGCTGGTCACACACAACAGCGCCACGCCCACGGCAGCACCAGCCCCCACGCTCGGCCCCATCCAGACCAGCGCCGCGATGACCCCGAAGCTCAAAGGCAAGCCCCAGGCAATCAGCCGCTCGACCGGAATGCCCCGGCGCGCCAGACCCGGCGTGATCAGGCCCCACACCCAAAAAGTGACCAACATGGCCAAGTTGATGAGGAACAAGCCGGATGCGGCCTCGGCCGCTGTCCAGCCCGCCACCTGCGTCATCCAGGGGCCCGCCCATAAAGTCTGGATGGCCACCATGCCGCCGTAGCTGAAAAACCCGATCGGCGTCATGCGCCAAAAATAGGCGCTGCGCCAAATTTCGCGGTAACTGCCGTCGTCGTCGGGCGGCGTCTGCGCGGCAGCTGCCGTCAGCGTGGCCGTTTTCCACACCGGCACCAACAGGGCGATCAAGAGCATGGCGATGGCGATCATCACGCCCAGCATCACAAACAAAGCGCGCCAGCCCCAGATGGGCATGAGCCACTGCACCGGCAAGGTGGCCGCCAGCATGCCCAAAGAGCCGGTCATCAGCATCCAGGAGTTGGTGCGCAGTTGGGTGCTGGCATCAAACCAGCGCCGGTAGCCCGTCAGCGGTGCCATGAGGCAGGCGCTCACGCCCATGCCGCACAGCACGCGTGCGGCCAGCAGGCCATGAAAACTGTCGGCCCAGGAAAAGGCCAGGCAACCGAGCACCGCAAAACTCAAAAAAGCCAGGATGACTTTTTTCGGGCCATGCTGGTCCAGCCAGCGCCCCAAGGGCAGCTGCGTCAGCGAAAAGCCCAGGAAGTATCCCCCTGCCAGCAGCCCGAGGTCTTGCGCGCTCAGGCTGAATTCGGTGGTCAAGGTGGGCGACAAGGTGGCGGTAATCGCCCGCACCAAAGCCGAGAAAAAGTAGGCCAGCGCGAAGGCCAAAAACACCACCACCGCCATGCGGCGCGGCAAGTGGTCAGGATGCGCCAAAGTGTTGTCGCTCAAGGTGGTGGCGCTCATGGCTGGATGCTTTCAAACAAAGTGTTGGCCAATTCCGCCGGGATTTTGCGGTCGTAGACCACGGCATGGACCAGCCTCACCCGCTCACCTTCGGCCACCGCCCCCCACACGGCGTCCATGTTCACCGGCTCGCCATTGGCCCGCTGGCCCTGGGCTTGCACCCGCACAGACGTCGCCAAGGGCAACTGGCCCGGCCGCTGCCAAGCCTGCTGCTGCCCGGCCGCCAAGGGCTGGGTCACGCGGGCATTGTCCAGGGTGGCTTTTTGCCAGGCGACCATCACCGCGCTGGCATCATCGCCGGCAGGCAAGGGCGCACTCATCACCGCCACCATGGCCGTGCCGCTTTCGCAGCCCACGACCTGCAGGTCCACAGGCACGCCGCCCAAAGGCACGCTGCGGGTGGTACGGTCGGGTTTGCAGGGCAATTGGGCTCTGAGGGCGGTTCCCTCGAAAGTCACGTTGCGCCAGTTCTGGGCTGGGCTGCAAGCGCTCAAAGTCAGGGCCCCGAAGAGGCTGGCCACCAAGGCCGAAGTATGGATTCGCATGGGGTGATTATCCTGATCAGCGGCCACATTGGGTTTTGGCGACAATGTGCCCCATGAATTCACTCGACGGCATCCGCGTTCTCGACCTCTCCCGCGTTTTGGCGGGCCCCTGGTGTACCCAGACCTTGGCCGATCTGGGGGCTGATGTCATCAAGATCGAACGCCCCGGCACGGGCGACGACACCCGCACCTGGGGGCCACCCTTCTTGAAGGACGCGCAAGGCCAGGACACCGCCGAGGCCGCCTACTATTTGGGCGCCAACCGCAACAAGCGATCGGTGACCTGCGACATCGCCCAGCCCGAGGGCCAAGCGCTGATCCGCGAACTGGTTCGCCACTGCGACGTGTTTGTGGAGAACTTCAAGGTCGGCGACATGGCCCGTTACGGCCTGGACTACGCCAGCCTGAGCGCCTTGAACCCCAAGCTGGTCTATTGCAGCGTGACCGGCTTTGGCCAGACCGGCCCTTACCGCGAGCGGGCGGGCTACGACTATGCCGTGCAAGGCATCGGTGGCCTGATGAGTGTGACCGGTGAGCGTGATGACTTGGGCGGCGGCCCGCAAAAAGTGGGTGTCGCCGTGGCCGATCTGTTCACCGGCATGTACGCCACGGTGGCGATTTTGGCGGCCCTGCGCCACGCCGAGCGCACGGGCGAGGGCCAGATGGTCGACATGGCCTTGCTCGACACGCAGGTCGCCATGCTGGCCAATTTGGGATCGAATTACCTGGTCAGCGGCAAAACGCCCGGCCGCGCAGGCAACGCACACCAGAACATCGTGCCCTACCAGGTGTTCGAGGTCATGGCCCCACCGGGCGCTGCGCCTGGCAGCCGCGACCACTTGATCTTGGCGGTGGGCAACGATGGGCAATTTGCCAAGTTCTGCGCTGTGGCGGGCTACCCAGAGCTGGCGCAGGACCTACGCTACGCCCAAAACACCCAACGCGTGCGTCACCGCGACACCCTGGTGCCCCTGCTGGAGGGCATCCTGAAAACCCGCACCAAGGCCGACTGGCTGGCGGCCCTTGAAGCGGCCAAGGTGCCCTGCGGAGCCATCAACACCCTGAGCGAGGTCTTTGTGGACCCGCAAATCCAGGCCCGTGGCATGGTGCAAGATTGGCAGCACCCCATCAAACCCGATCTGAAACTGGTGGCCAGCCCGATCAAGATGAGCCTTACACCCGTGCGCCAGGACTTGCCGCCGCCCATGCTGGGCCAGCACACCGCCGAAGTCTTGGCCGAAGTGCTGGGCTGGAACGCCGAAAAACTCGGACCCCTGCGCGGCAAAGGGGTGATCTGATGGCCAACTTTTTACTGGTGCATGGCGCGTGGCACGGGGCTTGGTGTTGGCAGCGTGTGGTGCCGGGCCTGATGGGTGCTGGGCACCGCGTCCATGCCGTCACCCTAACTGGAGTGGGTGAGCGCGCTCACTTGCTCAGCCCAGGCATCGATCTGGAAACCCACATCACGGATGTGATGGCCGCCATGGAAGCCGAAGAGATGGACGACGTTGTACTGGTGGTGCACTCCTATGCCGGCATGCTGGGCACGGCCGTGGCCGACCGCAGGCCCGAGCGCCTGCGCCACCTGGTCTATCTGGACGCGGTGCTGCCCAAACCCGGCGAAAGCTGGAGCAGCACCCACGCCAGCGCCACCCGCAATGCCCGCATCGCTGCGGCGCAAGCCGATCCCCTGCATGCTTTCCCTGCGCCGGACCCGTCGGTTTTTGGCTTGAGTGATGCCGACCACGCCTGGGTGCAAAGACGTCAAACCCCGCACCCGGGCGGCCCCTACACCCAAGTGCTCGACTTTGATCCGCAACGCGTGGCCAGCGTGCCGCGCACCTTCATCAACTGCACCACACCACCTTTGGGCACCATCGATGTCAGCCGCCTGCGCATGGTGGACCCCAAGTTCTGGGACGGCGCATGGCTGCCGGGCTCACAAGTGCTGGAGATGCACACCGGTCATGACCCCATGGTCAGCGACCCGGATGGCTTGGTCCAGCGCTTGTTGTCCTTGCTCTAAAGCCTTTTTCGTTTGGCGCCTGAGTGGGCACACTCAGCGCAATGCGCCAAACACCTTGCTGAGCAAGGCACTGCCTGCCTGAGCCGGGTTTTGGCGGATCTTTTTTTCCTCTTCGCCGATCATGTAATACAGCCCATCCAGGGTTTTTCCGGTGACGTGGTTTTCCAACAAGGCTTTGTCTTTGGGCACCAGACCCATGCTGGACAACTTGCCCGCCACCGCATTGAATTGCTCCACCACGCCCAATTGGCCCAACACCTGTGTGACCTGGGGCAAGAATTGCGCACTCAAGGGCGCACGCGTCTTGTCCACAAAGAATTGGGTAACCGCTGTGTCGCCCCCCTTCAAAATGTCCTTGGCGTCTTGCACCGACATGGTCTGTATCGACTGCATCAAGGCCTTTTGGGCCAAGGGCACAGCCTGTTCGGCGGCCCGGTTCATTTGCAAGGTCAAAGCATCGAGTTGCTGGCCCATGCCCAGCGTCTTGAGCATTCTCGCGCCCTTGTTCAAGACATCCGGCAAGCCAATGCGCACTTTGTCATTGCCCATGAAGCCATCTTGAACCCCAAGCAAACCGATCGCCGCACTGGCGCCTTTTTCCAAGGCCAGCTTCATGCCTTGTGAGGCATCCCCGGCGCTCAAGTCCGCCAAACTGAAGGCATGCGCGGGCACAATGGCCAAAATGCCCGAGGACATGGCGAACGTATTAAACTTTCTGCGATGAAGAACCACCTGAATACTCCCTGGAATTTGCAGCCTGTGGGCCGTCGTGTGTTGAATGGGGCTTGCACGCTCGGCTTGCTGCTGGCCCTGTGGGGGTGTGCGGGTGAGCGTGCGCCCGAATCTTCCTTCGTTTTGCTCGACGGCAGCACCGTGAGCACGCAGCAATTGCAAGGAAAAGTATCTTTGGTCAATTTCTGGGCCACCAGCTGCACCTCGTGTGTGGCCGAAATGCCCGAGCTGATCGCCACCCACAACAAGTTCAAGGACCGGGGCTATGAAACCGTGGCCGTGGCCATGAGCTACGACCCGCCCAGCTACGTGGTCAACTTTGCGCAATCACGTCAGTTGCCCTTCAAAGTGGCCATTGACAACACCGGGGGTGTTGCGCGCGCTTGGGGCGATGTCAAACTCACGCCCACCACCTTTTTGGTGAACAAGCAAGGGCAAATCGTCAAGCGCTTTGTGGGTACGCCTGACTTTGTCGAACTGCACCAGTTGATCGACAAGCTGCTGGCCGAATCCTGATTCGCATGTCCGTCACACCAGCAACCGGGCCGCGCTGACCCGGTTGTGCTGTGGTTGTCAGGCTGGTGGCCTGCGCTGCTTTTAATCCTTGCGGAAGTTGTCGTGACAAGCCTTGCACGACGCGGCTGCCGGACCAAATGCCACCTTCAAGGCATCAATGTTGCCCGCTTTGGCTGCGGTATTCAGCTTCACGATTTCGGCTTGCATTTTGTCAGCCGCTTCTTTGTACTTGGCAGCTTCTTTCCAGACCTCTGGCTTGGCACGGGTATCACCTTTGTCGGTGCCTTCCCCAAACGCCGCCCAAGGCAACTTGGACAGGGTGGCCACCACATCGGCGTTGTCAGCTGCTGCCTTGGCATCGTAGGGCGTGCGGCCATTGGCCATGGCACCGAGTCGGCCGAAATGCGCCGCCATCACCGTGAAACTTGCCTTGCGGTATTTGATGGCATCTTCGGGTTTGGCAAATTGCGCCTGGGCGGGCAGGCCCATCGCCACCAGCAACAAAGCACCAGCGCAGCGCGTTGTGTATTTCATGTTTGACTCCCATCATGGTTAAACAAGGTTAAAAAGATTTATCCTTGATTCAGTTTCTCATATCTTTCTCTTTTCTGCTTCCATGAAAGTGCCCATGTTCACAGTTCGCATTTGGGATCTGCCCACCCGCTTGTTCCATTGGGCATTGGCCGCTTGCGTGATTGGCTTGGTCATCACGGGCAATGTGGGGGGCAACGCCATGGTGTGGCATTTCCGCTTGGGCTATGCCGTACTCACTTTGTTGCTTTTTAGATTGGCTTGGGGCTTTGTGGGTGGTCATTGGTCTCGCTGGTCCCGTTTGCCCTTGCACCCACGACATGCTTTGGCCTACTTGCAAACACGTTCAGCCGAACGGACCGAAGCCGGACACAACCCCCTGGGCTCATGGTCCATTCTCGCCATGCTGTTTTTTCTGTTGTTTCAGGTGTCTACCGGTTTGATCAGTGACGACGAGATCGCCAACGCCGGACCTTTGACGGCACTGATCTCCGGCAGCTGGGTGACATGGGCTTCGGCCTGGCACAAGAATTGGGGCAAGCTGATCATCATTTTGTTGGTGGTCTTGCACTTGCTGGCTTTGCTTTGGCACCGTTTCAGGAAACATCCGCCCTTGGTGCCCGCCATGATCCACGGTGACAAAAGCTTGCCTGAGCCGGTTCCTGCCTCGCACGATCAGCTGCGCCACCGCCTTGGGGCCTTGCTGCTCTTGGGTCTGTCGGCATTGGCCGTTTATGGATTGCTGTCCCTTGCGGGCTGATCACGCCCTTACACTGTGCGCATGAGGAGGTTCCCCCCTTGAATCCATCGTCTGAAACACCCGTCATTGCGCTGCGAAACCCCAAGCATGCGACCGATTGGCTGGCCACGCGCACCATTTTCATGGAGTACGCGGCCAGCCTGAATGTGGATTTGTGTTTTCAGGGTTTTGAGCAGGAGCTCAATACCCTGCCTGGCGAGTACAGCGAACCCCGTGGTGCCTTGCTTTTGGCTTGGGTGGACGGTGCTGTGGCCGGGTGCTGTGCTTTGCGGCCATTCGATGCCAGCGACTATGCCAATGCCGCCGAGATGAAGCGTCTGTATGTGCGCCCTGCCTACCGGGGTCTGGGACTGGGCCGCTTGCTGACTGAAGGCATTCTGGATGCTGCCCGAGCTGCGGCCTATCACTGCGTCTTGCTCGACACCCTGGACGACATGGAGGCCGCTCGCGCCTTGTACGAGGATTTGGGTTTTGTCGAAATTCCACCCTACTACCATAACCCGCACGCTGGGGCGCATTACCTCAAAGTGGACATTGCCTGACTGGTGTGTCGGCCAGCTTGACACCTTGACCAGCATGCGTAAAAAAAGGGACCTCAGGTCCCTTTTTTGTCTGGTTGACCCAGTTCAGCCCTTGGCTTGGGCCAGCAGCGTTCCGGCATCGCTGACTTCAAATTTGCCAGGACCTTCCACGTTCAAGGTGGCCACCTTGCCGTCTTTGACGAGCATGGAATAGCGGTTGCTTCGCAAACCCATGCCACGCGATGTCAGGTCCAGCGTCAAGCCTGTGGCTTTGCTGAAATCGCCACTGCCGTCGCCCAGCATGCGCACTTTGGCACCGGTTTTCTGCTCACGTGCCCAGGCACCCATCACGAATGCGTCGTTCACGCTCACGCACCAGATTTCGTCCACGCCGGCTGCCTTCAGGGCATCGTGGTTTTCCACATAGCCCGGTACGTGTTTGGCCGAGCAGGTGGGGGTGAAGGCGCCTGGCAAGGCAAACAGGGCGATGGTCTTGCCCGCTGTGGCTTTGGCCACGTCGACGGGATTGGGGCCAATGCTGCAACCGTTGCCTTCCACTTCGACGTATTCCATCAGTGTGGCTGCGGGCAATGTGTCTCCGACTTTGATCATGTTGTGCTCCTTGTTGTGGTTTGGCGATATTGCCGGGGTAAAAAAAAACGACCCACCATTGTGGGTCGTTTTCAAAAAGTCTGCAGCAGTCGGCCGGATGGGCTTAAACGGCAGCAGCTTTCTGAACCAGGCGCGTAGCAACCCAGTTTTTGGTCTTCGAAATCGGACGGCTTTCCGTGATTTCGATGGTGTCGCCCAGGTGGTACTCACCTGTTTCGTCGTGCGCGTGGTACTTGCTCGACTTGGCCACGATCTTGCCGTAGAGGGCGTGTTTCACACGACGCTCGACCAGCACGGTCACGGTCTTGGCGCGCTTGTCGCTGACCACCTTGCCAATCAAGGTGCGCTTGAGGGATGTTTTAGCTTCCGTCATGGTCACTCCTTACTTGGCGGCTTGCTTTTGGGCAAGGATGGTTTTGGCACGGGCGATGGCACGGCGAGTCTGGCTCAGCGTACCGGTGTTGCCGAGTTGTTGTGTGGCTTTTTGCATACGAAGGCCAAAGTGGGCTTTTTGCAGCGCTTTGATTTCGTCTTTCACACCAGCAACGTCTTTTTGGCGCAATTCAGCAGCGTTCATTTCTTATTTCTCCTGAATTATTGGCCAATCATGCGTGCCACGAACGTGGTGCGCAAGGGCAGCTTGGCAGCGGCCAATTTGAAGGCTTCACGGGCCAACTCTTCAGGCACGCCCACGATTTCGTAGAGCACCTTACCGGGCTGGATCTCGGCCACATAGTATTCAGGGTTACCTTTACCGTTACCCATACGCACTTCAGCAGGCTTGGTGGAAATCGGCTTGTCAGGGAACACACGAATCCAGATGCGGCCGCCACGCTTGACGTGACGGGAAATCGCACGGCGTGCGGCTTCGATCTGGCGGGCCGTCAAACGGCCGCGGTCTGTGGACTTCAGACCGAAGTCACCGAACGCCACCGTGTTACCACGGGTAGCGACGCCGGTGTTGCGGCCTTTCTGTTCCTTGCGGAACTTTCTGCGAGCAGGTTGCAGCATGTTGTTACTCCTTATTGACCGTCAGCTGCTGCAGCTGGCGCGGCGACTGTGCGTACGCGCTTAACGGCGGGTTTGGCATCACCACCCGCGCCGGCAGGCTTGTCGCTGCCGTCGGTGGGTGCTGTGTTGGTGCCAGCGGGGCGACGTGGGCCGCCACGGCGATCGCCTGCGGGGCGCTCACCAGGACGTGCGTCACGGCGTGGACCACGCGGACGGCGCTCTTCTTCGGCACGAGGCTCAGCCAGAGCTGGTGCATCGTTGCGACCCAAAGTATCACCCTTGTAGACCCAGACCTTGACGCCGATGACGCCGTAAGTGGTCTTGGCTTCAGAAGTGGCGTAATCGATGTCCGCACGCAGGGTGTGCAATGGCACACGGCCTTCGCGGTACCACTCGGTACGGGCAATTTCGATGCCGTTCAGACGACCAGCCGACATGATCTTGATGCCTTGGGCACCCAGACGCATGGCGTTTTGCATGGCACGCTTCATGGCACGGCGGAACATGATCCGCTTTTCGAGTTGCTGGGTGATGCTGTCAGCGATCAGTTGGGCATCGATTTCGGGCTTGCGCACTTCTTCGATGTTGACCGCAACAGGCACGCCCAAGCGAGCAGCGAGTTCTTTCTTGAGCAACTCGATGTCTTCGCCTTTTTTGCCGATCACCACACCTGGACGAGCCGAGAAGATGGTGATGCGGGCGCTCTTGGCTGGACGCTCGATCAGCACGCGGGAAACCGCGGCGTTCTTGAGCTTGGCCTTGAGGTACTCACGCACCTTGATGTCTTCGGCCAGCATGCCGGCGAAGTCTTTGTTGCTGGCGTACCAACGGCTGGACCAGTTACGGCTGACGGCCAAACGGAAGCCGGTAGGATGGATTTTTTGTCCCATGTTTCTTCCCTGGCTTAGTTGCCGACCGTCACATACACATGGCATGTGGGTTTGCTGATGCGGTTGCCACGGCCTTTGGCGCGGGCGGTGAAACGCTTGAGCGTGGTGCCTTGTTCGACGTAGATGGTTTTCACCTTCAACTCGTCGATGTCGGCGCCGTCGTTGTGTTCAGCGTTGGCGATGGCGGACTCAAGAACCTTCTTGACGATGCCCGCAGCTTTTTTCTGCGTGAAGGTCAGAATGTTCAGAGCTTGATCCACTTTTTTACCGCGAATCAAATCGGCGACCAGGCGGCCTTTATCGACCGACAAACGGACGCCCCGGAGGACTGCACGTGTTTCCATGGTCTTTCCTTATTTCTTCTGGACTTTTTTGTCCGCAGGGTGACCCTTGAATGTCCGGGTCAATGCGAATTCGCCCAATTTGTGGCCAACCATCTGGTCGGTCACATAAACAGGAACGTGTTGCTTGCCGTTGTGAACGGCGATGGTCAGACCGATGAAATCGGGCAGAACCATGGAGCGACGCGACCATGTCTTGACGGGCTTTTTGTCTTTGGTGGCAACGGCTTTTTCAACCTTGGCCAACAAGTGGTGGTCAACGAATGGACCCTTTTTGAGAGAGCGTGTCATTGTCTAACCCTTACTTCTTGCGACGCGACACGATCATGACCTGTGTGCGCTTGTTGTTACGGGTACGGTAGCCCTTGGTGAGGTTGCCCCACGGGTCTACTGCATGACGGCCTTCGCCGGTACGGCCTTCGCCACCACCGTGCGGGTGATCCACCGGGTTCATGGCCACGCCACGAACGGTTGGGCGGATACCCATCCAGCGCTTGACACCGGCCTTGCCCAATTGGCGCAGGCTGTGCTCTTCGTTGGCGACTTCACCAATGGTTGCACGGCACTCGATGTGGATCTTGCGAACTTCACCGGAGCGCATACGCACCTGAGCGTAGATGCCTTCGCGAGCCAGCAAAGTGGCCGAAGCACCTGCCGAGCGAGCGATCTGAGCACCCGCACCGGGCTTGAGCTCGATGCAATGGATGGTCGAACCCACGGGGATGTTGCGGATAGGCAGCGTGTTGCCAGCGCGGATGGGGGCTTCAGCGCCCGACATCAGGGTGGCACCGGCTTCAATGCCACGGGGGGCAATGATGTAACGGCGCTCGCCATCGGCGTAGCACAGCAAAGCAATGTGCGCAGTACGGTTTGGGTCGTACTCGATGCGCTCGACTTTCGCCGGGATCGCGTCTTTGTTGCGCTTGAAGTCCACCACGCGGTAGTGGTGCTTGTGACCACCGCCTTTGTGGCGAGTTGTGATGTGACCGTTGTTGTTACGGCCTGACTTCTGGTGCTGGGGTTCCAGCAACGGCGCGTAGCCTTCACCTTTGTGCAGGTGGTCACGGGTGACCTTCACCACGCCACGACGGCCTGGGGATGTCGGTTTGATCTTGATGACAGCCATGATTACGCGGCCTCCCCGGACAGGTTCAGCTCTTGACCTGGTTGCAGCGTGACATAGGCCTTGCGAACGTTGTCGCGACGGCCAATGGTTTTGCCAAAACGCTTGGTCTTGCCCTTGGTATTCACCACAGACACGCCTTTGACCTCAACCTTGAACATCAACTGCACAGCGGCTTTGATTTCAGGTTTGGTAGCGTCCTGCAGCACTTTGAAAGTCACAGTGTTGGATTTTTCAGCAACCATGGTGGCCTTTTCGGACACGATGGGAGCCACCAGCACGGACATCAGACGACCTTCGTCAAACTTCACGGCGCTCATGCAAACATCTCCTTGAGTTTGTCCATGGCACCTTTGGTCACGAGGACTTTCTTGAAGTTCACCAAAGACACGGGATCGGCGTAACGTGGCTCAACAATCAGGATGTTGATCAGGTTGCGCGATGCCAAGTACAGGTTTTCGTCGACTTCGTCAGCGATCACCAGCACGTTGTCGAGACTCATGGCCTTGAACTTCGCAGCCAGCTGCTTGGTTTTGGGTGTCTCGACCTTGAAGGAATCCACCACAGCCAAACGGCCTTCGCGGGCCAGCTGCGAGAAGATCGAAGCCATACCAGCGCGGTACATCTTCTTGTTGATCTTCTGGGTGAAGTTTTCGTCGGGCATGTTCGGGAAAATCCGACCACCGCCACGCCACAAAGGCGAGGAAGTCATACCAGCACGAGCGCGACCCGTACCTTTTTGTTTAAAAGGCTTCTTGGTGGAGTGGTGAACTTGTTCACGGTCCTTTTGGGCGCGGGTGCCTTGACGGGCGTTTGCCTGATATGCCACCACGATCTGGTGAATCAGGGCTTCGTTGTATTCACGACCGAACACAGTCTCGGGCGCGTCCACTTTGGAGGCGGCTTGACCTTGGTCGTTCAGGAGTTCGAGCTGCATCAGTTCGCTCCTTTAACTTTAACGGCGGGACGCACAGTCACGAAACCACCTTTGGAACCGGGAATGGCACCCTTGATCATCAACAGACCACGGGCTTCGTCAACGCGGATCACGGCGAGGTTCTGCGTGGTGCAAGTCACGTCACCGAGGTGGCCCGACATTTTCTTGCCAGGGAACACGCGGCCAGGATCTTGCGCCATCGAAATCGAACCAGGCACGTTGTGCGAACGGCTGTTACCGTGCGATGCGCGCTGCGATTTGAAGTTGTGACGCTTGATCGTGCCGGTGAAGCCTTTACCGATGGAAGTGCCTTGCACGTCCACCTTCTGACCCACAGCAAACACAGCAGCCACGGGCACAGTGGCGCCAGCGGCGTACTGGGCGGCCGTGTCGGCGGTCACGCGGAATTCTTGAATGATTTCACCGGCTTCAACACCGGCTTTGGCCAGGTGACCAGCGATGGGCTTGGTCACGCGCGATGCCTTGCGGGCACCAAATGTCACTTGCAAAGCGACATAGCCATCGTTCTCTTGGGTTTTGACCTGGGATACGCGGTTGTTGGACACATCCAGCACTGTGACAGGAACGGAATCCCCATCATCAGTGAACAGACGCATCATGCCCACCTTGCGACCCAGCAACCCGAGGGAGTTGCTCAGACTCATTGTTTTCTCCAAAACTTTCACCGAGGCCACTTCAATTGGCAGCCCCGTTTGGTGTGTGAAAGACTGTTAATAAATCCCACCCCAAAAGAGGTGAGCCTGAAATTATAGCCCGACTCGCCATTTCTGGCAAATCGGGCCTTGTTTCAAGTTTTTGGATAGCTTTTCAGCCACCCCAAACCGCATTACTGCAGCTTGATTTCGACGTCCACGCCAGCGGGCAGATCGAGTTTCATCAGGGCGTCCACAGTTTTGTCTGTGGGGTCCACGATGTCCATCAAACGCTGGTGCGTACGGATTTCCAACTGGTCACGGCTGGTCTTGTTGACGTGCGGCGAGCGCAGGATGTCAAAACGCTTCATGCGTGTTGGCAAAGGCACAGGGCCCTTGACAATCGCGCCGGTGCGCTTGGCTGTGTCAACGATCTCGGCAGCGGACTGGTCGATCAGTTTGTAGTCAAACGCCTTCAGGCGAATTCGGATTTTTTGCTTGGATGACATGTCAATTCCTTGTGGTGAGTGTTCTGCTTGCTACAGCGCAAAGGACGAGCCTTTGCGCTGCTGCGCCACAAAAGAATTAAGCGATGATCTTGGCAACGACGCCAGCGCCAACGGTGCGGCCACCTTCGCGGATGGCGAAGCGCAAGCCTTCTTCCATCGCGATGGGGTTGATCAACTTCACAGTGATCGACACGTTGTCACCAGGCATCACCATCTCTTTGCCTTCTGGCAATTCGATCGCGCCTGTCACGTCAGTCGTACGGAAGTAAAACTGTGGACGGTAGTTGTTGAAGAAAGGCGTGTGACGGCCACCTTCGTCTTTGGACAAGACATAGATCTCGCCCGTGAAGTGGGTGTGGGGCTTGATCGAGCCGGGCTTGCACAGCACTTGGCCGCGCTCGACGTCTTCGCGCTTGGTGCCGCGCAGCAAGATACCGACGTTGTCACCAGCTTGACCTTGGTCCAGCAGCTTGCGGAACATCTCAACGCCTGTGCAAGTGGTCTTGACGGTGTCTTTGATACCCACGATTTCGATTTCTTCGCCGACTTTAACGATACCGCGCTCGATACGGCCAGTCACCACAGTGCCGCGACCCGAGATGGAGAACACGTCTTCCACTGGCATCAAGAAAGCACCGTCCACTGCGCGGTCAGGCGTAGGGATGTAAGTGTCCAAAGCTGCAGCCAGCTTCATGATGGCTTCTTCGCCCAATGGGCCTTTGTCGCCTTCGAGGGCCAGCTTGGCAGAACCCTGGATGATCGGTGTGTCGTCGCCTGGGAAGTCGTACTTGGACAACAACTCGCGCACTTCCATCTCGACCAGTTCCAACAACTCAGCGTCGTCAACCATGTCGCACTTGTTCAGGAACACGATGATGTAAGGCACGCCAACTTGACGGGCCAACAAGATGTGCTCGCGGGTCTGAGGCATAGGGCCGTCAGCAGCGGAGCAAACCAGGATCGCGCCGTCCATCTGGGCAGCACCGGTGATCATGTTTTTCACATAGTCAGCGTGGCCTGGGCAGTCAACGTGAGCGTAGTGGCGGTTTTCTGTTTCGTACTCCACGTGGGCGGTGTTGATCGTGATACCACGGGCTTTTTCTTCGGGCGCTGCGTCGATCTGGTCGTACGCTTTGGCTGCACCGCCGAACTTGGCTGCCAACACGGTGGTGATGGCGGCTGTCAGTGTGGTTTTGCCGTGGTCAACGTGACCGATGGTGCCCACGTTCACGTGGGGCTTGGTCCGTTCGAATTTTTCCTTAGCCATTTTTCAATCCTTAAAAAGAGCAATGCCCGTGTGTTGGTTTAATGTTTGCATCAGGTTGCTTGATCACTCCGCACGGGCACAGAGTGGCACTTGATCACAGACAGTTTCTGAACTTTCAGATCTGACTATGGCTTACTTTTCGTTTGCTTTTAGTCAGAGGTGCCCGAGCAAATTCGCTGGCGAATTTGCTCGGGCACACATGCTTTTATTTTGCGCGTGCAGCCACAATGGCTTCTGCCACGTTGCGAGGCGCTTCAGAGTAGTGCTTGAATTCCATGGTGTAGGTGGCGCGACCTTGCGACATCGAGCGCAGCGTGGTCGAGTAACCGAACATTTCGGACAAAGGCACTTCGGCCTTGATGGCCTTGCCGCCACCAACCATGTCGTCCATGCCCTGGACCATGCCACGGCGTGAGGACAAGTCGCCCATCACGTTACCGGCGTAGTCTTCTGGTGTCTCCACTTCCACAGCCATCATCGGCTCCAGAATCACGGGCTGGGCTTTGCGGCAACCTTCTTTGAAACCAAAGATGGCGGCCATTTTGAAGGCCATTTCGTTCGAGTCCACATCGTGGTACGAACCGAAGTGCAGAGTGACTTTGACGTCCACAACGGGGTAGCCCGCCAACACGCCTTGACCCAGAGCTTCGATCACGCCTTTTTCCACTGCAGGGATGTATTCGCGAGGAACCACACCGCCCTTGATGGCGTCAACGAATTCAAAGCCTTTGCCTGGCTCTTGGGGCTCAACCTTCAGAACCACGTGGCCGTATTGACCCTTACCACCGGACTGACGCACGAACTTGCCTTCGGCTTCTTCGACGGTCTTGCGGATGGTTTCGCGGTAAGCCACTTGAGGCTTGCCCACGTTGGCTTCCACACCGAATTCGCGCTTCATGCGATCCACGATGATTTCCAGGTGCAGTTCGCCCTGGCCGCCAATGATGGTCTGGCCGGATTCTTCGTCGGTCTGCACGCGGAAAGACGGATCTTCTGCGGCCAGGCGCGACAGGGCCATGCCCATCTTTTCCTGGTCGGCTTTGGACTTGGGTTCCACAGCTTGACGGATCACGGAGTCAGGGAACACCATGCGCTCGAGGGTGATCACGGCATTGGGATCGCACAGGGTTTCGCCTGTTGTGACGTCTTTCAAGCCCACGCAAGCAGCGATGTCGCCCGCACGGATTTCGTCGACTTCTTCACGGTTATTGGCGTGCATTTGCACGATACGGCCAATGCGTTCTTTCTTGCCGCGCACCGCGTTGTACACGGTATCGCCCTTTTTCAGGACGCCAGAGTACACGCGCACGAAGGTGAGCTGACCCACAAACGGGTCGGTCATCAATTTGAAGGCCAGTGCCGAGAACTTTTCGTTGTCGTCAGCCTTGCGGATGATTTCTTTTTCGTCTTCGTCGAAGCCCTTGATGGCTTTCACGTCCAAAGGCGAAGGCATCAATTCCAGAACCGCGTCCAGCATGCGCTGCACGCCTTTGTTCTTGAAGGCGGTGCCACACAGCATGGGTTGGATTTCGCTGTTGATGGTGCGAACGCGCAAACCGTGTGTGATTTCTTCTTCGGTCAAGTCGCCTTCTTCGAGGTACTTGTTCATCAGCTCTTCAGAGGCTTCAGCAGCTGCTTCCACCATCTTCTCGCGCCACTCTTTGGCCACTTCCACCAAATTGGCCGGGATTTCTTCGAAGGTGAACTTCATGCCCTGAGACGCTTCGTCCCAGATGATGGCTTTCATCTTGCGCAGATCGACCACGCCGGTGAAGTTTTCTTCAGCGCCAATCGGGATCACGATTGGCACGGGGTTGGCCTTCAGGCGCAACTTCATCTGCTCGACGACTTTGAAGAAGTTGGCACCGGTACGGTCCATCTTGTTCACAAAGGCCAGACGTGGCACTTTGTACTTGTTGGCCTGACGCCACACGGTCTCGGACTGGGGCTGCACGCCACCCACAGCGCAGTAGACCATGCAAGCGCCGTCGAGCACGCGCATGGAGCGCTCGACTTCAATGGTGAAGTCCACGTGGCCGGGGGTGTCGATGATGTTGATGCGGTGGTCTTCGAAAGAGCCGTCCATGCCTTTCCAGAAGCAGGTGGTGGCCGCAGAGGTGATCGTGATGCCACGCTCTTGCTCTTGCTCCATCCAGTCCATGGTGGCAGCGCCGTCGTGCACTTCACCAATCTTGTGGTTCACGCCGGTATAAAAAAGAATACGCTCTGTCGTTGTGGTCTTGCCAGCGTCGATGTGCGCCGAAATACCAATGTTGCGATAGCGCTCGATGGGGGTAGTGCGAGCCATAAATTTCTCCAATGATTAAGTACCAAAGCCCGCCACCCCTCATGGGGCCAGCGGGCCAGCTTCTGACAGTGTCGGGCTTCTGTATGAAGCCCGTGTGAATCAGAAGCGGAAGTGCGAGAACGCCTTGTTGGCTTCGGCCATGCGGTGAACTTCGTCACGCTTTTTCATGGCGCCGCCACGGCCTTCATTGGCCTCGAGCAGTTCGTTGGCCAAACGCAGGGCCATGGACTTTTCACCGCGCTTGCGTGCGGCTTCCTTGAGCCAGCGCATCGACAGGGCCAAGCGACGAACAGGGCGCACTTCAACAGGCACCTGGTAGTTCGCACCACCCACGCGGCGGGATTTGACTTCCACCATGGGCTTGACGTTGTTGATGGCAATCGAGAACAGCTCGACAGGGTCTTTGCCTGTTTTCTTTTCCATGGTTTCCAAGGCACCGTAAATGATGCGCTCAGCAACCGCTTTTTTGCCGCCTTCCATGATCACGTTCATGAACTTGGACAACTCGACATTGCCGAACTTGGGATCCGGCAGGATTTCACGTTTAGGGACTTCGCGACGACGTGGCATATTTCACCTCATATTGCTTCAGTTGGCGTCTTTTCAGACACCGCGAGCGTTATTCAAAACGACTCACTTACTCGACCCACCTGGACAATTCCGGGCTTCGGGTCACTTCGCTGCATCACCGCGCCACGCGGGAAACAGCACCGAAAAATTTCAACCCAACAGGGTTTACTTGGCCTTTGGCTTCTTCGCACCGTACTTGGAGCGCGACTGCTTGCGGTCTTTCACGCCTTGCAAGTCGAGCGAACCGCGCACGATGTGGTAACGCACACCTGGCAAATCCTTGACACGACCACCGCGCACCAGAACCACAGAGTGCTCTTGCAGGTTGTGGCCTTCACCGCCGATGTAGGAGATGACCTCAAAACCGTTGGTCAAGCGCACTTTGGCAACTTTACGCAGAGCGGAGTTAGGCTTTTTAGGCGTTGTGGTGTACACACGGGTGCAGACACCACGACGCTGTGGAGAGTTTTGCATCGCAGGGCTTTTGGACTTGATCGTTTCGACCTCGCGCCCCTGACGCACCAATTGATTGATGGTTGGCATTGTTTGTAACGTCCCTAAACGTTGAATTTAGACAAAAGAAACTTCCCCGCCCCAAAAGCGGAAAAGCCCGCCAGTATAACCGCGTGGCGGGCCGTGTGGCAAGTTATCCACAATTTCGTGGCCCTGAAGGGGTGCATCAATCCCTGCGCATCACTTGATCCACAGTCTCACCGCATCCCAGGCACGGCCCAGCACACCGGCTTGCTCGACCGGCTCCAGCACCAGCAAAGGGACTTCGAACAAGGCTTTGTCGCCCTGCATCACCTTCAGACTGCCCACGGCCTGCCCTTTGGCAAAAGGCGCGACCAAGGGGTCTGGGCGAACCACCTGGGTTTTGAGCTGTGCGGCGCTGCCTGCAGGAACAGCCACCACCAAGGGCCGTACCGAGCCGAGTTTGAGCACCGGCTGTTTGCCTTTCCAGACTGGTGGCGTGACCACCGCCTGGTTGGCGTCAAAGAGCTTGACCGCGTCAAAGGCCGAATAACCCCAATTGAGCAGCTTCTGACTCTCGTTGGCGCGGGCATTTTCACTTTCCGCCCCCAGCACCACACTCAGCAATCGGCGTGTGCCCACATTGGGCAGCTCCCGCTTGGCAGAAGCCACCAGGCAATAACCCGCAGCCTGGGTGTGGCCGGTTTTGAGGCCATCCACACTGGCGTCGCGAAACAGCAACAGGTTGCGGTTGGTGTCATTGGCCGCCGGGGTGCCTTCGTAGCGGTACTTTTTGATGGCGTAAAAAGGCACGTACTCCGGGAAATCGCGCATCAGGCGCGTGGCCAGCAGTGCCAGATCACGGGCGGTGGTGGTGTGACCAGGGGCCGTGAGGCCTTCGGGGTTTTTGTAATGCGTGTTGTGCATGCCCAAAAAGACCGCTTGGTCGTTCATCAGCTGCACAAAGCGCTCGACGCTGCCCGCCACCCCTTCGGCCAAGGCCACCGTCGCATCGTTGCCCGACTGGACAATCATGCCTTTGATCAAGTCCTCAACGGGCACCTTCATCTTGGGATCGATGAACATGCGTGAGCCGGGCATCTTCCAGGCGCGCTCGGACACCGGCAAGGTCTGCTTGATGTCGATCTTGCGATTTTTCAGGGCGTCAAAGACCAAATAGGCCGTCATCAGCTTGGTCAGCGAAGCGGGCTCCACCGCCATGTCGGGGTCTTTGGCCGCCAGCACCTGGTTGGCGGTCACATCCATCAGCAAGTAGGCTTTCACCGCCATTTCGGGCGCTTGTGGCATCTGGGCCTGGGCGAGCCACGAGATGGCCGCCAGCCCAGTGCCGACCAAAAATTTCAAAAAAGTGTTCATGCGCTTGTGTGTCATGCGGGTCATGGTTTGCCAAGTGCGCGCCGAATCGGGCGGCGCACGGGTTGTATCGAACAAAAGAAGGAAAAGAAGGGCCTTGGGCACCCTGTCAGGGGCTCAGGCCCTCAGGTGGCGCACCACCAAGGATTTGAGAAGGGGCAATTGTCCGTGAAAGAAGTGCTCACATCCGGGAATCACCGTGATGGGCAAGGATTGAGGTCGGGCCCAGTCCATCACGCTGGCCAGTGGCACCGTGTCGTCTTGCTCGCCGTGCAGCACCAGGCAGCGCTCGTGCAACTCGGGGGCCACTGGGGCCACCTCAAAGCGTGACGCTGCCGTGCCCACCAACACCAGTTGCTGCGGGGGGCGTTGATCGCCCAAGGCCTGCACCACATGGCTGGTGACAAAAGCGCCAAAGGAAAACCCGGCCAGCGCCAACGGCCCCTCGGGTGCCACCTGCGAGATGACTTGCTGCATGTCGAGGGCTTCGCCACGGCCTTCGTCGTAGATGCCCTCGCTCGCGCCCACGCCCCTGAAATTGAAGCGCACGGCGCGCCAGCCGCTTTGCACAAAAGCACGCGCCAAGGTTTGCACGACCTTGTTTTGCATGGTGCCGCCAAACAAGGGGTGAGGGTGGGCAATCACGGCCGTACCCTGCACGGGGCCATCGACGGGCTCGTCGATCAAGGCCTCAATCTGTCCAGCCTGGCCTTGCAGGCTGAGCGTGCGGGTCGTGGGGTTCATCAGCGCCCCAGGTGCTCGGGGGTCAGCAAACGCTCCACCACCTGGCCATTTTTCAAATGCGATTCGACGATCTCGTCAATGTCACTCGGGTCCACGTAGGTGTACCAAATGCCTTCCGGGTACACCACGGCCACAGGCCCGCCCGCGCAGCGGTCCAGGCACCCGGCCTTGTTGACCCGTACGGCGCCGGGACCGGCAAGGCCAAGTTCTTTCACCCGGGCCTTGCAATGGTCAAAAGCGGCCTGGGCGTTGTGCTGTGCGCAGCAAGCTTCGTTGTTTTTGCGCTCGTTCAGGCAAAAAAAGATGTGACGCTTGAAGTAGGGTTGGGTTGTTTCAGTGCTCATCCAGCAATTTTAGGCCTCCACCTGCGGGCAAGGGGTTCTCCCGGCTCAGGAAAGGCCGGGCCAAGACAGTCGGCGCACCAGATACACCAGCAAGGCATAGGGCCACAGCCAGCCCAGCCACTGGATCAGGCCATGAAAACGGATGAAGCGCCCCTGCTCCCAAGTCTGCAGCGTCAAGGAAAAATACACATCGGCCGATGCGCTGTTGAGCAAGCTCAACTGCAGCACCAAAGCCGCCAAAGCCAGCACCCAACACAGCCGGGGTGGGCACAAGGACAGCAGTGCCGCCCCCACCAAGGCCCAGACCAAGCCCATGAACACCTCAGGACTGATCCACCCCCACGCGTGCACAGGGCCGTATGTCAAAGCCGCCGACAGGGCGCTGGCCAGCAAACCCGCCGCCAGGCACAAGCCCGCCACCACCCAGCGCTGAGGCCTGCGGCGCACCACGCCAAAGGCGAGCAAACAAGGCAGCAGCAAACCAATGGCCACACACAAGGTCTCGGTCAAAGGCAACAAAGGCTGCAGTTCAGCGGTGCGCACGGGCCACCAATCCAGCCAAGGCGTGTCTTGCAACCACTCGATCCAGGTGGTCTCCACGCGCTCAAACACATGGCCTAACCCGAAGGGCACGGGGGCCGGAAACAGCAAAGCCAAGGGCCACAGGGCCAACAAGGCCAAGGGCCCACTGGCCTCGGGTTCAAACCAGCGGTCTCTGAAACGGCCCCAACGTTCGAGCAGCCCCGCCCAAGCCAGGCCGCGCGCCACCAC
>NZ_JAFEIF010000055.1 GCF_017848645.1 Limnohabitans sp. | reverse complement strand
CCCCCAAGACAAGACATGAGCCCACACACCCCCACACACACCCAGATCGCCCTGATCGGCGCAGGCCCCTCGGGCCTGGCTGGCGCACGGGCGCTGAGCAAACACGGCATCGCTTTCCAGGGCTTTGAAGCCCATACCGATGTGGGCGGTTTGTGGAACATCGGCAACGAGCGCTCCACCGTGTACGAATCGGCCCACCTGATCTCGAGCAAGCGCACCACCGAGTTCAAGGAATTCCCCATGCCAGAGGGCACGGCTGATTACCCCAGTCACCGCGAGCTGCTGGACTACTTCAAGGCCTACGCCGAGCACTTTGACCTCAAGCGCCATTACCGCTTTGGCGTGCGCGTGCTGCGTGTGGAGCCCGTGAGCGATGCGCCCGACACACTGTGGCGGGTGACCATTGATGCAGGTGGGGGACAACAGGAAACACACGAGTTCAAAGGCGTGGTGATCGCCAACGGCATCCTGGCCGAACCCAACAAACCCGAGTGGCCTGGGCAGTTCAGCGGGCAGTTGCTGCACACCTCGGCCTACAAAAAAGCAGAGCAGTTCAAGGGCCAGCGCGTGCTGATTGTGGGCGCGGGCAACTCGGGCTGCGACATCGCGGTGGACGCGGTGCACCACGCGCAAAGCGTGGACATCTCGGTACGCCGGGGCTATTACTTTGTGCCCAAATATGTGTTCGGCCTGCCCGCCGACACGGTAGGCGGCAAAACCAAGCTGCCGCGCTGGCTCAAGCAAAAAGTCGACAGCACCTTGCTCAAGTGGTTCACGGGCGACCCGGTGCGCTTTGGATTTCCCAAGCCCGACTACAAAATGTACGAGTCACACCCCATCGTGAACTCGCTCATCCTGCACCACATCGGCCACGGCGACGTGAAGGTGCGGCCCGACGTGGCGCGGCTCGACGGCCACACCGTGCACTTCAAAGACGGGACCCAAGCCGACTACGACCTGGTCATGACGGCCACCGGCTACAAGCTGCACTACCCCTTCATCAACAACGCCTTGCTCAACTGGCAAGGCATGTCGCCCCAGCTGTACCTGAACATCTTTGCACCGCGCTTTGACCGCCTGGCCGTGCTGGGCATGGTCGAGGCCGCAGGCTTGGGCTGGGAAGGCCGGGCCGAGCAGGCCGAAGTCTTGGCGCGGTATTTCAAAGGCCTGGATGCGGGCCAGGCCAAAGCCTTGGCATTTTCCAAAGCGCGGCAAGGCCCCTCGCCAGATTTGTCGGCCGGCTACCGCTACCTGAAGGTGGAGCGCATGGCCTGTTACGTGAACAAAGACGTGTACCGCGACACCATGCGCCAAACCGCTGCCGAGTTGGCCTGAGCCCCCATTCCCTCACGAAAGCCCCCATGCTGCCTGTTGACGAAATTCGCCTGAACTTCAACCCCGCCTCACTGGCCCTGCTCAACGGGGTGCTGGCATTTTTGATGTTCGGCATCGCGCTGGACACACGGGCAGAGGACTTTCGCCGCCTGCTGCGCATGCCCATGGCTTTTGCGGTGGGCATTGGGGCGCAGTTCCTGCTCTTGCCCGCCATCACCTTTGTGCTGACTCTGGTGCTGCAGCCCTCGCCCAGCATCGCTTTGGGCATGATCCTGGTGGCCTGCTGCCCGCCGGGCAATGTCAGCAACATCCTCACGCACCGCGCCAAGGGCAATGTGGCGCTGAGCGTGTCGATGACCGCCGTGTCGAATGCCATCGCCGTGGTGGCCATGCCGCTGAACTTCGCATTTTGGGGTGGCTTGCACCCCACGGGCTCCAAGTTGTTGACCAGCATCGCCTTGGACCCGGTGCAAATGTTTGTGCACATCCTGCTCATCATCGGCCTGCCCTTTGTGCTGGGGCTGCTGTGCATCCGCTATCTGCCCGTCTGGACCGAGCGCTTCAAAAAACCGCTGCGCATCATCAGCTTCCTGGCCCTGATCGGCTTCATCGTGGCCGCCATTGCAGGCAACTGGCGCTACTTTCTGAACTATGTGGGCCTGGTGCTGGTGGCCGTCATCTTGCATGACGCGCTGGCTTTTGGCACCGGGTGGTTTTGCGCCAAAGCGGCCCGCTTGTCCGACTACGACAGCCGCGCCTTGTCGATCGAAGTCGGCATCCGCAACGCAGGCCTGGGTCTGGTGTTGATCTTCAGCTTCTTTGACGGGCTGGGTGGCATGGCCGTGGTGGCGGGTGTGTGGGGCTTCTGGGACATCATCGCCGGGCTGGTGCTGGCAGGCTGGTGGGCACGCCGCCCGCTCAAGGACCCGAGCGCATGAGCGCAGAGTCGATGCACTGCTCGCCGCGCGCACGGCGCGTGTTGGTCACGGGCGCGGCAGGCTTTCTGGGCCAGGGCCTGATTGCCCAACTCGCCCGCCAAGGCGACTGCGAGGCCATGATTGCGGTCGACGTGCGTGAGGTGCCCGAGGCGCAGCGCCTGAGTGGCATCACCTACCTGGCGCAAGACGTGCGCGACCCAGCTTTGGCCCACACCGTGGCCGAGCACCACATTGACACGGTGGTGCACTTGGCGGCCATCGTCACGCCCGGCAAAGACGCCAACCGCGCCTTCGAATACTCGGTCGACGTGGAAGGCACGCGCAACGTGCTGCAAGCCTGCGTGGCGCATGGCGTGCAACACATCGTGGTCTCGTCCAGCGGCGCGGCTTATGGTTACCACGCAGACAACCCCGCGTGGCTGACCGAAGACATGACCCTGCGCGGCAACGAAAACTTTGCCTATTCGCACCACAAGCGTCTGGTCGAAGAAATGCTGGCGCAGCACCGCCAAAGCCACCCCCAGCTGCAGCAAACCGTGCTGCGCATTGGCACCATCTTGGGCGAGCGGGTCAACAACCAGATCACCGCCCTGTTTGAAAAACCCCGCCTCTTGGCCGTGCAAGGCAGCGACAGCCCCTTCGTGTTCATTTGGGACGAAGACGTGACCGGGGCCATCGCGCACGCCCTGAGCGGCCAGGCCCCGAGCGGCTGCTTCAATTTGGCGGGCGATGGGGCCTTGACGATTTTTGAGATCGCGCAGCGCCTGAACAAAACCACCCGCGTGCTGCCCGCCTGGCTCTTGCAAACCGCCTTGTTCATCGGCCACCGTCTGGGCATCAGCCAGTACGGTCCGGAGCAACTCGACTTCTTGCGTTACCGGCCTGTGCTGCTGAACTCCGCACTCAAAACGCGCTTTGGCTTCACGCCCGGCAAGACCAGTGCTCAGGCTTTTGAGGCTTTCGTCGCTGCACGCCAACAACAGGGACGTGCCGTCGCCCATGCTTGATTTGACCTCAAGCTGTTGAAGTGCTTTTGGGCACTTTCAGCGCTTCAATAGCCCATAAGTCTGTAGACATGATGGATGACCTGCCCACCTGACAAACGTGGGTTAAGTTGATGGGTGCGAAACCTTTATCAACCCAGTGCCATAACTCAGGAGGCAGGTC
>NZ_JAFEIF010000014.1 GCF_017848645.1 Limnohabitans sp. | reverse complement strand
GGTCGATTTGCCGCAGCCGGAGGGCCCGACAAAAACCACGAACTCGCCGTGCTGAATCTCGAGATCGATGCCGTGGATGACCTGGTTTTTGCCGTCGTAACTCTTTCGGACTTGCTGCAATTGCACGGATGCCATGGGTATGTGTCTTTAAATGAAATAACAAACAACGTCCTTTGCAAGACGTGAATGAATCATAGATGACTTGGATCAATAAAGATCTTGGGGTTATCGCCAACCCACCCACAAAAACACACATCCCAACTCAAAAAATTGAGGCGAAACGGCGACGACTGAACTGAAATTAACAGTAATTCAACAAAAACAATAAAGCACCCCAACCAACCGGGGATCAGCCTTTGCCAGTTGGGCGATGGGCGCGGCGCAAAAAATCAATCGGCCAAGGTGTACCGTTGGCACAGCTCTAAAAACGCATCGAGCCGGGGGTCAAGCCCGGTTTCTTCTTGCAGCAAAGCGGCCACGGCCGGGGCCATGCGGGCCGCTTGCCGGGCATCGAGAAACAGCGCACGCCAACGGCGGGCCAGCATGTCTTCCACCGTCAAGGCCCATTCATGGCGGGCCGCAAAACGCACCATGGCCTCGCTCAGGCCCATGCCCAGATCGTGCCCGGCCCCGGGCAGGCGCAGCACCTCTTCGGCCTCGGTGCCCCACAAATGCAAACCGGGGGCGTCGCCGATACGCGAGTATGCCGCCGAGGCTGAGCTTGTCACAGCACCCACTGGCGGCGCACCCACCAAGCGGTGCAGCGCGGTGTTCACCGGGCTTGAGGCCACGCCCAGGCCTGTGGCCAAGTCGCCATGCTCGGCCAGGGCCTGCATCACTTGCTCGGCCATGCTGCGGTAAGTGGTCCACTTGCCACCCGTCACCGTGACAAAACCCGGGGCTTCGCGGCGAATCAGGTGTTCGCGCGACATTTGGCTGGTCGACCCGCCTGCCGCATCCGCTGCGCCCTGCACCACCAAGGGCCGCAAACCGACCCAGACGCTCAACACATCGGCCCGGCCCAAGCTCACGCCCAGAGACTGGCGGGCTTCTCGAAACAGGAAGTCCAGCTCCTCGGCCATGGGCACGGGCTCTTGAGGCGCGTCGGCGCGGGGGGTGTCGGTGGTGCCGATCACGGTGGCCCCCAGCCAAGGCACAGCAAACAAGACACGGCCATCGGCGGTGCTCGGAATCAGCACCGCCTCGCGAATGGGCAATCGCTCGCGGGCCACCACCAGGTGCACGCCCTGGCTGGCCGTGACCAGCGGCTTGACTGGGGGGCCATCTCTGCTGGTGCCACTGCTGCTGTTGCCGGGCGACATGGCCATCTGGCGCAAACCATCGACCCAGACCCCGGTGGCATTGACCACGCAACGGGCCAGGCCCTCGCGGGTTTGGCCGCTGCGCTCGTCCAGCCACTGCACGCGCCAGCCTTGCGCCTCGCGCTGCAAGCCCGTGACCCGGGCGTGGTTGTGCAAACTGGCCCCGGCGCGGCGGGCCGTCTTGGCCAGTGCCAAGGCCAGGCGGGCGTCTTCAAACTGGGCATCCCAGTAGCGCATGCCCGCCACCCAGGTGCTTTGCGGCGCAGCACTGCCCACTGCGGGTGCAGTGCCACCCGCCACGCCACCGGCCGCATCACCCGGGCAACGCGCCAGCAACTGGCGACGCGACAAGGCCACCGTGCGCCCCAAGCTCCAGCGCCCGGACAGCCATTGGTAAAGTTTCAGGCCCATGCCCGTCCAGGCCCAAGACAGCCAACTGGCTCCGGGCACCACAAAAGACAAAGGCTGCGCCAAATGCGGTGCCAAGGCCAACACCGTGGCGCGTTCGCGCAAGGCCTCGCGCACCAGCCGCCAATGCCCCTGCGCCAGGTAGCGCACGCCGCCGTGCAGCAACTTGGTCGAGCGCGACGAGGTGCCGCAGGCCCAATCGCCCGCTTCCAGCAAGGCCACGCACTGGCCTTGCAGCGCCGCCTGCACGGCCACCCCCAGGCCCGTGGCACCCCCACCGACCACCAACACATCCCATGGGGCATCGGGTTCATTTGGAGCACCGGAGGCGTTCACGCTGGGGGCATCAGAAGACAAAGCGCTTGAATTTTCCACAAATTTTCCTGAAATGATCGAAAAATGTTGTTCTTAATTGACTGTTTTTGATTGTATCGGTGAAATGGTCGGTTTTTGCGCTATTCTGAAGAACTGAGTACTGACCCGGACCTCACAGCGACTGCCATGGCCCTCAATCCCCGACAACTGTCCCTTTTGCAAGCCGTGCGCGAACACGGCAGCGTCAAAACCGAAACCCTGGCCGAACAGCTGGGCATCCCCCTGCAAACCGTGCGGCGCGACCTGCAGCGCCTGACCGAGGCGGCCATGCTGGAGCGCTTTCATGGCGGCGTGCGGGTGGCCGACTCCTCCACACGCAACACCACCTACACCGAGCGCCAACGCACCCAGGCGCAGGCCAAACAAGACATTGCCCGGCAAGTGGCCCAGGCCATCCCCGACGGTGCCAGCCTGTTCATGAACATTGGCACCACCGTCGAGGCCGTGGCCCGCGAACTGCTGCAACACAAAGGCCTGCGCGTGGTGACCAACAACCTGCATGTGGCGCATATCCTCGCGGCCAACCCCCAGTGCGAAGTGCTGGTGGCGGGCGGCACCGTGCGCCACGAAGACCTGGGCGTGGTGGGCGAAGCGGCGCTGGCCTTCATCCGCCAGTTCAAGGTCGACATTGGCCTGATCGGCATCAGCGGCATCGACGCCGACGGCACCCTGCGCGACTACGACCTGCGCGAAGTCATGGTGGCCCGCGCCATCGTGGCCCAGTCACGCCAGGTCTGGCTGGTGGCCGACCACAGCAAATTCGGCCGCCCGGCCATGATCGAAATGGCCCCGCTCCAAGCGGTGCACACCCTGTTCACCGACTTGCCGACCGAGCCTGCGCTGGCGCAGCTCATGAACGATCAGGGGGTGCAGTGCGTGGTGGCGCAAAAAGGGGCCAACACAGCGGATGCACCAGACGCCATCTGAGGCCGCACCAGCGCCCGCGCCCTCCTCTCTCCCTCACGCCAGCCAGAACTACGCAACCAGCGGCGTGGGCGGCTTGGCAGGCTGAACCTTTTTGGCCCAAGCCGGTGGCCGCGCCACCTGCCAATGCCACACCCCATGACGCCAACGGGCCACCAGCTTGGGGCCTGAAATGCCGTGTCGGCCCACGCCCGAGGTGTCGTACAGCAAAGCCAAATCGGCCAAGGGAATGGCGTCGTGCAAATGCCGCAAAGTCCGTGGGTAACGCGCCAAAATGCGCTCGGACGGGACATCGTGACCGCCCTCGGCCACACGCTGCGCCACCCGGCCCAGCAACTGACGCGGGTCATTCACACACACCACCAACAGCACCACGGCAAAACCCGCCGCTCGCGCATCCCGCATCAAAGCCAGTTTGGACGGATGCGAAAACACCGTCTCGCTCACAAACGACTGGCCTTGCGCCAAACAAGCGGCGCGACGCGCATCGGCCCAAGCCCGGGCTTGGGCAGAACGCAGTTCGGGATCGGTGATGTGCTGCAGGGCATGGGCTTCGTGCAGGTCCGCATTCACAAACTCGGCATCGGAC
>NZ_JAFEIF010000057.1 GCF_017848645.1 Limnohabitans sp. | reverse complement strand
CGCCGCTTCAGCAGCGGCCAAAGCAGGCGTTGCTGCGGCGGCCGGGGCAGGGCTGGTGGCTTGGCCTGGGGGCAGGGCTGCAGGACGCGTGAGCGAAGCCACGTTTTGGGCCGGTGGCTGGCCACGCTGCTCACTGCCCATGCTGCCCAGCAAGGTCAATTGAGGGGCGCTTGCCTTGGCTTTGGGGTCGACCTGCAGGGCTTTGGCATAGCTTTGTTTGGCCAGTTGGCTGTGCACATCCGACAAATTGCGGTGGGCCGCTGCATAACTGGGGTGGGTCTGCAGGGCTTTTTCCAGATATGTTTTGGAGGCTTCGAGCTGGCCTTTGGAGGCGTACAGCACCCCCAGGTTGTTGTAGGCCTCGGATTGCTCGGGATGCGTTTGGGTGATTTGCTTGAAGGTGTCGATGGCTTTGTCGATCTGACCTTGTTGGGCCTGAATCACGCCTTCCATGAAGCGCCATTGCACCGCTTGGGGGGCGTTCTTGCGCTCTTTTTGAACCAGTTGGCGGGCTTGATCGAGCTGCCCGGCCTGAATGGCTTTTTTGATGGCTTCTTCGGCCGCTGTTGTGCTTTGTGCCAACGCGGCCGATGTCCACCCAAGCAAACCCATGGACAGGGCCAGCGTGGCCAGGCACCGGACGTGCCGCAGGAGGGCCAAGCGCCTTGGCTCAAAAGGGGAAAGCAACATGAACGGTGGGACCCAATGCAAAGCTGGCTATTTTATCGGGCGAATGCCTTGGAGACTTCTGGGCTCTCGGACGTTTCGGGCAAGGGGCCCTGCAGCGCCTTTGCACAGGTGACTGTGTGCGCGGGCAGGCCATGCAAAAATAACCTGAGTCACCCATGGGATCGAGCTTGCACACCCCACCGAACGCCCTCCAATCTCCAGCCCGCGCCGCCTTGGCCGGGCCCGGCATCGTTTTTGCCGTGCTGGCCATGGCCAGCCTGAGCTTCAGCGACGCCACCAGCAAATGGGTCATGCTCAGCGTCACGCCCGTGATGGTGTTGTGGTTCCGTTACGCAGTGCAGGCCGTGGGCACTGCGCTGGTGCTGGCCCCGGTGCGGGGGCGAGCCATGTGGCGCACACACAGCCTGCGCTGGCAGTTGCTGCGCGGCTTGCTCATGGTGTCTTGCAGCTTGCTGGCTTTTTACTGTCTGCAGCGCATGCCGGTGGCCGAGTTCACCGCCACCGTCATGCTCACGCCCTTGGTCCTCACGGCGCTGGCCCGCTTTGTCATGAAAGAACAGGTCTCGCCGCTGCGCTGGCTCATGGTGGTGGGCGGCTTGATCGGGGCCATGCTGGTCATCCGCCCGGGTGGACAGGTCGACAGCTCGGTCGGCTGGATGGCGCTCACGGTGGTGGTGACTTACGCCGTGTTCCAGGCTGTCACCAGCCACATGACACGCACCGAAGACCCGGCCGTGATGCAGCTGTACACAGGCTGGGTGGGCTGGGCGGTGAGCACGCTGCTGGTGTTCAACGCCTGGGTCACCCCGCAAAGCCTGAACGAATGGGCGCTGCTGCTCTTGGTGGGCCTGGCCGCCACGCTGGGCCAATACCTGCTCATCGTGGCCTTTTCCAAAGCCCCGGCCTCGGTGGTCTCGCCATTCCTCTACACCGGGGTGGGGTTTTCCACGCTGATGGGCTGGTGGCTGTTTGACCACATCCCTGACGCGCTGGCCTTCACGGGCATGGGCCTGGTGGTGCTGTGCGGTGTGGTGGCGGGCCGCATCAAGGGCGCAGCCAAGGCCTGATCGCTCAGGCCTGGGGTTGATGACCGGCGATGTAAGGCGACAGGGCCGACCACTGGACCGGGGCCTTGAACGCCATAGCTTGCTCGGTGAACGGGTGCACAAAGGCCAGCTCTTGCGCGTGCAGCAGCAAGCGGGGGCTGAGGGCCTTGATGCCCGGCGGCGCGTACAGCGAGTCACCCAGCATGGGGTGGCCAATGCTTTGCAGGTGCACGCGCAGCTGGTGCGTGCGGCCCGTGACGGGTTCGAGCTCGATCAGGCTGGTGCCGAAACTGTCGCTGTGGCTGCTTTGCAGCACGCGCCAACGGCTGCGGCTGGCTTTGCCGTCGGGGTGGATGATGTGCAGCGGGCGGCGCTCCCAGTCCAGCAGGATCGGGCCGTCGATGGTGCGCCAGCCGTCTTCATCAGTCTCCACGGCCGCTTGGGTTTGTTCTGGTTGGCCTGCGACCACCGCCACGTAGCGTTTTTTGACTTGGCGTGTTTCGAACAGCTTGCTGAGGCGGCGCTGGGCTTCGATGCCCCGGGCCATGAGCAGCAGGCCCGAGGTGTCCTGGTCCAGACGGTGCACGATCAGGGCTTCGGGGTAACGGTCTTGCACCCGTTTGGACAGGCAGTCCTGCTTTTCCGGGCCGCGACCGGGCACCGACAACAAGCCGCTGGGTTTTTCCAGCACCAGCAGGTGCTCGTCTTCGTGGATCGGGATCATGCAGGGCGGGCCGAGTGGGCCCGGTCAAAAGGCCGTTCGGCTGAAAAAATCACTTGTCTTTGACTTTGCCGCGAGGGGCCACAAAGGTCGAGGGGGCCATCGGGCGGTCGGACGTGAACGTCTTGGGGGGCGCGGTGTCCTTCTTTGGCTTCTTGGCCATTTTGTTGCTGCGTTGTTCGCCTTTGGCCATGGTGGTTCCTTGGATAGACATCCCGGTTTGGGAAGCCCTTGATGTTAAAGCACAAAGCCGCAGAATCTGCGGCTTTGTGGGGGTGCGGCACCTGACGTTCCAAGAGCGGCAGGTGTGCTGCGACCTTATTTGACTTCGGTCACGAACTGGGCGGTGGGGCGGCGCACTTTTTTCAGGTTGGCCAGCCAGTCGCCTTCGGCCGCGCGGTAGCCCAGGGGCACGATCACCACACTGCGCAGGCCGCGAGCGCTCAGGCCCAAAATTTCGTCCACGGCTTTGGGGTCAAAGCCTTCCATGGGCGTGGCGTCGACTTCTTCAAAAGCCGCAGCGATCAGGGCTGCGCCTAAGCCGATGTAAGCCTGGCGCGCAGCGTGCTCGTAGTTCACCTCGGGTGTGCGTGCAGGATAGTTCTTGAGCAACATCTGGCGGTAGTTTTCCCAGCCTTCGTTGGTGCCGCCGCGTTGTGCGTTGGTCAGGTCAAACATCATGTTGATGCGCTCGGCCGTGTAGTTGTCCCAAGCGGCAAACACCAACAGGTGCGAGCCATCAGTGATCTGGGCCTGGCCCCAGGCCTTGGGCTTGATCTGCTCGCGCACGGCGGGGTTGGTCACCACGATGATTTCGAAGGGCTGCAGGCCGCTCGATGTTGGGGCCAAGCGGGCGGCTTCGACGATGCGGTCGACTTTGTCTTGGGGCACGGACTTGGTGGGGTCCATTTTTTTGCAGGCGTAGCGCCATTCGAGTTTGTTCAGCAAGTCAGACATGCAGGTTACCTAAGGGGTTGAAAGATGCGCGATTGTGCAGGAAGACGCGGGGCAACGGTGTTGCGTAGGCGCAAGCCACTGTGCCGGGCTCAGACTTGTTGCCAGGTGCCCGTGGGCAGGCCATCCAGGTTGTAAGGCCCCACGGCGGTGCGGATCAGGCGCAGTGTGGGCAAACCCACGGCGGCGGTCATGCGCCGCACCTGGCGGTTGCGACCCTCGCGGATGCACAGCTCCAGCCACGAGGTGGGAATGCTCTGCCGCTCCCGAATCGGTGGGTTGCGCGGCCACAGGT
>NZ_JAFEIF010000018.1 GCF_017848645.1 Limnohabitans sp. | reverse complement strand
GGTGTCTATTGTTCCACCGCCACCGCCGCCTCCACCGCCTCCTCCGCCAGCCGCAGCACCCAGCAGTGCCAACGGCGCCAACAACAAGGGATTGAAAGCTGCCGCAGCGACCAATGCACCCACAGCGGCACCGGAAGCATTGATCTCAGCACCACCCAAGGCCATACCGACTTGATTGGAACCATCGGCCAACAAAGGAACTGCCGTGTTACCAACAGCCGTTTCTGGGATGTATTCGTAAAAGCGCCCCGACTCGGACTCACCAATCAGGCCGTTGAAGCCCTCTGGAGCCTCCGCGTAGTAGTCTTCAATGACCAAATCAGGTTGACCACGGCCCTCAAAGAAAACCTGGAGATTTTTGCCCGATCGACTGGCGCGAATGTTTTCAGGTCCGTAACCCGTGCTCGCATCCACCAGCTGGTACTTGCCGCCTGGTACAGCTTTCACAGCCAACGGCTTGTTGCCGCCTGACACCTGTGGAATGTCCACAAACTTGGCCTCACCTGTGCCTTGATTGACTTTGATTTTGTATGACTTGCTCATGATGTGTGTCTCTCAAAAAATGGGGTTCTGGGGCAACGGATCAGCGACGTGCACCGGTGATGACAACCATGACCCGACGATTGGGCGCATGGCAAATCTTGTTTTCAGGCGTTGGGGTATTGCCACAGCCGGTTTTGACCAACTCGATCGGTCCACGTCCTTCGGCTTCAATACCGCGCTCAATGGGGATGTTTCTAGAGACGATTTGTCGGGCCACCACATCGGCTCTTTGCTGAGAAAGTTTTTTGTTGAACGCTGCGGATCCGATGGGATCTGTGTACCCCACGACACGAATGCGCTCTACCGAGGAAAAGTCCTGCAGCAAACGTTGCACCAAAGACTCGATGGCGTTGTAACCGGAAGCGCGAATTTCCGCCTTGCCAAATTCAAACAGGGCATCCGTTTCAAGCGCGTATTCGCGAGGTGCTGGGGGTTTGGGTGCGGGTGGAGGGGTGACCACAGCAACCGCAGCAGGTTGGCCGCATGTCAAGGCCGCTTTGGCGCGTGAAATGGTGTGAATCTGGCGACGTGTGCCCTCGATCTCTGCTTTGGTTTGAGCCGCAGTACCGCTGAGCAAACCAATGACAGGCGAAGTGCTTTCATCCACTTTTAAAAATACCGTTTGCCCGGCTTTGAGCACCAAGCGCTGACCTGCATCCAGCTTGCTCGTGTGCAATCTTGATGCATCATCGAGTGCGGCCTTGATGTTGACGGCACCGGGCGCTGCGCAAAACTCAGTGAAACCGCCACGCAGCAACGATGCATGGTACTGGCCGTTGAGGTAGATGTTGACGGGCAAGGTATTGGGTGCCTGGTTGTTACGGTAAACAAGCACCCTGGTTTGCTCTGCTGGTGCAGCCAAAGCCGTGGTGTACACCTCACCGAAGGCGTCGATGCTGACACGGGATGAAGATGATTGCGCCGCCGCTGAATGGGCGATGGTGACAAAAGCCAAACCAGCCAGGATGGTTCGAGCTACTTTTTGACCCAGAACCTGTAAGGCAGACCCTTGAGAACTTGATTTATCCACAGTAACCTCCACAAAAACTTGCATGAATTCAAAAACTTAGAGCAACAAATTGATCTGAAACCCTATGTCGTCATCATGCTCGATGGCGCAATTCTGTAAACTAGCCAAATGGCGTACTATTAAATGGTAATTTTATCATTTAATATTACATAGGTAATCATTAAATTTAATTGTCCTCCATTTCAATGGTCCCCCACCCGTGTTATGACAAGAACATCAAGCCTGAAATCTTGGTTCGAAGCCCACGATGAACATAGGTCCAACCTATGCTAAATTCGAGAGAATGAACCTCTTATAAAGTAATTACAAAGAATTCAATTGAAATCCAACCAAACCATTTCGGCAATCGAAGAAAAGAGTACTTCGGAACAGACACCGGGTCGTCCAGTCAGACTTTTTCGCAATGGGGTCAATCAAGCTGTCAGGATCCCCAAAGAATTCGAGTTGCCTGGCAAGGAAGCCATCATGAGAAAAGAGGGACATCGACTGGTTTTGGAAGCACTGCCCAGCAAACTGCGCAAAGGCTCGCCAGCGGCATTGCTGTCAACCCTTGAGACCTTGAATGAACTCGGCCCGATTCACGAAGCCTTGCCGACGTTAAGCAAGGGGTTGGGATGATTGAACATCCACCATGCGATCAGTGCCCTTTGTCGAAAGGTGGCGAGATCTATATGCTCGATTCAATGGTTTTATTGGACATGATCAAAAATCCCTCAGGGATGGCCGGTCAGCGTTTCAAAGCCTTGCTGGGGAACCACGTCGATGCCGAGTTGTGCACCAGTGTGATCGTGCAATGCGAATTGGAAGATGCGCTTTCCAGTCGTCTTAACCCGAGATGGATGCAGCACTACCATGGCGTGATGGAAGCCTTGCACGTGCTGCCACTGCAAAGCAATTCGGCACCGTATTACGCGAGCTTGCAACAACACTCACGACTGAGCTCTTTGCCAATCAAGCCCCAAAACCTTCTGATCGCTGCACATGCGCTCGCCATGGGTGCAATTTTGATCAGCGACAAGTGCGAATTGGCCCAAATACCAGGCTTGCGGTACCAAAATTGGTTAAGCTGAGCCGTTTTTTAATTCAAGAGATTGATGAGATGACTCCAGCGACCGAATACGCCCCCGGCCTGACCCTTCAGGGTTTCAATGCACCCCTTCGCTTGTCGCATTTCAAGCTGATCGCGTTTGACATGGACTCGACCTTGATCAACATCGAGTGCGTGGATGAAATTGCCGATGCGGCCGGGCGCAAGGCCGAAGTGGCGGCCATCACCGAAGCCGCCATGCGGGGCGAAATCACCGATTACAAAGAAAGCTTGCGCCAACGTGTGGCCTTGCTCAAGGGTGTGACGGTGGGCCACATGCAGCAGGTGCTGACAGAGCGTCTTCGCCTCAACCCGGGCGCGGCCGATTTGGTCAAAGCCTGCAAGGCGGCGGGCATGAAGGTGCTGTTGGTGTCCGGAGGCTTTACTTATTTCACCGACCATGTGCGCGATGTGCTGGGCATCGACTGGACACGCTCGAACGTGCTGGAAGTGGCCGATGGTGTGCTCACAGGCCGGATGGTGGACCAGGCCTGGGGGGACATTTGCGACGGCGAAGAAAAGCGCAAAACCCTGTTGGAAACTTGCCAGATGATGGGCATCTCACCCAACCAAGCCATTGCCATGGGCGACGGCGCGAACGACCTGCCCATGATGGGGGTGGCCGGTTTGTCCGTGGCCTACCACGCCAAACCCAAGGTACGCGCACAAGCCATGGTGGCGATCGACGAAGGTGGTTTGGATCGACTGCTGGAAGTTCTCTCTGACTGAGGTCCGGTAGCGCAAAGCCTGCGCTACACACCCCCATTCAGGGTTTTTGGCCTGCCAGCAGCAAAACCAAACCCGCGTCATCGAGTACAGGCACGCCCAACGCATTCGCCTTGTCAAGCTTGCTGCCCGCCTCGGCCCCTGCCACAACGTAATGGGTTTTCTTGCTCACAGAGCCGGCCACTTTGGCCCCCAGGGCTTCGAGTTTTTCCTTGGCTTCGTCGCGGCCCATGCTTTGCAAAGTGCCTGTGAGCACCACGGTGATGCCCGCCAGCGGCATCTCGGTCGGGGCCAAGGCATCGCCTTCTGGCCAAGTCACACCCGCAGCGCGCAGGGCCTGCACCACTTCGCGGTTGTGCGGTTGGGCAAAGAAGGTGTGGATGCTGTGCGCCACCACGGGGCCGACATCGGCCACTTGCAAGAGTGCGTCTTCGCTGGCCACCATGATGGCGTCGAGTTGACCAAAGTGGCGGGCCAGCTCTTTGGCCGTGGCTTCGCCCACATGCCGAATACCGAGGCTGAAGATAAAGCGGCCGAGCGTGGTGTTCTTGGATTTTTCCAGCGCTTCGAGAAGGTTGACCGCCGATTTGTCGGCCATGCGGTCCATGTTGGCCAGCGTGTCCAGTTTCAAGTGGTACAGGTCGGCCAAGGTGTTGACGTGACCGGCATCGACCAGCTGGTCCACCAGTTTGTCGCCCAAACCGTCCACATCCATGGCGCGGCGGTGGGCAAAGTGCCAAATGGCTTGCTTGCGCTGGGCACTGCAAAACAGCCCACCTGTGCAGCGGTGATCGGCCTCGCCCTCTTCCCGCTCGGCCAAGCTCCCGCACACGGGGCAGTGCGTCATCATGGTGAACTGCGGCGCATCAGGTGGGCGGCGGTCCAACACCACCGACACCACCTCGGGGATCACATCACCTGCACGTCGCACGATGACCGTGTCGCCCACCCGCACATCCTTGCGGCGGGCCTCCAGTTCGTTGTGAAGCGTGGCATTGGTGACCGTGACGCCGCCCACAAACACTGGGGCCAGTTTGGCCACGGGCGTGAGCTTGCCGGTGCGGCCCACCTGCACGTCGATGGCTTGCACCGTGGTCATTTCTTCTTGCGCCGGGTATTTGTGGGCCACGGCCCAGCGCGGCTCGCGGGTCACAAACCCCAGACGGGCCTGCAGCGCCAGATCGTTCACCTTGTAGACCACGCCGTCGATGTCGTAGGGCAAGGCGTCACGTTCGGCCGCGATGCGCTGGTGAAAGGCCACGAGGCCTGCCGCACCTTGCACACAAGCGGTTTGCTCGGCCACCGGGAATCCCCAGGCCTTGAGCTGCATCAGCATGTCGTGGTGCGTTACCCACTGCGGGCCACCCTCTGCTGCGGGGGTGATATCGCCCAGGCCATAGGCAAAAAAGCTGAGGGGCCGCTCGGCGGCAATGCCTGAATCGAGCTGGCGAACCGCGCCAGCAGCAGCGTTGCGCGGGTTGACGAAGGTTTTTTCACCCTTGGTGCCCGCAGCGATGCGTTGGCGCTGGCGCTCGTTCAGGCGTTCAAAGTCATCCCGGCGCATGTAAACCTCGCCCCGCACTTCCAGAACGGCAGGCGCATCGCTTGGCAAGCGCAGCGGAATCTGACCAATGGTGCGGATGTTGGCCGTGACCTCTTCGCCCGTTTCGCCATCGCCCCGGGTGGCCGCCTGCACCAGCATGCCGTTTTCATAACGAAGGCTCATGGCCAGCCCGTCAAATTTCAGCTCGCCCACGTAGGAGACAGCCGGGTCTGCATCGCCCAAGCCCAACTCCTTGCGGATGCGGGCATCAAAGGCCTCGGCTCCGCTGGCTTCGGTGTCCGTTTCGGTGCGGATGCTGAGCATGGGCACGCGGTGGGTGACTTGGGCGAAAGCGTCCAGCACCGCCCCGCCCACGCGCTGGGTGGGCGAATCGGGCGTCCGCAGTTCGGGGTGGGCCGACTCCAAGGCCTGAAGCTCACGAAACAGGCGGTCATATTCTGCATCGGGGATTTCGGGCGCATCGAGCGTGTAATAGGCGTGCGCATGGTGGTGCAACTGACTGCGCAGGGCTTGCGCCCGAGTGGCCGGGCTGTCGGGCGGTTTTGCAGTGCTTGATGACTCGGCAAACAAGTCGCCAAACAGGTCTGGCGTGTGGGGGCTCACGGATGAGGCCCTGATCAAGAGAAAAGACGACGCGCTTGGGGCGATCCTGCAGACAGCTCACGGGCGTCCAGCGCGTCATACAGCTGCTGCAAGTCCAGGCCAATCTGGTCGAGCGTGGCATCACCGAGCACCTGGCCTTCGCCATCGGTCACAACACCGTCCATCTGCGCCGCCAGCGCCACGGCGGCTTCGCGCAGGCGGGCATAGGGCTGCTCTTCGCGAGCGGTTTGGGGGACATCGAGGCTCAAAACAAACGAGCGGATGGCCGACAGTTCCGGGTCTTCGGCCATCGCCGCGTGGGTATCAAACGTGAGCGACAGGACCGCAGGCAAGCCCTGCACCGCAGCGGGCAAGACCATGCGGCCGGGTATGACACCGGGCACGAAACCCAGGCGGGCGGCGTGTTGGTGGATATAACCCGGGCTCCAGGCGGCGGAGCGGGCACACAGTGTGAAACTCAGCTGCGCATCGTGCACGCTGGCGAATTGGTCCAGCTCACGGGCGCGGGCCACCTCTTCGAGCATGTCACTGAAGCTGACGCTGCCGCTCACGGCATCCGCAAAGGCTTGTGTTTTGACCACAAATTCCGAGAACTCGATGTTGTTGAGTGCCCCCACCCGGTTGGCCAACTGAACACCCGCCTGGAAAGCGCTGTAGCGGCGACCGGGAGCCAAGGCTTCCCACTGGCCCGAAACTTGCACAAAACCTTCGACAGAAAACAACTTGGTGCCCACCCGGCGTGTGCTGGGCAGGGCGGCCAAGGCCGCATCGCCCGATACTGGCTGGTCCACCTCGATGGCCGCCAACACGTCGATCAGCGCATCGAGCTGGGTTTTGCGATCAGGCTGGCTCAGGTGCGTGAACGTGTCTTTCAGCACCGGCTCGCGGGCCTCATCGCTGTGGCCAGCTACGGATGCATCAACGTCCAGCACGGGCTCGATGGCATGCGACACCGACTCGCGCATCGTCTCGCGATGGGGATCGGCTTGGCGCGGTGCATTTTTGCGGGAGGTCCAGTAGTTGTAGACCACTACAGCCCCCACGGTGAGCGCCCCAATGGCGGCCAGACTCAACTGCAATGAGCTCATCGATTCCAACATAACTTCCTCAGGCCACGTCGGCCATTGACACTGCGGACTCCATGTCCACAGCCACGATGCGTGAAACGCCCTGCTCCTGCATGGTCACACCGATCAACTGCTCGGCCATTTCCATGGCGATCTTGTTGTGGCTGATGAACAGGAACTGGGTCTCTTTGCCCATGCCCTTGACGAGTTTGGCGTAGCGCTCGGTGTTGGCGTCGTCCAGCGGCGCGTCCACCTCGTCGAGCAAGCAAAACGGGGCCGGGTTGAGCTGGAAAATCGCAAACACCAGCGCGATGGCCGTGAGGGCCTTTTCGCCGCCTGAGAGCAGGTGGATCGTCTGGTTTTTCTTGCCGGGCGGCTGCGCCAGCACCTGAACACCCGCGTCCAGAATTTCGTCGCCAGTCATGACCAAGCGGGCATTGCCACCCCCAAACAGCTCGGGGAACATGCGGCTGAAGTGCTCGTTGACGATCTTGAAAGTGCCGCCCAGCAGCTCACGGGTTTCGGCGTCGATCTTGCGGATGGCGTCTTCCAGCGTGTTCATCGCATCGGTCAGGTCGGCGCACTGCGAGTCCAGGAACACCTTGCGCTCGCGCGAAGTGGTCAGCTCTTCGAGTGCAGCCAGGTTGACCGGGCCAAGCGCCGTGATTTCGCGGTGGATGCGGTCAATCTCGCCTTGCAGGCCCGTCACGCGCACCTGACCCGCCTCGATCGAAGCGGCCACGGCCTCCAGGTCGGCTTGCGCATCGGCCAGCAGCTGGGTGTATTGCTCCAGGCCCAGACGGGCGGCTTGCTCTTTGAGCTGCAAATCGGTGATGCGCTGGCGCAAAGGGTCGAGTTCGCGCTCAAAACTCACGCGGCGCTCGTCGCTGGCGCGCAGTTTGGCGGTGAGGTCGTCGTAGGCGCTGCGGCAAGCGCCCAAGGCTTGCTCGCGCTCGAGTTTGACGGCCAGCACATTTTGCAAACCCGCTTGGGCTGCGGCATCGGTCAAGCGGCTCAGCTCGTCACGGGCGCGTTGCATTTCCGCGTCGATGCTGCTCACCTGCTGCTGCGCAGTCTCGATGGTGCGGTTGAGCTCGGCGCGGCGGGCGTCCAGGCTGCGCTGTGAAAACTGCGCCTCTTGCGCCCGACGCTCCAGGCTGCGCTGCTGCTCGCGGCATTCGGACAGCTTGCGCTCGGCCTCGATCACGCGCTCGTCCAGCTGGGCATGGCGCTCTTGGGTATCGGCCAGCTGCATGTCCAGCTCTTCAAAGCGGGCTTCGGCGGTGACACGGCGCTCTTGCAGGTCACCCAGCAAGGCTTCGACTTCGGCCAGGTCGTTGTTGATCTGCTCGCTGCGGGCACGGGTTTGCGCCACCAGCTGTGACAGGCGCAGGGTCTCGACCTGCAGCTCGTGCGTGCGCGACTGGCTTTCGCTGGCTTCGCGGCGCACGGTGATCAAGCGCTGCGAAGCGTCTGCATAGGCCGCTTCGGCCCGCACCAGGGCGCTGCGGCTATCTTCTGAAATCAGGGTCTGGGCGCGCAGCTGTTTTTCCAGGTTCTCGATCTCTTGGGCGCGGCCAAGCATTCCGGCTTGCTCGGAGTCTTGCGCGTAAAACACCACGCTGTTGAGTTGAACTGCATGGCCGGCCTGCACCAACAGGGTCTCACCCGCTTGCAGCTGGCCGCGCCAGGCCAATGCATCTTCCAGATTGGGGGCGGTGTAGCAGCCTTGCAGCCAGTCGACCAACAGGGCCGACAAACCGGCATCGTGCACGCGCAGAAAGTCGGCCAAAGGCTTGCAGCCTGCGGGCATGCCGCTGCGTGGCGCGGCTTTGGCGGCCAAAGGCGGGCTGAAAAAGCTCAATTTGGCGGGCGGCGAGTCGTTGGCAAAGGCGCGCACCATGTCCAGGCGCGAGACTTCCAGGGCCGAAAGGCGCTCGCGCAGGGCGGATTCAAGCGCGTTTTCCCAGCCCGGCTCGATGTGGATGCGGCTCCACAGGCCTTCCAGGCCCTCCATGCCGTGCTTGGCCAGCCAGGGTTTGAGCTTGCCGTCGGTGCGCACTTTTTCTTGCAAGGCCTTGAGCGCCTCGATTCGGGCGCTCAGGTCGGCCAGCTTGGACGACTCCTGGTTCACCGCGCTTTGGCGTGTGCGGCGGTCTTCGTCGAGCGCGGGCACCTGTTCTTGCAGGTCCTGCAGCCGCGCTTCGGACTCTGCCGACAAGGCCTCGGCCTCGGCCAGTTGTTCTTGCAAGTGGCCAAGGCGGGCCTCGTCGGGCGCGGCCAGGGCGTTGCGGTCGGCCAGCAGGCGTTCGCGGCGGGTGTCCAGCTGGCGCGATTGTTCTTCAACGTTGCGCTGGTCAGCAGCCAGCACGCCAATTTGCTGCTGCACCTGCACCACGCTGGCGCGTTGGGTGGTGGCGTCGTTTTGGGCTCTGCGCAGGGCTTCTTCCAGATCGGGCAAGGCCATGGCCTGGTCTTCCACCTGCGCCGCCAGCGTCATGCTCTGGTCCTCGGCCATGGCCGCTTGTTCGGACAGGGTTTCCAGCTCGGCTTGGGCGTCCTGGCTGCGGGTGCCCCATTGGGCGGTTTGCTCGATCAGCTGCTGCAGTCGCTGCTCAGCGCGTTGGCGGCCTTCGACCACGAAGCGAATTTCGGCCTCCAGACGCCCCACTTCGGCGCTGGCTTCATAAAGCTTGCCTTGCGCCTGGTTGACCTGGTCACCGGCTGCGTAATGCGCCTGGCGGATGGTTTCCAGATCGGCCTCGACGTGCCTGAGATCGGCCATGCGCGATTCGAGCGCATTCACAGCCTGGTCCACGTCGGCCTTCATGCGGGCCTGGTCGGCCTCGGCGTCGCGGCGCTTCAAAAACCACAGCTGGTGTTGCTTGAGGGTGCTGTCGGCCTGCAGGCTGTTGTAGCGGTGCGCCACCTCGGCCTGCTTTTCCAGCTTTTCCAGGTTGGCGTTCAGCTCGCGCAGGATGTCGTCGACCCGGGTCAGGTTCTCGCGGGTGTCGGACAGGCGGTTTTCGGTCTCTCGGCGGCGTTCCTTGTATTTGGAGACACCTGCAGCCTCTTCGAGGAACAAGCGCAGCTCTTCGGGGCGCGATTCGATGATGCGGCTGATCGTCCCTTGGCCGATGATGGCGTAAGCGCGTGGGCCCAGGCCCGTGCCCAAAAACACGTCCTGCACATCGCGGCGGCGCACCGGCTGGTTGTTGATGTAGTAGCTGCTGTTGCCGTCGCGGGTCAGCACGCGCTTGACGGCAATTTCGGCAAACTGGCCCCATTGCCCGCCTGCGCGGTGGTCTTCGTTGCTGAACACCAGCTCCACACTGGCACGGCTGGCCGGTTTGCGGGTGGTGGTGCCGTTGAAAATCACGTCCTGCATGGACTCGCCACGCAATTCAGACGCCTTGGACTCGCCCAGCACCCAACGCACCGCATCCATGATGTTGGATTTGCCGCAACCGTTGGGGCCGACCACACCCACCAGCTGCCCGGGCAGCAGGAAGTTGGTCGGTTCGGCAAACGATTTGAAGCCCGAAAGCTTGATGGAATTGAGGCGCACGGCGGTTCGGTTGGTGGTCGGATCGGTTGAAGATCAGATAAAAGGGCTAGCCCAAATGGCCAACACCGTTTAAACGTCAATGTTACCCGACAGGCATGGTGAATAACGCGCTGACAAGCCCAAGGACCAACGGGCACCCTCCATCCCGGATAATCGGGTTATGAATCCCCTCCTCACCAAGCTGCAACCCTATCCTTTTGAACGGCTCAAACAGCTGTTCGCCAGCGTCACGCCCAACCCAGCCCTGCGCCACATCAGCTTGGGCATTGGCGAGCCCAAGCACGCCACGCCTGCCTTCATTCAAGAAGCACTCAAGGCCTCGGTGGCCACAGGCCTGTCGGCTTACCCAGCGACAGCCGGTGAGCCCAGCCTGCGCAAAGCCTGCGCCGCTTGGTTGCAAAGCCGTTACAACTTGGCCCTGGACCCTGTCACGCAGGTGTTGCCCGTGAACGGCTCGCGCGAAGCCCTGTTTGCCCTGACGCAAACCGTGATCGACCCGACCCGACCCGGCGCCACCGTGGTCAGCCCCAACCCTTTTTATCAAATCTACGAAGGCGCGGCCTTGCTGTCAGGTGCCGAGCCTTATTACGTGCCCAGCGACCCGGCCCGCAACTTTGCCAACGACTGGGACAGCGTGCCCGCCGAAGTCTGGGCCCGCACGCAGCTTTTGTTCGTTTGCTCGCCCGGCAACCCCACGGGCGCGGTCATGCCGCTATCGGAATGGGAAAAGCTGTTTGCCCTGTCCGACCAGCACGGATTCGTGATCGCGTCCGACGAGTGCTACAGCGAGATTTACTTCCGCGACGAAGCGCCTTTGGGCGGCTTGGAAGCCGCCCATCAGCTGGGCCGCACCGACTTCAAACGCCTGATCTCGTTCACGAGTCTCAGCAAACGCAGCAACGTGCCCGGCCTGCGCAGCGGCTTTGTGGCCGGAGATGCGGCCATCATCAAGCAGTTTTTGCTGTACCGCACCTACCACGGCAGCGCCATGAGCCCCGTGGTGCAAGCCGCCAGCGTGGCCGCCTGGGGCGACGAAGCGCATGTGGTGGACAACCGCAACCAGTACCGCACCAAGTTCGCCCAGGTCACCCCCGTGCTGGGCGAAGTGCTGGATGTGAAGCTGCCTGACGCGAGCTTTTACCTCTGGGCGGGCGTGCCTGCGGGCTGGCAGGGCGACGCCGCCGCGTTTGCCCAAGCGCTTTATGAAGCGGAACACGTCACCGTGCTGCCCGGCAGCTATTTGGCGAGGGATTTCAACGGCAGCAACCCCGGCCAGGGCCGCATCCGCATGGCGCTGGTAGCGGAGACCGCCGAGTGCCTGGAAGCGGCCGAGCGCATCGCCCGCTTTGTGCGTGCCCACCCCAGCAAAGTCTGAACCATGAACACCGCCACCACCTGCCACGACACCCTGCGCCTGGCCGAGCAGCTGATCGCCCGCCCCTCCGTCACGCCCGACGATGCGGGCTGCTTGGACCTGATCACCGAGGCTTTGAAGCCCCTGGGCTTTGTCTGCGAATTCATGGACTCCGGCCCCGACACCTTCCGCGTGCGAAACCTCTGGGCCAAACGCGCAGGCACCTCGGGCCAGACCCTGGCCTTTGCCGGGCACACCGACGTGGTGCCCACCGGGCCGCTCGCGCAATGGGACAGTGACCCCTTCACCCCCACCCACAAAGACGGCAAGCTGTTTGGTCGCGGCGCAAGCGACATGAAAACCTCGCTGGCGGCGATGGTCGTGGCGGTGCAGGAGTTTCTGGCGGCCAACCCCAATCCGGCTTTGGGCATCGCCTTTTTGCTGACCAGCGACGAAGAAGGACCGGCCCTTGACGGCACCGTGGTCGTTTGTGAAAAGCTGCAAGCCCGTGGCGACGCACCACAGTTTTGCATCGTGGGTGAACCCACATCCGTGCAGCAAACCGGCGACATGATCAAGAACGGCCGGCGCGGCACCCTGAGCGGCAAGCTCACCGTGAAGGGCGTGCAAGGCCACATCGCCTACCCGCACTTGGCCGACAACCCGATCCACCGCCTGGCGCCTGCGCTGGCCGAGCTGGTGGCCATCCGCTGGGACGAAGGCAACACCTTCTTCCCGCCCACCAGCTGGCAGGTCAGCAACATCCACGCGGGCACAGGCGCGAGCAACGTGATCCCTGGAGACTGCGTGGTCGACTTCAACTTCCGCTTTTGCACCGAGTCCACGCCCGAAAGCCTGCAGCAGCGGCTGCAAGCGGTGCTCGACCAACACGGTCTGAAGTACGAGCTGGCATGGACCCTGGGTGGCCTGCCATTTCTGACCACGCCTGGTACTCTGGTGGCCGCCATCCAGCAAGCCATCACGGATGAAACCGGTCTGAAGACCGAGCTTTCCACCACGGGCGGCACCAGCGACGGCCGCTTCATCGCACAAATCTGCCCGCAAGTCATCGAGTTCGGCCCACCCAATGCGACCATCCACAAAGTGAATGAGCATGTGGCGCTGGCCGACATCGCGCCGCTCAAAAACATCTACCGCCGCACTTTGGAACAACTCAACGCGGGTCTGCCCGCATGAGCGCCATGACCCTGCATGCCCTGATCGAACAAGCTGCGAAGCGCCTGGAAGCTTCAGGCGTGGCGTTTGGCCACGGCACCCAAAGCGCTTTTGACGAAGCCGTCTGGCTGGTGCTCTGGCGCTTGGGCCTGCCGCTCGACACGGATCTCCATGATGTCGCCGATCAAGCCGTGACTGCCGAGCAGCAAGCCGCTTGCACAACGCTGATCGAGGAGCGCATCACCACCCGTAAACCTGCTGCTTACCTTACGCGTGAGGCCTGGTTACAAGGCGTGTCGTTTTACATCGACGAGCGGGCCATCGTGCCGCGCAGCTTGATCGCCGAGGTGCTGGCCGACGGCACCATCGACGCTTGGCTGAGCGATCAAACCAAACAGGTGCTGGACCTGTGCACCGGCAACGGCAGCCTGGCCGTGCTGGCGGCACTGGCTTGGCCCGAGGTGCAGGTGACTGGGGCCGATATTTCTGACGACGCGCTGGCCGTGGCCGCCATCAACCTGGAACGCCACGATCTGCAAGAGCGCGTGACGCTGGTGCACAGCGATGGCCTGTCTGCCCTGCCCGGACCATTTGACTTGATCCTGTGCAACCCGCCTTATGTGTGCCAGGCCAGCATGGACGCGCTGCCCGCCGAGTACCGCGCCGAGCCTGAACTGGCGCTGGCAGGCGGCACCGATGGCATGGACTTTGTGCGCCAGCTCTTCAAGCAGGCGCCTGAGCGGATGAGCGAGCACGCAGTGCTGGTGCTGGAGATTGGCAACGAGGTGGACCACTTCATGGCCGCCTTTCCAGAACTCGAAGTGGCTTGGCTGGACACCAGTGCAGGCGACGACCAAGTGCTGCTGATCACCCGGGAAGCCTTGTTGCACCTCTGAAAAATTCTGGCCGCAGCCATCCGGCTGGCCCCTTTTGCGGCACGGCGCGGCGCTTGCGGCTGACCAGCATCACGCGCAATCGGGTCCACGGTGGCCTCGTGACCATGGGCCCAAGCCCACATCGGCGAAAATACCGGGTTATGCCCGTTGCAGCGTCAGCCTCCTGCTGACCACGCCCCTTATCCCGGAACCTGTCCGGTCACTGCTTTTTCATGATCAACCTCAAAAACGTCACCCTCCGCCGAGGCACCAAGGTGCTGCTGGACCAAGCTTCGGTCACCCTCAACCCCGGAGAAAAGGTCGGTTTGGTCGGTCGCAACGGCGCGGGCAAATCCACCTTGTTTGCGCTGTTCAACGGCACCTTGCACGAGGACGGCGGTGACTTTGACATGCCCAAAGCCTGGCGCATGGGTCAGGTCGCGCAGAACATGCCTGAGACCGATCAAGCAGCGTCTGAGTTTGTGCTGGAAGGCGACACCCGCCTGGCCGAACTGCGCCAGCGCCTCGTGGCTGCCGAAGCCAGTGGCGACGGCATGGAGATGGCCCATGTGTACACCGACCTGGCCGACGCAGGCGACCACGACGCCCTGCCCCGCGCCGAAGCCTTGATCTTGGGATTGGGTTTTCGGGTCGATGAACTCAACAACCCGGTCAACAGTTTTTCGGGCGGCTGGCGCATGCGCTTGCAGCTGGCCCGGGCGCTGATGTGCCCGTCCGACATTCTGCTGCTCGACGAACCCACCAACCACTTGGACTTGGACGCCCTGGTTTGGCTGGAAGCCTGGCTGCAACGTTACGCGGGCACCATGATCGTGATCAGCCACGACCGAGAATTTCTGGACGCGGTGACCAACGTCACCCTGCACATCGACCACGCCAAACTGACCCGTTACGGCAGCAACTACAGCGGCTTTGAAATCCTGCGCGCCCAGCAAATGGAGCTGCAACAAGCCTCGTTTGCCAAGCAGCAAGACAAAATCGCCCACCTGCAAAAATTCATCAACCGCTTCAAAGCCCAAGCCAGCAAGGCCAAGCAGGCACAAAGCCGGGTCAAGGCGCTCGAGCGCATGGAAAAAGTGGCCCCTCTGTTGGCCGATGCCGAGTTCACCTTCGGCTTCAAGGAGCCCAACAACCTGCCCAACCCGATGCTGGCGATCAGCGAGGCGAGCTTTGGCTACATCGTGGACGAGGAGCCCAAAGCCATTTTGCAAGGCGTGAGCAAATCGGTGCTGGCAGGCCAGCGCATCGGCATTTTGGGCGCGAACGGCCAGGGCAAGTCGACCCTGGTCAAAACCATCGCCCGCACCATGCCGCTGCTGGCGGGCACGCTGACTGAGGGCAAAGGCCTGAACATCGGCTACTTTGCCCAGCAGGAACTCGATGTGCTGCACCCGCAAGACAACCCGCTGGAGCACATGATCCGCCTGGCCAAAGAGCTGGGCCCAAACAGCGGCGAGCCCAGCCGCGAGCAGGATTTGCGCAACTACCTGGGCACTTTCAACTTCACGGGCGACATGGTCAAGCAGGCTGTGGGCACCATGAGCGGCGGCGAAAAAGCCCGCCTGGTGCTGGCCATGATCGTGTGGCAGCGCCCTAACCTTTTGCTGCTGGACGAGCCCACCAACCACCTAGACCTGGCCACCCGCGAAGCGCTGTCCATGGCGCTCAACGAGTTCGAAGGCACCGTCATGCTGGTCAGCCACGACCGTGCGTTGTTGCGCGCCGTGTGCGACGAGTTCTGGATGGTGGGCCGTGGCAAGGTCGAGCCCTTTGACGGCGACCTGGACGACTACCAGAAGTATTTGCTGGAAGAATCCAAACGCTTGCGCGAAGCGGCCAAAAATTCGGCCCGAGATGCCTTGGCCACGGGAGCGGCAGAACCCGTTCCAACAACCAAAGCCAGTGTGCCGAGCGACACAGCACATGCAGGTGCGGCGCTCACCCCTGCCTCAGGGGCTGCCCCCAAGCCAAGCGCTTCAGCGGCACCGCAAAACAGCACACCGGGCCTGAGCAGTGCCGAGCAGCGCAAACTCGACGCTCAAAAACGCCAGCAACTCGCCGCTCAAACCCGGCCGCTCAAGCGCGAGCTGGAACAAAACGAGCAGCGCATGGCCAGCATCGAAGCCGAAAAAACCCGACTGGAAGCGCTGCTGACCACGCCCGTGTCGCCAGCCGACATGGCCGATGCAGGCCGTCGCCTCAAAGCCCTGGCCGAAGAAGTGACGAGCCTGGAAGAACGCTGGCTGGAGCTGACCTCTTTGCTCGAAGAAGCCACATCGACAGCGCTTTGACCCGTCGCACATGAACCCACAATGCCGGAATTTCTCATCCGGCATTTTTTTCGCCATGCCCTGCTTTGGCGTTCACTGTTTGGTTCTCGCCAAGCCGAAGAACATTGAGAAAAAACAAACAGGCAAGAAAAAAGCACTTTGAACCGAAGTTCAAAGTGCTTTTAAATTTGGTGGGACCAGCGGGGGTCGAACCCACGACAAACGGATTAAAAGTCCGCTGCTCTACCAACTGAGCTATGGTCCCTTTGCTGCTGTGTTGTGCACTGTAGCAAGACTCAAATTATAGCGTCATTTTTTGGCCCTCTCGGGGGTGAGCGCTAAAAAATTCAAAATTTCTGAAGCCGCGCACATGCCAAAGGTAGCGGTCACGCTGACCACCGATCCGTAGCCGTGGCAGTTGAGCGAACCATCGCCATCGATCGCGCACGAGGCATCGGGCGGTGCCACCGATTCGCGGCTGAACACGCCTTGTATGCCGATGCGTTTGTCACCTCTGGCTGCACCATGGTGTTTGCGCAGGCGGTAACGCAGTTGCGCCAACAAAGGATCGTGTGTGATGCGCGAGAGGTCGTCCACGTCAACCTTGTGCGCCAGGCGTTTGCCGCCCGCAGCGCCCACGGTGATGAAGCCCACGCCTTCGCTCAGCGCCCATTGCGCCAGGCTCACTTTGGCTTTGACCTGGTCGCAAGCGTCGATCACGGCATCGGGCTTGCAGGGCAAGAGCGCAGGCCAGTTCTCGGGGCTCACAAAATCGTCCACCGCATCCACTTGGCATTGCGGGTGAATCAGGGCGATGCGCTCAGCCATGGCCAACACTTTGGATTGGCCCGTGGTGCTGCTGAGCGCGTGAATCTGTCGGTTGATGTTGGACACGGAGATGTGGTCCATGTCGATGAGGGTCAAACGCGCCACGCCACTGCGGGCCAGGGCTTCAGCCGCCCAGGAGCCGACACCGCCGATGCCCACCACCACCACATGCGCTTGCCGGATGCGCTCGGCTCCAAGCACGCCATACAGGCGTTGCAAGCCGCCGAAGCGACGTGTGCTGTCGTCGTCCGCACTGTCCATTGTTGGCATCTCGATCATGGGTTGGTCTTGCAAAAATAGCGTGCTGGTGAGGCGCGATCTAGGACTCAAGCCTCGCGCATTTGCCAATGCAATGCGGCCCAGGTGCCTGCAAAAATGCCCAGCACCGACAGCATGCTGCCCAGGCTCAAAGTGGACAGACCACTGAGGCCCTGACCAAAGGTGCACCCCATGGCCAGCACACCGCCTGTGCCCATGAGCACACCACCGACCAGGTGGCGCACCAAATCGGCACGGTCGGTGAAACCCTCCCAACGGAAGCTGCCTTGCTGCACAGCGCTCAAGCCAGCGCCGACCAAAACACCGAGCACGGTGACCATGCCCAAGGTCAAACGTTTGCTGCCGTCGCTGTAGTACATGAAGGCATCGAGCCAGTAGCCAACAGGCGCTGTGAAACTCAGCGCTTCCATGCGGCCGCTGTGGGTGGTGAGGAACACCGGCTCCAGCGTATCGGGGTGCTCAGGCACAAAACCCAGCACGCCACTGACCCACCACAGCGCCACCAACAGCAAGCCCAAGCCTGCGCCCGTGACCCAGTTGAACGGCGTGTGGAATCGGCGGTCTTTCACCACCCAAGCCAGCAAGCACAAGGACACGAGCACCGCGCTGACACCAAGGGCGGCACGCAATTCAAGCCCCGCCAAAGCAGACAGCCACTGGCCCACAAAAGGGCCGTGCGGCAAATCGATGGCCACCTTGTCGAGCCCGTGCACACGCCAAACCGCCGTCAAACCACGCATGGCCGCCAACGCCGAGACCGCCATGGCCAACAAGACCACCAAAGATTTGAGGTTGCCCGCAGCCAGGCGCACCAAGGATTTGCTGCTGCAGCCCGACGCCAGGACCATGCCGATACCGAACATGCCACCGCCCAAAAGCGCCGAAAGCCAAGGCAGCTGAGAAGATGCGTAAATGGTGCTCAGGGGACTGATCCAGCCAAGCCAGGCCATCAGGCCGAAGCCGGCCATGCCCACCGCCACTGCCAACGCCCATTGCCGCAGCCGGGTGGCGTCGCGCATCACCACCCAATCGCTGATGGCCCCCATGGTGCAAAAGTGTCCCCGGTGGATCAGCACACCTGCCAACAGGGAAATGGCAAAGCTGGCCCCCAAAACTTGGTAGGCCAACTGCTGGACTTCATCCGCAGTCAACAAGCTCATCCGATGTCAGCGCAGGCGGCTGAGGCGATCGCGGGCAGTGCCCGCCGTTTCAGCCTGGGGATAGCTTGCAATCAAATCTTCCAGGGTCTTACGCGCGGCCTTCATGTCCTTGAGTTCGATTTGAACATTGGAAATGGCCAACATGGCTTCGGCTGCACGCGGATGGTTGGGCGCCATGCTCAGCAGCTTCTGGAAATTCGCCATGGACTCCCTGTAAGCCTTGTTGGCGTACTGAGCGTTGCCCAGCCAGAACAGGGCCGAGGGCACATAAGCGCTGGATCCATAACGCAGCAAGAAGGAGGACAGCGCGTTTTGCGCAGCAGGAAAATCAGCCTGGCGGAACAAGGCCATGGCTTTTTCAAACTCGGTTTTTTCAGCCGGATCGACCATCACTTCCCGGCCATCGATGGTGGCAGGCACAGGCTCGAAGCGGCGCAGGCGGTCGTCCACAGCGCTGAGCACGTCTTTTTGGCGTAACTGCAGCTCGGTCAAGTCGCGCGCCAGTCGCTCTTGCGCGCCCAGGCTTTGTGCCAACTCCGCTTTGAGGCGGTCGATCTGACCCTGCAAATCGAGCAAGGCACCGCGCAGCTGGGCAATGGCCTGGTTTTGTGTTTGATTTTGAGACTGGGCATTTTGCTCGATCAGGGCACGTGTGGCATTTTGGGATTGCTCCAGACGCTGGCGCAAATCCAGGATGGCCCGACGCGCTTCATCGTCTCCGCCAAACAAAGCCGCTTGCGCCGGACTTGACAAGCCCGCCAAGACAAGGCTCAGCGCCATGGCAGCACGGTGCCAGCCAGATCGAACGTGTTGCATGACAGGCCTCAATAACGGATTTCAACGCGGCGGTTTTGCGCCTGATCTGCTTCGGATCCGCCGGTGGCCAAGGGCTTTTCCTTGCCAAAGCTCACGGCTTCGAGTTGCGATTCGGGCACACCCAACAAGCTCAGCGCCTGGCGCACCGCATCGGCACGTTTTTGACCCAAGGCCAGGTTGTATTCACGGCCACCACGGTCATCGGTGTGGCCTTCCAGATTGGCTTTGCGCTGCTTGTTGGCTTGCAAAAACTGGGCATGCGAAGCAATCACGGGACGGGCTTCGGGGCGAAGAACAAAACTGTCGTAATCAAAAAACACGACATGGGCAATGCCGACAGGGCCTTGACCTGCCGAGGATTGACCGACCGTCACAGGCGCTACGCTGGTTTGCGCGCCACCCTGACCAGCACCAATGCCTTGAACGCCTACGCCGCTGGATGTGGCCGATTTGTCTTCCACAGGCACGTCATCGAGCTTGACACCCGAGGCACATCCCGCCAAAACCGCAGAGACCAACAACAACGACCCAAAATGCTTTTTCATACTCAACCTCATGGATAAAACAAAACTGAAACTCAGACCTCAGGGACGCACCGGACCCCAATGCGGCTCGCGGATATCGCCGCCCTGACCGGCCAAGCGGGCTTTGATGCGACCGTCCAGCGTGGTGGTCATCAAGGCCTCGCCGCCTTGTTGTGTGGCATAGACCAGCAAACGGCTGTTGGCTGCAAAACTGGGGCGCTCATCGGCGTTGGTGTCCGTCAGCGCTGTGACCTGGCCTGTGGCCAACTCCATCAAGTGCAGCCGAAAACCGCCAGGCAGGCGCGAGACGTAGGCCAGCCAGCGGCCATCGGGGCTGATGGCCGGCGAGATGTTGTAGTTGCCCGAAAACGTCACCCGGTCGGCCGGGCCGCCTTGGGCAGGCATTTTGTAGATTTGGGGGTTGCCGCCACGGTCGCTGACAAAATACAAAGTGTTGCCGTCGGGTGAAAAAGCGGGCTCGGTGTTGATGTTGCCCGAAGTCAGGCGCTGAGGCTCACCGCCTTGCAAAGAGACCCGGTAAAGCTGCGAGCCACCATCGCGGCTGAGCGTGGCCACAATTGAGCGGCCATCAGGGGCCCAGGCCGGCGCACTGTTGGAGCCTTTGAAATTGGCCACCACCCGGCGCTGGCCCGTCGCGAGCTCATGGACATACACCACGGGCTTGCGGGACTCAAAAGACACATAGGCCAGTTGGGCACCATTGGGCGACCACGATGGGGAAATGATGGGCTCAGGACTGCTGAGCGCGGAGCGTGCCCCCTCCCCATCGGAGTCGGCGATCCAGAGGCTGTAGCGGCCACTGGATTTGGTGACGTAGCTGATGCGCGAGGTAAAAACGCCGGGCGTGCCGGTCAGCTGTTGGTAGACCCAGTCGGACACTCGGTGGGCCGACAAGCGCAGGTCGGCAGCGGTGACGTTGTCTTTGAAATCCGACTTTTCCTGGCCCTTGACCGCGTCCCACAAACGGGCACGCACATCGTAGCGGCCATTCGCCAAACGTGTGACCGATCCGGCCACCAGGGCCTCGGCCGACAAAGGCCGCAGAACGGCCCAATCCGGGCGGCTCATCTCGTCAAGCGCCAGACTCGCTGCGGGCAAGGGCTTGAACTGGCCGCTGCGGGCCAGGTCGGCTTGCACAATCTGGGACAGCTTCTGGCTGGCCTGGGCTTCGCCCTTGAAAGGGGCCACCAAAACGGGCAACTGTGTCAGTCCGACGCCCGTGACCTCGACCCGGAACTGCGCCAATGCGCTGCTGGCGACCAGTGAAAACCCGAGCAAAGTCAACAGCGAACCCAAATGGCGGACAAGCGAGGTGGACAGGTTCATGTGCATCAACGGAATGGAAGTGGCCTGAAGAAAGGGCTGATCGTACACCGTGAAGAGCCCGTTTTGACCGATGGCCTTGATGCCATGGTCAAAGTCTAGCCATTGGCTGCGGCTCAAGTTGAAATCACGACCCACAACTTGGGGGCCGACGCAGGGCTTGGAGCAGGCCAGCCGAGCACCTGATGGATGCCAGCAGCAGCTCGGCTGCAGGCCTGCTTACAATCGCCCAACCCATGTCTGAAGCCCAACCCGACCCCACGCCGCCCACGGGCTTCGCCCCACAGCCGGGCATTGCCCAGCGCTTGTTGCGCCTCAAACCCTATTTTTGGCGTCAGCGCAGCGTCTGGGCGCTGGCCATTGGGGCCACCTTGGTCGCCGCCTTGACCGAGCCCCTGATTCCCGCCTTGTTTCAGCCTTTGCTGGACAACGGTTTTGCCCAAAACAGTTTGCCGCTGTGGTCCATCCCGCTGGTGGTCATTGGCCTGTTTGGTCTGCGTGGTCTGGCGCACTTTGTGGCGCAGTACGCACTGGCGCGCGTGACCAACGACGGCATGGAAAAACTGCGCAGCGACCTGTTTGGCAAACTGGTGCGGGCCGATTTGTCGCTGTTCAGTCGGCAATCGGCCAGCGCCTTGTCCAACACCGTGGTCTATGAGGTGCAAATTGGCGCATCTCAGCTGGTTTCGGCCTTGATCGGCTTGACCCGCGACGGCTTCACCTTGCTGGCCCTGATCGGTTATTTGATGTGGCTGAACTGGCAGCTCACGCTGGTGGTGTTCACCGTGGCGCCGGGTCTGAGCTGGATCATGAAAGTGCTGTCTCGCCGCTTGTATGGGCTGACCAAGGAAAGCCAGAAAGCCACAGACGACCTGGCCTACGTGGTGGAAGAAAACGTGCTGGCCCACCGCATGGTGCGCCTGCACGGGGCGCAGGCCCAGCAAATTGGGCGCTTCAATGCGCTGGGGCAGCGGCTGCGGCGCCTGGCCCTCAAATCCACAGCGGCATCGGCCGCCATGACACCTCTGACACAAATCATGGCAGCGGTGGCCCTGTCCTTGGTCTTGGTGATCGCACTGGTACAAAGCCGCGAGCCTGGATCGGGAGCCACGGTGGGTGGTTTTGTGGCCTTCATCACAGCCATGCTGATGCTGATTGCCCCCATCAAGCGCTTAGCCGATGTGGCCAACCCCATCACCCGGGGCCTGGCCGCACTGGAGCGAGGGCTGGCCCTGATGCACGACGCCCCCGAAGAAAGCCAGGGCGAGCACCGGGTGCAGCGCGCAAAAGGTGCCCTGGAATGGCAAGACGTGAGCATGCAGTTCAACCCGGACGGTGAACCGGCTTTGGCACAGATCCATTTGAGTGTGCGGCCCGGCGAGACGGTGGCCCTGGTGGGCACCTCCGGCGCAGGCAAAACCACACTCATTCAGTTGCTGCCGCGCTTTTTGAACCCGAGCAGCGGACAGATTCTCCTCGACGGCGTGCCACTGCCGCAGTGGCAACTGGCCAGCCTGCGCCAACAGCTGGCCATGGTCAGCCAGGATGTGGTCATGCTCAACGACAGCCTGGCCGTCAACGTGAGCTTGGGCGACACACCCGACCGCGCTAAAGTGCAGCAATGCCTGCAAGCGGCCAATTTGTGGGCCCATGTGCAAACCTTGCCCCAGGGCATGGACACCCTGCTCGGCCACAACGCCAACCAGCTCTCGGGGGGCCAGCGCCAGCGCCTGGCCATTGCCCGCGCCTTGTACAAGGACGCGCCCATTTTGATTTTGGACGAGGCCACCTCGGCCCTGGACAACGAATCCGAGCGCCTGGTGCAAGACGCCTTGCAAAAACTCATGCAAGGCCGCACGACCTTGATCGTGGCGCACCGCCTGTCCACCATCGAGCACGCCGACCGGGTCATCGTGATGGAGCGCGGCCGCATCGTGGAACAAGGGGCTCCAGCCGAGTTGCTGGCGCAAGGCGGCGCTTATGCGAGGCTTCACCACCGAGGTGAATGGGCCAGCGAAGCACCTGATGGGCCGAGCTCGCTTAGCTGAGGCTCCTCAAAGCAGCACGATGTCGTACTGCTCCGGCCCCATGGAGGCCTCGACCTGCAGTGAAATCGGCTTGGCAATGAAGTCCGACAAACCCGCCAAGTGCTGGCTTTCTTCGTCCAGCAGCAAATCGATCACGGCCGAGGTGGCCACGATGCGGAACTCGCGCGGGTTGAACTGCCGCGCCTCGCGCAGGATCTCGCGCAGGATGTCGTAGACCACCGAACGCGGCGTCTTGACAATGCCCTTGCCCTGACAGCTGGGACAAGGCTCACACAGCATGTGGGCCAGCGACTCGCGGGTGCGTTTGCGCGTCATCTCCAGCAAACCCAAAGATGAAAAACCGCCCGCCATGGTCTTGACGCGGTCACGCGAGAGCTGTTTGCGAAACTCGGCCAAGACTGCTTCCTGGTGCTCTGGCCGGGCCATGTCGATGAAGTCGGCAATGACGATGCCGCCCAAGTTGCGCAGGCGCAGTTGCCGCGCAATGGCTTGGGCGGCTTCGAGGTTGGTCTTGAAGATCGTGTCCTCAAAGTTTCGCGCGCCGACATAACCGCCCGTGTTCACGTCCACCGTGGTCAGCGCCTCGGTCTGGTCGATGATCAGGTAACCGCCCGATTTCAAATCCACCCGGCGGCCCAGTGCCTTGGCGATTTCTTCGTCGATGGCATAGAGGTCAAAAATGGGGCGCTCGCCCTTGTACAGCTGCAAGCGCTCGGCCGCTTTGGGCATGAACTCCTGGCCAAAGGCCTGCAGCTTGGCAAACTGCTCCTGCGAGTCGATGCGGATGCTTTGTGTGGCCTCTCCCACCAAATCGCGCAGAACCCGCTGCAAGAGCGTCAGGTCCTGGTGCAGCAAAGACGCTGGCGGCAAGCGCAGCGAGGCCTCTTTGATGCGGGCCCAGGTCTTGCGCAGGTAAGCGATGTCCTCGCTCAACTCTTCGTCGCTGGAGTCCTCGGCGTTGGTGCGCAAAATAAAACCGCCCCCGGCCTGGCCCACCAAGGCCTGCAGCCTTTGGCGCAGCGCATCGCGCTGGTCAGACGGGATTTTTTGGGACACGCCGATGTGGTCGTCTTGCGGCAAAAACACCAGATGGCGGCCCGCAATGCTGATTTGCGTGGACAGGCGCGCGCCCTTGGTGCCCATAGGGTCCTTGATGACCTGCACCATGATGGCGCGGCCCTCGAACACCTGCTTTTCAATGGGCACCAACGGCTGGCCCGTGCGGGCGGCTGCGGCCTCGCCTTCGGCGTGCTTTTGCCACACATCGGCCACATGCAAAAAGGCCGCTTTGTCCAGACCGATGTCGATGAAGGCCGATTGCATGCCCGGCAAAACCCGAGCCACTTTGCCCAGGTACACATTGCCCACCAAACCGCGCTCGAGCGTGCGCTCGACATGCAGCTCCTGCACCGCGCCAAACTCCACCACGGCAACCCGGGTTTCCTGGGGCGACCAATTGACCAAAATATCTTGTTGCATGGTGGGCATCAGCTGGGGGGAATGTGAAAACAACTCGTATAAAAATGCAGTGCCGTCAGCGCTATGGCTTTCGCGAACACTCAACAGCGCACGCCCAAAGATCGCAGCAAAGCAGCGGTCTCGAACAGCGGCAAACCCATGATGCCTGAATAACTGCCCCGAATCTGCTCAATATGGGCAGCCGCCTTGCCCTGCACCCCGTAGGCTCCAGCTTTGCCCATGGGCTCTCCCGTGGCCACATAGGCACGGATTTGCGCCGCGGTCATGGGCGCGAAGCGCACCCACGATTGGGACACCGTCGCCACCCGTTGGTGCCCTTTTTGTGCGGCAACGGCCGTCAACACGCGGTGGGTCTGGCCAGAGAGCATTTTCAGGATGCGCACGGCATCGTCTTCATCCACCGGTTTGCCCAAAATTTCCCGCCCCAGGCACACGGTGGTGTCGGCACAGAGCACGGGCGCGGCAGGCAGGCCCTGGCGCTTCATGCGCTGCACGGCGGCGTCGAGTTTGAGCCCCGTGACACGCGCCACATACCGTGCAGGCGCTTCCGCGCCGCGCACGTCTTCCAAAGACTCGGCGTCTTCGTCTGGCCCGGCCAAAAGCAGCTGGTGGGCCACCCCGATTTGGTCGAGCAGCTGACTGCGCCGGGGGCTTTGGGAGGCGAGGTAGATGAAGTCGCTCATTCGCGGTGGTAGGGGTGGTTGGCGTTGATGGACCAGGCGCGGTAGAGCTGCTCGATCAACAGAACTCGGGCCATGGCGTGGGGCAAGGTCAGGTCAGACAAGCGGATGCGCTCGTGCGCGGCATGCCGGAACTCCGGCTCCAGCCCGTCTGGGCCGCCAATGACCAAAGCCACATCGTCACCGCCGAGTTGCCAGCTGGTCAAGCGGGTGGCCAAGGCTTGGGTGGTCAAGTTACTGCCGCGCTCGTCGAGCACCACGATGCGGGTGCCGCGGGGGATAGCCGCTTCGATGCGCTGGCGCTCAGCCGCGTAGAGGTTGGGCAGGGTTTTGGAGCCCCGGGGCTCGGTTTTCACGGCCTTGAGCTCGACCTTGAGCTCAGGCGGAAAACGTTTGGCGTAGTCGTCCCAAGCGGTCTGCGCCCAATCGGGCACGCGCAGGCCGACCGCAACGATCAGCAGCTTCATGCAGGATCAATCGGCTTTGCGGCGGGTGGTCGCTTGCACAGCCTTGCGCGCCGGGGCCTTTTTGGCTGCGGGTTTGGCCGACGACTTGGCCGCCGCTTTGGCGGCAGGCTTGGCCGTGGGCTTGCCCACTGTCTTCACCGTGGGCTTGCTGGTGGGGCTGCTGGATTTCGTCGGCGACTTGGCCGCTGTTTTGGAGGCGGCGGTTTTGGCCGCAGTTTTCGCAGGTGCCTTGGCCGCTGGTTTGGCGGATTTGGCCGGTGCCTTCAAGGCGGGTTTGGCCTTGGCTGCAGATTTGGCAGCGGGTTTGGCGGCCGACTTCATGGCAGCAGGTGTTTTGGCAGCGGTGGATTTGGCCACTGCTTTGCCGGTGGCTTTTTTCGCCACCGAATTCTGGATGTGGCCCTTGACTTCGGCCGTCGCTGCGGGCTTGGGCGCACCGAACTTCAAGCGAACAGGCGTGCCGCCCCAGATTTCTTCGAGGTTGTAATAGGTGCGGATGGTGGGCTGCATGACGTGCACCACGGCCTGGCCGCAATCCACAATGATCCATTCGCCGTTGTCTTCGCCCTCGATGCGGGGTTTGCCAAAACCTGCGTTTCGCACTTTGTCACGCACGCTGGCAGCCAGCGCTTTGGTTTGACGGTTCGAGGTGCCCGAAGCGATGATGACCCGCTCAAACAGCGAGGACAGGTGTTCGGTGTCAAACACCTGGATTTCTTGGGCCTTGACGTCCTCCAAAGCGTCCACAATGGCACGCTGGAGTTTCTGGATGTCTTTTTTGGCGGCGTTTTCGGTCATCAATGGAGCCTGTAAAGGTGGTGTTCGTGAATATAGCGCTCAACAGCGGGGGATACCAAGCCCGTCAGGGCCTGCTCTGTGGCCGCCAGCACACGGATGTCCGTGGCACTGTGAGGCATCAGCGGCATGTCCAGAGTGCGAATGCGCGCTTGCAGCGTGTCAGAAAGGGGTGGGTTGGTGGGTGCAGTGCCTGATTCTTCGTTCCAGGCACGCACGGCCATATCACGACCTGCGGCGCAGATTATAGCGATGCGCCCAATTTCGCCGATTTGGTGCCAGGCGGGCAAGGCGCGCCGCTGGTCGTCGCCCAGCAGCAAATACAGTTGCGCCTGGGGGTATTCGGTCTGCAACTCGCGCAGGGTGTCCACCGTGTAGGTGGGTCCGGTGCGCTGAATTTCCCGCTCGTCCACCACCACTTGCGGCACAGGCGCAAAGGCCAAACGCGTCATGGCCAGGCGGTGCTCGGCATCGCTCAGGTTGCGCGGTTTGTGCCAGGCTTGGCCCGTGGGCAGCACACGCACCTGGTCGAGCTGCAGCTGGGTGATGGCCGCTTCGACCAAGGCCACGTGGGCCCGATGCGGCGGATCGAACGCTCCGCCAAAAACGCCCAGGCGCTGCACATGGGCTGGGTCGTTTTGCACGGAAGATGGCAGCTTCAAACCCAGTCCTTGGGCACCAGAAAGTGGCTGAGCAAGCGCTCCTCCGGCGAGCCTGCCTCGTCCTGGCGCTGGTACGACCAGCGCACCTCGGGCGGCATGGACAGCAGGATCGATTCTGTACGGCCACCGGACTGCAAACCAAAATGCGTGCCCCGGTCCCAGACGAGGTTGAACTCGACATAGCGGCCACGGCGGTAGAGCTGAAAGTCACGTTCGCGCTCGCCATAAGGCGTGTCCTTGCGGCGCATCACGATGGGCATGTAGGCCGTCAGCAGTGAATCGGCCACGCTTTGCAGCATGGCAAAGCTCTGGTCCATGCCCAGCTCGGAAAAGTCGTCGAAGAAAATGCCGCCCACGCCGCGCTGCTCACGGCGGTGTTTGTTGCAAAAATAATCGTCGCACCAGGTTTTGAAACGCGGGTGCAAGGCCTCGCCAAACGGCGTCAAGGCGTCTTTGCAGGTCTGGTGAAAATGCACCGCGTCTTCGTCAAAGCCGTAATAAGGGGTCAGGTCCATGCCGCCACCAAACCAGGCCACGGGCGCCCTGCCCTCGGGCTTGGCCGCGATCATGCGCACGTTCATGTGCACCGTGGGCACATAGGGGTTGCGCGGGTGGAACACCAAGGACACGCCCATCGCCTCAAAGGCCGAGCCGGCCAACTCTGGGCGGTGCTGGGTGGCCGAGGGCGGTAACTGCGGGCCCGTGACGTGCGAAAAGCCGCAGCCAGCGCGTTCAAAAATGGGCCCGCCTTCCAGAATCTGGGTGATGCCATTGCCCTGGAGTTTTTCACCCGGGTCTTTTTGCCAGGCATCGGTCAGAAAAGGGGTGCCATCCAGGTCGGTCAGCGCCCCGGTGATGCGGGACTGCAAGCCGACCAGGTAGTTTTTGACGGTGCCGAGTTCAAAAGGGGTGCTCATGGTGGATTGGGACGTTAAATAGGTTCAGAAAATCTTCATCGTTTCAGGCGGGCAGATTCGTCCGCTTGGCCAGGGCTCCAGGGGAGTATGGGGCCCATCTGGTGTTCGTGGAAGCCTTTGACACCCTCAAAGACCTGGGCCATGTGGGCGTAATCGCGCTCGACCTGGCCCGTCAGATCGTAAAAGTCCACCACGCTGAAGCGGCGCTGACCCCAGTCGAGCTTGACGAGCGCCAGGGGCACTTGCGCGCCCAAGGCCAGTTGGTAAAAACCGCTGCGCCAACCCGGCGTGAAGCTGCGCGTGCCCTCTGGGGCCAGGCCCAACCAAAGCAATTGGTCGTTTTGTTTGTACTGATCGAACACATGCACCATTTGCCCGACCACGCCGCGAGATGAGCTGCGGTCAATCGGGATGCCGCCCACCCAGCGCATCCAGGCACCGATCACCGGAAGCTTGAACAGCGAGTCCTTGCCCCAAAAGCGCGCCGGAACGCCCAGCGCCCATTTGGCCAACATGCCGATGGGGAAATCCCAGTTGCTGGTGTGCGGGTAAACGATCGCCACACCTTGGCGGGCAGGAAAGCCCTCAAAGTCCAGGCGCCAACCGAGCATTTTTAAAGTCCAACGCGCCAGACGGGAGCCTTGGAAGGTCACAGGATGGCGGGTCAAAGGGCTCATGAGGGGCGTTGGTGCTTCAGTTTCTGATGGCGCGGTAGCCGATGTCCTGGCGCATCTGCATGCCATCAAAGGCAATGGGAGTGGCCGTTTGGTAGGCTTTTTGCTGTGCCTGCTTGACCGAATCGGCCAGCGCCGTGACGCACAGCACACGCCCCCCCGAAGTCAGGATTTGGCCCTCTTTCTCGGTGGTGCCCGCATGGAACACCATGGCATCCTCTTGGTCCTTGGGCAGGCCGGTGATGGCATCGCCCTTGCGCGGGTTGAGCGGGTAACCGGCCGCGGCCATGACCACACCCAGCGCGACACGGCGGTCCCATTCCATGTCCAATTGCCCCAGACCTTCTGACGTTGCGGCCAGCAAAACCTCCAAAAAGTCCGACTTCAGGCGCATCAAGATGGGCTGGGTCTCGGGGTCACCCATGCGGCAGTTGAATTCCAGGGTCTTGATGCGGCCTTGCGGATCGATCATCAGGCCCGCGTACAAAAACCCGGTGTAGTTGATGCCGTCTTTGTCCATGCCGCGAATGGTCGGCAAGATGACTTCGCGCATGGCGCGGGCGTGCACCTCGGCCGTGACCACAGGTGCAGGCGAATAAGCGCCCATGCCGCCGGTGTTCGGGCCCACGTCGCCGTCTTGCAGGCGTTTGTGGTCCTGGCTGGTGGCCAGAGCCACCACGTTTTTGCCATCGCACAGCACCATGAAGCTGGCTTCTTCGCCTTGCAAAAACTCCTCGATCACCACCCGAGCGCCGCCAGCGTTGTGGGCCACACCCAGGGTGTTGTCCAGCAGCATGAAGTCAATCGCCTCATGCGCCTCGGCCAGCGTCATCGCCACCACCACGCCTTTGCCCGCCGCCAGGCCGTCGGCCTTGACCACGATGGGGGCGCCTTGGCGGTCCACGTAAGCGTGCGCCAAGGCGGCATCGGTGAAGGTCTCGAATGCGGCCGTGGGGATACCATGGCGCTGCATGAAGGCCTTGGAAAAAGCCTTGGAACTTTCCAACTGGGCTGCTGCCTGCGTGGGGCCAAAAATGCGCAGACCATGCGCCCGAAAATCGTCCACGATGCCCGCCGCCAAGGGGGCTTCGGGGCCCACCAAGGTCAGGCCAATGCCGTTGTCCAAGGCCCACTGGCGCAGCAGCGCCAAATCTGTGATCGGCACATTGACCAGGTTTTTATCTTTGGCCGTGCCACCGTTGCCCGGTGCCACATAGACCTGCTGCACTTTGGGCGACTGCGCCAGTTTCCACGCCATGGCGTGCTCACGACCACCACTGCCAACGACCAATACTTTCATCCAACTTCCTTAATCTTCAAATTCGGCGTTGTGGAAAACGTTTTGCACATCGTCCAAGTCTTCCAATATATCCAATAATTTTTGCATTTTGGCCGCTTCATCGCCGGACAAAGACACAGAATTTTCGGCACGCCAGGTGACTTCGGCCATCTCGGCCACCAGACCGGCGGCCTCCAGCGCGTTTTTCACGGCTTCAAAGTCAGCGGGTGTGGTCAAAACCTCGATCGCGCCTTCTGCGTCGGTGAGCACGTCCTCTGCACCGGCTTCCAACGCCACCTCCATGACACGGTCCTCCGAAGTGCCGGGGGCAAAAATCAGTTGACCGCAGTGCTTGAATTGAAACGCCACCGAGCCCTCGGTGCCCAGGTTGCCGCCGTGCTTGCTCAAGGCATGGCGCATTTCGGCCACGGTGCGCACGCGGTTGTCGGTCATGGTGTCCACAATGATGGCCGCGCCGCCAATGCCGTAGCCTTCGTAACGGATTTCCTCGTAGCTCACGCCTTCCAGGTTGCCCGTGGCCTTGTCCACGTTGCGCTTGATGGTGTCGGCTGGCATGTTGGCCGCCTTGGCCTTTTCGATGGCCAGACGCAGGCGAGGGTTGGCGCTGGCATCGCCACCGCCCGTGCGGGCCGCGACCATAATTTCACGCACCACCCGGGTCCAAATGCGTTGCCTTTTTTCGTCTTGCCTGCCTTTGCGGTGCTGAATATTTGCCCATTTACTGTGGCCAGCCATCGGGAATTCCTTGAATGTTGATTTAACCTAGAGGCTGGATTTTACTTTTCACTCCGAGGAGGAGATTTTCGATGGCTGATCCCATGTTGATTGCTCAAAACGCCCGAGCGCAGTGTCACCTGCTGCCGGGTCTCGCCAACCGCCACGGCCTGATCACGGGGGCCACCGGGACGGGCAAAACCGTCACGTTGCAAACTCTGGCCGAGAGCTTTTCGCGCATCGGTGTGCCGGTCTTCATGGCCGACGTCAAGGGCGATCTGACCGGGGTCAGCCAGGCGGGCAAGATCGGCGACAAGCTGGCCGCCGTGCTGCAAGACCGTGGACTGTCACTGCCCGAGCCTCTGGCCTGCCCCACCACCTTGTGGGACGTGTTTGGCGAGCAAGGCCACCCGGTGCGCGCCACCATCTCGGACATGGGTCCCTTGTTGCTCACGCGCATGCTGGGCCTGAACGACACGCAAGCCGGGGTGTTGAACCTGGTGTTCAAGATCGCCGACGACAACGGCTTGCTGCTGCTGGACATGAAAGACCTGCGGGCCATGCTGCAGTACGTGGGCGACAACGCCAAACAGTTCACCACCGAGTACGGCAACATCAGCGCCGCCAGCATCGGGGCCATCCAGCGCGGCCTGGTGCAAATCGAGACACAAGGCGGCGACCAGTTCTTTGGTGAGCCCATGCTCAACATCGAAGACTTCATGCAGACCGACGCCCAAGGTCTGGGGGTGGTGAACATCCTGGCGGCCGACAAGCTCATGAACTCGCCGCGCCTTTACGCCACTTTTTTGCTGTGGATGCTGTCCGAGTTGTTCGAGGTATTGCCCGAAATCGGCGACCCGGTCAAACCCAAGCTGGTCTTCTTTTTCGACGAGGCGCACCTGCTGTTCAAGGACGCGCCGGCAGTCCTGGTCGAGCGCATCGAGCTGGTCGTGCGCCTGGTGCGCTCCAAGGGCGTGGGGGTGTACTTTGTCACGCAAAACCCACTGGACATCCCCGACAGTGTGCTGGGGCAGCTGGGCAACCGGGTGCAACACGCCCTGCGCGCCTACACCCCGCGCGATCAAAAAGCCGTGAAGTCCACCGCGCAAACCATGCGCCCCAAAGCGGGCCTGGACATCGAAGCGGCCATCACCGAGCTGGCCGTGGGCGAGGCCCTGGTGAGTTTTCTGGACGCCAAAGGCCGCCCCTGCCAGACCGAGCGCGTGTTTGTGCTGCCCCCGGGCAGCCAGCTGGGCCCCATCACCGCCGCCCAACGGCAGGCGCTGGTTCAGGGCTCGTTGGTGGCCGGGGTGTACGAACAAGCCCAGGACCGTGAGTCCGCTTATGAGCGCATCAAGGGCCAGGCCACGGCGACCGGCCAAGCCAGCGCCACCAACCCCTTGCCGGGCCAGGCACCGGCTGCAACCGAACCTGCCAGCGGCGGCCTGATGGGCGGCTTGAGCGACATGCTGTTTGGCAGCACCGGCCCCCGGGGTGGACAGCGCGACGGTGTGGCGCAAATGGTGGTCAAAAGTGCTGTACGCACTGCGGGTTCGGCCATTGGCCGGGAAATCGTGCGTGGCGTGCTGGGCAGCTTGCTGGGTGGGGGGCGGCGCAGATAAGGGCGCCGCTTCGGTGCACCACAAAAAAAGGCCCTCACGGGCCTTTTTTGCACCTGGCCCTCGAAACCGGGGCCAGGCTTGGGGCTCGCAGGTCTTAACCCGCTGTGGCTTCTTCCGGCTCGGCGGGCTCCGCGCGTGATGCTCGGCTGTCCTTTTTCGGGTTGGGTGTGATGTCCAACAGCACCTCGTCCTTGGCATCGATGTCCACCGTGAGGCGCCCACCGTCGGTCAGGCGACCGAACAGCAACTCGTCGGCCAGGGCCTTGCGGATGGTGTCCTGGATCAGGCGCTGCATCGGGCGAGCGCCCATGAGCGGATCGAAACCCTTCTTGCCCAGGAACTTGCGCAAGGCGTCGGTGAAGGTGACTTCCACCTTTTTCTCGCCCAATTGCGTTTCCAGCTGCAACAAGAACTTGTCGACCACGCGCAAGATGATTTGCTCATCCAGCGGTTTGAAGCTCACGATGGCGTCCAGACGGTTGCGGAACTCGGGCGTGAACAGGCGCTTGATGTCGCCCATTTCGTCCCCGGCCGCGCGCGGGTTGGTGAAGCCAATGGTGGCCTTGTTCATGGTCTCGGCCCCCGCGTTGGTGGTCATGATGATGATCACGTTGCGGAAGTCGGCCTTGCGCCCGTTGTTGTCGGTCAAGGTGCCGTGGTCCATGACCTGCAGCAGCACGTTGAAGATGTCCGGGTGGGCTTTTTCGATTTCGTCGAGCAAGAGCACGCAGTGCGGCTTCTTGGTCACGGCTTCGGTCAACAGGCCGCCCTGGTCAAAGCCCACGTAGCCCGGAGGCGCGCCGATCAGGCGGCTCACCGCATGGCGCTCCATGTACTCGGACATGTCAAAGCGGATGAGCTCGATGCCCATGATGTAGGCCAGCTGTTTGGCCGCCTCGGTCTTGCCCACGCCCGTGGGGCCCGAGAACAAGAAGGAGCCAATCGGCTTGTCGGTCTTGCCCAAGCCTGAGCGGGCCATCTTGACGGCAGACGCCAGCACTTCGAGCGCTTTGTCCTGCCCAAACACCACCGATTTGAGGTCACGCTCGATGGTCTGCAGCTTGCTGCGGTCGTCGTTGGACACGTTGGCCGGGGGAATGCGGGCGATCTTGGCGACGATGTCTTCGATCTCGGACTTGCCAATCGTCTTTTTGCGCTTGGAGGGGACCTGGATGCGCTGGGCGGCACCGGCTTCGTCGATCACGTCAATCGCCTTGTCGGGCAGCTGGCGGTCGTTGATGAACTTGGCCGACAACTCGGCGGCAGCTTGCAAGGCGGCAATGGTGTATTTGACGCTGTGGTGGTCTTCAAAACGGCTCTTGAGGCCTTTGAGGATGTCCACCGTCTCGGACACCGTGGGCTCGACCACGTCCACTTTCTGGAAACGGCGAGACAGGGCGGCGTCTTTTTCGAAAATACCGCGGTACTCGGTGAAGGTGGTCGCGCCGATGCACTTGAGCTGGCCGCTCGACAGGGCAGGCTTGAGCAGGTTGGATGCGTCGAGCGTGCCACCTGAGGCTGCGCCCGCACCGATCAAGGTGTGGATTTCGTCAATGAACAAAATGCCATTGGGCTTGTCCTTGAGCGACTTGAGCACGCCTTTGAGGCGCTGTTCAAAATCACCCCGGTACTTGGTGCCTGCCAGCAGTGCGCCCATGTCCAGCGAATACACCGTGGCTTCGGCCAGGATGTCTGGCACGGTGCCCTGCGTGATGCGCCAAGCCAGGCCCTCGGCAATCGCCGTCTTGCCCACACCGGCCTCGCCCACCAGCAGCGGGTTGTTCTTGCGGCGGCGGCACAGGATCTGGATCGTGCGCTCGACTTCGTATTCACGGCCAATCAGCGGGTCGATCTTGCCTTCTTTGGCGGCCTGGTTCAGGTTGTTGGTGAACTGCTCCAGAGGCGAGGCTTTCTCGTTGCGCTCACCACCGCTGGCCTCTTCGGACTCGGAGTTGGCGGGTGCGTCGGATTTGGCGGCCTCTGGCGGGTCACTCTTGCGGATGCCGTGGGCGATGAAGTTGACCACGTCCAGGCGGGTGATGCCCTGCTGGTGCAGGTAATACACGGCGTGCGAGTCTTTTTCGCCAAAGATCGCCACCAGCACATTCGCGCCGGTCACTTCCTTTTTGCCGTTGCCGGTGGACTGGACATGCATGATGGCGCGCTGGATCACGCGCTGGAAACCCAAGGTGGGCTGGGTGTCCACCTCTTCGGTACCCGCCACTTGGGGCGTGTTGTCCTTGATGAAATTGCTCAAGGCCTTGCGCAGATCGTCGATGTTGGCGGCGCAAGCGCGCAGCACTTCGGCCGCACTGGGGTTGTCCAGCAGGGCCAGCAACAAGTGCTCAACGGTGATGAATTCATGGCGCTGCTGACGGGCTTCAACAAAGGCCATGTGCAAGCTGACTTCCAATTCTTGGGCAATCATGTGATTTCCTTATGCCTTGCTGAGTAAAAGAGACGAATAAGAGGTGGGGGGCATACCGGTTTATTCAATGGGTTCACTGACACATTGCAGCGGGTGACCGGCTTGTTTGGCTGCATCCAGCACCTGATCGACCTTGGTGGCGGCCACATCGCGGGAATAGACCCCGCAAACGCCTTTGCCGTCCAGGTGGATCTTGAGCATGATCTGGGTGGCCGCCTCGCGGTCCTTGCTGAAAAACTCCTGGATCACCATCACCACGAACTCCATGGGGGTGAAGTCGTCGTTGAGCATCGCCACCTGGTACATCTGGGGCGGTTCGATTTTTTGGGCACGTCTTTCGAGGACCACCGAATCGCCGCCATCAGGCGCACGGGGGGTCACGGTCGGCAGCGTGGGATTGGAAGGTTTTTTCGTTGCCATGATTTCATTCTATCGATGCTTTCAAGCCCTTTGAGCTTGGGGTCTGAAAAGTCTTGGCTGCATGCGGCACAAATGCTGCACCCCGGGAAAACCTCACATTGACAAATTCGCCTTGAATTACTCAAACTGAGCCATTCAATAAAAACACGGAGACATCGTATGCCCAGTGGTACGGTCAAATGGTTCAACGATGCCAAAGGTTTTGGTTTCATTCAACCCGACGGGGGCGGCGCGGATGCTTTTGCCCATTTTTCGGCTGTCCAGATGGAGGGCTTCAAAACCCTCAAGGAAGGCCAGCGCGTCAACTTCGAGCTGACGCAAGGCGCCAAGGGCCTGATGGCTGCGAATATTTGGGCTGCCACGCCAACGCCATTGGCAGACTCGACCCAAGGCACCGACAGCGCCTTGACGAGCCTTGGCCGGGCCAATGGGGCTGACAGCGACCCACCCGGCCAAACGGACACGGCAGCCCCTTGAAGCGCTCTAAGGCTTAAAGCCCGGGGGCTAGGGCCCTGGGGTCTTGTGTCGGGGCATGTCCTTCCCTGCGGCTGCCGCTGCCGCGACCAGTCAAGGTCCCCTGCAGGCATGCTCTTTGGCTTGACTGAAGTCAGTCGGCTTGCGCAGTGCGGCAACAACCCCAGCAGGCGTTATCCTTGGGGCCTGCTTTGCATTCCAGCCCTCACCATGACCCACTTCTTCTTTTCGACATGTCGCGCTTTTTGCAGCCCTGCCCGCAATAAGACCTGGCGCAGCGCAGCGTTCGGTATCGCCTGCAGCCTGCTGCTGGCCGGATCTCTGGCATCGGCCCAGTCCAACCCAGGGCCTCAAATGGGCTTGGCCCGCACGACATTGACGGCCGGTATGCACCGCCTGGATGTGCAACTGGCCCAGACCCCCGAGCAGCGACAGATCGGTCTGATGTGGCGCAAGGATATGCCGGTGCACGAGGGCATGCTGTTCGTGTTCGAGCAAGCGTCGACCCAATGCTTTTGGATGCGCAACACCCTGATTCCCCTCACGGCCGCTTTCGTCGAGGACGATGGCACCATCGTTAACCTGGCCGACATGCAGCCGCAAAGCGATGACTCGCACTGCTCCAGCAAACCCGTGCGATTTGTGCTGGAGATGAACCAAGGCTGGTTTGCCAAGCGGCAAATCAAGCCCGGCTTCAAACTCGGTGGTGCCGTGTTCAGCAAACGGCCTGGCTGAACCTCACACGCCCCAGACCACGTCAGACGGGTCGGCCACGCAGTGCTTGAGCAGCTTGAGCATGGGGCTGGCCCGCTGCGCAAGTCGCACGGCGTCCAACACCTCCACCGAGGCGTCCTGCGTGCTGTCAGTGGGCACTGAGGCTTTTTGCGCCGCTTGGCTGCGCTGCAAACGGGCCGCTTCATCCTGGGCCACAGCCGACTCCAGCTTGGCAATGGCTGCAGACAGGTCCTTCACCAAAATGATGCCTTTGTCAGGGTCGTGACCCAACATGATGTGCAGCAGCCTGCGGGCATCGGCCTCCAGCATGATGAGGTCGCTGGTGACTTGGGATTTGAACTTGAACAACATGGGCACTCCAATCAGGAATGATTCAGCGGCCCACCGTCTCCACACCTTCGTCGTCAACGGCATCGCCCTGGATCAAGGCCTTGAGTTTATGGCTGGCATGGAAAGTCGCGACACGACGTGCATCAATCGGGATCAATTCTCCGGTGCGCGGGTTGCGCCCGGGACGCGCAGCCTTGGTGCGGATCTGGAAATTGCCGAAGCCGGAAATTTTCACATCGTCACCCGCAATCAGGCTGTCCACCACCAGGTCAAAAAACGCATCGACCATGTCCTTGGACTCGCGCTTGTTCAAGCCAATCTGCTCGAACAGCAAATCGGCCAGGTGCGCCTTGGTCAGTGCCGGGGTTTCCAGGGATTCAAAACTGATTTGCATGGCATGCACTCAGGTACGCAAACGTGCAGAAACCCGCTCGGACAGGCTGGCCATGATGGCCCCCATGGCGGCTTCGATCTGGGCGTCGGTCAAGGTGGCCTCGTCGCTGTGCAAACTCAAACGAACCGCCAAACTTTTCTCGCCCACCGCCAGGCCACCAGCGGCTTCAGCCTTGGGGCGATAGACATCGAACAGCACCGCATGGCGCAGCAAACCCAGAGTCGGTGCGCTGTGGATGGCTTGCATCAACTCGGCGTGCGTGACCTGCTCACGCACGATCACGGCGATGTCGCGCTCCACCGCTTGCATCTTGGCCACGGGCTGGGCCACAGGCACGCTGCGCTGAGTGACCGCGTCCAGGTCCAGCTCGAACACGACAGGCGCATGCGGCAAGTCCCAGGCCTGACGCCAACGCGGGTGCAACTCACCCACATGACCGATCACCCGGCCTTGCAGCAGGACCTGAGCCGAGCGGCCGGGGTGCATCGCGGGGTGCTCGGAGGCCACGAATTCGGCTTGGGCCGGGGCCAGCAAGCGCTCGACATCGGCTTTGACATCGAAGAAATCCACCAGGCGCGACTTGCCTGTCCAACCCAAAGGCTCCAAGGGGCCCCAGGCCATGCCTGAGACCTTCATGGGCTGGTCAAAACCTTGCACGGTGGCGTCGCTGTCTGCCACGCTCGCATTGCGCAGGAACACGCGACCCAGCTCGAACACGCGCACGCGGTCGGCCTTGCGGTCGGCGTTGAACTTGACCACTTGCAAGAGCGAGCCGATCAGGCTCGAGCGCATCACGCTCATCTGGCTGGCGATCGGGTTGAGCAGGCGGATCGGGTGGGCATTGCCCGCCAAGTCTTTTTCCCAAGCTTCTTCGACAAAGCTGTAGTTGATGGTTTCCTGATAACCCAAAGCGGCAATGGCGCGGCGTACAGTCGATGGGCTGCGCTCGGTCTCTGGGCGCACTTTGGCGGTGATGGGGGCCAGAGGCGGGTTCGTGGGCAGGTTGTTGTAACCCACCATGCGGGCCACTTCCTCGATCAGGTCTTCTTCGATCTGCAAATCGAACCGGAAGCTGGGCGGTGTGACGGTGACAGTGCCCTGCCCTTCGGCCACTTGCAAGCCCAAGCCGCGCAAAGCGTCGGCGCACTGCTGTTGGGTCAAAGGCATGCCAATCACCTTGACCGCACGGGCCACGCGCAGGGTCACTGGCGTGATGGCGGGCAAGTTCAAAGTTTGGTCATCGATGGGGCCGACCTTTGTCTCGGGGGTGCCGCAAATGTCCAGCACCAGCTGGGTGATGCGCTCGATGTGCTCCACCGTCAGCTGCGGGTCCACACCGCGCTCGAAACGGTGGCCTGCATCGGTCGAGAAGTTGTAGCGGCGCGAGCGGCCAGCAATCGAGGTGGGCCACCAGAAGGCCGCTTCGATGTAGATGTTTTGGGTGTCGTCGGACACGGCGGTGGCGTCGCCGCCCATGATGCCGGCCAGCGATTCGACTTGGCTGTCATCGGCGATCACACCCACCTTGTCGTCCACGGTCACGGTGTTGCCATTGAGCAGCTTGAGCGACTCACCGGGCTGGCCCCAGCGCACCTGCAAGCCGCCGTGGATCTTGTCGAGGTCAAAAATATGCGAGGGACGACCGAACTCGAACATCACGTAGTTGGAGATGTCCACCAACGGGCTCACGCTGCGCTGACCGCAACGGGCCAGGCGGTCGACCATCCACTGCGGAGTTTGCGCCTTCGTGTTCACGCCCCTCACAACGCGACCGCTGAAGCGGCCGCACAGGTCGGGGGACTGGACATTCACGGCCAGCTTGTCGCCGATCTGCGTGGCCACTGCCGGAAAGGTCGGAGCCTTCAAAGGTGCGCCGGTCAGGGCCGACACTTCGCGGGCGATGCCGTACACGCTCAAGCAATGCGCCAAATTGGGCGTCAGCTTGAGCGTCATCAGGGTGTCGTCCAGATTCAGATACTGGCGGATGTCCTGGCCCAGAGGCGCGTCAGCGGGCAGCTCCAACAAACCGCCATGGTCGTCGGCGATTTTCAGTTCTTTGGCTGAACACAGCATGCCCTGGCTCTCCACACCACGCAGCTTGCCCACTTTGATCTGGAAAGGCTTGCCGTCTTCGCCAGGCGGCAACTCGGCGCCGACCATGGCGCAAGGCACGCGGATACCCACGCGGGCATTGGGCGCACCACAGACGATGTTCAGCAGACCGCCCTGCCCCACATCCACCTGACACACGCGCAAGCGGTCGGCGTTGGGGTGCTGCACGGCTTCCTTGATTTCGCCGACCACGATCTTCGTGAACGGCGGGGCCACGGGCTCGAGCTCTTCCACTTCAAGGCCGGCCATGGTCAAGGTATCGGCCAGTTGCTGGGTCGTCAGGGGCGGGTTGCAGAACTCGCGCAACCAGGATTCAGGAAATTGCATGTCGCGTGTCTCGGACTTGGAAGGGAATTACTGGAACTGGCTCAGAAAGCGCACATCGCCGTCAAAGAACAGGCGCAGGTCGTTCACGCCGTAGCGCAGCATGGTGAAACGGTCCATGCCCATGCCAAAGGCAAAACCAATGAACTGCTCGGGGTCCAGGCCCATGTTGCGCACCACGTTCGGGTGCACTTGACCGGAGCCGCCCACTTCAAGCCAGCGACCGGCCAGCGGGCCGCTTTGGAACTGGATGTCAATCTCAGCGCTGGGCTCGGTGAACGGGAAGAAACTCGGGCGAAAGCGCAGCACCAAGTCGTCGCTCTCAAAAAAGGTGCGGCAAAAATCGGTGACCACGACCTTGAGGTCCTTGAAGCTCACGTTCTCGCCAATCCACAAGCCTTCGCACTGGTGGAACATGGGCGAATGGGTGGCGTCGGAGTCAACGCGGTAGGTACGCCCGGGAGCAATCACGCGGATCTCGGGCATCCCTTGGCCAGCATCGAGCTGGTTGCGGTAACGCTTGACGTGCTGCACCGCATGGCGGATTTGCATGGGGCTGGTGTGCGTGCGCAGCAGGTGGCCGCCTTCGACGTAGAAGGTGTCATGCATGGACCGGGCCGGGTGGTCTTCGGGCGTGTTGAGCGCGGTGAAGTTGAACCAATCGGTCTCGATCTCGGGGCCTTGGGCCACTTCAAAACCCATGGAGCCAAAAATATTCTCGACCCGCTCCAGCGTCAGCGAGACAGGGTGCAAACCACCGACATTGGCGCTGCGGCCAGGCAGCGACACATCCAGGGCTTCGGCCTTGAGTTGCGCTTGCAACTCAGCATCAGCCAGGGCTTGGCGGCGGTCATTCAAGGCCGCCTCGATCGCCTGCTTGGCGAGGTTGATGGCGGCGCCTCGGGTTTTCTTATCTTCCACGCTCAGAGCGGCCATGCCCTTCATCAACTCGGTGATGCGACCGGCTTTGCCCAAAAACTGGGCTTTGGCGTTTTCGAGGTCTGCAGGTGTCAGTGCCTGCACAAAACTCTGGCGGGCGGATTCGACCAGGGTGTCCAGCTCGTTCATGGTGTGGGAGATCGGTGATCTGTGTGAGAAAGAACAAAAAAGGGATTGAAGCTTTTGCGAGCCTCAATCCCTTTGATCGAGTGCGTGGCACAGGCCCGAGGGCCCGCGTCACTCATGGACTCAAGCTGAGGCCAGTTTGGCTTTGACTTGGTTCACGATGCCAGCAAAAGCGGCCTTGTCGTGCACGGCGATGTCCGCCAGCATCTTACGGTCGATTTCGATGGCAGCCTTTTTCAGGCCGTTGGCGAACTGGCTGTAGGTCAGACCGCATTCACGCGCAGCGGCGTTGATACGGGCAATCCACAACTGACGGAACACACGCTTTTTGGTGCGGCGGTCACGGTAGGCGTATTGGCCGGCCTTCATCACCGCCTGTTTGGCGATGCGGAAGACATTGCCGCGGCGACCGCGGAAACCTTTTGCAAGGGCCAAAACTTTCTTGTGACGGGCGCGTGCCGTTACACCACGTTTAACGCGAGGCATATTTATTCTCCTTGTTCGTCAGTGATTACAGGCCAGCCATGGGCAGCATTTGCGCGATGTGACCCATATTGGTCTCATGCACAGACACGGAACCGCGAAGGTGACGCTTGTTTTTGGTGGTCTTCTTGGTCAGGATGTGACGTTTGAAGGCTTGGCCGCGTTTAACGGTTCCACCTGGACGAACACGGAAGCGCTTTTTAGCGCTGCTTTTGGTCTTCATCTTGGGCATGTGAATGCTCCTTTAATTGTGCTCGTGAGGCGTCTGCAAAAAATTTGCAGCCTTGTTGGCCCCGAGCCACTTTTAACAAAAGCCGCCCAAAGGCAGCTTTTGACTCAACCTGCCCGAAAGCCGGTCAAATTCTTTGTCAAGCAGATTCAGCCGGCGCAGACGTGTCTGCAGCCTTGCCACCCGCAGCCGGCTTTTTACGGCCTGGCGCGATCATCATGATCATCTGGCGGCCTTCCAACTTGGGAAACTGCTCCACGATGATCGAGTCGGCCAGCTCATCGCGGATGCGGTTGAGCAAAGCCAGACCCAATTCCTGGTGCGTGATTTCACGACCACGGAAACGCAAAGTGATCTTGCACTTGTCGCCATCGGTCAAAAACCGACGGATGTTGCGCATTTTGATGTTGTAGTCACCGTCGTCCGTGCCGGGGCGGAACTTGACTTCCTTGATGTCAATGACCGTTTGCTTGGCTTTGGCTTCCGCCGCACGCTTTTGCTCCTGGTATTTGAACTTGCCGTAGTCCATCAAACGACAAACCGGTGGGTTGGCCGTGGCGGCAATTTCAACCAGGTCCACATCCATCTCGCCGGCCAAGCGCAAGGCTTCAGCCAGTGACAAAATGCCCATGGGCTCATTTTCAGGCCCTGAAACACGGACCTCTGGGGCCATGATTTCACGGTTCAAACGGTGTTTACGTTCTTCGCGTTGGCGACGATCACGAAATTCGGTAGCGATGACTCAATCCTTTACGGAACAAAACTGCGAAAAGCAGCCCATCCATCTTTGTGCCCACGGGCCAAAGCTTGTGGCGAAAAACACCTTCAGGCTTTAGAAGCGATGTCGGCAGCAATGAGTTCAATGAACGCATCGATCGACATCACACCGAGGTCTTTGTTGCCTCGGGCGCGCACTGCGACGGTACCTGCTGCCTTTTCTTTGTCGCCAGCGACAAGGATGTAAGGCAGCTTTTGCAACGAATGCTCTCGTATTTTATACGTGATTTTCTCGTTGCGCAGGTCCAAATCGACCCTAAGGCCTTGATTTGTCACCGATTTTCGCAGTTTTGCAGCAATTTCGCGACAGTAATCGGACTGTGCATCGGTGATGTTGAGCACCGACACCTGAAGGGGTGCCAGCCAAGTGGGCAAGGCACCGGCATGCTGCTCGACCAAAATACCAATGAAGCGTTCCATGCTGCCCACGATGGCGCGGTGCAGGATGACGGGACGCTGGCGCGAGCCGTCTTCGGCCACGTACTCCGCATCCAGACGCTCGGACAGGTTGAAATCGACCTGAATCGTGCCGCACTGCCATTCGCGGCCAATGGCGTCCTTGAGTGTGTACTCGATTTTGGGTCCGTAAAAAGCACCGTCTCCCTCGGAAATCACAAAGTCGCAACCCGAGTGGCGCAGGCTGTCCATCAAGGCTTTTTCGGCCTTGTCCCACAGCTCGTCAGAGCCGATGCGCGCGGCTGGACGGGTGGAGACCTTGTAGAGGATGTCGGTGAAGCCGAAGTCGGCGTAAACCTTCTTGAGCACCTGCGTGAAGGTATCGCACTCGGGCAGGATCTGATCTTCGGTGCAGAAAATGTGGCCATCGTCTTGCGTGAAGCCGCGCACGCGCATGATGCCGTGCAGGCCACCCGAAGGCTCGTTGCGATGGCACTGGCCAAACTCGCCGTAGCGCAAAGGCAGGTCGCGGTAGCTTTTCAAGCCCTGCTTGAAGATCAGGATGTGACCCGGGCAGTTCATCGGCTTCAAAGCGTAGTCACGTTTTTCGGACTCGGTGGTGAACATGTTGTCACGGTACTTGTCCCAGTGCCCGGTTTTTTCCCAGAGGGTCTTGTCCAGCAACTGCGGGCCCTTGACCTCCTGGTAGCCACTGTCGCGGTAGACCTGGCGCATGTACTGCTCGACGGTTTGCCACACGGTCCAGCCTTTGGGGTGCCAAAACACCAAACCGGGCGCATGTTCGTCAATGTGGAACAAGTCGAGTTCGCGGCCGAGTTTGCGGTGGTCGCGCTTTTCGGCCTCTTCCAGGCGGGTCAGATACAACTGCAAGTCTTCCTTGCTGGCCCAAGCGGTGCCATAGACACGCTGCAGCATCTCGTTTTTGCTGTCACCGCGCCAATAAGCACCCGCAACCTTCATGAGTTTGAAGTGCTTGAGTTTGCCCGTACTGGGCACATGCGGGCCACGGCACAGGTCTTCAAAATCGCCTTCACGGTACAAACTGACCTGCTCGCCGGCCGGAATCGAGCCGATGATTTCGGCCTTGTAATGCTCGCCCATGGCTTTGAAATGGGCCACGGCTTCGTCACGTGGCAGTACCCGGCGCAGCACGGGCTCGTCCTTGGCCGCCAACTCGGTCATGCGTTTTTCGATCGTGACCAGGTCTTCCGGTGTGAAGGGGCGTGAGTACGAAAAGTCGTAATAAAACCCGTTGTCAATCACGGGGCCGATCGTGACTTGCGCCTCAGGGAAAATGCCCTTGACCGCATAGGCCAGCAAGTGCGCCGTGGAGTGGCGGATCAATTCCAGACCTTCAGGGTCTTTGGCCGTCACGATGGCCAGTTGGGCATTGGCGGACATGCTGAAACTGGTGTCGACCAGTTGGCCATTGACCTTGCCGCCCAAGGCGGCCTTGGCCAAGCCAGTACCAATGGATGAAGCCACTTCGGCCACCGTGACAGGGCCGGGAAATTCGCGCAATGAACCGTCGGGAAGCGTGATCTGAACCATGGAATTGAATGCAAAAGCGCGGTCATCGACCGCGCTGGATGATGGAAGTGAATAACTCACGTCATTTTCCCACAATTGACATTCGGTTTGACGCACGACAGGCTGGCCTCACGCAGCACTGGCCAAACAGGATGAACCGATTGCGAAAACCGATGCGTATTTTTCCCTGTTTTCGAAATGGTCGTCAGGCTCATGTGGGTGTGCTTGGTTTAAGATAGACGTTCCTTTTCATCCTGTAAAAACCTGTACCACGATGACCATGCCAGACGCCCGCTCCAAAATCATTTACACCCTCACGGATGAAGCCCCCCTGTTGGCCACGGCGGCTTTTTTGCCTGTCATTCGCACCTTCACACAAGCCGCTGGCATCGAAGTCGAAACCAGCGACATTTCCCTGGCCGGCCGCATCTTGGGGGAGTTCCCCGATTTCCTGACACCCGAGCAAAGGGTGCCAGACAACCTGACGATGCTGGGTAAGCTGACACTCAAGCCGCAAACCAACATCATCAAGCTACCCAACATCAGCGCCTCTGTGGGCCAGTTGACCGCTGCCATCAAGGAATTGCAAGGCAAGGGCTACGCCCTGCCCGACTATCCAGATGCCCCCAAAACAGAAGAAGAAAAAGCCATCAAGGCGCGTTATGCCAAGTGCATCGGCTCGGCCGTGAACCCTGTGCTGCGCGAAGGCAACTCGGACCGCCGCGCGCCTCGCGCCGTCAAAGAGTTTGCGCGCAAGAACCCGCACAGCATGGCCGAGTGGAGCCAGGCCTCGCGCTCGCACGTCTCGCACATGCACGCGGGCGACTTCTACCACGGCGAAAAGTCCATGACCTTGGACCGCCCCCGTGACGTCAAGATGGAGCTGATCACCAAGAGCGGCAAAACCATCATCCTCAAGCCCAAAGTCTCTTTGCTTGACCGCGAAGTGATTGACAGCATGTTCATGAGCAAAAAAGCCTTGCTCGAGTTCTACGAAAAAGAGATCGAAGACGCCCACAAAACCGGCGTGATGTTCTCACTGCACGTCAAAGCCACCATGATGAAGGTCTCGCACCCCATCGTGTTCGGCCACTGCGTGAAAATTTTCTACAAAGAAGCTTTCGAAAAACACGGTGCTTTGTTCAAGGAATTGGGCGTCAACGTGAACAACGGCATGGCCGACCTTTATGCCAAGGTCGCCACCCTGCCCCAATCCAAGCAAGACGAGATCAAGCGCGACCTGCACGCTTGCCACGAAGGCCGCCCCGAGCTGGCCATGGTGGATTCGGCCAAGGGGATCACCAACTTCCACTCACCCAACGACGTGATCGTGGACGCCTCCATGCCCGCCATGATCCGCAACGGCGGCAAGATGTGGGGCGCCGACGGCCGATTGAAAGACGTCAAGGCCGTGATGCCCGAGTCAACCTTTGCGCGCATCTACATGGAGATGATCAACTTCTGCAAGTGGCACGGGGCGTTCGACCCCAAGACCATGGGCACGGTGCCCAACGTCGGCCTGATGGCCCAGCAAGCCGAAGAGTACGGCTCGCACGACAAAACCTTTGAAATCCAAGAAGACGGCGTGGCCAACATCACCGACATCAACACCGGTGAAGTGCTGCTGAGCCAAGACGTGGAAGAAGGCGACATCTGGCGCATGTGCCAGGTCAAGGACGCCGCGATCCGCGACTGGGTCAAGCTGGCCGTGACCCGTGCCCGCAACTCCGGCATGCCGGTGGTGTTCTGGCTGGACCAGTACCGCCCGCACGAAGCACAGCTGATCACCAAAGTGAAGATGTACCTGCACGAGCACAACACGGCCGGCCTGGAAATCCAGATCATGAGCCAAGTGCGTGCCATGCGCTACACCCTGGAGCGCGTGGTCCGTGGCTTTGACACCATCAGCGCGACCGGCAACATCCTGCGCGACTACTTGACCGACCTGTTCCCCATCATGGAACTGGGCACCTCGGCCAAGATGCTGTCCATCGTGCCTTTGATGGCCGGCGGCGGCATGTACGAAACCGGTGCAGGCGGCTCGGCTCCCAAGCATGTGCAGCAACTGGTGGAAGAAAACCACCTGCGCTGGGACTCACTGGGTGAATTCCTGGCCCTGGCCGTGTCCCTGGAAGACCTGGGCATCAAAACCAGCAACAACGCGTCCAAAATCCTGGCCAAAACCCTGGATGCCGCCACCGGTAAATTGCTGGACAACAACAAGAACCCCTCACCCAAAACGGGCCAGCTGGACAACCGTGGCAGCCAGTTTTATTTGGCCATGTACTGGGCGCAGGAACTGGCGTCGCAAACCGAGGATCTGGCGTTGCAAGCCAAGTTCACCTCATTGGCTCAAACCTTGACCGAACAGGAAAAGACCATCGTGGCCGAACTCAATGCGGTGCAAGGTCAGCCTGTGGACATTGGTGGTTATTACTACCCGTCACCAGAAAAACTCAAGGCCATCATGTGCCCCAGCGCGACCTTCAACGCAGCGCTGACATCTGCTGCCTGAACAGACTGCTGATTTCGCCATCTGCAAAAAGCCATCCTTCGGGATGGCTTTTTTATGCGACATTGGACCGGAAGCAGATCTCTACGCGTGACCTGGACACACACTGGTCTTACCTTGACGAACCAACTGCACAACATGGAGCGCCACTGACACGAGACGCAGGGTCCAGCCAAGACATCCGAACAACCTTCTCATCAAAAACAAAAGCCACCTGAGGCCGAAGCTTCGGATGGCTTTTGAGTGACAGTGCCCTTTCAGGCAACTCTCAAAAAGATCAGTGGAACTGCTCTTCTTCGGTCGAGCCGGTCAAGGCTTTCACGGAAGACGAGCCGCCTTGGATCACGGTGGTCACGTCGTCGAAGTAACCTGCGCCCACTTCTTGCTGGTGCGACACGAAGGTGTAACCCTTGTCGCGAGCTGCGAACTCAGGCTCTTGCACCATGTTGACGTAGTGCTTCATGCCTTCGCCGTTGGCGTAGGCGTTGGCGAACTGGAAGGTGTTGTACCAGTTGATGTGGATACCGGCCAAGGTGATGAACTGGTACTTGTAACCCAAGGCGGACAGGTCTTCTTGGAAAGAAGCGATCTGGCTGTCGTTGAGGTTTTTCTTCCAGTTGAACGATGGCGAGCAGTTGTACGACAGCAGCTTGCCTGGGCAAGCGGCGTGCACGGCTTGGGCGAATTCGCGGGCAAAGCCGATGTCAGGAACGCCAGTCTCGCACCACACCAAGTCGGCGTAAGGCGCGTAAGCCACGCCTCGGCTGATGGCTTGCTCCAGACCGTTTTTGACGCGGTAGAAACCTTCTTGAGTGCGCTCGCCGGTCAGGAAAGGCTTGTCGTTGGCGTCGTGGTCGGAGGTGATCAAGTTGGCAGCTTCTGCGTCGGTACGAGCCAACACAATGGTGGACACGCCCATGACGTCAGCGGCGAAACGTGCAGAAATCAACTTCTCGCAAGCTTCTTGGGTAGGCACCAAGACTTTGCCACCCATGTGACCGCACTTCTTCACCGCAGCCAATTGGTCTTCGAAGTGCACGCCAGCAGCGCCGGAGGCAATCATGTTCTTCATCAACTCGAAAGCGTTCAACACGCCGCCGAAACCGGCTTCAGCGTCGGCCACGATGGGCAAGAAGTAGTCGATAAATTCTTTGTCGCCGGGGTTGATGCCACGGCCCCACTGGATTTCGTCGGCGCGTTTGAAGGTGTTGTTGATGCGGCGAACCATGGTGGGCACCGAGTCGTAGGCGTAGAGCGACTGGTCGGGGTACATGGTCTCGGATGTGTTGCCGTCAGCGGCGACTTGCCAGCCCGACAGGTACACGGCTTCCAAGCCAGCTTTGGCTTGCTGCATGGCTTGACCGGCAGAGATCGCGCCGAAGGCGTTGACGTAGCCCTTCTTGGCGCCGCCGTTGACTTTTTCCCAGAGCTTCTCTGCGCCGCGCTTGGCCAAGGTGTGCTCAATGGGCATGCTGCCGCGCAAACGCACAACGTCGGCGGCGGAGTAGCCGCGCTTGACGCCTTTCCAACGGGGATTGGTCGCCCAATCTTTTTCGAGGGCGGCGATTTGTTGTTCACGGCTGAGTTGTTGAGTGATGTCGGCTGGCATGGAAAACTCCTGTGGTCAAGTTGAAATCAAGCGATGGAAGCAGCGGTTTCTGCCCTGTCGGTGTCCTCATCTTAACTCTTATAGAAGACTTGCTATCTATCTTATGTCTTATACAAGACATATTTTTATTTGTTTAAAATCAATGGGTTAAACAAGTTATTTTTCAATGCAAAATTATTATTCATGATTTGAAAGTCAAACCACACATCAAATCCATCTGTTTTTCGCTATATGAAAAAACAAAACAATCCATGAAATGCACCTGCAAGCTTGAGCTTCAAACAACGCTGGCATAGATGACATGCCTCTGAATCAACCCAATGGCTCCAAATGGGCATGATGAAAGTTGGCAAGAACAAGAAAAGCCCAACATCGAGGGCAAATCAGCAACAACATCGAGAGAAAAATGATTTTTCTGCTTGGAAAGTGCCACTTTCTCCATTAGCATCCCACTAGCTGTAAACACATCGTTTCTCAGCGGCGAACCCACTTCCGAGCAAAGGAATTTCATCATGGCAACTGCGAAAAAAACCCCGGCTAAAAAAGCTGCAGCTCCCGCTAAAAAAGCAGCACCGGCAACCAAGGCTGCACCCGCCAAAAAAGCGGCTGCACCGGCTAAAAAGGTGGCTGCCAAAGCACCCGCCAAAAAGGCCGCTCCTGCGACCAAGCGCACTCCCAACCCCGCCTTCATGAAGGCACTGACCCCCAGTGCTGCCTTGGCTGCCGTGGTGGGCGCCACACCTCTGCCACGCACCGAAGTGGTCAGCAAGATGTGGGTTTACATCAAGAAGCACAAGCTGCAAGACAGCGTCAACCGCCGCGCCATCAATGCCGACGACAAGCTCAAGGCTGTGTTTGGCAAGCCTCAGGTCACCATGTTCGAAATGGCTGGTCTGATCGGCAAGCACCTGAAATAATTCAGTTGCACTTGCCTCGCGCAATCAAAAAAACCCGCCTCGGCGGGTTTTTTTGTGGGCAAAGCCAGCGCAAGATATAGACTTGAAATCACATTCGCAGCACCAACTACAAAACGCCTGCGCTCAAGCCTTTTCTTGCCGTGCCAAACTGGCCTGAGTGATCGCGCTCAGCGTGCCGCGTGTGGTGATCACTTCAGGGTCCAGCATGACCTCGATCAACGTGCCTTGGGGACGTGCCAGCGCCTCCAGCAAGGTCGACTCAAAGGCTTGCGTGTGCTCAATGCGCACGCCCACATAACCATAAGCCGAAGCCAGAGCGGCAAAGTCGGGGTTTTGCAGCTTCGAGCCCGTCACATGGTCGGGGTATTCGCGCTCTTGGTGCATGCGGATGGTGCCGTACATGCCGTTGTTAAGCAACACAATGATGCTTTTGCCGCCGTGCTGCACCGCCGTGGCCAGTTCCTGGCCGTTCATCAAAAAGTCGCCATCACCTGCAATGGTGAAGGTCACACGCCCCGTCAACAAATTGGCCGCAATGCCGGCAGGCACGCCATAACCCATGGCACCCACAGTGGGTGCCAACTGGGTTTTGTGGCCTTTGACCAAGCCGTGGTGTTTGTAAAAACGGTGCATCCAGCTGGCGAAATTGCCCGCGCCATTGGTCAGCACGGCGTCTGCAGGCAAATGCTTTTGCAGCGTGGCCACGATGGCCGGCATGTCGATGTCGCCGGGCAAGGCCTGGGGCTTGAGGTTGTTCAGGTAATCGGTGTGCGCGGCTTGCGTCCAATCGGCCCAGGGCAGCTCGGTGGGTGCGCTCAAGACCTCCAGGCTGCGGGCGGCCGCGTTCATGGTGGCGTTGATGGCCAAATCGGCTTGGTAAACACGGTTGAGCTCTTCGGCACTGGCATGGATGTGCACCAGCTTCTGGTGGGTTTTGGGCGCTTGCAGCAAGGTGTAGCCCCCGGTGGTCATTTCACCCAGGCGCGGGCCGATGGCCACAATCAAGTCGGCATCGCGCACGCGCTGGGCCAGTGCCGGACCAATCCCGATGCCCACATCCCCCGCGTACAAGGGGTGGTGGTTGTCAAACGTGTCCTGAAAACGGAAGGCATTGGTCACAGGCAGCTGCCAATTTTCGGCAAAGCGCTGCAAAGCTTGGGCCGCTTGGGGCGTCCAGCCTCCCCCGCCTGCAATCACCAAAGGCTTTTGAGCGGACAACAGCATGTCAAGCAGCGTGCGCAAGGCACCCGGGTCGCTCCAGGCCTGAACCGGCTCCACACGCCCAAGGGCCTCAGCCTTGACGGGGCGAGTGAGCATGTCCTCGGGCAACACCAACACCACAGGGCCAGGCCGGCCATTCATGGCCGTGGCAAAAGCTCGGGCCACATACTCGGGAAGGCGCTCGGGGTCGTCCACGCGCTCGACCCGTTTGGCCATACCCTTGGTCGAGGGGCCAAAGAAATGGGTGTAGTCCATTTCCTGGAAGGCCTCGCGGTCACGGGTGTCACTGGCCACATCGCCCACAAACAAAATCATGGGCGTGGAGTCCTGGAACGCGGTGTGCACACCAATCGACGCGTTGGTGGCCCCCGGGCCACGCGTCACAAAACAGATGCCGGGGCGGCCAGTGAGCTTGCCTTGGGCCTCGGCCATGAAGGCCGCACCGCCCTCTTGGCGGCAGGTGACGAAAATGAGTTGATCGCGGTACAGGTGAAAGCCGTCCAGCACCGCCAGATAACTTTCACCGGGCACCCCGAAAGCATGGGTAACGCCTTGGGCCAAGAGGCATTCAACGAGCAGGTGGCCAGCAATTTTTGAAGTCATGCCCTATTGTGCCCAAGGCCACAAAAGCCATCTGTCACAGCCGTGCAAGCAGGGCTTGCACGGCTGTGGGATCAGGCCGCGTGCTCGACCACTTGGAAATCGAACTGCCCCGGGGCACGCACCGGGTCGACCGAGACCTCGATGCTGCACTTGGGTGGGAAACGCCCTTCCAGCAGCAGTTTGGACAAGGGGTTTTCCAGCCGTTGCTGAATCGCCCTTTTCAAAGGCCTTGCGCCAAACACCGGGTCAAAACCGACCTTGGCCAACTCGGACAAAGCCGCTGGACTGACCTTCAAAGTCAGGTCCATGCGGGCCAAGCGGGCTTGCAACACCTGCAACTGGATTTGCGCAATGGACGCGATGTGCTGGGCATCCAGGCCATGGAAGACCACGGTCTCGTCGATGCGGTTCAAGAACTCGGGGCGGAAGTGGGTCTTGAGTTCGTCCCACACCGCGTCCTTGATGTCTTCGGCGGGTTGCCCCACCATGGACTGGATCAGGTGCGAGCCCAAGTTGGAAGTCATCACGATCACGGTGTTCTTGAAGTCCACTGTGCGCCCCTGCCCGTCGGTCAGGCGGCCGTCGTCCAGCACCTGCAGCAAGATGTTGAAGACATCGGGGTGGGCTTTTTCCACCTCGTCAAGCAGCAACACGCTGTAGGGCTTGCGGCGCACAGCCTCGGTCAGGTAACCACCCTCCTCGTAACCCACATAGCCCGGGGGCGCGCCTATCAGGCGGGCCACCGAGTGCTTTTCCATGAACTCGCTCATGTCCATGCGGATCAGGTGGTCTTCGCTGTCAAACAAAAAGCCCGCCAGCGCCTTGCACAGCTCGGTCTTGCCCACGCCTGTGGGGCCCAAAAAGAGGAACGAACCCGTCGGGCGGTTCGGATCGGACAGGCCCGAGCGCGAACGGCGAATGGCATTGGCCACCGCCGCAATGGCTTCGTCCTGGCCCACCACGCGCTGGTGCAGCTTGTCCTCCATCTGCAGCAGTTTTTCGCGCTCGCCCTGCATCATCTTGGACACCGGAATGCCCGTCGCGCGGGACACGACTTCGGCAATTTCTTCGGCGCCCACCTGGGTGCGCAGCAAGCGGTGCACCGGTTTTTCACCAGGCGCGGATTCTTTGGCTTGCACCTCTTTGAGGGTTTTTTCGAGCGCAGGCAGCTTGCCATATTGCAACTCGGCCACCTTGTTGAAATCGCCCTTGCGCGTCAGTTCCTCGATTTGTTGCTTGAGCTGGTCGATTTGTTCGCGCACCTGCTGGCCGCCCTGGGCTTGCGACTTCTCGGCGCGCCAAATTTCCTCCAGATCCGCCGCTTCTTTTTTCAGTTTGTCGATCTCTTCTTCGATCAAGGCGAAACGTTTTTGCGAGGCTTCGTCGCTCTCCCGGCGCACCGCCTCGCGCTCGATCTGCAGCTGGATCAAACGGCGGTCGAGCTTGTCCATCACCTCAGGCTTGGAGTCGATCTCGATCTTGATCTTGGCCGCCGCCTCGTCGATCAAGTCAATGGCTTTATCTGGGAGAAAACGGTCGGTGATGTAGCGATGGCTCAGCTCTGCGGCCGCCACAATGGCAGGATCGGTGATGTCCACGCCGTGGTGGATTTCGTACTTTTCTTGCAAGCCGCGCAAGATGGCAATGGTGGCCTCCACCGTGGGTTCGTTGACCAAAATTTTCTGGAAACGGCGCTCCAGGGCCGCGTCTTTTTCGATGTATTTGCGGTATTCGTCCAGTGTGGTCGCACCCACGCAGTGGAGCTCACCCCGGGCCAGTGCGGGCTTGAGCATGTTGCCCGCGTCCATCGCGCCTTCGGCTTTGCCCGCGCCCACCATGGTGTGCAGCTCGTCTATGAACACGATGGTCTGGCCTTCGTCCTTGGCCAGTTCGCTGAGCACGGTTTTCAGGCGCTCTTCAAACTCGCCACGGAACTTGGCCCCGGCGAGCAAAGCAGCCATGTCGAGCGACAGCACGCGTTTGCCTTTGAGCGAGTCGGGCACCTCACCAGCCACAATGCGCTGGGCCAGGCCCTCGACAATCGCGGTCTTGCCCACGCCTGGCTCGCCGATCAGCACCGGGTTGTTTTTGGTGCGGCGCTGCAAAACCTGGATGGCGCGACGAATCTCGTCGTCCCGGCCAATGACCGGGTCCAGCTTGCCGATGCGGGCACGCTCGGTCAGGTCGATGCAATACTTCTTGAGCGCTTCGCGCTGGCCTTCGGCATCGGCGTTGCCCACACTTTGGCCGCCACGTACCGCCTCGATGGCGGACTCCAGGCTTTTGCGGTTCAGGCCATGCTCTTTGGCGATGCGCCCGGCCTCGGACTTGCTCTCGGTCAGTGCCAGCAAAAACAATTCGCCAGCAATGAAGGCGTCGCCGCGTTTGATGGCTTCTTTCTCTGCTGCCTGCAAAAGCTTGACCAGATCCGGTCCCACGGTGACTTGATCTTGTCCGCTGACCTGGGGCAAACGCGAGACGGCCGATTCGGCCGCTTGCAGCAAAGCGGGCACCTGAACGCCCGCGCGCAACAAAATGGCTTTGGGGCCATCGTCTTGCTTGAGCATGGTGACCAGCACATGTTGGGGTTCGATGTAAGCATGGTCTTTGCCAAGGGCCAGCGACTGGGCGTCCGACAAGGCTTCCTGGAACTTGGTGGTGAGTTTGTCAATTCGCATGTGTGTTTCTCCAATGCTTGGCAACTTGTGCTGAAAGTGGCATTTTCAAGGGCCGTTGAGGCAGGCAGTTTTGCCTAAAATCAAAGCATGAACATTCACCAACTGTCTGTGAACCACGATGAGCGCCAAGACCGCTTGTTGCTGCGCCTGAACACCCAGGACCAGCAGGAGTTCCGTTTCTGGCTGACGCGGCGCATGACGCTGCGCTTGATGCCTGCTATTGAACAATCGGCCGTGCGTCTGGAAGCGGTGCAACCTGGCGTGGCGGTCACCGATGCGCCCTCGCAACATCTGCTGACCGAACTCAAGCGCGATGCATTTTTGAAAAAGGCCGACTTTGCCACCCCTTTTGAAACCCGCGCCACCCAATGGCCGCTGGGGCCAGAGCCCCTGCTCATCACCGATGCCCATTTGACCATCCAGCCCAACGGGGCCCTGCAAATCTCTTTTGAGGACAAGTCCGACCCGGCCCAAGCCCGCGCTTGCCAGCTGCACCTGCAAGTCAGTCTGGTGCACGGCATGCTGCACCTGATCCAGCAAGCCTGCGAAAAAGCAGAATGGGGCCCCATGAGCAGCGCCGCAAAAGTGACCGAGACGAGCCCCGTGGCCCCCTCCGAGCCGCCTCGCTACGCCCACTGAGGCGATCCACGCCCAAGGCGGGCTGAGACTCAGGCGTTGTGAGCCTGAATGCCCCAGCGCGCCAAGGCCGCATCGTCGGACACACGGGCATCTACCCAATGTGCCCCCTCTGGGGTTTGCTCTTTTTTCCAGAATGGCGCCTGCGTCTTGAGGTAGTCCATCAAAAATTCACAGGCTTTGAAGCTTTCACCCCGGTGCGCCGAGGTCACGGCCACCAGCACGATCTGGTCTGCGGGCAGCAAACGTCCCACGCGGTGCACCACACGCGCCGCATAAAAGTCAAATCGCCGATGCGCTTCGTCGATCATCGCTTCGATCGATTTTTCGGTCATGCCCGGATAGTGCTCCAGCTCCATGGCCTGAACTTCGTCACTGGCCTGACCGGTCAGTGCCCGGGTGTCGCGCACCGTGCCCACAAAGCTGCAGACCGCCCCAACCCGCAAGTCCTCGCCCTGCAGGGCGGCCAACTCGGTGGACACATCAAAGTCATTCGTCTGAATGCTGACTCGGGGTGCCATGGTGTCAGCCCCCAGTCACAGGTGGGAAAAAGCCGACCTCGCAGCCCTCGGTCAGGGCAGCGTTGCCTTGCACCATGAGCTGATTCAGGGCCGTGCGCACCGGACGCTCTGGTGCCAGACAAGCGCGGTAATGCTCGCCACGGGCCATCAACTCGGTGCGCAAAGCGGCCACATCGGCCGTCTGGGTCTCCACGGTCTCGTGCGACAAACCAATGCTTTCACGCAAAGAGGCGAAATAGCGAACCTGCACTTTCATGCCAAGCACTCCGAAAAAGGCCAAAAATCGACCAGCTGGCCGGGCTCAATCGTCTGTCCACCGGGGTTGTCCACCACCCCATCGGCCCACACCACCGAGGTCAACACCCCAGAGCTTTGGCTGGGAAAGAGGTCCAGCCCTCCTTGGGCATTGCGGCGCACGCGCAAGAATTCGCGGCGCTTGTCGGCCTTGGGCCACGCAAAATGTGCAGGCAAGCGTTGGGTGTGGGGTGCAAAGGTGCTCATGCCCTGCATCTTGCTCAGCAAGGGCCGGACCAGAAGCAAAAAGGTCATGAAACTGGACACCGGGTTGCCCGGCAAGCCCACAAAGTGGGCCACGCCCTCAGCGGTCTGACGCCGCACCTGGCCATATGCAAAGGGTTTGCCCGGCTTCATGGCGATTTGCCACAGGTTCAACTCGCCCAAGGACTGCACCGCCGGTTTGACGTGGTCTTCTTCGCCCACCGACACACCGCCGCTGGTCAGGATCAGGTCGTGGTGATCGGCCGCGGTTTTGAGCGCGGCCACGGTGGCCTCGCGCCGGTCGGGCACGATGCCGAGATCGCTCACCTCACAACCCATGCGGTGCAACAGGGTGCGCAGGAAAAAGCGGTTGGAGTTGTAAATGCTGCCCGGGGGCATGTCCTGCGGGGCCACATCGCCCGGCATGACCAGCTCGTCGCCCGTTGAAAATAAGGCGACTCGGGGGCGGCGCAAAACCAACAGATGCGCCAGACCCAGGCTCGCAGCCAGGCCCAGCTCGGCAGGCCCCAATTTTTGGCCACGTTGCAAAGCCGTCTGGCCTTGGCGGATGTCTTCGCCGCTGCGGCGAATCCACTGCCCCGGCTCGGGCACCACGTTAAACCGCACGGCGTCGGGCTCTTCGGGCACGGGCTCGGCTTGCTCCTGCATGACGATGGCATCAGCGCCCTCAGGCACAGGGGCCCCGGTGAAGATGCGGGCGACTTGCCCGGGCTGCAAAGGCTGCCCGGTGTGACCGGCTGCAATGCGCTGGCTCACACGCAGTGTGACGCCGGGCTGCAACAAATCGGCACGGCGCACCGCGTAGCCGTCCATCGAGGAATTGTCAAAAGCCGGCACCTGCAAGGCCGAAACCAGGCCTTCGGCCAGCACACGCCCATCGGCATCGAAGGTGGCCACCGACTCGGCGTCGGTCAAAGGGGTGATGCGCGCGAGCAGCGCCTGCAGCGCGTCGTCTAAAGACATCAAAGGGGCGCGTGGGGCGGTGCTCATGGTCTGTCAGTCGCAGTGCTGCTGGATGTAGGCCTTGACCAAAGCCACATCGGCTTTCATGACCTGCACGCGCTTGGGCAAGGCTTCGATGCCTTCAAACTGCGGTGGGCGCTCAGGCTGGCGGCCCAAAGCTTCCACGATGGTGGCTGCGAACTTGATGGGCAAAGCGGTTTCGAGCACGATCATCGGCACCTGCGGGTTCAGATGCGCTTTGGCCACCTTCACGCCGTCGGCGGTGTGGGTGTCGATCATCATGCCGTAGCTGGCAAACACATCTTGAATGGTCTTCAGGCGGTCGGCGTGGGTGCTGCGGCCGCTGTCAAAACCGTAGGTAGTGGCAGCATGGGCAAAGCGTGGGTCGCCCGACAAATCGAAGAAGCCTTGGCGGCTCAGACCTTCGCCAAAAATGGCTTTGGTTTGGACCGCATCGCGCCCCAGCAGGTCGAACACAAAACGCTCGAAGTTGCTGGCCTTGGAGATGTCCATCGACGGGCTGGAGGTTTCGTGCGTGTCTGCCGTGCCGCGCACACGGTAAATGCCGGTGCGGAAGAATTCGTCGAGCACATCGTTTTCGTTGGTGGCCACGACCAGGCGGTCAATCGGCAAGCCCATCATGCGGGCCACATGGCCTGCGCACACATTGCCAAAGTTGCCGCTCGGCACCGTGAAGCTGACCTTTTGGTCGTTGCTTTTTGTGGCCTGGAAGTAACCCGCAAAGTAATACACCACCTGGGCCAGCAAACGCGCCCAGTTGATGGAGTTCACGGTGCCAATTTTGTATTGGCGCTTGAACTCCAGATCGTTGGAGACCGCCTTGACGATGTCCTGGCAGTCGTCGAACACGCCTTCGATGGCGATGTTGTGGATGTTCTCGTCGAGCAGGCTGAACATCTGCGCTTGCTGGAACGGACTCATGCGCCCGTTCGGGCTGGTCATGAAGACGCGCACACCTTTTTTGCCGCGCATGGCGTATTCGGCCGCACTGCCCGTGTCGCCCGAGGTGGCGCCAAAAATGTTCAGCGCTTCGCCGCGCCGCGCCAACTCGTACTCAAACAAGTTGCCCAGCAATTGCATGGCCATGTCTTTGAAGGCCAAAGTAGGGCCGTTGGACAAGGCCTCGAGGAACATCTCGGGCTGTGCTTGGCCCGTAGCCTGCAAGGGCTTGAGTGGCACGATTTCTTTCGAGCCGAACACTTCAGGAATGTAGGTCTTGCGGCACAAGGCCAGCAAGTCATCGCTTGGAATGTCGTCGATGTACAGCGACAGCACCTCAAAAGCCAAAGCCGCATAGCCCTGGCTTTGCCAGACTTGGCGCAAGCGGGTCAGAGCCGCAGCATCAATCTGAGGGTAGCTTTCGGGCAGGTACAAGCCACCGTCGGGCGCCAGGCCTTCGAGCAAAATTTCACAAAACTGTTTGCGGTCAGCGTGGCCGCGGGTCGACAGGTAGCGCATCAGTTCAACTCTTCCTTGCGAATGCGCACGATGGGCGCCATCACGGTGGGCAAGGCCTGCATTTGGGCCAGCACATCGTTCAAAGTGCCTTCGCGGGTGTCGTGGGTCAGGATGATCACGTCGGTCTGGTTTTCGCCCGCCTGGCTGACCTGATCGGCCTCGCGCTGTAAAACCGCGTCGATGCTGATGTCAGCCTGGGCCAGCAAGCCGGTGAGTTTGGCGAGCACTCCCGCTTGGTCGGCCACGCGCAAACGCAGGTAATAGCTGGTCACGACTTCGGACATGGGCAAGACGCGCAAATCGCTCATAGCCCCCGGCTGGAAAGCCAGGTGCGGCACGCGGTTGAGGGGGTCAGCCGTGTGCAAACGGGTGATGTCCACCAGATCAGCGATCACCGCGCTGGCGGTGGGCTCGGAGCCTGCGCCTTTGCCGTAATACAAGGTGGTGCCCACGGCGTCACCCTGCACCATCACGGCGTTCATCGCGCCTTCGACGTTGGCGATCAAACGCTGGGTCGGGACCAGGCTGGGATGCACGCGCAACTCGATGCCTTGCGCCGTGCGTTTGGTGATCCCGAGCAGCTTGATGCGGTAGCCCAATTGCTCGGCGTATTTGATGTCGGCCGCACCCAGCTTGGTGATGCCTTCGACATAAGCTTTGTCAAACTGCACCGGAATGCCAAACGCGATCGCGCTCATCAGGGTCACTTTGTGCGCAGCGTCCACGCCTTCAATGTCAAATGTGGGATCGGCTTCGGCATAACCCAGTCGCTGGGCTTCCTTGAGCACATCGCCAAAGTCCAAGCCCTTGTCGCGCATCTCAGAGAGGATGAAGTTGGTCGTGCCGTTGATGATGCCCGCCACCCACTGGATGCTGTTGGCGGTCAGACCTTCACGCAAGGCCTTGATGATCGGGATGCCGCCTGCCACGGCGGCTTCAAACGCCACCATCACGCCTTTGGCCTGGGCCGCTGCAAAAATCTCAGTGCCATGCACGGCCAGCAAGGCCTTGTTGGCCGTGACCACATGCTTGCCTGCGGCAATGGCTTCCATGACCAAGGCTTTGGCAATGCCATAGCCGCCAATCAACTCGATCACGATGTCGATCTCAGGGTTGGCAATCACCGCACGGGCATCGGCCACCACCTGAACGCCCTCGCCCACCACGGCCTTGGCACGCGCCACGTCGAGATCGGCCACCATGGCGATTTCAATGCCACGGCCGGCACGGCGCTGGATTTCTTCCTGGTTGCGCTGGAGCACGTTGAAGGTGCCACTGCCCACAGTCCCAATGCCCAACAGGCCCACTTTGATCGGTTTCATTCACTACTCTTTAACGTTGCGCCCGGCCATACCGGGCATTTCTAGAAAAAAATCAGGCCACCAGTTTGTCGGTGCCAAAGCGCTTGCGGGCGCTTTCCAGGAACCGCGCCACGCGGCCAATGGCTTCGCGCAGGTCGTCTTCATGCGGCAAAAACACGATCCGGAAATGGTCGGCATCGGGCCAGTTGAAGCCCGTGCCCTGAACCAGCATGACCTTGGTTTCTTCCAGCAGTTGCAAGAAAAAGTCCTGGTCGTCCTGCACCGGGTAAATCTTCGGATCGAGTTTGGGGAACATGTACAAAGCCGCACGGGGCTTGACGCAGCTGACACCCGGAATCGCCGTGATCAGTTGGTGCGCCAAGTCACGCTGCTTGCGCAAGCGGCCGCCCTCGCCCACCAGTTCATTGATGCTTTGGTGCCCGCCTAAAGCGGTCTGAATGGCCCATTGGCCCGGAACGTTGGCGCACAAGCGCATGTTGGAGAGCATGTTCAGGCCTTCGATGTAATCGCGGGCCATTTTCTTGTCACCCGAGATCACCATCCAGCCCGCACGGTAGCCGCAAGAGCGGTAGCTTTTAGACAAGGAGTTGAAGGTCAGTGTCAGCACGTCTTGCGACAAACTGGCCAGCGGCGTGTGCTTGACACCGTCGTACAAGACCTTGTCGTACACCTCGTCGGCAAAGATCACCAAACCATGTTCGCGTGCAATCGCCACAATGCCCTTGAGCAAGTCGTCGGCATACAAAGCGCCCGTCGGGTTGTTGGGGTTGATGACCACAATGCCCTTGGTGCGGGGTGTGACTTTGGCACGGATGTCGTCCAAATCGGGCATCCAGCCATTGGTCTCGTCACAGCCGTAATGCACGGGCGTCCCACCCGACAAACTGGCCGCCGCTGTCCACAGCGGGTAATCGGGTGACGGCAAAAGCAACTCGTCACCATCGTCGAGCAAGCCATTGGTGGCCATCACGATTAATTCGCTGGCCCCATTGCCCAAGTAAATGTCGTCCAGCGTGACGCCCAAAATGCCCTGCTTTTGGGTTTCGTGCATCACGGCTTTGCGTGCGGCAAAAATGCCTTTGCTGTCTGAATATCCCGCCGAATTGGGCAAGTTGCGGATCATGTCCTGCTGGATCTCTTCGGGCGCATCAAAGCCAAAAACCGCCAGGTTGCCGATGTTCAGTTTGATGATCTTGTGGCCGTCTTCTTCCATCTGACGCGCTCGGTCCATGATGGGGCCGCGAATGTCATAACAAACGTTGGCGAGCTTGGCAGATTTCTGAATGGTCTTCAAAGTGCCTCCAAAGGCAGTGTGGGTGAGGGAAAACCTATAATTTGACCACATTTTGTGCGCCCCTCTGAAGCAGTTTTCAGAGCTTGGTCTCTAATTGCGCTTACCCCCCACTGTTGCCGCCCCATGAAACTCCAGCCCGACAAATCCAATGCCCCGACCATCAACGCGTACGATCGTGTCTGGATCGAGGTCAATGGCGTGCGGCATTCACAGTCCTTGTCCGTGAGCAGCCTGCCCGATGTGCCGACTGCAGCTTGGGCCACAGGCCAATTCGAGGCCCTGAGTGCCAGTGACTTCAGCCCATGGGCCCAAAGCGGTGCCGAGCTCATCTTGTTTGGCAGCGGACAAAAGCTGCGGTTTGCCAAACCTCAATGGCTGCAGGACCTGATCGCCCGTGGCGTTGGGGTAGAGACCATGGACACCGCTGCGGCATGCCGCACCTACAACATTCTGGCCAGTGAAGGACGCAAAGTGGTCGCCCTGCTTTTGATCGAGTCCTAAAGCATGCATTCTTGTGCGGTGTTTTTTCAACACCACGGCTGTGCAAATACCAAACGCTGTTCAGAGTAAAATAGCGGGTTGTAAGGTCTATGGCCTAAAGCGAAACTGACACCATTAATTGGTGGCACCCGCTCAACCAGTCAAGCGAGATAAAGTTCCATGGCGATCGTTCTGAACAAACCCCTCCCCGAATTTGAAGCCAACGCCACCAGCGGTCTGAAAGTTTCGAACGTCTCCCACGTTGGTCAAACCGTTGTTTTGTTTTTCTACCCCAAAGACAACACACCCGGCTGCACCACCGAAGCCATGCAGTTTCGCGACAAATACAAGGATTTCGTGAAAGCGGGCGCCTTGGTTCTGGGTGTGTCCCGCGACAACATGAAATCGCACGACGACTTCAAAGCCAAGCTGGAGCTGCCCTTTGAGCTGATCGCCGACACCGAAGAAAAAATGTGCCACATGTTTGGTGTGGTGAAAAACAAAATCATGTACGGCAAAAAAGTCAAAGGCATTGAGCGCAGCACTTTCCTGATCGGGCCAGACGGCACCCTCAAACAAGAGTGGCGCGGCCTGAAAGTGCCGGGCCACGTCGAAGAAGTACTGCAGGCTGTCAAGGACTTGAAAAAAGCCACTGCTGTGGCTTGATGTGCCAAGCCGGTGTTGTCACAGGGCTCGTGCATAATGATTTCATGACGCGTAAACGCAGCTCCGCTACACCCCATCCTTCAAGCCGCCCGGGTCTCCTGGCGGTTTTTTGTTTTCTGGCGTCCAACTTTTTCAAACACCCAAAGGCCTTCGCACATGCCATTGCCACCCGCTCCCACCCATCGCGCCAGCCGCTTGACCCACAAAGCTTTTGAAAGCGGCGAGACACAGACCGATGAACCCGTGATGGTGCAAATCGAAACAAAGCGGCGCTTGACGAGCGAGGCACCCGAGCCCAGCACGGCCAAACGCCCAGCCCGGTCACGCAAGAACGACGCCAGGCCTTTGACCCCCATGACACCAAGGGTTGCGCAGGCCACGCCAGAGATCACTGCCCAAGCCACACCGCCAGCTGAGTACAGCCCTGCCGACGCTGCGACCGCCCAGCGTGCGAGCAAACCATCTCCCATCCGAAGCAAGCGGCGCAGCGGCCCCAGCAAACTCTTTGTGCTCGACACCAATGTGCTGATGCACGACCCGATGAGTCTGTTCCGTTTTGAGGAGCACGATGTCTTTTTGCCGATGATCGTGCTGGAAGAGCTCGATGGCCACAAAAAAGGCATGACCGAGGTCGCCCGCAATGCACGCCAGGCCAGCCGCTCGCTGGACACCCTGGCATCTGCACAAGGTGCCGATTTGGGCAAGGGCTCACCCCTGAACGCCACGGGCCACACCGATGCGATGGGGCAATTGTTTTTCCAGACCCAGGCGCTCGACCTGAGCTTGCCCTTGGCACTGCCGCAGGGCAAGGCCGACAACCAGATCCTGGGCGTGGTCAAGGCGCTGGGCCAATTGCATGCGCCGCGTGACGTGGTGCTGGTCTCCAAAGACATCAACATGCGCGTCAAGGCCCGTGCACTGGGGCTGCAAGCCGAGGACTACCAAAACGACAAGACGCTGGAAGACGGCGACCTGCTGTACCCAGGCTCCATGGCTTTGCCCCCTGACTTCTGGCTCAAGAATGGCAAAACAGTCGAAAGCTGGCAGCAAGGCACCCACACCTTCTACCGCATCAGCGGGCCCATCGTGCCCAGCCTGTTCATGAACCAGTTTGTGTATTTCGAGGCCCCTGGTGAGCCCAGCCTGTATGCCCGCGTGACCGAAATCCGGGGTAAGACAGCGGTGCTGCGCACACTCAAGGACTTCAACCACCAAAAAAATGCCGTTTGGGGCGTCACCACACGCAACCGCGAACAAAACTTTGCGATGAACTTGCTGACCGATCCGGACGTCGACTTTGTGACGCTCGCGGGTACCGCAGGCACGGGCAAAACCCTGATGGCCTTGGCTGCAGGCCTGACACAGGTGCTGGACGACCGCCGCTACACCGAGATCATCATGACCCGTGCTACTGTGAGCGTGGGCGAAGACATCGGCTTTTTGCCCGGCACAGAAGAAGAAAAAATGGGCCCCTGGATGGGCGCGCTGGACGACAACCTGGAGTTCTTGGCCAAGGGCGACGGGGGCAATGCCGGTGAATGGGGCCGCGCTGCAACCAACGAGCTGATCAAGAGCCGCATCAAGATCAAGAGCATGAACTTCATGCGCGGTCGCACTTTCATGAACAAATACGTGATCATCGACGAAGCGCAAAACCTGACGCCCAAGCAGATGAAAACGCTGATCACCCGCGCAGGCCCGGGCACCAAGATCATCTGCATGGGCAACCTGGCCCAGATCGACACGCCCTACTTGACCGAAGGCTCGTCGGGTTTGACCTACGCGGTCGACCGCTTCAAGGGCTGGGCCCACGGGGGGCACATCACGCTGGCCCGCGGTGAACGCTCACGCCTGGCAGACTTTGCCAGCGAAGCGCTTTAAAACCCCGTCCTCGGGCCTCAGTAATCGTCGCTGAGGCCTGAAGCCAGGCTTTCAAAACGGGTCAGGTTCTTCAGGAAGGTCAGGCGTACCGTGCCTGTGGGGCCGTTACGCTGCTTGCCGATGATGATTTCGGCCACGCCAGGATCTTTGGAATCCTTGTTGTAGTAATCATCGCGGTAAATGAACATGATGATGTCGGCATCCTGCTCGATGGCGCCGGACTCTCGCAAGTCGCTCATCATGGGGCGTTTGTCGGTGCGCTGCTCGACGCTTCGGTTGAGCTGAGACAAAGCAATGACCGGGCACTGCAGCTCCTTGGCCAACATTTTCAAGCCCCGCGAAATTTCGCCTAACTCGGTGGCGCGGTTGTCGCCACCCGAGCCGCCCGAGCCACTCATCAGCTGCAAATAGTCCACCACAATCAAACCCAACTTGCCGCACTGGCGGGCCAAGCGGCGGGCATTGGCGCGCAATTCAGAAGGTGTGAGGCCCGGCGTTTCATCGATGTGCAAGGACACGGTGCGCAGTTTTTCGATGGCCTCGGTCAAGCGTGGCCACTCGTCGTCGCTGAGCTTGCCCGTGCGCAAATGGCCCTGGTCGATGCGGCCGATCGAGCCGACCACACGCACCGCCAACTGCGATGCACCCATTTCCATCGAGAACACCGCCACCGGCAAACCCTCGTTCAAGGCCACATGCTCGGCGATGTTGATGGCAAAAGCCGTTTTGCCCATGGAAGGACGCGCCGCCAGCACGACCATGTCACCCGGCTGCAGGCCAGACGTCATGCGGTCCAGGTCATAAAAGCCGGTGGGCACACCTGTGATGTCATTGGGGTTGTCGGCCATCTCCTGCACACGATCGAGCAGCTCCACCACCAGAGTGTCCATCGACTGAAAGCCCTGCTTCATGCGCGAGCCTTCTTCACCGATGTTGAAGATTTTTTGTTCGGCCTCGTCCAGGATGCGGTCAATCGCCTTGCCTTGGGGGTTGAAGGCGTTGGTTGCGATCTCGTCGCTGGCAGACACCAGTTTGCGCAGGATCGAGCGCTCACGCACGATCTCGGCATAGCGGCGGATGTTGCTGGCGCTGGGCACGTACTGGGCCAGGGAGTTCAGGTAGCCCAAGCCGCCCATTTCCTCGGCCTTGCCCTGATTTTGCAACTGCTCGTTCACGGTGATCACGTCGGCCGGTTTGGAAGCGTTGATCAGCGCTCCGATGGCCGCATAAATCAGTTTGTGTTCGTGTCGGTAAAAGTCGTTGTCAACCAGCAAGTCCCCCACGCGATCCCAAGCACCGTTGTCCAGCAACAGTCCGCCCAGAACACTGGACTCGGCTTCAATCGAATGCGGTGGCACGCGCAGCTTAGCCACTTGGCTGTCGCCAGAAAGGTCGGAGGGAAAGGTGTTCAAGGAAGGAGCAAAAACGGCGGACATGGGTGTAAGGCCTCAAAAGACCATGGTAGTCGCAAAAACGCGGCAGGCCCGGGATAAAGCTGTGGATAAGCTCTGAGCATCCGGTGTTCTGCCCTGTACAAGTCAGATCGCGTGAGGCCCAACGAAAAAAGCCGCCAAGCACAAGGCCAGGCGGCTTTTCAGAACGCAGCGGAAATCAGGCTGTTTCGCCGTAAACCGTCACAGTCACGTCCACCACCACATCGGTGTGCAATGCCACCGACACGGTGGAGTCGCTCACCACTTTGATGGGGCCGTGAGGCATGCGGATCTGGGACTTGACCAACTTGTAGCCTTGCTTGTTCAGCTCATCGGCGATGTCGTGGTTGGTCACGGAACCAAACAAACGGCCATCAACACCCGCTTTTTGCGACAACTTGACCACAGTACCCGACAGCTTTTCACCTTGGGCTTGGGCTTCGGCCAACTTGGCGGCAGCGGCTTTTTCGAGTTCAACGCGGCGCGCTTCGAACTCGGCCTTGTTGGCTTCGGTCGCACGACGTGCACGGCCTTGAGGGATCAGGAAGTTGCGAGCGTAGCCGTCTTTGACTTTGACGATATCGCCCAGATTACCCAGGTTCACAACCTTTTCGAGCAGGATGATTTGCATGGTTGGACTCCTTAGACTTTGTGCTGGTCGGTGTAGGGCAACATGGCCAAAAAGCGTGCGCGCTTGATGGCGGTGTTGAGCTGGCGCTGGAAGATGGCACGGGTGCCAGTCAAGCGTGCGGGGATGATCTTGCCGTTTTCGGCGATGAAGTCACGCAGTGTGTCCACATCTTTGTAGTCGATTTCTTCGACGCCGGTCACTGTGAAGCGGCAAAAACGCTTGCGCTTGAAAAGCAGTGACTGGGTGTTGCGCTTGGGGCGCTTGTCTTTGTTGAATTTTTTGAACGTGGCCATGGGGCCTCCTGAAATTAATCTTGCTGAAACTCTTGAATGTGCAACACGACACTTTTGCCTTGTCGAGGGGTGGCCAAAAAGCCCTGAAACGTCCAAACACTGCCTACCGCTTGCTTGGCCAGTCTTTCGGCCAATGACCCAATGGCCAAGGCACGAAGTTTCAACTGGACTTTGCGCATTTGCCCGGCCTCTTGTACTTCAGAGGCATGCTCCAGAATCAAATCCAGAGCGGGCAAACCGGCGGGGGTGTATCGCAAAGCGGCTTGCTCGGCAATACAGGCGGTCAGTTCGGTACGGTTCACTCCTCAACAGGCATGTATCAAGCGGCGAATTCGGCTTGTTGGGACTTGCGGGCTTCTTCGCGCTCGACTTGCTTCATCATGGATGAAGGACCAGTGTCGGCTTTTTTCTTCAGCACCGTCAGGTGACGCAGCACGGCGTCGTTGAACTTGAAGGCGTGCTCCAGTTCGGCCATGACCGCTTGGTCGGCTTCGATGTTCACGCACAAGTAGTGGGCTTTGCCCAGCTTGTTGATCTGGTACGCCAGTTGACGGCGGCCCCAGTCTTCTACACGGTGGATGCTGCCACCGCCGGCAGTGATCATGCCTTTGTAGCGCTCCAGCATGGCCGGCACTTGTTCGGACTGATCGGGATGGATCAGCAAAATGATTTCGTAATGACGCATTGAGACTCCTTGAGGTTAACCCAAATGGTTGGAATAGCTGCCCCCAGCGTCTGACGGGGTGCAGCAAGGCGAAGTCTCAAATTATAGCCTGAATATCACAGCCCAGGATAGCTGGTAGATGGGTCGGACTGGGGCGCTCGGGATGGCGGGTTTTGGCCGATCAGGCGCTGCGGGATCAGCCAGGTGGCCAGCACCATGACCGCAAACCCCGCAGGGACGCCAAACACGCCTGCAGACAAGGGCTGTATACCCCACCACAAGCCGCCATAGGGGTCCAAATCCCAAAAATGGCGGAACCCGGGTGCATTGACCACCATGTAAAAAATGGTCACACCCAAACCCGACAGCATGCCCAGCACCACCGCCGGGCGATGCACCCGCTGCCAAGTCATGCCCAACACCATGCCCGGAAAGAATGCCGAGGCGGCCAGAGAAAAAGAGGCCGACACCAGGGCCAGTATTTCTGCGGGTTTGAAAGCAGCCACCACCGCCGCCAGCATGGCCACGGCCAGCAAGGCGAACTTGGACAAGATCACCCGCCCTTCGGCAGACTTGGGACCATTGACGCCATTGGGTCGCATGTCGCGCACCAAAGCGTTGCTGATGGTCAACAGCAAACCATCGGCGGTCGACAAAGCGGCGGCCAGCCCGCCGGCAGCCACCAGACCCGACACCACAAAGGGCATCCCGCCCAACTCGGGTGTGGCCAACATGATCATGTCCGCCCCGAGTTTGAGCTCGCCCAATTGCAAAATACCGTCGCCGTTGACGTCTGAAAACTCCAGCAAGGCCGAGTCCAGCCTGGCCCATTGCGCCATCCAGCTGGGCAAGTCGGCAAAACTGCTGCCCACCAAGGTGTTGAGCACCTCGAACTTCACCAGCACCGCCAAAGCAGGCACGCTCAGGTAAATCAGGCCAATGAAAAACAAGGACCAGGCCACGGAGCTGCGCGTTTCGGCCACCGAGGGCGAGGTGTAAAAACGGGTCAACAAATGCGGCAAACCTGCCGTGCCAATCATCAGGCAAAACACCAAGGCCATGAAATTCAGGCGCGACTCGTTGAACAGTTTTTCCTGGGCCAGCCCTCCATCGGGCTCGTCGGTGAAAGCCTGCGTGTGCGGCGGCATGCCGCCCAAAGGCCGCGCCCGCTCCAGGTTGTCGTGCATGGCTCGGGTCCAAAGCTCGCGGGCTGCAGAGGCTTCGTGCGGCACGGCCAGCAACTCACGGCGCACCCGGGCAATGGTGGCGAAGTCGGCCCCTTGCGCTTTGAGCAAGCGGATTTTTTCTTCCAGCTCCTGGCGCAGATCGACCATGGCCGCGTCCACATCCTGCAAGCGTGAAGCGTAAATTTTGGCCCTTTGGGCGTATTCGCGGCGCACTTCCAGCTCGGCCGGATCGTCCATCAAGCGCTTTTCGATGCTGGCAATGGCCGACAGCTGAGCGCCGTAGGCCAGTGGCGCTACTGGGTTGCCCAATTGTTTGTAGGCCAGCCAGGACACCGGGATGAGAAAGGCCAGCAGCAGCATGATGTACTGCGCCACTTGCGTCCAGGTGATCGCCCGCATCCCGCCCAGAAACGAGCACAACAAAACACCACCCAAGCCCAACAAGATGCCGATTTCAAACTGCACGCCTGTCAAACGCGAAGCGATCAAGCCAATGCCATAAATTTGGGCGACCACGTAGGTGAATGAACACAGCACCGAAGCCAGTGCCGCAATCACCCGTGGCCAGCGACCGCCATAGCGCTGGTCAAAGTAGTCGGGCAAGGTGTACAAGCGCATGGCACGCAATTGCGGCGCAATCAACAAGGCCACCAGACAAAACCCGCCGGTCCAGCCCATCACATAGGCCAAGCCACCGGGCTGGTTGCCGCTGCCGGAAAAGCCTTGTAAATACAAGGCTCCCGCCAGACTGATGAACGAGGCCGCGCTCATCCAGTCTGCCGCCGTGGCCATGCCGTTGTACATGGCCGGAATGCGCCGACCAGCCACGTAATACTCGTCCTCGTTCGTTGTCCTCGCCGCAATGCCAATCAAGGCGTAGATCATGACCGTGCTGAACAAAAAAATCGGACCGATCAGGTTGCGGGACAGGCCCGAGCGCTCGGCCCAAGCCATGGCCCCGATCAAGCCCAGCAGAAAAACCACATAAATCAGGACGTTGCGGTGCAGTCGCCAGCGGTAAGCCGAAGACATCGCAACGTCCATGGTTTTGCTCATCGCCGGGTCCTGATCATGGGGAGGGCGTGCGCTCAGCGCCCCAAATTCGTCCAGGTCTCGATGACGGTGTCCGGGTTCAGCGAGATCGAGCTGATGCCCTGGTCCATCAACCAATGCGCAAAGTCCGGATGGTCCGAGGGGCCCTGGCCACAAATGCCGATGTATTTGCCCTGCGCCAAGCAGGCCTGGATGGCTTGTGAGATCAATGCCGTGACTGCCGGATCGCGTTCGTCAAAATCAGCGGCGAGCAGCTCCATGCCCGAGTCGCGGTCCAGGCCCAAGGTCAGCTGCGTCAGGTCGTTCGAGCCAATCGAGAAGCCATCGAAGAACTCGAGGAACTGCTCCGCCAGGATGGCGTTGCTGGGCACCTCGCACATCATGATGACTTTGAGACCCTCTTCACCACGGCGCAAACCTTGGTTGGCCAGCAGCTGGGTGACCTTTTCGGCCTGACCCAATGTGCGCACAAAGGGCACCATGATCTGCACGTTGGTCAGGCCCATCTCACCGCGCACCCGCTTGAGGGCTTCGCACTCCATGGCAAAGGCTTCGCCAAAATCGCGGCTGATGTAACGTGCCGCACCGCGGAAACCCAGCATCGGGTTTTCTTCTTCCGGCTCGTAACGGCTGCCGCCAATGAGTTTGCGGTATTCGTTGCTCTTGAAGTCCGACAAACGCACGATGACCGGCTTGGGCCAGAAGGCGGCGGCGATGCTGGCCACGCCTTCGGCAACTTTGTCGACATAAAAAGCACGGGGCGAAGCATGGCCACGGGCCACGGATTCCACGGCTTTTTTCAGGTCAGTGTCGATGGCGGGGTAATCCAGGATGGCCTTGGGGTGCACGCCAATGTTGTTGTTGATGATGAACTCCAGACGCGCCAGGCCCACACCGGCATTGGGCAGCTGGGCAAAGTCAAAGGCCAGCTGGGGGTTGCCCACGTTCATCATGATCTTGGTCTTGATCTCGGGCAGCACACCGCGCTGGATCTCGCTGATCTCGGTCTCCAGCAAACCGTCGTAAATGTGGCCGGTATCGCCCTCGGCGCAGCTGACGGTGACCAGCGTGCCTTCGGCCAGTTGCTCGGTCGCGTTGCCGCAACCGACCACCGCCGGAATGCCCAGCTCACGGGCAATGATGGCGGCGTGGCAGGTACGCCCGCCCCGGTTGGTGACGATGGCGCTGGCGCGTTTCATCACGGGCTCCCAGTTCGGGTCGGTCATGTCGGTCACCAGCACATCGCCGGGCTGGACCTTGTCCATCTCGCTGATGTTGTGAACCAAACGGACGGGGCCAGTACCGATCTTTTGGCCAATCGCGCGGCCCTCGGCCAGGATGGCGCTGACTCCTTTGAGCTTGTAACGCAACTCAGGCGTACCTTTGGCCTGACTTTTCACAGTCTCGGGACGTGCTTGCAAGATGTAGAGCAAACCGTCGGAGCCGTCTTTGCCCCACTCGATGTCCATGGGGCGGCCGTAATGCTGCTCGATCACCACCGCGTAGCGGGCCAATTGCTCGACCTCGTCGTCGGTCAGGCTGTAGCGGTTGCGCAGTTCGGTGGGCACATCGGTGGTTTTGACCAGCTTGCCCGAGGCGGCTTTTTCTTCGGGGGTGGCGAACACCATCTCGATCAGCTTGGAGCCCAAGTTGCGACGGATCACGCTGCGCTTGCCTGCGGCCAGCATCGGTTTGTGCACGTAAAACTCGTCGGGGTTGACTGCGCCCTGCACCACCGTTTCACCCAGGCCGTAGCTGGAGGTGATGAACACCACGTCTTCAAAACCGGACTCGGTGTCGATGGTGAACATGACGCCGGCCGCCCCCAGATCGGAGCGAACCATGCGCTGCACGCCCGCGGACAAGGCCACGTCGGCATGGGCAAAACCCTTGTGCACGCGGTAGCTGATGGCGCGGTCGTTGTAGAGCGAGGCGAACACCTCTTTCATCTTGTGCAGCACGTCGTCGATGCCGACCACGTTCAGGAAGGTTTCTTGTTGGCCTGCGAAAGAAGCGTCTGGCAAGTCTTCGGCTGTGGCCGAGGAGCGCACCGCAAACGAGGCCTCCGGGTTGCTGCCTTGCAGGCGAACAAATTCTTCACGAATGGCTTTTTCCAGATCGGCCGGGAAAGGCTGGGCCTCGACCATGGCGCGGATTTCGGCCCCGGCAACGGCCAAGGCACGCACGTCCTCGGTGTCCAGCGCATCCAAACGCGCATTGATGCGTTCGGTCAGGCCGCCAAAGGCCAAAAACTGTCGGAACGCGTGGGCGGTGGTGGCAAAGCCTGTGGGCACGCGCACACCCGAAGGCAACTGGGAAATCATCTCCCCCAAGCTGGCGTTTTTGCCGCCGACCGACTCGACATCGGTCATGCGCAACAACTCAAAGGGAACGACCAGGGCGGTCTCGCTGAAAAGAACAGACATGCTAAAGCTCCAAAGTTAAAACCGGGCTCCAGAGCGCAGGTCAGGGTTGTGTTGTTCTTTTGATGGAACCCCGATCGATCAGCTGTGGATAATTGACTGATTTTAGGGGTCTTGTTGACCTCGGCATTTGAAATAAATTACTCGCATGTCAAAACGCACTGTATTTTTCGTCTCTGACGGCACGGGCATCACCGCCGAAACTTTTGGCAATGCCATCCTGGCCCAGTTCGACATGAAAACGCGGCATGTGCGGCTGCCCTTCACCGACACCATCGACAAAGCACATCAAGCGGTGCGGCAAATCAACCACACGGCCGAGACCGAAGGCAACAAACCCATTGTGTTCACCACCTTGGTCAACATGGATGTGCTCAAGGTGCTGCAGGAGCACTGCCAAGGCATGCTGCTGGACATGTTCGGCACCTTTGTGAACCCGCTGGAAGCGGAACTGGGCATCAAGTCGCACCACCGCGTGGGCCGCTTTTCGGATGTGAGCAAAAGCAAGGAATACCACGACCGGATCGAGGCCATCAACTTCTCATTGGCCCATGACGATGGCCAGTCGAACCGGGATCTGGAATCGGCCGATGTGATTTTGGTGGGCGTGAGCCGCAGCGGTAAAACCCCGACCAGTTTGTACCTGGCCATGCAGCACGGCCTCAAAGCGGCCAACTACCCGCTGATCCCGGAAGATTTTGACCGCAGGCAATTGCCCCCCGCCTTGGTGCCGCACCGGCAAAAAATCTTCGGCCTGAGCATCCACCCGGACCGCTTGGCCGAGATCCGCGCCGAACGCCGCCCCAACTCGCGTTACGCCAGCATCGAAAACTGCCGCATGGAAGTCTCGGAAGCCGAAGCCATGATGCGCCGCTCGGGCATACGCTGGCTGTCCACCACCACCAAATCAATCGAAGAGATCGCGACCACCATCTTGCAGGAAATCAAGCCCGAGCGCCTGATTTACTGAGCGCTGACCCGGCAGGTCAGAGGCCCTTGATAGCATCAAAATGGCAACGGTAAGACCTCGGCGAAGCCTTACCCAGGCTCAACGAAGCGTATCGGCCAGGCGTTCGGCGCATTGACGCGCTTGCACTGCATCACGCGCCTCGACCATGACGCGCACCAAGGGTTCGGTGCCGCTGGCACGAATCAAAACCCGGCCGGTGTCACCCAACTCGGTCTCGACCGCTTGTTTGGCCGCCCACAATGGGGCGTGTCCTTGCCAATCAAAACCGGGGGACAAACGCACATTGATCAGGGTTTGGGGAAAGAGGCTGACGCCTTCGAGCAACTGCGCCATGGTCTGGCCGCTGCCGACACAGGCTTGCAACACCTGCAAAGCACTGACCAGCCCATCGCCCGTGGTGTGCTTGTCCAAGGCCAGCAAATGGCCCGAGCCTTCGCCGCCCAGCAACCAGCCTTTGTCGTGCAGGACCTCCAGCACATAACGGTCGCCCACTTTGGCCCGCTCAAATTGCACGCCCCGCTTTTTGAGGGCGATTTCCACCGCCAAGTTGGTCATCAAGGTGCCCACCGCACCGGGCACCGCTTCGTCGCGGGCCAAGCGATCGGCGACCATCAGGTACAACAATTCATCGCCATTGAACAAGCGCCCCGAGGCATCGACCAACTGCAAGCGGTCGGCATCGCCATCGAGGGCCACACCGTAGTTGGCACTGTGGTCCTTGACCGCCTGCACCAAGGCCTCGGGGTGGGTCGCGCCCACGCCTTTGTTGATGTTCAGGCCATCGGGCGCACAACCGATGGCGACCACCTCGGCCCCTAGTTCGTGGAAGACCTTGGGCGCGATCTGGTAGGCCGCGCCGTGGGCAGCGTCCACCACGATCTTCAAGCCCTTGAGGGTCAGGTCGTTGGAGAAGGTGCTCTTGCAAAACTCGATGTAACGGCCCGCTGCATCGTCCAGGCGCCGTGTCTTGCCAAGGGCGGCCGAGTCGACCCAGACCGGCGCCTCCTGCAGCCTGGCTTCGACAGTTTCTTCCCAGGCATCCGACAATTTTTGGCCTTGCGCGCTGAAGAACTTGATGCCATTGTCGGCAAATGGGTTGTGGCTGGCGCTGATCACCACCCCCAAGGAAGCGCGTTGCGCCCGCGTCAGGTAAGCCACGGCTGGCGTGGGCACAGGCCCGAGCAAGACCACGTCGACGCCTGCTGAATTGAAGCCCGACTCCAAAGCACTTTCGAGCATGTAACCGGAAATGCGGGTGTCTTTGCCAATCAGAACCACCGGATGCGCTTCATGGGCCTTCAACACACGTCCCACGGCATGGGCCAAACGCAAGATGAAATCCGGCGTGATTGGGCTTTGTCCCACTGTGCCGCGAATGCCGTCTGTCCCGAAATATTGCCGCGCCATGCCTGAGTCCTTTTTTTGTAATCAATCGCCAAATTTTAACGGCCCATGTCGGACCCTAGACTGACAAACAAGGTGCGCCTGCACTCAATTCTGCGCAGTGACCGAATGCACCGCCTGCCAGACCCGAAGGGCGTCCACGGTGGCCTTGACATCGTGCACACGGACCAAACGTGCCCCCCGCTCCACCGCCATCAAAGCCGCAGCTACACTGGCCGACAAGCGCTCCAAAGGTGGGGGAATAGGCCCATCCTGCGCCAACACCGCCCCCAAGGACGACTTTCGGGACCAGGCAGCCATCACAGGACGATCCAGCGCCATCAAGACCGATTGACGGGCCAGCAATTCAAAGTTCTGAACCACGGTTTTGCCAAAGCCAATGCCCGGATCCAGCACCAATCGGGCCGCATCAACGCCTTGCGCCACCAGGCTTTGCTGGCGCGCTTGCAAAAACTGATGAACGGCGCTGACCACATCACCGCTCATGGTCTGCAGCTGCATGGTCTGCGGGTCCCGGTGCATGTGCATCAAGCACACCCCACACGATGGATGGGCCGCCACCACACGCTCGGCACCGGGCTGCCGCAAAGCCCAAATATCGTTGACGATGTCCACACCCAAGTCCAGCACCACCTGCATCACCTCGGGCTTGTAGGTATCCACCGAGATCGGCACCTGCCAGCGCACGGCCTCGCGCAAAAAAGGCATCAAACGCGCCAACTCCTCGTCCAGCGGCACCGCTTGGGCACCGGGCCGGGTAGACTCCGCCCCCACATCCAGAATGCCAGCCCCTTCACGCAGCAGCAGCTCAGCATGCCGCAAGGCCTGCGAGCCCTGTGCGTGCTGCCCGCCATCCGAGAAAGAGTCAGGTGTCAGGTTCACGATGCCCATGACGCAAGGGCGCGAAAGGTCCAGTTGAAAACGAGTGGTTTGCCAATGCATGCAGCAAGCGACTTTCAAACAAAACAAAAAGAAAAAACGATTGAAAACGGGGCCCGCAGGCCCCGTTGTCTCATTGGCAAGTCAACGCCCGATCAGGCCGCTGTCGTGGCGGGTTCAGGCTGGACGACTGGAGAGCCACCACCGCTGTTGCCGCCAGAGGGGGGCGTGCGGGGGGTAAAGTCCTTGGGCGGCAAGGGATCGCGGCCCGCCATGATGTCGGCGATCTGGTCTTTGTCGATGGTTTCCCATTCCAGCAAGGCCTTGGCCATAGCGTGCATCTGAGCGCTGTGTTCCTCAATCAAACGACGCGCCAGGCTGTACTGCTCGTCGATGATGCGGCGCACTTCCAAGTCGACCTTTTGCATGGTGGCCTCGCTCATGTTGGTGGTCTTGGTGACCGAGCGGCCCAAGAACACTTCGCCTTCGTTTTCGGCATACACCATCGGGCCCAAGGCATCGGTCATGCCGTAACGCATGACCATGTCGCGGGCAATGGAGGTGGCCCGCTCGAAGTCGTTGCTGGCACCCGTGGTCATCTGGTTCATGAAGACCTCTTCGGCAATACGCCCACCAAACAGCATGCTGATTTGGTTGAGCATGAACTCCTTGTCGTAGCTGTAGCGGTCCTTCTCGGGCAAGCTCATGGTCACACCCAGGGCGCGGCCACGGGGAATGATGGTGACCTTGTGCACCGGATCGCACTTGGGCAGCAAATTGCCGATGAGGGCGTGCCCCGCTTCGTGGTAAGCCGTGTTGCGGCGCTCTTCCTCGGGCATGACCATGCTCTTGCGCTCAGGGCCCATCAGGATCTTGTCCTTGGCCTTTTCAAAGTCGACCATCTCCACCACGCGGGCATTGCGACGCGCTGCCATCAAGGCCGCCTCGTTGCACAGGTTGGCCAGATCGGCACCGCTCATGCCGGGCGTACCACGGGCGATCACCGCCGCGTTCACGTCCTGGCCAATCGGGACTTTGCGCATGTGCACGTTCAGGATTTGCTCACGACCACGGATGTCGGGCAAGGTCACATAGACCTGACGGTCAAAACGGCCGGGGCGCAACAAAGCAGCGTCCAGAATGTCCGGGCGGTTGGTGGCCGCCACAACGATCACACCCAGGTTGGTCTCAAAACCGTCCATCTCGACCAGCATCTGGTTGAGGGTTTGCTCGCGCTCGTCATTGCCACCACCCAGGCCAGCGCCACGCTGGCGACCCACCGCGTCGATTTCGTCAATGAAAATGATGCAAGGCGCGTTCTTTTTGGCGTTTTCGAACATGTCGCGAACGCGGGAAGCACCCACACCCACAAACATCTCGACAAAATCAGAGCCAGAAATGCTGAAAAACGGCACTTTGGCTTCGCCAGCGATGCTTTTGGCCAGCAGGGTCTTACCTGTTCCGGGAGGCCCCACCAACAGCAAACCACGGGGAATGCGACCGCCCAGTTTCTGGAAGCGCTGAGGGTCCTTCAGGAAGTCAACCACCTCTTTGACTTCTTCCTTGGCTTCGTCGCAACCAGCCACATCGGCAAACGTGGTGTTGTTGTTGTTTTCGTCCATCATGCGCGCCTTGGACTTGCCAAAGCTGAAAGCACCGCCTTTGCCACCGCCTTGCATTTGGCGCATGAAGTAGACCCACACACCAATGAGCAAGAGCATGGGGCCCCAGCTGACCAGCAAGGTCATGAGCAAAGAGCCCTCCTCGCGGGGCTTGACATCGAACTTGATGCCGCTGCTGATCAAATCACCCACCAGACCGCGGTCCAGGTAAGTGGCGGTGGTCTTGATGCGGCGGTCATCGACCGTGACAGCCAGGATTTCAGTACCGCCAGGGCTCTCGGAAATCGTGGCGCTCTTGATCCGGTTGCTGCGCACCTCTTCCAAAAAATCAGAGTAACCAATGGCGTTCGCACCAGCGACACCACGGTTGTCAAATTGCTTGAACAAGGTGAACAGCACCATGGCAATCACCATCCAGACGGCAATTTTGGAAAACCAGGGGTTATTCAAGAGAGACTCCAATCGAAAAAAATGACTGTCACCATTCTAGGCCTGCCAGAAGCCCTGGCGACACAAGCAAGGGGTTTTGGCCCTCTAAAAGCTCGGAATTAAGGCATCAAGCCCCATGAATCAGGCCCATGCCCACCAAAAAAGTCTCCGAAGACTTGTCCCGGGAGGATTTGGGCTTGATCGGCTTGACCACCTTGAAGGTCTCCTTGAACATCTTGACGATCTGGCTGTAGCCGCTGCCGTGAAAGACCTTGACCACCAAGGCGCCCTGCGGCTTCATGTGGTTTTGTGCAAATTCCACGGCCAGCTCGATCAAATGCTGGACCCGCGCCGCATCTGACGATTCGATGCCGGACAGGTTGGGGGCCATGTCGGACACCACCACATCGGCCTGCCTCCCTTGCAAGGCCGCCTCCAGCAAGGCGGCGACTTCGTTTTCACGAAAATCCCCCTGAATGAACTGCACCCCCTCCACCGGGTCCATGGGCAGAATGTCCAGCGCGATGATGCTGCCGTTGAGCTCGCCCACGGCCGCACCATCAGGGGACAAGCGGCGGCGCAGGTACTGACTCCAGGCACCCGGCGCAGAGCCCAAGTCCACCACCAAATGGCCGGGACGGATCAGGCCTAGGGTCTCGTCGATTTCCTTGAGTTTGTAAGCCGCCCGCGCCCGGTAACCCTCTTTCAGGGCCAGTTTCACGTAGGTGTCATTCACATGGTCGTTCAACCAGGCTTTGTTAACCTTTTTACTTTTGGTTTTGACTTTCATTCTTTTGCGTCCTTGCGGGGATAATACGGGGATGCCCCAAATACAACTCACACCTGCCGAGCGCAAAGTTTTTCGCGCCGATGCCCACCACCTTGATCCGGTCGTCATGATCGGCGGCGATGGCCTGACCCCTGCGGTCGTCAAGGAAACCGAAGCGGCCCTGAACGCCCACGGCCTGATCAAGATACGCGTGCTGGGCGATGACCGCGCTGCACGCGAAGCCATGTTCGCGCAACTGGCCGATCAACTCAGCGCCGCGCCCATCCAGCACATTGGCAAACTGCTGATCCTGTGGCGCCCACAGCCGGACAAGCTCAAAGCTGTCGATGAAGACCGCAAAGCCGGCCCAAGAGACTTCAAGATCCTCAAATACAGCTCACGCGGCGGTCAGCGCCCCGAGGTCAAAACCGTTCGTGTGCTGGGCAACCAGCGCCTGGCCGCTGGCGGCCAGATCAAACGGGCCAAGCCCAAGCAAAAATCGGTCAAAAAAGGACGCCAGGACTGAAGGCTCCGGTTTCAATGACAGCGCCCCCACTTGGGGGTGACACCACCCACCAAGGCCGCCAAACAGCGGCCTTTGTTTTGGCTCAAACGTAGGATACGCCCACAATTTCGTAGCGGCGCACGCCACCCGGCGCTTGCACTTCGGCCACATCGCCCTCTTCCTTGCCAATCAAGGCGCGTGCAATCGGGCTGCTGATGTTGATCAAGCCCAGTTTCAAGTCGGCCTCGTCCTCGCCCACGATCTGGTAGGTCACGGCCTCACCCGAGCTCTCATCTTCGAGCTCGACGGTGGTGCCAAACACCACGCGGCCCCCCGCATCTACCGACGCCGGATCAATGATCTGCGCGGCCGAGAGTTTGCCTTCGATTTCCTGAATACGGCCTTCGATGAAGCCCTGACGGTCTTTGGCCGCATCGTATTCGGCGTTCTCGCTCAGGTCACCCTGGGCACGCGCTTCGGCAATGGCCTGGATCACGCCGGGGCGGTCCACCGTTTTGAGGCGGTGCAACTCGTCCTTGAGTTTTTCAGCACCTCGTTTGGTGATCGGGATGGTTGACATGTTCGGTTCTCCAAAAGCAAACCGCCGAGCTTTGGAACTCGGCGGTCATTGACGCCATTATGCCTTGCACCCCATCAGGGGTGCAGAGCGACAGGCTGGGGATCAGGCCGCCAGTTGCGCGTGCATTTCCTGGATGGAAATCACGTCCAGCTGGTCCATGTACTTCATGCCCTCGACAGCCGCTTCCGCGCCTGCGATGGTTGTGAAGGTCGTGACGCGGTTGAGCAAGGCCGAAGTGCGGATATGGCGCGAGTCGGCGATCGCATTGCGGCGCTCTTCGACCGTGTTGATGACCAGCACCACTTCGTTGTTTTTGATCATGTCCACGATGTGCGGGCGACCTTCGGTCACTTTGTTCACCGTGGCACAGCTCACCCCAGCTTCGGCCATCGCGTTGGCTGTGCCTTTGGTGGCGACCAACGCAAAACCTTGTGCAACCAACTGACGTGCCACTTCGATGGCACGCGCCTTGTCGTTGTTTTTCACCGAGATGAAGACCTTGCCCGAAGGCGTGCCGTCGGCTTTGGTGGGGCGTGGCAACTTGGTGCCAGCGCCCAATTGGCTCTTCACAAAGGCTTCGCCAAAGGTTTTGCCCACGCCCATGACTTCGCCTGTGGACTTCATCTCGGGGCCGAGAATCGTATCGACGCCAGGGAACTTCACGAAGGGGAAGACGGCTTCTTTCACGCTGAAATACGGGGGTGTGACTTCTTTCGTGATGCCTTGCGAAGCCAGAGTCTGGCCTGCCATGCAACGCGCCGCCACCTTGGCCAACTGGATGCCGGTGGCTTTGGAGACATAAGGCACGGTGCGTGACGCGCGGGGGTTGACTTCCAGCACGTAGATCACGTCTTGGCCGTTCACATGCTGGATGGCAAACTGCACGTTCATCAAACCCACCACGTTCAAGGCACCGGCCATGGCGGCCGATTGGCGCTTGAGCTCGTCCACCGTGGCAGCCGACAGCGAGTAAGGCGGCAAGGAGCATGCCGAGTCGCCGCTGTGCACACCGGCTTGTTCGATGTGCTCCATCACGCCACCGATGAAGGTCTTGCCTTCGGGGTCGCGCAGGCAGTCCACATCGCACTCGATGGCGTCGTTCAGGAAACGGTCGAGCAGCACAGGGGAATCGTGCGACACCTTGACCGCTTCGCGCATGTAACGCTCGAGGTCACGCTGCTCGTGCACGATTTCCATGGCGCGGCCACCGAGCACGTAGCTGGGGCGAACGACCAAGGGATATCCCAAAGCAGCCGCTTTTTCCAAAGCTTCTGGCTCGGTGCGCGCTGTGGCGTTAGGGGGCTGACGCAGTCCCAAGTCTTGCAGCAATTTCTGGAAACGCTCACGGTCTTCGGCCGCGTCGATCATGTCAGGGCTGGTGCCGATGATGGGCACGCCCGCAGCTTCCAGATCCAAAGCGAGCTTCAAAGGCGTTTGGCCACCGTATTGCACGATGACGCCTGTGGGCTTTTCCTTGTCGACGATTTCAAGCACGTCTTCCAAAGTGACGGGCTCAAAGTACAAGCGATCCGAGGTGTCGTAATCGGTCGACACGGTTTCGGGGTTGCAGTTGACCATGATGGTTTCGTAACCGTCTTCGCGCATGGCCAAGGCGGCGTGCACGCAGCAGTAGTCAAACTCGATGCCTTGACCGATGCGGTTCGGACCGCCACCTAAGACCATGATTTTCTTGTTGGTGGTGGGTTCGGCTTCGCACTCACCGTCGCCATTGCCCTCGTAGCACGAGTACATGTAGGCGGTGTCGGTCGAGAACTCGGCCGCGCAGGTGTCCACGCGCTTATAGACGGGGCGGATGTTCAGGGCATGACGACGGGCACGCACCACGTGCTCGGTGGTTTTGAGCAACTTGGCCAAGCGGCGGTCCGAGAAGCCCTTCTTCTTGAGCGCACGCAACTCGTCGGCCGTGATGGCTTCGAGTGTGGTGGTTTCCAGTTCCAATTCGATCTTGACGATCTCTTCGATCTGCACCAGGAACCAAGGGTCGATCTTGGTCAAGGCAAACACCTCGTCAACACTCAGGCCCATGGCAAAGGCATCGCCCACGTACCAAATGCGCTCAGGACCGGGCTCGCCCAGTTCTTTCTCGAGCACTTCGCGGTCTTGGGTTTTCTCGTTCATGCCGTCCACGCCAACTTCCAGACCGCGCAGGGCTTTCTGGAACGACTCTTGGAAGGTGCGGCCCATGGCCATCACCTCGCCCACCGATTTCATTTGGGTGGTCAAACGGCTGTCGGCCGTTGGGAACTTCTCGAATGCAAAACGGGGAATCTTGGTGACCACGTAGTCGATCGATGGCTCAAACGAGGCTGGCGTGGCACCGCCCGTGATGTCGTTGCGCAACTCGTCGAGCGTGTAGCCCACAGCCAACTTGGCTGCCACTTTGGCAATCGGGAAACCCGTGGCTTTGGAAGCCAAAGCCGAGGAGCGCGACACGCGGGGGTTCATCTCGATGACGACCATGCGGCCGTCTTTGGGGTTGATCGAGAACTGCACGTTCGAGCCGCCCGTGTCCACACCGATTTCACGCAAAACGGCCAAAGAGGCATTGCGCAAAATCTGGTATTCCTTGTCGGTCAGCGTCTGGGCTGGGGCCACGGTGATCGAGTCGCCCGTGTGCACGCCCATGGGGTCCAGGTTTTCGATCGAGCACACGATGATGCAGTTGTCCGCTTTGTCGCGCACCACTTCCATCTCGTACTCTTTCCAGCCGAGCAAGGATTCTTCAATCAGCAGCTCGGTGGTAGGCGAAGCCTCCAAACCGCGCTTGCAAATGATCTCGAACTCTTCAGGGTTGTAAGCAATGCCGCCGCCCGTACCGCCCAAGGTGAAGCTGGGGCGGATGACTGTTGGGAAACCCAAGGTCTTTTGCACGTCCCACGCTTCTTCCATGCTGTGGGCAATGCCGGAGCGGGCCGAACCCAGACCAATCTTGGTCATGGCGTCCTTGAACTTCAAGCGGTCTTCGGCTTTGTCGATGGCCTCGGGTGTCGCGCCAATCAGCTCGACCTTGTACTTTTCGAGCACGCCGTGGTGCCACAAGTCCAAAGCGCAGTTCAGCGCAGTTTGGCCTCCCATGGTAGGCAAGATCGCATCGGGGCGCTCTTTGGCGATGATCTTCTCGACGGTTTGCCAAGTGATGGGCTCGATGTAGGTCACATCGGCCGTGGCCGGGTCGGTCATGATCGTGGCAGGGTTGCTGTTGATCAAGATGACTTTGTAGCCCTCTTCGCGCAAAGCTTTGCAAGCCTGCACGCCGGAGTAATCGAACTCGCAGGCCTGACCAATGATGATCGGGCCCGCGCCAATGATGAGGATGCTTTTGAGGTCGGTGCGCTTTGGCATGTTATTTCGCCTCCATCAGTTTGATGAAGCGGTCAAAGAGGTAAGCAATGTCGTGCGGGCCAGGCGACGCTTCGGGGTGACCCTGGAAGCAGAACGCAGGCTTGTCGGTGCGGGCCAGGCCCTGCAAGGTGCCGTCAAACAAGGACACGTGTGTGGCACGCAAGTTGGCGGGCAAGGACTTTTCGTCCACCGCAAAGCCGTGGTTTTGGCTGGTGATGGACACGCGACCTGAGTCGAGGTCTTTGACGGGGTGGTTGGCGCCGTGGTGGCCAAACTTCATCTTGAAAGTTTTCGCGCCGCTGGCCAAAGCCATGATCTGGTGGCCCAGGCAAATGCCAAATGTGGGGATACCGGTTTCAATCAACTCGGCCGCCGCCGCAATCGCGTAGTCACAAGGCTGTGGATCGCCAGGGCCGTTGGACAAGAAGATGCCGTCTGGTTTGTGCTTGAGCACTTCCGCCGCAGGCGTCTTGGCAGGGACCACAGTCACTTTGCAGCCGCGCTCAGCCAGCATGCGCAAGATGTTTTTCTTCACACCGAAGTCGTACGCCACCACATGGAACTTGGGGGCGGTCTGCTTGCCATACCCGGCACCCAGTTGCCATTCGGTTTGGGTCCAGTCGTAAGGCTGGGCCACGGTGACTTGTTGCGCCAAATCGAGACCCGCCATGTTGGGGGCCGCCTGGGCTGCGGCAATCGCCTGGTCAATGACCGCTTGGGTGACCTCTTGACCTTTGGCCAGCCCCACAATGGCACCGTTTTGGGCACCCTTTGTGCGCAAGATGCGGGTCAGTTGGCGGGTGTCGATGTTCGCAATGGCGACCGTGCCGGCATCCACCAGGTAGGACGACAAGGTTTGGCTGGAGCGGAAGTTGCTCGCCACCAAAGGCAGGTCTTTGATGATGAGGCCTGCGGCATGGACTTTCTCGGATTCGATGTCTTCCACGTTGACACCGTAGTTGCCGATGTGCGGGTACGTCAGGGTGACGATCTGCTGGCAATAGCTGGGGTCAGTGAGGATTTCCTGGTAGCCGGTGAGCGAGGTGTTGAACACCACTTCGCCGACGGTGGAGCCGGTGGCTCCAATCGAGTTGCCGATAAAGACCGTGCCGTCTGCAAGCGCCAGGATGGCGGGCGGGAAGGTTCCCTGAAGAGACAAAAGCACTGGGTTCTCCGGAATAGTTCGGGTACGCCTCAGCACTCACCAGAGAGAGATCTCTTTTTGGCTGCTTGTTCGAGGAATGGGCCTGGGATGGACTGTGGCGTACAGGTTGATGCGGGAAAGCCTCTCATTATAGCTGAGGACTGCTAGTAAACCCTGACAAATCAAGCCCTCAGCCCCTTCGGCCAAACCGCAAATGGATCAAGGACCTGACGTGGCGCTGGCGTGCAAGCAAATGGCCGCTGCCGTGGCCACATTGAGCGATTCTTCGCCACCCGGCTGGGCAATGCGCACCTGATGATGGGCCGTGGCCATCAGGCTGGCGCTGACGCCCTGCCCTTCGTGCCCAAAGACCCACGCACACTTTCGGGGCAAATTTCCCGCTTGCAGCAAGGCGTGCAAAAAAGGCCCTTCGTGAGAGCTGGTGGTGAGCAAAGGCACCTGCAAATCTGCCACATCGGCCTCGCTGAGCGCTTCCACCAAGTGCAGACCAAAATGCGCTCCCATGCCCGCACGCAGCACCTTGGGCGACCACAAGGCCGCCGTGCCCTTGATGGCCAACACTTGGCGGTAACCGAAGGCCGAGGCACAACGCAAGATGGCCCCCACATTGCCCGCGTCCTGCAATCGGTCCAGCACCACTGTGGCGGCATCTGGCAACACTTCTTGGGCCGCCTGCCAGGCCACCACAAAACCCACGCGGGCCGGTGACTCCAGGCCACTCAAGCTGGCAAACAAGGCATCGGGCACCACAAAGGTCTGATCGGTCAGTCCCTGCCACTCATCGCCCTGCTCGGCTTGAAACGACTCGGTCAGCACCACCTGCAGCGGACGCACACCGCGCTGCAAGGCGGCGCGGCACAGGTGATCGCCTTCCAGCCAGAACTGCCCCGCCTTGCGGTAAGCCGTGCTGTCCTGGGCCAAGCGCCGCCAGGCTTTGAGCTGTGGGTTGTCCCGCGAGCTGATCGGTTTCATCGCACACTCCTGGCCACCGGGGCAAATGTCATGCGGTGGCAGGCCGCTGGGCCATGGGCTTGCAAAGCGGCCAAATGCTGGGCTGTGCCGTAGCCTTTGTGCTGGTCAAAACCATACAGGGGGTACTGTTGGTGCATCACTTCGCACAAACGGTCGCGGTGCACCTTGGCCAAAATCGAAGCGGCCGAGATGGCGGGCACCAGCGCATCGCCTTGGACGATGGCTTCGGCACGAATCGACAAGGTGGGCAAGCGGTTGCCATCGACCAGCACCAACTTCGGGGGCAAACGCAAAGCCTCAACGGCCCGCTTCATGGCCAGCAAAGTGGCTTGCAAGATGTTGATTTGGTCAATTTCCTGCACGCTGGCCTCGGCAATCGCAAAACACAGGGCCCGCGCCCGGATCTCGTCAAACAGGGTTTCACGGCGTTTGGCTGTGAGTTTTTTGGAGTCGTTCAGGCCTTGAATGGGATTCAAATCGTCCAGGATCACAGCAGCGGCCACCACGGGACCCGCCAGAGGTCCGCGACCGGCCTCATCCACGCCCGCTGTCAAGCCAGAAACATGGAAATGCAAAGCGGATTGCTTAGCGAGAGAGGACTTTTTCGAGGGCATGGGTCGCAAGTTTTGCAGTGTCGCACTGCAAGTTCAGGTGCAATTGTTCAAAACGGGATTGCAAAGCATCCACGCGCTCAGGTGCAGACAACCAATCCATAGAAGCCCGAGCCAGGGCTTCGGGCGTGCAACGGTCCTGCAAAAACTCGGGCACCACAAAGTCCTCGCTCAGGATGTTGGGCAAACCCACCCAAGGCTGAAGCTGTTGGCGCTTCATGATTTGCCAGCTGAGCCAGTTCATGTGGTAGCCAATCACCATGGGCCGCTTGAACAATGCCGCCTCCAGCGTGGCCGTGCCGCTGGCGATCAAGGTCAGGTCACACGCGGCCAAGGCGGTGTGCGACTGCCCCGCAAGCAGCTGCAACCCCGGCACACCACCTTGCGCATCGATGAGCGCCTGAATGCGGGGCTGCAAGCTGGGGATGGCAGGCAAGACAAATTGCAAGGCCGGGTTTTGTCGCTGCATGATTTGGGCAGCCTGGACAAAGCGGGGCGTCAGGTGTTCAATTTCGGACTGCCTGCTGCCGGGCAAAACCGCCACCACAGGCCTGTCTGCATCCAGACCCAGAGCTTGGCGGGCTGCCAATCGGTCCGGGTGCATGGGAATCGTTTGTGCCAGTGGGTGACCGACATAAGTGGCCGCTATGCCCGCTTGGGCCAACAAGGCGGGCTCGAAGGGAAAAATGCACAGCATGTGGTCCACGCTGCGCCGGATCTTCTCAATCCGCTCAGGGCGCCAGGCCCAGATCGAGGGGCACACAAAATGCACCGTGGGGATGCCTGCGGCTTTGAGCCGAGCTTCCAGATCGAGGTTGAAATCGGGCGCATCCACCCCGATGAACACGTCGGGCGGCTGGGCCAGCAAACGCTGACGCAACTGGTCTCGAATGGCGACGATGCCCCGGTAATGGCGCAGCACCTCGACATAACCCCGCACGGCTAACTTTTCGTGTGGCCACCATGCCTCAAAACCTTGGGCCAGCATCCGTGGCCCACCAATACCCACGCCACGCGCCTGTGGCCAGCGCGAGTGCAGGCCCTGAATCAGCAAGCCCGCCAGCAGATCGCCCGAAGCCTCTCCGGCCACCATGGCAAAGGACAAAGCCCCCGCAGGGGCTTTGGTCAGGGGCGAATCTGCGGGCTGTGTCAACGCACGATCCCGCGCTGAGGTGAGGCGGCTTGCAAAAAGCCCAGCATCATGTCCACATCAGGCTGGGCCTCGGGCTTGTCGACGGCCAAAGCGGCAATGCGGGCCATGGCATCACCGAGCGACAAGCCATCACGGTAAAGCGCTTTGTGCATGGCTTTGACGGCACTGATGCGTTCGGCCGAAAAGCCACGGCGGCGCAAGCCTTCAAAGTTCATCGAACGCGCTTGTGCAGGCTGGCCTTGCGCCATCACAAAAGGCGGCAGATCGGCAAACAGCAAAGAGTTCATGGCCGTGAAACTGTGCGCCCCAATGCGGCAGAACTGGTGCACCACGGTGAAGCCGCCCAGGATCACCCAATCGTCGACCACCACATGGCCTGCGAGTTGCGTGTTATTGGCAAAAATCGTGTGGTTGCCCACTTGGCAATCGTGCGCCAAATGCACATAGGCCATGATCCAGTTGTCGTGGCCCACCGACGTCACAGCCCGGTCGCCAGGCGAGCCGATGTTGAAGGTGCAAAACTCGCGGATGGTGTTGCGGTCTCCGATCACCAACTCACAAGGCTCGTTGTTGTACTTCTTGTCCTGGGGCACTGCACCCAAGGAGCTGAACTGGAAAATCCGGTTGTCGCGGCCAATCGTGGTGTGGCCCTCGATCACGCAGTGGCTGGCCACAGTGGTTCCTGCACCGATGCGCACATGCGGCCCGATCACGGTGTAAGGCCCCACGCTCACCGACGTGTCAAGCTCAGCCCCAGGGCTGATGATGGCCGTAGGATGGATTTGGCTCATGGTGCTCAAGCCTGTGGAATTTTCCGCATGGTGCACATCAACTCGGCTTCGGTGGCAATCTCGTCGCCCACCTTGGCGCGTGCCTTGAACTTGAAGATGCCGGCCTTCATGCGGTCGAGCTCCACCTCCAGGATCAGCTGATCGCCAGGCTCCACCGGGCGCTTGAAGCGTGCACCATCGATGCCCGCAAAGTAATACACGGTCTGATCATCGGGTGTCTCACCCAAGGTGTCGAAAGCCAGCAAAGCAGCCGCCTGGGCCAGGGCTTCGAGCATCAGCACCCCCGGCATCACCGGGCGGTGCGGAAAGTGCCCCTGAAAGTGCGGCTCGTTGATGGACACGTTTTTCAGCGCCTTGATGCGGACGCCTTTTTCGAGTTCAAGCACGCGGTCCACCAGCAAGATGGGGTAGCGGTGCGGCAGCTGTTTGAGAATTTTGTGGATGTCCATCATGGTCATGTTTCCTTGTTATTTTGAATCTCGCTCTCCAGCGCCTTGATGCGTTCACGCAAGCGGGAAAGTTGTTTGAGGCTGGCGGCGTTCTTTTCCCAGTTGGCATTGCTGTCCAAAGGGAACATGCCGGTGTATTGCCCCGGCTGCAATATGGACCGGGTCACCACAGAGGCCGCTGAAATGTGCACATGGTCGGCCAGCGTCAAGTGC
>NZ_JAFEIF010000037.1 GCF_017848645.1 Limnohabitans sp. | reverse complement strand
ACGACTTAGCGCCGATGATAGTGCGGGTTCCCGTGTGAAAGTAGGACATCGTCAGGCTTCTAACAGCCCAAAACGCCTCACCGTTCGGTGGGGCGTTTTGCTTTGTGCGACGCATTCTTCCCGTAAGCGCTCGGCCTTCACCCCCAATTTTCCTTCACCATTCAAGGGTTAGTACCCGATTGACAATTTATCTTCTCGCTCAAATACTTCAGGCTTCAAATATATAGGCATCGAGTGGTGCCATTGTGGCCCCGAGTCAAGAGAGCAATCATGAAAATCGTGTGCATTGGCGGTGGTCCTTCGGGTTTGTACTTCGCGTTGCTGATGAAAAAGCTAGGATCGCACCACGACATCACCGTGGTCGAGCGCAACAAGCCTTACGACACCTTTGGCTGGGGCGTAGTGTTTTCTGATAAAACGCTCGCCAACATGCGCCAGTGGGACAGTGAAACCGCTGCCGAGGTGGAGCAAGCTTTCAACCATTGGGATGACATAGAGCTGCACATCAAGAACCGTGTGATCCGCTCGGGCGGTCATGGTTTTGTCGGCATTGCCCGTAAAAAGTTACTCAACATCCTGCAAGACCGCTGTGAACAGGTAGGCGTCAAACTCATGTTCGAGCAAGACGTGAACTCGGATCTGGACTTTCCTGATGCCGATCTCATCATTGCCAGCGATGGTGTCAACTCTCGTGTGCGCAGCCGGACACCGGAAATTTTCAAACCCGACATCGTCACCCGTCCTAACCGCTTCATCTGGCTGGGCACCAACCGCCAATACGACGCCTTCACCTTTTTGTTCGAAAAGACCGAGCACGGCTGGTTTCAAGCGCACGTCTACAAATTCGACAACCAAACATCCACCTTCATCGTCGAGTGCCCCGAGCATGTCTGGCTGGCGCATGGCCTGGACAAGGCCGACCAGGACGCCTCGATTACCTTCTGTGAAAAGCTCTTTGCCAAAAACCTGCAAGGCGAAAAGCTGATGACCAACGCCCGCCACCTGCGTGGCTCGGCCTGGCTCAACTTTCAACGCGTCAAGTGCGCCAACTGGTCGCACTTCAACGGCAACAGCCATGTGGTGCTGATGGGCGACGCGGTGCACACGGCGCACTTTGCGATCGGCTCGGGCACCAAGCTCGCATTAGAAGACGCGATCGAGCTGGTGCGCCAGTTCAAGGCGCTGGGCGACACCGCCGACCGCATTCCTGAAGTGCTGAAACATTACCAAGCCGTGCGCGAAATTGACGTCATCCGATTGCAAAACGCGGCCTGGAACGCGATGGAATGGTTCGAGGTCTGTGGCGAGCGCTACTGTGACCAGCTCGAGCCCGAGCAGTTCATGTACTCCATGCTCACGCGCAGCCAGCGCATCAGCCACGAGAATTTGCGCTTGCGCGACAAGGCCTGGCTCGAAGGTTACGAGGCCTGGTTTGCAGGGCGCACAGCCATGCCGGGCATTCGCCCCCCCATGTTCACGCCTTACACCCTGCGCTCGGTCACGCTCAAGAACCGTGTGGTGGTGTCACCCATGGCGCAATACATGGCGGTGGACGGTCGTGCAGGCGATGACCACCTGGTGCACCTGGGCGCTCGCGCCATGGGCGGCGCAGGCTTGGTGATGGTCGAGATGACCGCACCAAGTGCCGATGGGCGCATCACGCACGGCTGCCCGGGTCTGTGGAATGACCAGCAGACCCACGACTTTGCCAAGATTGTGGACTGGGTGCACGCCAAGTCTGACGCGAAAATCGGCCTGCAGATTGGCCATGCCGGCCCCAAAGGATCGACCTGCCGCCCCTGGCAAGGGCCGGGCATGGACCAGCCTGTGCCCGCAGACGATGCAGAAGGCAACTGGTCGCTCATCGCGGCATCGGCCATCCCCTATTTGCCCCATGGCGATGTGCCCCGTGCCATGACGCGTGAGGACATGGACCGCGTGACCGCAGAATTCGTGGCTAGCACCCAACGCGCAGCACAAGCCGGGTTTGACTGGTTGGAACTGCACTGCGCCCACGGTTATTTGCTGTCGAGCTTCATCAGCCCGCTCACCAACCAACGCAACGACGAATACGGCGGCTCGCTCGAAAACCGCCTGCGTTACCCACTCGAAGTGTTTGCCGCCGTGCGTGCCGCATGGCCCAAAGACCTGCCCATGTCGGTGCGCATTTCGGCGCACGACTGGGTCGAAGGTGGCATCACGCCGACCGACGCGGTCGAGATTGCCCGCGCCTTCAAGGCCGCAGGCGCCGACATGATCGATTGCTCATCGGGCCAAGTCAGTGCGCAACAAAAGCCCACTTACGGCCGCATGTACCAAACCCCGTTTGCAGACCGCATCCGACAAGAAGCGGGCATCGCCACCATCGCAGTGGGGGCCATCTCTGAGGCCGACCACGTCAACAGCATCCTGGCCGCTGGTCGAGCCGACCTGTGCGCTGTGGCCCGCCCGCACCTGGCCAATCCAGCATGGACCTTGACCGAAGCCGCACGCATCGGCTTCAAAGACATCGCTTGGCCACGCGCTTACGTGTCGGGCAAGCCGCAACTCGAAGCCGGGTTTGCCCGCGAGCGCGCACAGCAATCGGCGACCAAAGGGGACTGAGATGCAAGGTCGCCATGCCCTCATCACAGGCGCGGGCGCGGGCATCGGTGCGGCCATCGCGCTGGCTCTCGCGCAAGCGGGTTGCCGCTTGACCCTGTGTGGCCGCTCGCACGACAAGCTGCAGGCGCAAGCCGAAGCCCTGCGTGCGCAAGTGCCCGATGTGGCGGTGTTGATTGCGACCATGGATGTGGGGGACGAACAGGCGGTGCAAGCGGCGGTGCAGCAAGCGCAGGCCCGTTTGGGCCCGGTGAACATCTTGGTCAACAACGCGGGCCAAGCGCACAGCGCGCCCTTTGCCAAGACCGATGCCGCCATGTGGCAGCAGATGCTGAACGTCAACCTCACAGGCACCTACCACTGCATTCAGGCGGTGCTGCCCGGCATGCTCGAGGCAGCGCAAGCAGGCACGCCCGGGCGCATCGTCAACATCGCCAGCACAGCGGGCCTCAAAGGCTATGCCTACGTGAGCGCCTATGTCGCGGCCAAGCACGGCGTGGTGGGCCTCACCAAGGCCTTGGCGCTGGAGTTGGCGCGCAAAGGCGTGACGGTGAACGCGATTTGCCCCGGCTACACCGAGACCGACATCGTGCGTGAGGCGGTGCAGAACATCGTGAGCAAAACGGGCAAGAGCGAGGCCGAAGCGCGCCAAGCGCTGGCCGCCAGCAACCCGCAGCAGCGCCTGGTGCAACCGCACGAAGTGGCGCAAAGCGTGTTGTGGCTGTGCGCGGCGGGCAGCGACGCGATCAACGGCCAGGCGATTGCCATCGACGGTGGAGAGCTGGCAGGATGAATGCGCGCCACACCGACATGGAGGTGCGCGCCCACGCCGACCACCACGCCTCGCTGCGCCTGTGGTTGCGCCTGCTCTCGGCCACCACCCGCATCGAAGACACCATCCGCCAACGCTTGCGCGAGCAGTTTGGCATCACGCTGCCGCGCTTTGACCTGATGGCCCAACTCGAAAGAGAAGCGCAAGGCCTGTCCATGGGTGAACTCTCGCGCCGCATGATGGTCACGGGTGGCAACGTCACCAGCATCGTGGACCAACTGGAAAAAGAACAACTCGTGCAGCGGCAACCCCAGCCCGGGGACCGACGTGCGTATGCGGTGCACCTGACGCCAGCGGGTCGCGAGGCTTTCGCCGCCATGGCCACTGCCCATGAAAGTTGGGTGGTCGAGTTGCTCTCGCCCCTGCCCGCGCAGCAGCAAGAGCAACTGCACCAATTGTTGGGCACCCTGAAAAC
>NZ_JAFEIF010000034.1 GCF_017848645.1 Limnohabitans sp. | reverse complement strand
CGCGCCCCCCGCCCCGAAGGCAAGGGCGAAGCCGCCACGCCCAGCGGCACCTCGCGCCTGAACAAACGCATGGCCGAGCTGCGCATGTGCTCGCGCCGTGAAGCCGATGCCTGGATCGAGCAAGGCTGGGTGTTCGTCAACGGCCAGCCCGCGACCATGGGCCAGCAGGTCACGCTGTCGGACCGCATCACCATCGAGAAAGCCGCCGAGCAACAGCAAGACCGGCAAGTCACCATCTTGCTGCACAAGCCCATGGGCTATGTGAGCGGCCAGGCCGAAGACGGGCACGAACCGGCCATCACCCTGATCAACCCGCGCAGCCACTGGGGCGGCGACCCGTCCAAGCTGCGCTTCACCCCGCCGCACCTGCGCGGCTTGGCCCCGGCCGGACGCCTGGACATCGACTCCACGGGCCTTTTGGTGTTGACGCAAGACGGCCGCGTGGCGCGTCAGCTGATCGGCGAAGACTCGGAGATGGAAAAGGAATATTTGGTGCGCGTGGCCTACACCGGCCACGAAAACACCGCTGCCGCCACCGCCGCGTCGGCCACCTATGGCGGCAAAGCCAACCAACTCACCGTGATTGGCGACTTCGACCGCGTGAGTGCCAATGTGCAAGCCGTCTTCCCCAAGGCGCTGCTCGAGCGCCTTCGCCACGGCCTGAGCCTGGACGGCAAACCCCTCAAGCCCGCCAAAGTCGACTGGCAAAACCCCGAGCAATTGCGCTTTGTGCTGACCGAAGGCAAAAAACGCCAGATTCGCCGCATGTGCGAACAAGTCGGCCTGAAAGTCGTGGGCCTCAAACGCATCCGCATGGGCAATGTGCAGTTGGGGCAAATGCCAGCGGGCACTTGGCGGTATTTGGGGCCGAACGAATCGTTCTGACCGCACAGTCTGAACTTGTGCCCCCACCAAGCCCAGCCCATCACTCTTGAGGAGACGCCCCTTGACCATGAAGTTCACAGTCGCCGTTGTGGCCGCATTGCTGGCCAGCACCGCCTCAGCCCAAACGGGCAGCCTCAATGCCATTTGCAGCACCGACCAAAGCTGGTGCGAAATGGCCGCCAAGGAATTCACCAAGGCCACGGGCATCACCGTCAACCAAACCCGCAAAGCCACCGGTGAAGCCTTGGCTCAAATCCGCGCCGAAGCGGCCAACCCCAAGACCGACATCTGGTGGGGCGGCACGGGCGATCCGTTTTTACAAGCCGCCGAAATCGGTCTGCTGGCGCCCTACCGACCCGACTACCTGAACGACCTGCACGGCTGGAGCGTTCGCCAGTACGCCATGACGCAAAACATGGTCGGCGGCTTCTACACCAGCGCCATTGGCTTTGGCTGGAACACCGAACTGCTCAAGAAAAAGAAGCTGCCCGAGCCCAAGTGCTGGTCCGATGTCATCAAGCCGATCTACAAAGGCGAGGTCGAAATTTCACACCCCGCGTCCAGCGGCACGGCCTACACCATCCTGGCGGGGCTGGTGCAGATGATGGGCGAAGACGCGGCTTTTGAATACATGAAGACCCTGCACAAAAACGTGACGCAATACACCCGCAGCGGCACCGCGCAAGCGCCCAATGTGGCCAAAGGCGAAGTGGCCGTGGGCATCAGCTTCATCTTCGGCTTTGACGGCTGGCGGCACAACAAATACCCCGTGGCCACCGTGGCCCCTTGCGAAGGCACCAGCTACGAAATCGGCGGCATTGCCCTGGTCAAAGGCGCACGCAATGCAGCCAACGCCAAACGCTACTACGACTGGCTCATGAGCCCTGAAGGCCAAAGCATCGGCGCCAAAGCCGACAGCCTGCAAAGCCCTGCCAACAAGACCTTCAAGCCCGATCCGCGCATCCCCTCCATGGACAAGGTGCGCTTGATCAAATACGACTTTGAAAAATACGGCAAATCCGCCGAACGCCGTCGCTTGCTGGAGCGGTGGAACAAAGAAGTGGGCGCGTTGGCCAAGTAACACCTCTTGAAACACCCCTGGACGCCCCCAACTGAGGGGCGTTTTGGTTTTTTGATCTTTTGTTTTTTACCCCTTTGAATTGATATGAGCAAACAAACCCATGCCTTCCAGGCCGAAGTCGCGCAACTGCTGCACCTGGTCACCCACTCGCTGTATTCCAACCAGGAGATCTTCCTGCGCGAGCTGATCTCCAACGCCTCGGACGCCTGCGACAAGCTGCGCTTTGAAGCACTGAACAACACCGCTTTGTACGAAGACGCGCCCGAGTTGCAAGTGCGTTTGGCTTTCGACAAAACCGCCAAGACGCTGACCATCACCGACAACGGCATCGGCATGACGGCGCAAGAAGCGATTGACCACCTGGGCACGATTGCCAAGAGCGGCACCAAGGACTTCATGAGCAAGCTGAGCGGCGACCAGAAGTCGGATGCGCAGCTGATCGGCCAGTTCGGTGTGGGCTTTTATTCGGGCTTTATCGTCGCCGAGAAAATCACTGTCGAAACCCGCCGTGCAGGCGCAGCAGCGGCCGAGGGCGTGCGCTGGATCAGCGGCGGCACGGGCGACTTTGAGGTCGAGACCATCACCCGCGCCGAACGCGGCACCAGCGTGATCTTGCACCTGCGCGAAGAAGCGCTGGAGTACGCCAACACCTGGAAGCTCAAGGAAATCGTCGGCAAATACTCCGACCACATCAGCCTGCCCATCTTGATGGAAAAGGAAGAGTGGAAAGACGGCGAGCTGATCGACCCGAACAACGAAGAAGCTGGCCGTCAGCCCGGTGGCATGGTCAAGACCGGCGAGTGGGAAACCATCAACAAGGCCAGTGCCTTGTGGACCCGCCCCAAGAAAGACATCAGCGACGAGCAATACGCCGACTTCTACAAACAGATCAGCCGCGACTTTGAAGCCCCGCTGACCTGGACGCACAACCGCGTGGAAGGCAGCACCGAATACACCCAGCTGCTCTACATCCCATCCAAGGCCCCACAAGACCTGTGGAACCGCGACAAGAAGGCGGGCATCAAGCTGTACGTCAAGCGCGTGTTCATCATGGACGAAGCCGAAGCGCTGATGCCCAGCTACCTGCGCTTTGTGAAAGGTGTGGTGGACTCGGCCGACCTGCCGCTGAACGTGAGCCGCGAGCTGCTGCAAGAAAGCCGCGACGTCAAAGCCATCCGCGAAGGCTGCACCAAGCGTGTGTTGTCGATGCTGGAAGACCTGGCCAAACACGACAAGGCCCCAGAAACCACCGAAGGGGTCACCGACGTTCTGAGCGACGAAGACAAAGCCAAGCTGGGCCAATACACCAAGTTCTACGCCGAGTTCGGCGCGGTGCTCAAAGAAGGCTTGGGCGAAGACTTTGGCAACAAAGACCGTCTGTCCAAGCTGCTGCGTTTTGCATCGACCACCAGCGACACCGTGAGCGTGAGCTTTGCTGACTACAAAGCCCGCATGAAGGAAGGCCAGGACGCGATTTACTACATCACCGCCGACACCCTGGCCGCTGCCAAAAACAGCCCGCAGCTCGAAGTCTTCAAGAAAAAAGGCATCGAAGTCTTGCTGATGACCGACCGCGTGGACGAGTGGGCGCTGAACTTTGTGCACGAGTTCGATGGCACCCCGTTGCAAAGCGTGGCCAAGGGCGCGTTTGACCTGGGCAAGCTGCAAGACGAAGAAGAAAAGAAAGCGGCAGAAGACGCGGCTGAAACCTTCAAGCCCGTGCTGGCGAAGCTCAAAGAAGCGCTCAAAGACAAAGCCGAAGACGTGCGCGTGACCAGCCGCTTGGTGGACAGCCCCGCCTGCCTGGTGGTGACCGACGACGGCATGAGCATGCAACTGGCCCGCATGCTCAAGCAAGCCGGTCAACAAGCCCCTGAAGTCAAACCCGTGCTCGAAGTCAACCCCGAACACGCGCTGGTCAAAAAGCTCGATGGCTCTGTCCATTTCCACGACCTGGCCCACATCCTGTTTGACCAGGCCCTGCTGGCCGAAGGCGGTTTGCCCGAAGACCCAGCGGCTTATGTGAAACGGGTGAATGCTTTGCTGAGCTGATCTTCGCTTTGGGCCGCTGTTCACAATGGCTTACAAATCTCCGGCTGAACGGTGGTCCAATCCACGCATGACATCCCTGCAAAAACCCTCGGCCGTGCGCCCCCGTCTGAACAACACCCTGGCTTGGTTGACCTTGGCTGTGGGCCTGACCGGCTGCAGCAACGTCCACACAGGCGCGGGCATCGGTGTGAATGTGCCCATCCTGCCCGGTGTGTCTATCGGCGTGAATGTGGGCACGGGCGGTGTGAGTGCGGGGGTGAATGCCCAGTCCGGCCCGGTGGGCGTGGGGGTCGGGGTCAATGGCTCCGGCCAAGTCAGCGGCCGCGCAGGCGTGGGGGCCAGCACACCCGGGCCGGTGAGTGTGGGCGG
>NZ_JAFEIF010000049.1 GCF_017848645.1 Limnohabitans sp. | reverse complement strand
CCCCGGGAGTTCGCGCCCCCGGCCCCGCCGGGCATGGGCCGCGCCTGGGGGGTTGCCGGTGCAGCGCATCTGGCCTTGTTCCTGGCCTTGGGTCTGGCCACCGCCTGGAAAACCCAGCCCCAAACTCTGCAGGCCGAAGCCGAGCTGTGGTCGGCCGTGCCCCAAGCGGCGGCGCCCAGACTGCAAGAGCCTCCGCCGCCCGAGCCAGTGCCTCAGCGCGAGCCTCCCAAGCCCAGCAAGCCACCCCGGCCCGCCCCCGAACCGGAGCCTGACAACAGTTTGCGTGACGCGCAAATTGCGCTCGAAAAGAAAAAACTGGAAGACCAGAAAAAGAAAGAAGCGGCCGAGCGCCAACGCAAGGCCCTGGAGAAGAAGAAAAAAGAAGCCGAAGAAAAAGCCGAGAAGGAAAAGGCCGAGAAAGAAAAAGCCGCTAAGGACAAGGCCGCGAGGGACAAGGCTGCGCAGGAAAAAGCGGCCCAGGAAAAGAAAGAACTGGACAAGAAAAAAGCCGCTGAAAAAACCAAGGCCGACGAGAAAAAACGCCAGCAGGAGCAAGCCCAAAAAGCCAAGCAAGACAAGGAAGATGAAGCCCGCGCGGACGCCATGCGCCAGGAAAATCTGCAACGCATGCAGGGCATGGCCGGCGCATCGGGTGGCCCGAATGCCACGGGCACAGCGCTCAAATCCTCGGGGCCCTCGGCCAGTTATGCCGGCCGCTTGGTCGGCCGCATCAAACCCAACATCACCTATCCGGGTGAGGTGGTTGGCAACCCGCGCGCCGAAGTGGAAGTGCGTGTGGCCCCCGACGGCACCATCACCAGCCGCCGCATCGTGCAGTCCAGCGGCAACAAGGCCTGGGACGACGCCGTGCTGCGGGCCATCGACAAAACCGAAATCCTGCCCAAGGACACCGATGGCCGGGTGCCGCCTTTGATCGTGCTGGGGTTCCGCCCGCTCGATTGACCCAGACAGGGTGAGTCCGCCCTCGACCACCACCCCCCACTTTGAGGGCATTCTGGCGTGAATGCGCTTGTCTACTATGATGGGTTGCTTGACTCAAGCTTGGGCTACATCTGCCGATACAAACAAGTCATTTCATTCGCGGGCCTGCTGACGGGCCCGATCCAAAGCGTTCCGGGACAAACACCATGTTGAAAATTGCGGGTATCGGATTCGCTGCTGCCGGGCTTGTTCTGTTTGCCAGCCAAACTTTGGCTCAAGGCAGTCAAGTCGGCGGGTGTTTTGTGGCCCATTTCAAGTCTCTGGCCCTGAAAACCCACAACCCACAGCTCAGGGCTGAGCGGGCTGAAAAGTGGCTACAGCAAAACACCGCCAGCTGCACCAAGGCCCAACTGTCCTCTTTGCAAGCCAACAGCCCCAATTGGTTGGGCAGCTCGCTGACCCATGACATCTCATCCATTTTGGAAGGCGCCATTGAAGCCAACATCTCTGGCAACCCTGAGTTGATGGGCCGTCTTTACGAATCGGTGGGCAAGGAAGGGCAAAGCGGCAGTGTCACCCTGACCAACCCCGTTGCCCGAGCCCCGGTGGTTCAACCCATGGTCAACAATGGCGTGATCTCGGGCAGCGCGAACTACGGCACCATTTCGGGCAACACCACCCTGAACCAAACCACGAACAACCTCAGCAGTGCCAACTCAGCCGCCAACAACAACGCCAACTCGGCCGCCAGCAGCACAGTCACCGACTCCACCAACACGACCATCGGTCAAGGCAGCGCAGCCAGCAGCGCGCAGGGCAGACCCTCTGGGGCGCGTTGAGCCCCCTGGCCCCAAGACTTTTGCACCACGCAACGGCTCCCCATACCCGCCATGGGCAGGGCAGCAGACCGGGGGGCCGAAGGCTGAGCTGCCAGCTCAGTCGTACACGATCTGCGCCTGGCCCTGATCAGCCTGCGCCATCCAGCTGGCCAGAGCCGCGTCGGTGGGGAAGAATTTGGCGGCTTCGCCCAGCGCCAGCTCGGCGCGGGCACCCAAGGCTTCATTGCGCCGCTCCAGCACCAAACGCACGGGCAAGCCGCGCACCAGGTCGCCCTGCTCGGTTTGCTCGCGCTGCGCCGGGAACTCCTTGACGATGCGGGCGATGTCGGGCGCACGGCCATTCACCGCCACGCGCAGGTATTTGCCGTAGCGGCAACGCGCTGCACCCAGGTCCATGATCTGCTCGATCTTGAGCCTAAAGCCACCCGAAAACCGGTCGGCCTGCATCTTGGCCGTGACAACGATCAGTTCGTCGTCTTTGAGCAAATGTTTGGCCGAGTTGATCAAGGCTTCGTCGGCCGTGGCCTCCATCACGCCCGACTTGTCGTCGAGTTTGAAGATGGCCACCTTGCCGCGCTGGCCGTTGATGATGCGCAGATCGCTCACGATACCGGCCATCAACTGCGGTTCGCGGCTGTCGATCAGGTCGTCGATCTTGCGCCGGGCAAACTGACGCACCTCACGCTCCACCGCGTCGAACAAATGGCCGGACAAGAAAAAGCCCACCGCGGTTTTTTCCAGCAGCAGGCGCTCCTTGATGCCCCAAGGCATGACCTCGACCAGCTCGGGCTCTTGCGTGCTGGAGCCATGCGAGTCGTCGCCCAGCATGTCAAACAAGCCGCCCTGGTTGGCGTTGGCCACGGTGGCCGCAGCAAACTCAAAGGCTTTGTCGATGCTGGCCGACAGGGCCGCACGGTTCATGTGCAGCGAGTCAAAAGCGCCCGCTTTGATGAGCGCGTCCACCGTGCGTTTGTTGATGCGGGTGCGGTCCACGCGCACCGCAAAGTCAAACAAACTGGTAAACGGACCACCTTCGGTGCGAGCCGCCACAATCGCCTCGATCGCCTGCTGACCCGTGCCTTTGATGGCCCCCAGACCGTAGCGGATGATCTTGTCGGTCACCGGCTCAAAGCGGTGCGTGCCCCGGTTCACGTCCGGCGGGTCAAAGCGGATGCCGAACTTCAGGGCGTCTTCGTGCAGCACCTTGAGTTTGTCGGTGTCGTCCATTTCCACCGTCATGTTGGCGCAGAAGAACTCGGCGGTGTAGTGCACCTTGAGCCAGCCCGTGTGGTAAGCCAGCAAGGAGTAAGCGGCGGCGTGCGACTTGTTGAAGCCGTAACCCGCGAACTTTTCCATCAAGTCAAAAACTTCATCGGCCTTGTCCTGCGCAATGCCGTGCGTGGCCAAAGCCCCCGCGCGGAACTTCTCGCGGTGCTCGGCCATCTCCTCGGCCTTTTTCTTGCCCATGGCGCGGCGCAGCAAGTCGGCGCCGCCGAGCGAGTAACCGCCCAGAATCTGCGCGGTCTGCATCACCTGCTCTTGGTAGACCATGATGCCGTAGGTCTCACTCAGCATCTGCGCCACCGCCGGGTGCGGGTACTCCACCTCTTCGCGACCGTGCTTGCGGGCCACAAAGCTGGGAATCAGGTCCATGGGGCCCGGGCGGTACAGCGCGTTCAGGGCGATCAGGTCTTCCAGGCGGCTCGGCCGGGCGTCGCGCAGCATGCCCTGCATGCCGCGGCTTTCAAACTGGAACACGGCCTCGGTCTTGCCGTCCGAAAACAATTTGTAAGTCGGCGCATCGTCCAGCGGGATGTTTTCAAAGGCGAAGTTTTCCTGGCCCTTGTGGCGCTTCATGATGAATTCGCGGGCGATCTCCAAAATGGTGAGCGTGGCCAGGCCCAAGAAGTCGAACTTGACCAGACCCGCCGCTTCCACGTCGTCCTTGTCGTACTGGCTCACCGCAGATTCGCTGCCGGGCTGCTGATACAGCGGGCAAAAGTCGGTCAGCTTGCCCGGAGCGATCAAAACGCCTCCGGCGTGCATGCCCACGTTGCGCGTCATGCCTTCGAGCTTTTGCGCCAGCTCGATCAGTGTCTTGACATCCTCTTCGCGCTCGATGCGCTCGGCCAAGATGGGCTCCATGGCAATCGCGTAGTTGTTCTTGTCGCCCTCTTTGGGCGTGGCGGGCGGGTACTGCAGCGTGACCGACATGCCCGGCTTGTTGGGAATCAGCTTGCTGATGCCGTCGCAAAAGGTGTAGCTCATGTCGAGCACGCGGCCCACGTCGCGGATCGCCGCACGCGCGGCCATGGTGCCGAAGGTGGCGATCTGACTGACCGCATCGCGCCCGTATTTGTCCTTCACATAATCGATCACCCGGTCCCGGTTGCCCTGGCAAAAGTCGATGTCGAAGTCGGGCATGGACACCCGCTCAGGGTTCAAAAAGCGCTCGAACAGCAGGCTGTATTGCAGCGGGTCCAAGTCGGTGATCTTGAGCGCATAGGCCACGAGCGAGCCCGCACCCGAGCCCCGGCCCGGGCCGACAGGGCAGCCGTTGGCCTTGGCCCACTGGATGAAGTCACCCACGATCAGGAAGTAACCCGGGAAACCCATTTTCAAAATGGTGCCCAGCTCAAACTCCAGCCGCTCCACATAGCGCGCGCGCTCGGCCTCGCGTTTGGCGGGGTCGGGGTAGAGGTGCTGCAGGCGCTCTTCCAGGCCTTCAAACGAGACATGGCGGAAATAGTCGTCGACCGACATGACCACACCGTTGACGGGCGGAATCGGAAAGTTCGGCAGCTGTGGCTTACCCAACACCAGGCTCAAGTTGCAGCGTTTGGCAATTTCCAGGGTGTTGGCAATGGCGCTGGGCACATCGGCAAACAAGGCACACATTTGCGCCGCCGACTTGAAATACTGCTCGCGCGTGAAGCGCCGCACCCGGCGTGGGTTGGCCAGAATTTCGCCTTCGGAAATACAGACCCGTGCTTCGTGCGCCTCGTAATCTTCAGCCGCATGGAACTGCACCGGGTGCGTGGCCACCACAGGCAAACCCAAACGGGCAGCCAGCGCCACTGCACCGGCCACTTGCGGCTCGTCTTCGGGCCGACCAGCGCGCTGCAGCTCCAGGTAAAAACGGTGTGGAAAGACCGAGCCCAGTTGCAGCGCCACGTCCGCGGCCTTGTCGGTGTCGCCCTGCACGATGGCCTGGCCCACCGGACCGGCTTGCGCGCCTGAGAGCAAAATCAAACCGTCGGACAATTCCTTGAGCCAGGCCAGCTTGACCACCGCCACGCCTTTGACGATGTTTTGGGTCCAGGCACGGGCCAGCAGCTCGCACAGGTTCAGGTAACCAGGGTGGTTTTGCACCAACATCACCACCCGGCTGGTGGCCCCGGCGTCGCCACCCAGACCCTCTAAGTTGATCTCTGCGCCGATGATGGGTTTGACCCCCTTGCCCCGCCCTTCCTTGTAGAACTTGACGGTGCCAAACAGGTTGTTCAGGTCGGTGATGGCCAGCGCAGGCTGGGCGTCCTTGGCCGCCAGCTTGACCACATCGTCGATGCGGCAGGTGGAGTCAACGACGGAAAATTCAGTGTGAAGGCGCAGGTGGACAAACATAGCCTGCCATTGTAGGAGTTCGCCTGCAGCGGGTCCTTGGCTGGGCTTCAGTCACGCAGGACCTGCAAGACCTCGGAGCGAAATTCGCGCCCGTACAGAATCAGCACCACCAAAGCCGTGGCCAGCACCAGCGCTATGGGCGAAAAAAACCAGGCCATGGCGGCGAACGAAAAATAGTAAGCCCGCAGGCCGTCGTTGAAGGTCTCGGCCGCCGCACTCACCAGGTTGCCAGCCCGCACGGCAAACTGCTGTCGGTCAAACCGCTGAGCGGCAAAGTCTTCTGGCGGGGGCATGGCCCCAATGACCAGTGCCACAAAGGTGTACTGCCGCATGGACCATGAAAAACGGAAGAAGGCATACACAAAAATGCCCACCAGCACCAGGATCTTGAACTCGAACACCAGCAGGGGCGTGGGTTCGGCAAACGGGATTTCACCCACCAGCTCCGCCGCCTTGTCGGTGGTGCCCAAGAGCGCAAACAGACCACCGATGATGATGATGCTGGTGGACGAGAAAAACGCCGGGGTTTGCGACAAGTTCTGGGTGATCAGGCCGTCCAGCATGCGGGGGTCACGGCCTGTGGCCTGCATCATCCACATCTGGCGGTAACGGTTGGTGGTGGCAATCAGGCTTTGGTCCCTCAGGCCACGCACCTTGGCCAGCCAGGCGTAACCCACCCACATGCCAAAAAAACAAAAGAGCGCCAGCCAATCGAGCCAAGGCAGCATGGTGATGATTTTCATGTGCCCGATCGTATCAAGGGACAGCGCAGAGCACCATGCCCACACAACGCCCTGTTGAGCACCTTCCTCGGTCATTTTTGAGTTTTAAAGGTCTCATTTGACGCTACGATGATGTACTTCAAAAGATCACACACCATGAAAATCATCGTTTCCTTGGCCTTGCTGGCCCTCCTCAATGCCTGCGGCGGTGGCTCGGGCTCCCCTGATCAAAGCGGTGGTCAAACTGGTGGCCAAACGGGCGGTCAAACGGGTGGCCAAACCACCGGCAAGCCCATCACCCTCACCGACCAAACCGGGGTGGCCCGCTACCATGGCCAGTCTGACTGCACCGCTTTTGTGCTGGACCTGCGCAACGACGCCGCCCCGGCCTACGCACTGACCAACGGGCACTGCGCGCAAAACTTTTCGGATCCAGACACCCCTTATGCCGTGTGGCGCGACCGCGCCGCCCCCTCAGACCGCTTGGTGTTTTTCTACACCGCCAGCACCCAAGCGGCCCAAAAAACCGTTCAAGTTTCGGAAATCACCTACAGCAGCATGAACCAGACCGACCTGGCGGTGTTGAGGCTCAACGCCACCGTGGGCCAACTGCGGGCGCAGGGCATTGAGCCCATCCAGATCCACAGCAGCCCGCTGGCCAGCGGCAGCCCGATTCAGGTGATCGGTGCGCCCAGCAGCGAATTTTTGCGCCAAGTGGCCTGCCAACAAGGCCCGCGCGTGGACGTGAGCGAGTTTGTCTGGGTCTGGTCGCAACTGCAATCGAACGACTGCACCCAAATTTTCCCGGGCATGTCCGGCTCACCCGTTTTTGACCCCGTCAGCCGCAAAGCCGTGGGCGTGATCAACACCACCACCGTGGGCATGTCCGAGACCCGCAACTGTTACCTGGGATCGCCCTGCGAGATCAGCGCCCAAGGCACCCGGCCCCGGGCTCAAACCAGCTACGCTGTGCCCATTGACGGCTTGGCCTCCTGCTTTGTGCAAGGCCAATGGGCACCGCAAGCCGGGGTGTGCCCCCTGCCCTTGGCATCCGGCCCGGCGTTGCTGCCACAAGGCCTGTTCAGCCCCATGCAACACCCCAGCAGCATCAGTCGCTGGCAACTGGAGGGCCCCAGCAGCGCCGCCACGCAAGTGAAGTTAATCACGGCGGGCGTAGACCGTTGCAACACGGACACGGGCTACCAGGCTTACCAGGCAACTCAATTGCCATTTTTGCCCACACAAGAAGGCGTGCACCTGGCCTGCGTGCGCGAAGGCCAGCGCCTGACGGTGCACCCGATCGAGGTGGACAACAGCGCCCCTACCGCTGCGCCCATCGTGGAAGTGGCCCCACTGGATGGCCCAGCCCGCCGGGTGAGCTTGTCGTTCAAGCCCCCCGAAGTCTCGGGCTACGACACCGCAACCTCGGCCACCGAGGCCGGTTGCAGGGCCTTGCCCGACTCGGCCTTCACGCCCTATTTCCGGGTGCCCTTGGTGCTGGACGCGCCGACTCACCTGTGCGTCAAAGTCAGTGACCGGGCAGGCAATACAGGCCGCGTCTGGTCGCAGGCCATCCCTTAAAGGGTTGGAAAGGCGCGATCAGCCACGCAGCTTGGCCGCCACCGCAGCCACGCGCTCGCCGTAGGCTTTGGCGGTATCCAGATCGCCTTGGGGAATGTCTTCGGCAGGGCTGGTCGGGCCCACTTGCGCCATCACACCGGAGTTGGAGCCGATGCGGTTGATGCTGCCATCGTTCAAGGCCGGCTGACCGACCCAGACCATGCCTTGCTGCATGGCCAAGGTGATGAAGTACTGAATGGTCGACAGCTTGTCACCGCTGGGGCTGGCCGAGATGGTGAAGCCGCCCGCGACCTTGTCCTTCCAGGCACTGGTGAACCAGCGCTTGGAAGAGGCGTCGGCAAACTTCTTGAACTGCCACGAAGCCATGCCCATGTAAGTGGGCGAGCCAAAGATGATGGCATCGGCCGCGTCCAGGGCCGCCCAGTCGGCGTCTGAGATGTTGCCGTCGGCGTCGATGGCGATGCTTTGGGCGTTCGCGCCTTGGGCCACAAACTGGGCCACGCGCTGGGTGTGGCCGTAGCCGGAATGGAAAACAACAACAGTTTTAGCCATGAGAAAAACTCCTTGGAGGGGTTGAAAAAAAGGGTTGAGTGAAGTGAGATGGGGGATGGATTCCCGCATTCGGGGGAATCAAAGATGCAAGCTCAAGGAGCGAGGTCGAACACCAGGACTTCGGCGTCCTGGCCATTGGCCAAAGCCAAAGACGGTTCAGACTGCAACATGGCCGCGTCACCCGCGTTGAGTTGCTGGCCATTGACCTGCAAACTGCCGCGCACCAAAAACACATAGGCCTTGCGCTCGGGGCTCAAGGGCAAATGGGCGACTTCTGCACCGTCCAACAAACCCGCGTACATGCGGGCATCGGCATGGATCTGCACCGTGTGCTCGGCCGCTTGCGGGTCTGCAGGGGGTGCGGCCACCAAAGCCAATTGCCCACGTTTGGCGTTGCCCGGCACGGTTTTTTGCTCGTAGCCGGGGTCAATGCCCGTCACGTTCGGTTCGATCCAGATTTGCAAAAAGTGGGTTTGTTCCCCCTGGGCATGATTGAACTCGCTGTGGCGCACGCCAGAGCCCGCGCTCATGCGCTGCACGTCGCCCGGCGGAATGCCCTTGACGTTGCCCATGCTGTCCTGGTGGGCCAGATTGCCCGACAGCACGTAGCTGATGATTTCCATGTCGCGGTGGCCGTGTGTGCCAAAGCCGGTGCCGGGCGCAATGCGGTCTTCGTTGATGACGCGCAGGTTGCCAAATCCCACATGGGCCGGGTCGAAGTAGTTGGCAAAAGAAAAGCTGTGAAACGACTTGAGCCAGCCGTGGTCGGCATAGCCGCGTTCGGCAGATTTGCGCAGGGTGAGCATGGGTTTTCTCCTGGTCAATGGGCTGCAGCTCTCGCTGCCTACAAGGCTCTAACTTTAACGATCAACCGCCCTTGAACCATTGCAGCTGTTTGCTGGCATCATTCAAATAATTTCAAAAATCAAGCCATCACCATGCAAACTCCACGCGACTGGCTCACCCCCGAAGCCCTGCTGATGCTGCAAACCATTGGCCAGCAAGGCAGCTTTGCCGCAGCTGCACGCGCCCTGAACCTGGTGCCCAGCGCCCTGACCTACCGGGTGCGCCAAATCGAAGACGCGCTCGATGTGCTGCTGTTTGACCGCAGTGCCCGCCAGGCCGTGCCCACGGCCGCTGGCCGCGAGTTGCTGCGCGAAGCCAGCCGTTTGCTCGACGACATGGACGCCGTGGCCAACCGCGTGCGCCGCGTGGCCACAGGCTGGGAGGCGGTGTTTACCGTGGCCGTCGACAGCATCGTCTCGCGCGGCGTGGTCATGGACCTGTGCGCCAACTTTTTGGCGTTGGGGGCGCCCACCCGACTGCGGCTGCGCTATGAAACCCTGTCGGGCACGCTGGCCGCGCTCACTTCGGGCCAGGCCGACTTGGCGCTGGGCGTGGTGCTGGAGCCGGGCCTGAAAACCGACATCCGGCACGCGTCACTGGGGGAGGTGGCTTTTGTTTATGCGGTGGCGCCGCACCACCCCTTGGCCCAAGCCACCGAGCCGCTGGGAGACGCCGCCCTGCAGCAGCACCGCGCCGTGGCCGTGGCCGACTCGGTCAGCCGGGGCGCAGGCCTGACCATTGGGCTGCAAGGCGGGCAAGACGTGTTCACCGTGCCCGACATGCCCAGCAAACTCGAAGCCCAACTGCGCGGACTGGGCGGCGGTTTTTTGCCCGAATCGCTGGCCCGGCCTTACATCGACAGCGGCCAACTGGTGGCCAAGCAGGTGCATGCGCCGCGCACCAACACCTGCCACACCGCTTGGCGCGACACCCCGCAAACGCCCGCCGGACAAGCCTTGCGCTGGTGGTTGGAGCAACTGGAACGAGCTGCCACCCGCGAAGCGCTGTTGCGGCCCGTGCACCGTGTGTGAAAACGACCACCGCCACCGACATCGGGGATAACCCACCCGGGTGGTTTCAAGGCCCTTTTCTCAGCTAAAGTGACCCCATGAACACACCACACATCGCCATCATCGGTGTCGGCATGGCCGGCGTCACCTGCGCCCGCACCTTGCGCCAAGCCGGCCACAACGTCACCTTGTTCGACAAAAGCCGGGGCTTGGGCGGACGCATGTCCACCCGCGCCAGCGCCTTTGGCAGCTTTGACCACGGGGCGCAGTACTTCACCGTGCGCGACCCGCGCTTTGAGCTGGCCATTGCCACCGCCCCCGGCGTGTGCAAACCCTGGAGCGCCAACGCCGTGCGCGTGCTCGACCCCAATGGCCGCGTGATCGAGGCGGGCCTGCCCGGCGGCGAGCGCCACTGGGTGGCCACGCCCGGCATGAACGGCCTGGTCAAAGCCTGGGCCGCCCCCTTGGTGGAAGACGGCAATGTGCAACTGCAAACCCGCGTGACGCACATCTCGCCCGATCCCCTGAAGAAAAACGGCTGGCAGCTGCACACCGAAAGCGATGACGGCGGCCAGCACATTTATGCCGGTTTTGACCAAGTGATCCTGGCCATCCCGCCCACCCAAGCGCAGGCTTTGCTGGAGGCGTCGGGACAAAGTATCCTGGCCGAGCCCCTGAAAAATGTGCGTGTGGACCCCTGCTGGACGCTGATGCTGGCTTACCCACAAGCCGTGCAGCCGGGCGTGATCACCATTGGCCCGCAATGGAACGCGGCGCGCAGCACGCACCACCGCATCGCCTGGATGGCGCGTGAATCGTCCAAGCCCGGGCGCGAGCGCATCGAGCGCTGGACCGTGCAGGCCAGCGCCCCGTGGTCGGCCGAACACGTCAACGACACCCCCGATCGCGTCAAAGGCAAACTCATGAAAGCCTTTGCCGAAATCACCGGCATCCGCGTCACCCCGGACCACGCCGAGGTGCACCGCTGGCTCTACGCCAAAACCGCGCAGCCTTTGGGCCAAAGCTTCTTGTGGTCCAAAGCACAAGGCATCGGCCTGTGTGGCGACTGGTGCCTGGGGCACCGGGTCGAAGACGCGTTTGTCTCGGGCCTGGAACTGGCTTTGGCGGTGCTCAAAAAGCGCTGATGGGCTGAAGCTACCCCCACATGGCTGAGGTTTACACCGGCCGGTTCGCGCCCTCGCCAACCGGCCTTTTGCATGCCGGCTCGCTGGTGGCGGCGCTGGCCAGCTGGCTCGATGCCCGCGCCCACGGCGGCCGCTGGCTCGTGCGCATCGAAGACGTGGACACCCCCCGCTGCGTGCCCGGGGCCGACCAGGTCATCTTGCAGCAACTGGCAGCCTGTGGCTTGGTGCCCGACGGCCCCGTGCTGTGGCAAAGCCAGCGCGGCGACGCTTATGCAGCCGCCCTGCAAAGCCTGGTGAACCAAGGCTGGGCCTACCCCTGCGGCTGCTCGCGCAAAGAGATTGAATCGGCCCAAGCCGTGGCCCGGCACAGCGCCGCCGTGTACCCCGGCACCTGCCGAGAGGGGCTGAACGGCAAACCTGCCCGCGCCTGGCGGCTGAATGTGCAGGCCGTGCAACAGGCCTTGGGCCTGCCCGCGCTCACGCAGTGGTCCGACCGCCGCTTGGGTCCGCAGCGACAAAACGTGGCCCAAGAAGTCGGCGACTTTGTGCTGCGCCGCGCCGATGGCCTGTGGGCCTACCAGCTGGCGGTGGTGGTGGACGACGCCGCACAAGGCGTGAGCCATGTGGTGCGCGGTCAGGACCTGGCCGACAACACGGCGCGGCAAATCCTGCTGCAGCGCGCCTTGGGGCTGCCCACCCCCCAGTACCTGCACACCCCCCTGGTGATGGGCGCGAATGGCGAAAAACTCAGCAAACAAAACGGGGCGCTGGCGCTGGACCTGTCTGACCCCTTGGCAGCACTGGGTCAAGCTGCCCAAGTGCTGGGCTTGCCCGCCCAGCCTGCGCCGCACAACTTTCTCACCCAGGCCCAGGCCTCCTGGACCCGCCTGTTCATCTCCCACACCCACTGAACCCTTGGAGAGCCGAGGCATCGGTACAGGCCTCTGAAAAAGTGTGGCAGATGACTTCTTTGGAATTCAAAACCGAAGAATTCGCCAGAACCTCAACAGGTAAAATCTCAACTCTGCCATTGGGGCAGTTCATGACGTGAGCGCTTGGCGCCCGTTGCCACAAGAGCCTTCGGCTCTGCTTGTCCGATTCAACACCCTCACACACCCATGACGCGAGCCCTGCCGCGTGCCAGCCTTTACAGCGCCAGCTTGGTGCGTTTTCTGACGGAAAACGCCCTGCTCGCCCCTGCCCGTCCGGCAGAGGACGTGGGGCAAAAACTGGGCGACTGGCTGGATTTTCGGCAGGCCATTGCGCTGCACGGCGTGCTGAACCCCGAGACAACCAGCGATGCACAAACCGCTAACTTGCCGGCCCATGTCCAGCGCATGGCCCTGATCGCCCCCGAGGCGCTGGCCAAACATGTGGACAAAGCGCGCGCCCAGCTGGTCGAGTCCATCACCCAAGGCGCACCCGCGGGCTCGGGCCTGGCGCGCATCGACCTGCCCGCCCCGGTTGTGGACGAGCCGGTGGAGATCAAGACCGCCTTCGAGCCCTACCGCCGCTTTGTGGCCGCCCACCAGCGGCAAATGGAAAGCACAGTGCGCGGCTTGCGCGCCCAGTTGCGCCTGCAGCTGAGCAAACGCGCCAGTGCTGGGCAGCAACTGGCCGCCATCGACACGGCTTTTGAAAACATCCTTGCCGAGCGCGAAGCGGCTTTGCTGGCCAAAACGTCCAAGTTGCTGGAAAAGCGCTTTGTGCAAACCATCAAGGCGCACATGCAGGTCCAAGCCCGGCACGCGGCCCTGACCACCGAAACTGCCGATGCCATGGCGGATGCCGCTGACGAGATTGACGCCATGGCCTCAGCCAGCAACGAATCCCCCAAGGCGGACCCCAGCAGCTGGCTGATGCCACTGCACCAAAACCTGCGCCAAACCATTCGTCAGGCCTTGCTGGCCGAACTCGACACACGGCTGCAGCCCGCCCTCGGTCTGCTCGAAGCCCTCACCTCTCTCGCCACACAAGAACAATGAAACGCTTTTCTTTTTCGATCGCATTTGGCCTGGGCGCATTGGCCCTGATTTGGGTAGCGGCGGCCGTGGCCAGCAGCCACTTTCTGGTGCTGGTCATGACCGCGCTCATCGGCGCTGTTTATGGCTTTGGTGCTTGGGAGCTGCGCCAATACCGCGCCACCACCGTCCAACTCCAGCAAGGTTTGGCCCAAGTCCCCACCGACCTGGCCCAACTGAGCGACTGGCTCAACACCCTGCCTGCGGCCTTGCAAAACCCAGTGCGCCAGCGGGTGCAAGGCGAGCGCGTGGCCTTGCCCGGCCCGGTGTTCACCCCTTACCTGGTGGGCCTGCTGGTCATGCTGGGCATGCTGGGCACTTTTTTGGGCATGGTGGTCACGCTCAACGGCGCGGTGTTCGCGCTCGAAGGCTCCAACTCCATTGCGGGCGTGCGGGCCGCGTTTTCCGAGCCCATCAAAGGCCTGGGCCTGGCCTTTGGCACCTCGGTGGCGGGCGTGGCCACCTCGGCCATGCTGGGCCTGATGAGCAGCCTGGCCCGGCGTGAACGCGCCTTGGCCTCGCAGCAACTCGACACCCTGGCCCACACCCAGCTGCAGCGTTTTTCGCTCGCGCACCAGCGCCAGCAAAGTTACCTGGCGCTGGCGCAGCAAGCCCAGGCCCTGCCGCAAGTGCTACAGCAACTGCAGGCCCTGATGGCCCAGATGGCCAGCAGCACCGAGCAAACCCACACCCAACTGCTGGCCAGCCAGCACAGCTTTCAGCACATGGTGCAGCAAGAGGTGCACAGCGCCTACACGGGTCTGGCGCAATCGGTGGACCAGTCACTGCGCACCAGCCTCGGCCAAAGCCTGCAACTGGCCAGCGACGGCATTCGCCCCGTGGTGCAAGCCACCATGGCGCAGCTGGCCGAACAGGCCCAAACCCTGAACGAGCGCCTGCTGCACAACACCCAGCAGCAACTGGCCGAGGTGCACACGCAGCTCACCGCCACCGCCGCCACGCTGGCCCACACCAGCGCCCAGACACTGAGCCTGCACGAGCAAAGCAGCGCCCGCATGAGCGAGCGCGTGGGCCAGACCCTGGAGGCCTTCGGCCAGAACTTCGAGCGCAGCGCCCAGGCCTTGGTCGCGCAAGTGGGCCAGGCCCAAACCGAACAACACGCCCTGCAAAGCACTGCCGACCAGCAGCGCCTGGCCAGCTGGCAAGCCGCGCTGCACAGCATGGCCGATGGGTTGCAGCAGCAGTGGCAAACCACGGGCACGCAGGCCCTGGCCCAACACCAAGCCATTTGCGACAGCTTGGGCCACACCGCCCAGGCCATTCAAGCGCACGCCCAAACCCACAGCCAACAGACCTTGGCAGACATCACACGCTTGCACGATGAACGGGCTGCCGCCGATCAGGCACGCCTGGATGCCTGGAAGGCATCGCTGGAAAGCACCGCCGTCAACCTGGGACAACAGTGGCAAAGCGCCAGCACACAAACGCTGGCCCAGCAACAAACCATTTGCGACACCCTGGCCCGCACCGCGCAAGACATCAGCACCCACAGCCAAACCCAGGCCACGCAAACCCTGGCCGAGATCACCCGCTTGCTGGCCAGCAGCGAAGCGCTGGTGCAAACGCGCATCGCCGCCGAAACGCAGTGGACAGCCCAGCACAGCCAGCGCGCCGAAGAGCTCTCGGCCCTGCTGCGCGAGGAACTGTCGGCCCTGCGCCAAGCCGAAGACGCGCGCGGCCAAGCCGCCGTGGCCCGCCTGGCCGAGCTGCAAAGCACCGTGACGGCCCACCTCAGCACCCTGGGCACCGCCCTGGAAGCGCCCATCACCCGCCTGATCGAAACCGCCTCGGAAGCGCCCAAAGCCGCGGCCGAAGTCATTGGCCAGTTGCGCCAGGAAATCTCGGTCAGCGTGGCGCGCGACAACGCCTTGCTCGAAGAGCGCACCCGCATTTTGGGCACGCTCAGCACCTTGCTGGACGCGATCAACCACGCCTCAACCGAGCAACGCGGCGTGATCGACGCCTTGCTGGTCAGCAGCCAGGCCTCGCTGGCGCAAACCAGCGCGCAGTTCCAGCAACACGTCGCGCAAGAGACCGACAAACTGGGCGGCATCGCCGCGCAAGTCACCGCCAGCGCGGTGGACGTGGCCAGCCTGGGCGAGAGCCTGGGCTTTGCCGTGCATGCCTTCAGCCAGACCAACGAGCAACTCATGGCCCAACTGCAGCGCATCGAACAGGCGCTGGGCAAATCGATGACGCGCAGCGACGAACAACTGGCCTATTACGTGGCCCAAGCGCGCGAAATCATTGACCTGAGCATCGGCAGCCAAAAAGACGTGCTCGACGCCCTGCAACGGCGCACCGACCTGGTCACTGAAGGAGCCGTCTGATGCTGGAGCACGACGCCGACGTCGACGCCACATCGGCCACCTGGATCTCGTTTGCCGACCTGATGACCGGCCTGCTGGGCGCGTTTGTGCTGCTGCTGGTGGGCGTGATGGCCGCGCAACTGGACATGGCCTCGCAGCTGGAGGTGGAGGTGCAAAAGCGCCAGATCGAAGAGCAAAAACGCCTCTCGCTCGAAAACGCCTTGGCCATTCCACTGGCCAGCGGCCGCATCACCCTGAACAACGGCCGCATCGGCATCAGCGGCAAACTGCTGTTCAAGCTCAACTCCGACCAGCTCGAACCCGAAGGCCGCCAACTGCTCAAAAGCCTGGTGCTGCCGCTGCGCAGCTACCTTCAAACGCGTGACGACATGCTCATGGTCAGCGGCTTCACCGACGACCGGGCGGTCACCAGCCGCAACCGCGAATTCGCGGACAACTGGGAGCTCTCGGCCCAGCGTGCCCTCACCGTCACGCGCACCTTGATCGAAGAAGGCATGCCCGCATCCATGCTGTTCGCTGCCGCCTTTGGTCAGGAACAAGCCTTGGTGCCCAACACCAACGAACAAGCCCGCGCACAAAACCGCCGCGTGGAAATGGCCCCGGTGCCCAAGGCCAGCAATGCGGCCCCAACGGCCCCATCGGCCCCATCGGCGACAGGCACAAACCAGGCACGGTGAGTTTTTCATGACCCTCCCCATGTCCGAAGCCCGACCCAGCCTGCCCGAAACGCTGTCCCCGCCCACAGATGCCTTGAAACTGTCGCAAGGCAAAGAGGCTGATGGGGCTGGTTGGGCAGATGAGGCCGAATGGGCCGCAGAGGCGGCCCAACGCGACCCCGTGGGCTGGCACTACATCCAGGTGCTGGCCGAACGCACCCGCAGCCAACCAGGCCCGGCCCAAGCGCTGCTGCAGGCCAAGCTGAGCACTGCTGTGACGCAACTGCAGGCCCGGCTTGCAGTGCCTCAGAACCCGAACACCCTGCCCTCCCGCAGCGCAGCATCGCCCTTGTTCACCTTGCTGCAGGACATGGCCGCACCCACGCCCGAGCGCCCCTTGAACCCCAGCGGCCAAGGCCGCATGGACAAGCCGCACATCGTGGCATTTCGCCAGCAGCTGGGCAAGATCAGCGTGCAAAAGCAGGTCACCCAAGCCATCGCCCAAGCCCCACAAAACGCCGGGCCCATCAACTCCCACATGCTGGTGCTGCGATCGCTGGGCCTGATGCGCGACCTCTCGCCTGATTACCTCAACCGCTTCATGGGTTATGTGGACACGCTTTTGTTTTTGGACGCGCCACAAACGGTCAAAGCCACACCCAAAAAGGCCGCGCCCGCGAGCAAGTCAGAGCGCTGACTGGCGCCTGAACCGCTCAGGCCAAAGCCGCAGGCGCAGGAAAGCCATTGCGCCCCGGAAACTCGGGCGCCAGTGTCCTCGCATTGGGCATCTTGACCCACAGGCGCAGCATCTTGCGGTTGAGCTCGTGCACGCCGTGGTCTTCGAATTCATTGCGCGAATGGAGCACGGCGTAGTTGTTGGCAAACTGCAAATCACCGGGCTCGAGCATCATGCTTAAACGGAAATCTTCACGGTGCATGATCTCGTCGAACAAATCGAGCGCTTCGATTTCGACCTTGGACAGCGGCAGGTTTCGGATTTCGTGGCCCAACTCGATGTACTGGCGCAGGTAGCGGCAGCTGAGTTTGCCTTGGTGGTGGCTGAAGATGGGCGACAGGCTGGGCTGGTCTTCGCACAGGTGCGAAAAATACCAAGTGCGGTAATACAGGCCCAGGTACTCGGGGTGCTTTTCCAAAATCTCGTTGTAAATCGCCGCCACGCTCACCAGCGAACTCAAGCCGCCTTGCTTGGCCTTGCGGATGCACAACAGGCCCACGACGTCGGATGGGTCCGAGTGGTAGGGCAGGTACAGATTGGTCTCGTAAACGCGTGTGGTTTTCTTCGTCACATCGCCCACGTTCATCACCAGGCCCAGCAAGTCGCCTTTGGGGTTTTGCCGAACAGGCACGCCCATGTGCAGGCCAATGCCGTAATACAGAATCTGGATCTGCTCTTCGCTGTAGCGCTCGACAGGCAATCCGCGCAAGACCAAAAAGCCCCGGCCGTTTTCCAGTTCATCGCTGTAGGCCTTGAGTTGCTGCGCCCAGTCACCGATCGGAAAGTCTTCTTGGCCAAAGTTCGGAAAGGTCAGCCCTTTGGCTTGGACATGGGCCAAGGCCGCGTCCAGCGTGGCCAACACGGGCGCGCTGAGGTGGTGCAACCACGCGCTGTCGCCCACCAGGTCCACCCCCTTCCAGGCGGCGGGGCCTGTGATGGCTTGTTTCATGATGAGGCCCATGGCAATTCCCCTGTGATGTGTTGACCGCTGCAAAAATCGCAGCTTAATCGATGCGGCAGCTCGCCCCGCCAAGACGCGGCAAGACCACCCACTGCCCGTCGAGCGCATGAATGCGGATGCGCTGCTCAAACACCGCCTCGATCGCTGCGTGCGTGTCGGCATCGCGGCCTGCACCGTGGTGCACCACACGGCCTTCGTGCATCACGACGATGTCGTCGGCGTGCAGGGCCATGCCGATTTCGTGCAGCACGCTGAGCACGGTGGTGCCTTGCGCCAAGAGGCAATGCACCTGCTCCAGCCAGTCCACTTGGTGCGGCGGGTCCAGGTTGGCCAGGGGCTCGTCCATCAGCATGGTCGGCGCATTGCCCGCCATGGCGCGGGCCAGCAGCACGCGTTGGCGCTCGCCGCCCGACAACTCGCCCAGCATGCGTTCGCGCCAATCCCAGGCCTGTGTGGCCCTAAGGGCGGCTTCCACCATCTGCGCGTCTTGCGCTGAAGGCGCGCCCAGCCAGCTTTGGTGCGGCAAGCGGCCGAGCATGGCCACGTCCCACACGCGCAGGTCCAGCGTACTGGCTTCGCCCTGCCCCAGCCAGGACAGTTGCAAAGCCCTTTGCTGGCGGCTGAGCGAAGCCAGCGGCTGGCCCTGCCACAGCACTTGCCCGCTGTGCGGCAACAAACCCGCCAGCGCCTTGAGCAAACTCGATTTGCCCGCCCCGTTGGGCCCGACCACGCAGGTCCAGCGGCCCGCCGCGATCTGCAGGTCAATGTTTTGAAGGACCGGGCGTCCACCCAACTCGGCGCACAGTTGCCGGGTTTGCAGCGCGGCGCTCATGAACGCGCCCCCGTGTCAGCATCGCGGTACACGCGCCACAGCAAATAGCCCCCGCCCAGCACCGCCGTGAGCACGCCCACGGGCAGCTCTTGTGGTGCCAACAACACTCGGGCCACCACATCGGCCAGCACCAGCAAGGCCCCACCCATCAGGGCCGACAAAAGCAAGCGCCAGGCGTGTGTGCAGCGCACCAGCGAGCGCACCAAATGCGGCGCAGCCAGGCCAACAAAAGCCACAAGCCCCATGTGCGCCACTGCCGCCCCTGTGGCCAAAGAAACCACCCCCACCAGCACCATGCGCGCCAGTGGCAGCGGCACGCCCAGGCTTTGCGCGGTGGCTTCTCCCAAACTCAAAGCGTCCAGCACACGGGCAAAAACCCAAGACAGGGCGAGGCACAAGGCCAGCACCGCCGCCATGGTGGCGCAGGCGGTCCCGCTGACAAACGCGGTCGAGCCCAGCATGAAGCCCTGCATCGCCTGCAAGACTTGGGGCTGCAGCAGCGAAATCAAAGAGGTGACTGCACCCAGCACCACGCCCACCACCACACCTGCCAACAACAGGCGCAGGGTTTGTTGCACACCACGCGCCAGCAGCAGCGTGAGCACCACCGCCAGCACCGCGCCCACAAAGGCTGCGCCCGTCAGGCCCAGACCCAGCCAAGCGGTCATGGCCCAAGCGCTGCCTCCAAAGAAACTCAGATAAACGCCCACCCCCAGCGATGCGCCCGAGGCACTGCCCAGCAAATACGGATCGGCCAGCGGATTGCGAAACAGGCCTTGCGCCACGGCCCCGGCCAAGCCCAGCAAGGCCCCGCCCAGCCACGCGCCCAAGCTGCGCGGCAACCGGATGTCCCACACGATCTGGCGCGACACCGCATCGGCCCCTGCCGACCACCAGGCCTGCCAGCCTTGACTGCCAGCGGCCGTGCCCAGCACCACCACGGCCAGGCCCACCGCCAAGAGCAGCAGCGCCCAGCGGGGTGCATGCGTGTGGATGTGGTTGTTCACCGCTGCACGCCCGTGTCGGCTTGGGCCGCTGCGCGGTTCAGGCAGTCGGCCATGAGCTGCGCGCCTTCGGCCATGCGCGGGCCAGCCCGCACCAGCATGTCCGATTCTTCCGGCTTGAACACGCACAGGCGCTGGCCTTGCATGGCCCGCAAGCGGCCCCAGCCCGGGCGCTGCAGCATGCTGGCGCGGCTGCTGTCGCCCGCCATGATCACATCGGGCCGGGCCTGTACCACCCATTCGGGGTTGACCTGGGGAAATGGCCCCATCGATGCAGGCAAGATGTTGGCCACGCCCATGCGCGTGAGCGTCTCGCCCATGAAGGACGACTCGCTTGCGCCATAGGGCGCAGGGCTCACCTCAAAGTAAACCCGCTGCTGCCGCGCTGCGGGGCTGAGCGATTGCACCGCCGCCTGCACGCCCGCCTGAATGCTTTGCCACACACGGTCGCTGTCAGCGGCGGGCACATGCAGCGCCTGCGCCACGGTGCGCAAAACGCGCTGCGCATCGGCGTGGTTGCGCGGCTCCAGGCGCAGCACATTCAGGCCCAGCGCCTGCAAGCGGTCTGCGCCTCGCGTAGAGCCAGCTGCCAAGACCAGATCGGGCCTGAGCGCAACGATGCTCTCGATGTTCGGGTCCAGCCCACCGCCCACACGCGGGACCGACTTGACGGACTCGGGCCAGTTGGAATAACGGTCCAGCCCCACCAGTTTGTGGCACTGCTTCAAGGCACAGACGGTTTCGGTCAGGGATGGCAACAAGCTCACGATGCGCTGCGGGGCTTGGGCGATCTGCACCTTTTGCTGGCGGTCGTCGAGCACGGTGATGGCTTGTGCGGATTGCGTGCACACCCACACGGCCCCCACCAGTGCCAAGGATTGAGCCCAGGCTCTCAAACCCTCAGCCATGCAGCGCTTCCCACTGGCTGAAGATGCGGTGCATCTGCGCCACACCATCGGTGAGCGCGGCAGGACCGGGCTGCAAAATATCGGCCGATTTGATTTCAAAAATCTGCCCGGTGCGCACGGCGGGAACGTCTTGCCAACCAGGCCGCGCCGCGACTTTTTCGGGGCGAAACTTTTTGCCGCACAAAGAGCCGATGATGATGTCAGGCGCGCGCTCGACGATGGTTTGGCCGCTGGCGATGATCCGATCGCGCCCCATGGATTGCAGGGCCAACTCGGGAAAAATGTCGTCCCCTCCCGCCATGCCCATCAACTCAGACACCCAGCGGATGGTGCTCATGTGGGGTTCGTCCCACTCCTCAAAATAGACCCGAGGCCGGCGCTTGAAACCCGCCGCCTTTTGGGTGATGGCGTCCAGCTCAGCGCGCATGCGCGACAACTGGGCCATACCCTGCTCGGCCTGCCCCACCATCGCGGCCACTTGGTAGAGCACCGAAAAAATCTCATCCACGCTGCGCTGGTTGAACACGGTGACCTGCACGCCGGCCTTGATCAGCAATGACGCGATGTCGGCCTGAAGGTCGGAAAAACCAAACACACAATCGGGCTTCAGCGCCAAAATCTTGTCGATCTTGGCGCTCAAGAATGCACTGACCTTGGGCTTTTCTTCGCGGGCCCGGCGCGGGCGCACCGTGTAGCCCGAGATGCCCACGATGCGCGCCTCCTGCCCCAGCAGGTAAAGCCATTCGGTCGTTTCCTCGGTCAGGCAAACGATGCGTTGGGGCAAGAGGTGTTGCATGGGCCAGGTCCAATCAGTGTTTCATTTTCCAGCTCAGACCCAGCGTGGTGGTGCGCGGCAGCTGGTTGTAGCCATAAGCCGTTTGGTAGCGGCTGTCGGTCGCGTTTTCCACCCGGCCATACAGCGTCCAGTCGCGGCTCAGGCTGTAGCGGGCGGTCAGGTCCAGCAAGCTGTTGCTGGGCAAGCCGGGCTTGCCTTCGATGTCGGGGCGGGCGCTGGTGTAACGCACAGTGCCGCCCAGCGACAACAAGCCCAGCGATTGCGAGACCGACAGCGAGGCCAGGGTCTTGGCCCGGCGCACCAGTTGCTGGCCTGTGGCCTCGTTCACCGGGTCTTGCAGCGACAAACTGGCGCGCAAATCGGTCATGTGAAAGCGGCCGCTGTAGCTGGTTTCCAGGCCCCGGTTTTTGACGCGGCTGACGTTGCTGAACTGAAAACTGGCCATGTCATACAGGAGCAGGTCTTTGGTGAGCGTAGAGAACCAGGTCGAGCGCACGCGGTGTGGCCCTTGCGCCCACTGCACGCCCGCCTCTTGTGTGTTGGCCGTTTCTGGCCGCAGGTTCGGGTTGCCGCTGTAGGGGTCGAACAAATAACCCAGCGGGGGCATGTTGAAGGCTGTGGCGTGGCTGGCAATCAGCTTCCATTGGGCGTTGAGGTCATAGCCGTAACCCAAATACACCGAGTCCTTGGCCGACAGGTTGTCGACATCGTCGCGCCGCACGTTGAACTGCAGGTTGTGCGCCGCACGCTTGTAGACCACGCCGCCATAAAGTGCATATGCTTTGCGCTCCCGCGACAGGCCCGACACGCCATCGGTGGCCATGTCGATACCCTGGGTTTGTTGGTCCAATTCGGCCGTCAACACCATCGAGGGCAGGTCCCACTGGTGCGTCCACGACAGCATGCGGGTGCGGGTTTGGGCCAGCGTGGTGAACGAGTAGCCGCCCACGGTGGCCGTGTCGTTGCGCTCCCGGGCGTCGGAGTAGTTCAAACGGCTGGACCACAGCGGCCCCAGCCGCCCCGACCAATACAGCGTGTGGCTGTCGAGCTGGGTGCGGCCCTGGTGCACATCCGTCGGCGCAGAAAAACTGCCCGGCACATCGTAGTCAAAGAGGCCCTTGAAATGGGTCGAGCGCAAACCCAGCTTGTGCTCAGGACTGAGTTGGTAGGACAGGCTCAGCGCATGGTTGTTGTTGCGGTAACCGTCTGCATCGGGGTTGGCATTGAGCGTTTGCGACAGGTTGGCCGCGTTGATGCCATCCGTGCGCAGGCGCCCCACAGACACCGCATAAGCCAGTGGGCCGGCTGCGCCGTGCGTGCCCGCATTCCAGCGCTGGGTGCCCTGCGAGCCGCGCTCGGCGCTGGCGTAAACCGTGGGCTGCCCTTGGCCTTGGCGCGTGAACACCTGGATCACCCCACCCACCGCGCCGCTGCCGTGGATGGCCGAGACGTTGCCGCGCACGATCTCAATCCGGTCCACCTGGTCGAGCATGATGTGCTCCAGGCTCACGGCACCTGTGGTGTCTTGTTTGGTGACCGGCACGCCGTCGACCAACACCAGCACCTGCAAGGACGCCGCGCCGCGCAAGAAGGCCGTGGCCTGCCCGCCCCGGCCACCCGTTTGGGTGAACTGAAAGCCCGCCTCGCGCGACAGCAAGGTGGGCAAATCCAGCACCTGCGACTGCTCGATGGCGTCGCGCCCAAGCACCGTGGTGTGGGGCAGCACATCGGTCAGGATTTGCTCGGTGCGGCTGGCGGTGACCACCACCTCAGCCCCCATGGTTTGCGCCAAGGCAGCGCCACTGACCAGGGACAACACGGCCATTGCCGATGCCGAAAGCGCCGGAGTGAAATCTGCAGGTTTGAAAAATGCCAACGCCAAACGGCGCGCACGAACAGAACGGTTTTTCATGAGAAACAAACAAGTCAAACGCCCTCACCGCCTTCCCCGACAGTGCATGGGCTTTACAACCTGTCTTGCGACAGGTCACCTTGTTGGCCGGTATCCGGGCTGACAGAGCGACCTTCATCACCTTCCCAGCCGCCTGTTTCAGGGCGGCCAGTGGTTTGAGATGAAAGCTGGGTTTCCGTTTGACTGAAAACCCGTCTGCTTACCGTTGCGGGGGCAGCGCAGGTTAGGTGGGCCGAGATGGCTTGTCCCTCCTGCTTCCCGTTGAACTGCGCGCCGTGAACCGGCATCGCGAGCACCAACAGCTTTCATTCTAGGTGCAAAGCTGTCGGCAAACCTACAAAATCGGTAGACCCGTTGCATCACGCCCTACAATGGTGGTCTTCCTTTTTCTTGTTTGCCATGGCCTATTCCGACACCATCGATCAAATCGCCGAGCGTGTGGATCACTTGCTGCTGCGCCACGAAGAGCTCCAACGCACCAACGCTTTGCTGACCCAACAAGTGCAAGCGCTGAGTCTGGAGCGTGACCAGCTCAAGTCGCGCCTGGCCGCCGCCAGAGCCCGTGTGGACGCCCTCATTGAGCGGCTGCCCACATCGGCCACCACCGCTGCCCCCGCATCGCCTGAGGCCTCCGCATGAGCAACCGACAAATCGACGTCCAGATCATGGGCCAAAGCTACATTTTGGGTTGCCCCGAAGGCGGCGAAGAGCGTTTGCTGGGTGCGGTGCGCAAGGTGGACGAAGCCATGTGCAAGATCCGCGATGCGGGCAAGATCAAGGCGCGTGACCGCATTGCGGTGCTGGCTGCCCTGAACCTGGCCTTCGAGCAAAACGAAGCCCCTGCTGCCACCCACCTGGACAGCGACAGCACCTCTGCTGCTGCCGAGGTGCCGCCCGATACGCAAGCGCGGCTGGCGCAATTGCTCCAGCGCCTGGACCGGGTGATCGAGCAAGACGGCCAACTGCTGTGAAACGCCGGACCGTGTGGCTGTGGCCTGTTATTCAGGCGACGGCACGCACTGCGGTTTAGCCCCTACAATGGCCCTGTCTGCAGTGCATGCCGGGCTTTATATTTCCTTGAACCAATGCTCTTAGAGCCCGGGCTTGGTACATTGGCTGGTGAGCGTGATCATCTCGCGTCAGATGAACCCAACGCCAGTCTGCCCTCGCCCACCTGAACCCCGGTTCAGGATGCCGGTCCGGTGGCACTTGCAGACACCTTCTTTTCTACTCCCCCATTCCCCCCATGATCATCGAACCTCTGCTGTTGGCCGAATTGGCCGTTTTGGGCCTGTGCACGGGCTTTTTGGCGGGCCTTTTGGGCATTGGCGGCGGCATGATCATGGTGCCGTTCTTGACCTACATGTTGGGCGCGCGTGGCGTGAGCCCCGACCTGGCGGTCAAGATGGCGATTGCCACCTCCATGGCCACCATCATTTTCACCAGCGTCTCCAGCGTGCGTGCCCACCACAAGAAAAAAGCCGTGCGTTGGGATTTGGTCAAGGGCCTGGCCCCGGGCATCGTGATCGGCAGCCTGATCGGCAGCCTGGGCATTTTTGCCTTTGCCAAAGGCACTTACCTGGCTTTGTTCTTTGCGCTGTTTGTGGGCTTTTCGGCCACACAAATGTTTTTGGACAAAAAACCTGCGCCCTCGCGCCAGGTGCCCGGTTTTCAGGGCTTGCTCGGCGCAGGCGGCCTGATCGGCCTGCTCTCGGGTCTGGTGGGTGCAGGCGGTGGCTTCATCAGCGTGCCCTTCATGGCCTGGTGCAATGTGGCCATCCACAACGCGGTGGCCACCAGCGCGGCCCTGGGCTTTCCCATCGCGTTGGCCAACGTGGCCGGCTACATCGTGAGCGGCCAGAACGTGCAAAACCTCCCGGCCTACAGTTTTGGCTATTTGTGGTTGCCCGCTTTGGTGGTGATCGCGGTGTGCAGTGTGCTGATGGCCCCCATTGGGGCGGCCACCGCGCACAAGCTGCCCGTCAAGCAACTCAAGCGGGTGTTTGCCAGCGTGCTCTATCTGCTGGCCGCTTACATGCTCTACAAAGGCCTGTCCGCCTGATCTCTGAGGGCCGACCTCGGACGATCGGGGCCAATTGGGGACGCAACCCCGCCCCCTTCAGCGCAGCACAATGCTGCCCGAGATGTTCACCACCACGCGTGACTTGCCGGCCAGCGTTGGCGTCGGCGTGGGTGCTGGGGCTGCGGCCATTTGTGCCATGGCCATGCGTGGCATGGCGCTGCCCTCCTGGGCCTCCTGCGCGTTGACGCGAACCTCCCTGAGCGTGTAAGCCGCAAAGCCGAACTGCTGCGTCAAGGCCTGGGCTTTGCTCTGAAAACGTGACACCGCCTCGGCCTGGATGCGGGATTCGGCGGCGATTTTTTGCTCAGGGCTCAGCTGCCAATCGATCTGGGCCACCGTGAGCTCTTGCAAACGTGCGGCGAGCGTTGCGATCTGAACGGCATCACGGCCTTGCAGGACCAACTGTGCAGAACCCGTCCAGCCGTTGATTTTGCCCTCGCGGCCATAACGCGGCGACACATCCATCTCCCCCGTGCTCACGTCCAGGGCGCCCGGCTTGGCCAGGGGCGAGGCCACCGCCAAAGCGGCGGACAGCACAGCATTGAGCTGCTTTTGAACCGCCGGGGCTTGCACGCCCTCTTTTTGAACCGCCAGGGTCATGACCAGCCAGTCTTGCGGCACCTCCGTGTGCGCCGAAGCACTCAAATGCAGCACCTGATGGGGGGCAACCTGGGCTGCGGGCGGCGAAGTCGGGGAAAGATTTTGCGCCAGCGCAGAGCCCCAAGGCAGGCCTATGGCCAACAGGCAGGCCAAGGCCAACGCGGGTGTGGGTTTCGTGGTCATCGGGGTCCTTTCAAACATTCAAGCCAAATCGACTGGCCGATTGTGAAGGCCGCCATGGGCAAGCCTGCTGACCCAGCGCAGAGTTTTGGTGTCAGGGTGTAACGCACCATGGCGCCTGGTCATGCACCAGACCCATCCACAAAGCCCAGGCCGACACCGACGCCAGCGCCAAGCCTGCCACACGCATGCCCCAGGCCCCATCGCCCAAGGTCTGCATGCGCAAAAACAGCCAAGGCCCGGCCCACAGGCTGATGCTGCTGCCCAAGGCAAACAAGGCCATGGTGGCCGCACCCTCCAAGGGCTGGCTGCTCAAGGCAGCCACCATCAAAGCCGAATACAACAAGCCACAGGGCATGAAAGCCCACAGCCCACCCACCAGCCAGGGCGCGGCGCGCCCCCAGCGGCTGTTGAAAGCCCGCACGCGCGCCCACAAGCGGCGCGCTGCAGCGTCGAGCCACACGGGTTGCCGCGCCTGCAGCACGAGCAGCAAGCCCAGCACCAAAGCGGTGAGGTGCAGCAAGGTCCACACCGGGCGAATGGCGGCCGACTGCGTGGTCAACCAGCCCAAGCCCTGCACGCTGGCCGCCGCCACCGCGCCCAAGAGCGCATAGCCGCCCAGGCGGCCCAGCTGAAACGCCAGCAAGGCCTGCGCCCGCCGCTCACCCGCAGCCTGCCCCAGACCCGCACAGGCCGCGCCGCACATGGCCACGCAATGCGGCCCACCCAGCACCCCCATCATCAAGGCCGTGATGGCCAAAGAACTTTGCATGGCTTGTTCGCTTGAATGTCAAGAGGCGCATTGTCGGCGATGCAGACCGCCAAGGATGTGCCCAGACTCATGACCGATCGCATCAAATGATTTTGGAAAACCGCGTGCGGTTGCGGTCGGCCTGCACATAGCGGTCGAACACCATGGCCACGCCGCGCACAAAGAACCAGCCCATGGCCGTGACCTGAATCCCGGTCTCGCTCAACTGCACCAGGCCCTGCGCTTGCATGTGTTCGAGCTGAGCCAGCTCTGGGGCAAACAGGGTCTTGAAGTCGACCAGCCAGGCCAGGTTGATGGACTCGTATTGCAAATGCCCCTGGCACATGAGCGCCATGATGACCGAGCGGCGGATCAGGTCGTCGCGCGTGAGCGCCAGGCCCCGCACCACCGGGAAATGGCCTTGGTCGAGCAGGTCGGCATACTCTTCCAGGGTCTTGGCGTTTTGGCTGTAGGTCGTGCCGATGCGGCCGATCGAGGACACGCCCAGCGCGATCAGGTCGCAATCGGCCTGCGTGCTGTAGCCCTGGAAGTTGCGGTGCAAACGCCCTTGCCGTTTGGCCACGGCCAAGGCGTCATCGGGCAAGGCGAAGTGGTCCATGCCGATGTAAACATAGCCAGCATCGGTCAGGGCGTCGAGCGAGCGCGAGAGCATGGCCACCTTGGCCGCACCTGCAGGCAGCTCTTGCGCGTGAATGCGGCGCTGGGGCTTGAAGCGTTCGGGCAGGTGCGCATAGGCATACAGCGCGATGCGGTCCGGGCGCAGACTTTTCACCTGCTCCAGTGTGCGGTCAAAAGATTCGGGCGTTTGCAGGGGCAGGCCGTAAATCAGGTCGACGTTGACCGACTCAAAACCCAATCGGCGCGACGCCTCGACCAAAGCAAACACCTGCTCTGCAGGCTGGATACGGTGCACGGCTTTTTGCACCGCAGGGTCAAAGTCCTGCACGCCAAAACTCAGGCGGTTGAAACCCAGCTCGGCCAGAACGGCCAAGCGGTTTTCGTCCACGGTGCGCGGGTCCACCTCGACAGAGTATTCACCGCCCGGCACGAATTCAAAGTGCTCGCGCAGCAGGGCCATGAGTTGATGCAACTCCTCGTCGCTCATGAAGGTGGGCGTGCCGCCACCCAGGTGCAACTGGCTGACCGATTGACCCCGCCCCAGATGCCGGGTGTGCAGCGCCACCTCTTTGCGCAGGTAACGCAAATAATCCGCAGCCCGCTCTTTGTGTTTGGTGATGATTTTGTTGCAGGCACAGTAGTAACACAGCGACTCGCAAAACGGGATGTGCACATACAGCGACAGCGGTGGCTGCTTGCCCACCGTGCCCGATTGGCGCTGCACCAGCGCTTGCACGTAATCGGCCTCGCCAAAGGCTTCAACGAAGCGGTCTGCCGTGGGGTAAGAGGTGTAGCGCGGGCCGGGCACGTCAAAGCGCGCCAGCAATTGTGGTGTGATGACGGACATGTGTCTGCCCCTTCATTTGAATGTGTACAGAAGAAGGCATCACTTTGACCGCTTGCATCTGGCCATGCATTGACTCAGGTCAAACCCTTTACCGGTTTTCCGGGATTTCTGGCAAGGACCGGGTATACCCTCAAACAAAGTGCATTTTTCGGGATAAGCTCAAGTCTTGATCCAAGGCAAATCCATTGCTCAACCAAGAGATAAACCATGAATCCCCAAGCCATCAAAGTCGCCTGCTCCAATTGCAACTTGCGCGAGTTGTGCATGCCCATGGGCCTGAGCGAGCATGACCTTAACCGCCTCGATGATCTGGTGGCCGTGCGCCGCCGGATCAAGCGAGGCGACACCCTGTTCACCAACGGTGAAAAGTTCACGTCGCTCTACGCCATCCGCACCGGCTTTTTCAAGACCTGCCTGGCCACCGAAGACGGGCGCGACCAGGTCACGGGCTTTCAGATGGCCGGCGAGATCATTGGCCTCGATGGCATCGTGAACGACCAGCACAGCTGCGATGCGGTGGCGCTGGAAGACGCCGAAGTCTGTGTCATGCCCTTTGACCGGATCGAAGAAATCTCGCGCGAAGTGACCGCTTTGCAGCACCATGTGCACAAAATCATGAGCCGAGAAATCGTGCGCGAGCATGGCGTGATGCTGCTCTTGGGCAGCATGCGGGCCGAAGAACGCCTGGCCGCTTTTTTGCTGAATCTGGTGCAACGCTTGCATGCCCGTGGTTTTTCACAGTCCGAGCTGGTGCTGCGCATGACGCGCGAAGAAATCGGCAGCTACCTGGGCCTGAAGCTTGAAACCGTCAGCCGCACTTTCTCCAAGTTTGTGGAAGACGGCACCGTGGAGGTCAAGCAGCGCCATGTGCGCATTCTGGACACCGAAGGCCTGCAGCGGCTGGTCAACAACACCTCACATTGCCACTGAAATCCGCAGATTGGTGCTGAACAGCGCAGTTCAGTGCTTTCAGCGGTTCACGTCTTCAGAGGACATGACCAGCAGCAGGGTCAAGGCGCTGGACACCATGGCCAAGGCCCAGAACGCAAAAAAGGCCAGCGTGTACATCGCTTGCCTGGACAAATCCAGGTCTTGCCCGAACCAGTGCAGGTCTTGCGGATCGACAAAAGCGAACACCAGCACCTCCAAAAGGCCCGCGACCAAAAAGGCCGGCCAGGCGATCCACATCCAGCGTTGAGCGAGCATTGTGTCTCCCTGTGGGTCAGGGTTTGGTGGGCTCAACTGCGGGTGCTTGCAGAGCAGCGGGCAACTCGCCTGTGGCCGCATGGTTGCGCCCCTGCATGGCTGGTGCGTTGGTGATGCCCTGGCGCTCTTGCTGGGCGGTGCGTGGCGTGACGTTGAGCACCGGGTCCGGGTTGGTAATCGCAATGTAGAGCGTGATGAACCCAGCCACCACCACCACGGCAGGGCCACCAAACACCATCCACACCAAACCAAAACGCCACCAGGGCTGACCCTCTTTGCGCACATTCAAAAGCTTGTTCATGGCAGTCTTTCAAAAATGGGGGCCACTCAGCGAGGGACCAGAAACACGGTTTTTTCGCTCAGCTGACCGACCGATTGGCCGTCGGGCGAGCGGGACTCGATGCGAAAATGGATCGGGTGCGAACCCGCGGGCGCCGCATCGTAGGGCACTTGCAAACGCACGGACACCCAACGCGACTCGGTGGGACCCACCTCAACCAGCGGCTCGGTGGCCAGACTCAGGCCCGGCAGGCCGTCGACTTGCAACTGGAAGCTCAAGGTCTGCTCAGCGGCATTCATGATTTGCAAGCGGTAAACGTTTTCAATTTTGCCGCCCGCCACGATGCGGGCCAGGGTGGCTCGGTCGCGCTCGATGTCCACCTTGAACGGTTCGCGCAGCCACAAAGACACGCCAACGCCAATGATGATGGCCCAGAGCACTGCGGTGTAGACCAAGACCCGGGGCCGGAAAATGCGCCGCAGCGTTTGCGCCCAAGTCCAACCCTTGTCCATGGCGTTTTGCGTCGAAAACTTGATCAGGCCGCGTTCGTAACCGACCTTGTCCATCACGTTGTCGCACACGTCCACGCAAGCACCGCAGCCAATGCACTCGTACTGCAGGCCTTTGCGGATGTCGATGCCGGTGGGGCAGACCTGCACACACAAGGTACAGTCCACACAAGCACCCAAACCCAGCGCTTTGGGGTCTGCCTTTTTGGAACGGGCACCCCGCGGCTCACCCCGCACCTCGTCGTAGGTGACGATCAAGGTGTCCTTGTCGAACATGGCACTCTGAAAACGCGCATAGGGACACATGTATTTGCACACCTGCTCGCGCATGAAGCCCGCGTTGCCATAGGTGGCCAAGCTGTAAAACAGGATCCAGAAAATTTCCCAAGGGCCAAAACCCAGCGACAGGATCGACGCCGTCAACTCGCGTATTGGCGTGAAGTAACCGACAAAGCTGAAGCCCGTCCAAAGCGACAACACGATCCATGCCAGTTGCTTGCCGGTTTTTCGCCAAGCCTTGTTCAGGCTCATCGGCGCATCGTCCAGGCGCATGCGGGCCGATCGGTCGCCCTCAAACTGGCGTTCGATCCAGATGAAAATTTCGGTGTAGACGGTTTGTGGACAGGCAAAGCCGCACCACAAACGCCCGGCGACTGCCGTGAACAAAAACAGCGACAGCGCCGAGATGACCAGTAAAGCCGTCAGGTAAATGAAGTCCTGCGGGTACAGCACCAGGCCAAAGATGTAGAACCTGCGGGCCCCCAAGTCGAACAGCACCGCCTGGCGCTGTCCCCACTCCAGCCAAGGCAAGCCGTAGAAGACCAACTGGGTGATCACTACCATCAGCCAGCGCCATTGGGCAAACACGCCCTGAACACTGCGGGGGTAGATTTTTTGGTGCGCTTGGTACAGCGACACCAATTCCACATCACCCTCGGCCGGTACGGGGGTGATCGGGATCACGCTGCGAGAGGGACGATCTTCGGGGGAGGACAAAACGCAGACCTTGTTTCGAATCCTGCAGCAAGTCCAGCCTGCTGCAGGGGGTTGACATCACTTGGCAGGACCGACTGCAGCGCTGGCCACAGCGTTGTTGGACAGACCCCAGACATACGAAGCGAGCACATGGATTTGGCCTTCGGTCAGCTTGGCCGCCTGTGCGGGCATCTGGTTGAGCTTGCCGTTATTGATGATGTTCACGATGGCGTTCTCACCCCAGCCGTGCAACCAGATGTCGTCGGTCAAATTGGGCGCGCCCATGGCTTGGTTGCCTTTGCCGTCCATGCCGTGGCATGCAGCGCAGGCACCGAACTTGGATTTACCCAACGATGCACGCAAGGAGTCGTGCGGGCTGCCCGACAGGCTCAGCACGTAGTGCGCCACGTTGCGCACGTCTTCGGGCGTGCCCACTGCGGCGGCCATGGGTGGCATGTTGCCGGCGCGGCCTTGCACCAAGGTGGTTTTGATCGCATCGGGCGTGCCGCCATACAACCAATCGGCATCGGCCAGGTTGGGGAAGCCTTTGCTGCCGCGTGCGTCAGAGCCGTGGCACTGGGCGCAGTTGTTCATGAACAAGCGGTCACCTATGGCCAGGGCCTGCGGGTCCTTGGACACTTGCTCGGGCGGCATGCCCGAAAACTTGGCGTACAAGGGGGCCACTTCGGCATTGCCTTTGGCCACTTCGGCCTCGTACTGACCAGCCGAAGACCAAGCAAATTTGCCTGCGAAGCTGCCCGCACCGGGGTACATGGCCAAGTAAACGAAGGCAAAAATGATGGTCATGACAAACAAGCCCACCCACCAGCGTGGCAGCGGGTTGTTCATCTCGCGCAGGTCGCCGTCCCAAACATGGCCCGTGGTGTTGTCGTTGGCCGTCATGGCCTTGGCCTTGCCGCTGAACCACAGCAAGAGCAAACAGGCGATGATGCTGACCAGCGTGATGCCGGCCACGTACAGGTGCCAGAAATTGCTGATGAAGTCACTCATGGAGATTCCTTGGTATCTTTTGAAGTTCTGGAGGACGGCTCAATCGTCCTGGCGAAACGGCAGTTGCGCCGCCTCGTCAAAATCGGCCTGGTTGCGCCGTGACCAGGCCCACACCACGATGCCGACAAAGCAGCAAAAGGCGAGCAAGGTCACGACAGAGCGCATGGTGTTGATGTCCATGGCGATTCCTTATTTGCGATGGGTGCCCAGCACCTGCAGGTAGGCGATGACGGCGTCCAGCTCGGTCTTGTCTTTCACCGCTTCAGGTGCTTTGGCAATTTCCTCGTCGGTGTACGGGGCACCTAAAGTGCGCAAGCCGTTCATATGGGCCTGGATGGAGGCAGCACTGGCAGGTGTTTTCTCCAGCCAAGGGTAAGCGGGCATGTTGGATTCAGGGACCAAATCACGGGGATTGGTCAAGTGAATTCGGTGCCACTCGTCGCTGTAGCGACCGCCCACGCGGGCCAGATCGGGACCCGTGCGCTTGGAGCCCCACTGGAAGGGACGGTCGTAGACAAATTCACCCGCCAACGAATAAGAGCCGTAGCGCAGGGTTTCGGCGCGGAAAGGGCGAATCATCTGCGAGTGGCAGTTGTAGCAGCCTTCGCGCACATACACGTCGCGCCCCACCACTTGCAGCGCGGTGTAGGGCTTGAGGCCCGGCACCGGCTCGGTGGTCGATTTCTGAAAGAACAGGGGCAGGATTTCAACCATGCCACCCACCAACAGAACCACCAGGATCAACACGATCATCAGGAAGTTGTTGGTCTCGACTTTCTCATGCGACAAGCCGCCTGTTTTTTGGTTTTGAGCCATGTTTGATTTCTCCTCAGGCGTGTGCAAGTTCGAGGGTGGGGATGCGGACTTCAACCGAACGCCCCTGAGTCACCGTCTTGAAGGTGTTCCACAGCATGATCAGCATGCCCAGGAAATACAGCAGACCACCGAGCAAACGCAACACATAGAAGGGGTAAGTGGCTTTGACGGACTCCACAAAGGTGTAGGTCAAGGTGCCGTCGGCGTTGATGGCACGCCACATCAGGCCTTGCATCACACCGGCAATCCACATGGCTGCGATGTAGATCACGATGCCGATGGTGGCCGTCCAGAAGTGGATTTCGATGGCCTTGACGCTGTACATCTGCTTTTGGCCAAAGAGGCGGGGAATCAGGTAGTACATGGAGCCCATGGTCACCAGACCCACCCAACCCAGAGCACCCGAGTGCACATGGCCCACGGTCCAGTCGGTGTAGTGGCTCAGGGCGTTGACGGTCTTGATGGACATCATCGGACCTTCGAAGGTCGACATGCCGTAAAAAGAAAGAGACACAATCAAAAAGCGCAGGATCGGGTCGTCGCGCAGTTTGTGCCAGGCGCCCGACAAAGTCATGATGCCGTTGATCATGCCGCCCCAGCTGGGGGCCAGCAAGATGAGCGAGAAGACCATGCCCACGGACTGCGTCCAGTCGGGCAAAGCGGTGTAGTGCAGGTGGTGAGGACCGGCCCACATGTAGGTGAAGATCAGCGCCCAGAAGTGCACGATCGACAGGCGGTACGAGTACACAGGCCGCTCGGCTTGCTTGGGGATGAAGTAATACATCATGCCCAGGAAACCGGCTGTCAAAAAGAAGCCCACCGCGTTGTGGCCATACCACCACTGCACCATCGCGTCTTGCACACCCGCATAGGCCGAGTACGACTTCATCATGCCCACAGGCAGGGCCGCGCTGTTGACGATGTGCAGCAATGCCACGGCGATGATGAAGGCGCCAAAGAACCAGTTGGCCACGTAAATGTGACGCACTTTGCGCGTGCCCACGGTGCCAAAGAACACCACGGCAAACGCCACCCAAACCAAGGTGATCAGGATGTCAATGGGCCATTCGAGTTCGGCGTATTCCTTGCCGCTGGTGAAACCCAGTGGCAAAGAGATGGCCGCCAAGACGATGACCAATTGCCAGCCCCAGAAGGTGAAAGCGGCCAGCTTGTCGCTGATCAGGCGCACGTTGCAGGTGCGCTGCACCACGTAATAAGCGGCGGCAAACAAGCCGCAACCCCCGAACGCGAAAATCACCGCGTTGGTGTGCAAGGGCCGCAAACGGCCATAGCTGAGCCAGGAAATGCCGAAGTTCAGCGTCGGCCAAGTCAGCTGGGCCGCGATGATCACGCCCACCAGCATGCCCACCACACCCCAGACCACCGTCATGATGGCGAACTGCCTGACAACCTTGTCGTTGTAGGACGTCGCCTGCATATTGGCAAATTTCATTTTCACCTCTTGTTTTTAAAAGCTACCAGGGCAGTTTGCCCGGGTGTACACCGTGGCCACTTGATCAAAATCAATCGTCACGCAAAATTCGCTCACCTTCTGCCTCGATGTCTTCAAATTGACCACGGTCAATCGCCCACCACAGGCCCGCCAGGATGAAAAACACCAAGGCCACCGACAAAGGAATCAGCAAATAAAGAATGTCCATGCTGTTTTCTCAAACGGGTTGAAGGACCAGCGCCGGCTGCTGAAGCGACTCGGGCAAGGCCTGCGACAGGCGCAAAGCATTGAGCACCACCAGCAAGGAGCTGAGCGCCATGCCCAAGCCCGCAGCCCAGGCGGGCAGCCAGCCCATCAAGGCCAGCGGCACACAAGCGGCGTTGTAGGCCGCCGACCACCACAGGTTTTGCCGCACGATGCGCATCGTCTGGCGGCTGCGCTGCACCGTGCTGACCAGCACCTCGAGTTGGCCACCCATCAACACAAAATCGGATTTGGACTGCGCCAGCGGCACCGCTTGGCCCAGCGCGAAGGACACATCGGCCCCGGCGAGCACCGGCCCATCGTTCAGGCCATCGCCCACCATGGCCACTTTGTGCCCCTGGGCCTGCAAGGCCTGCAGGGCTTGCAATTTGTGCTGGGGGCTGCAGCCGCCTTGCGCATCGGCAATGCCCACAGCCTGCGCCACCTGGGCCACCGCAGCGGGGCCGTCGCCCGACAACACCTTCAGGCTCAAACCCATGTGTGCCAAGGCACGCACCACACCCGCCGCCTCGGGGCGCACTTGCTCGGCCAACTCAAAGCTGGCCAGCCAACCCGACGCATCGGCGAGACTCACCTGCAGGTGGTGCCCGGCGCGTGCCGGGGCCGCGCAAAAAGCGGCCGAGCCCAATCGCAAAGTTTGTGCGGCTTGGCCTGGCCGCGTCAACGCGCCTTGCACCCCCTGCCCTGCCAGCTCACTCACATCCTGCGCAGCCAGTGCCTCCAAGGCTTGCAAACGCCCGGTGGCTTCGGCGCGACGCCGGGCCTCGGACCACAGAGCCCGTGAGACCGGGTGCAAGGAATGCCGCGCGAGACTGCCTGCCCAGTCCAGGGCCTGGGCCGCACTCACACCATCGCGGGTGTGGATGCGGGCCACTTCAAAAGCATCGCGCGTGAGAGTGCCGGTCTTGTCAAAAATCACCGTGTCAATGAGCGCCAGGTTTTGCAGGGCACTCAAGCGCCGCACCAGCACACCACTGCGCGCCAACGCCCCGGCCGTGGCCAACATGGCGGCAGGCGTGGCCAGTGACAAAGCGCAAGGACAGGTCACGATCAGCACGGCCACCGCCACCATCACAGCGTGGGCGGGGTCGGTGGGCCACCAGTAAATGGCCGAAGCCAGCGAGGCCAACATCACCGCCACCAAAAAGGGCTTGGCCCAGCGGTCCACCAGCTGCGCCATGGCGGGCTTGGAGACCGAGGCGCTCTCCATCAAGGCCACGATTTGTGCATAGCGCGTGGCCGCGCCAATTTGCTCGATCTGCACCTGCAGCGTGCCGCTCAGGTTGTGGCTGCCTGCAATCACGCGATCACCCAAGCGCCGCGCCAGCGGCCTTGACTCTCCAGTCAGCAGGGCCTCGTCCACCTGGGTCTGGCCGGACAGTACGAGGCCATCGCCCGCAAAAGCCTCGCCGGGCAAGACCTCGATCACATCACCCACCTGCAGGCGGCGAATGGACATGAGCGCCCAGCTGCCATCGGCCTGGCGCTTGCGCACGCTGTCAGGCAGCCGGTTGAGCACGGCCTCCAGCGCCCCTGCGGTGCGGTCGCGCATGCGCAACTCCAGCCAGCGGCCCGTGAGCAAAAAGAACACGAACATGGTGAACGAGTCAAAAAACACCTCGGCACCGAACGGCCCCTGCGGCTCGAAAGTGCCCAGCGTGCTCACCACAAAAGTCACGACCATGCCCAGGGCCACGGGCAAGTCCATGCTGATCTGGCGCTCGCGCAGATCGCGCCAGGCGTTGCTGAAAAACGGGGTGCACGAGAAAAACATCACCGGCAAAGACAACACCCAGGACGCCCAGCGCAGCAAATGCATGGCTTCGTCCGAGATGTCGCCCGGCTGCGTGAGGTACGTCGGTGTGGCGTACATCATGACTTGCATCATGCACATGGCCGCCACCGCCCAGCGCCAAACCATGCGCCGGGCCTCTTCGCGCCTGCGCGCATGGGCGTGGGCATCGTTGGCGGGCAAGGCCTTGTAGCCATGGCGCTCGACCGAGCGCATCCATTCGGAGGGGCGCGTGAGCCCAGGCGACCAGACGATCTGGCCCCGGTGGCTGGCACCGCTGATTTGCACCGACTGCACGCCGGGCACGGCCCGCAAAGCATCTTCCAGGGTGATGGCGCAGGCCGCGCAATGCATGCCCTCGAACACCACACTGGAGCGCCAGCAGCCCGACTCGGTTTTTTCGGGCTGGCTGAACGCCGCCCACTCCTCGGGTGCGTCGAGCAGTTCCAGCCGCTGCTGCGGGGCGTCGCGCTCGACAGATGACAACGCCAGTGCCGCCGATTCCACCGCAGGATCTGGGGCAGATGTCAGGCCGGGCAAAACATTGACTTGGGTCATGTTTCGAAGATACGACAGCCCGCCCGATCAAAGCTTGATGTACATCAAGCGCTCCCGTTTGCCGCTCTTTTAAGCTGGGTTTTTGTCATTTTCAACAGGAGCACCTCATGTACAAACGCATCCTTGTGGCCACCGACGGCTCCACCTTGTCCAAAAAAGCGGTGGCCAGCGCCATCGAGCTGGCCGCCACCTGTGGCGCAGAGCTGATTGCCGTCAAGGTGGTGCCGCGTTACCCACAGGCCTACTTTGAAGGCAGCATCCCCCTGTCGGGCGAAGAGATCTCGCGCGTGGAAGCCCAATGGACCGAAGCGGCTCGGGTTCAGTTGGCCACGGTCGAAAAGAACGCCAAAGCCAAAGCCGTCAGCACCAAAGCCATCACCGTCAAATCGGATGTGGTCTCGGACGCCATCATTGCGGCAGCCAAAAAGCACAAAGCCGACCTGATCGTCATGGCCTCGCACGGCCGCAAAGGCATCAAACGCCTGCTGCTGGGCAGCGAAACCCAGCAGGTGCTGACGCATTCACACATCCCGGTGCTGGTGCTGCGCTGATGGGCAACTGAGGGTACGCCAGGCCGCGTGGTCCGTGCGCGGCGGCAATGCGGCGCAGCGGGTGGGCACGCCAGCCGATGGTCAAATGAGTTCACAAAGAAGAAATTAACTAAAATGAATTCACTTCAACCCATCCCATCGGCCCATGCGCACACTTTCCAGGCGACGCCTCAGCACCGACCGGCCAAACCCAAGCCAGCCTTGCCCACTTTGGAAAAAGGCCTTGGGCATGGTTTTGCTCATCGCCTCTGGGCTGGGCGCGGGCACAGCGCACGCCCAGGCGCTGACCATCGAGAGCTGGCGCAAAGACGATCAGATTTTCTGGGACAAGGTTCTGATTCCGGCCTTTCAGCGTCGGCACCCTGAAATCAAGTTGCAATTCAAACCCGAGGAGCCACTGGCCTACGATTCGCGGCTGGAGGCCCGGCTGTCCACCCGGCGCGCAGGCGACCTGATTTTTTGCAGACCCTTTGACGCCAGCGTGCGCATGCAGGCCAAGGGTTACCTGCTGCCCCTGAAGGAAGAGGCCCTGCAAAACTTCAACCCCCAGGCTCGCCGGGCCTGGACCACCGACGACGGCAGCACCACCTACTGCCTGCCAGTGGCCTATGTGATGCACGGCCTGTTCTACAACAAGAAAATCCTGCGCGAGCTCCAACTCGAGCCACCCAAGACCTGGGAACAGTTCTACCAATTGCTGAGCCAAGTGGCTGCCAAAAAGACGGTGACTCCACTGGCGCTGGGCACCGCCGACATGTGGGAATCGACCCAAGTGGTGTTCACCGGATTGGGGCCCAACTTTTGGGACGGTGAAAAGGCCCGGCAAGGGCTGATGGAGGGCACTGTCAAATTCACCGACCCGGGCTTCCTCAAGGCCTGGGACATGATGGCCCGGCTCAAGCCCTACATGCACCCCGAGCAAAACAGCATGTCCAACGGTGACATCCAGCTGCTGTTTGCCACGGGCAACGCAGCGGTCTACCCCTCAGGCTCCTGGGACATCGACTTTTTGCGCAGCACCAGCTTTGCTTACAAAAAACCCATCGATTTGGGTGTCTTCAAGCCCCCAGTTGAACAAGAAGGCCAGGCTTGCCACATCTCGGTGCACCCTGATTTCGGCATCGGGGTGAACAAGAACAGCCCGAACCAGGATGCGGCGCTCAAGTTCATCGCTTGGCTGGGCACCGCCGATTTCGCCCAGTTGCTCACCGACACGCTGACCGGCTACTTTCCTTTGGCGGACCACCCGGTCCAATTCAACGACCCCTTGGGTCAGGAGATGATGAGTTGGCGGCGCAGCTGTCAGGACACGATCCGCCTGAACGCCCAAAAAATCAACCGCGTCTGGCCCTCTATGGAAGAGGAGCTTTGGTACGCCAACGTGAAAGTGATCAACCAGGACATCAGCCCTGAACAAGCGGCTCAGCACATCCAGAGCGTGCACGAGAAAAACGCTTACCTCAAATGAAGCGCGCACTCAAATGGCCGCAAGATGCGGTCATTTGAGGAACGGCCCGTCTTGGGCGGGTGAAACCCTTCAGGCCGAAAACAGGTTTTTGTACTGATCGCGCAGCAGGTTTTTTTGAACCTTGCCCATGGTGTTACGCGGCAACTCGGGCACCACAAAACAGCGCTTGGGGATCTTGAAGTTGGCCAGTTTGGCTTTGAGATCGGCCACGATGGCTTCTGGCTTCAAGCTGGCTCCGGGTTTGGCAATGACCACCGCCACGCCCACCTCGCCAAAATCGGGATGGGACACCCCGATGACGGCACTTTCGGCCACGCCAGGCATCTCGTTGATGTAGCCCTCGATCTCGGCCGGGTACACGTTGTAGCCGCCGCTGATGATCAGGTCCTTGCTGCGGCCCACGATGGTCACATAGCCGCGCTCGTCCACTTTGCCCACATCGCCGGTTTTGAAGAAGCCGTCCGTGGTGAACTCCTCGGCTGTTTTTTCTGGCATGCGCCAGTAGCCCTTGAACACGTTGGGCCCTTGGACCTGAATGCCCCCAATCTCGCCCACGGGCATGTCTTGGCCATCGTCGCCTCGCACGCGCAAGGACACGCCGGGCAAGGGAAAGCCCACTGTGCCGCCACGTCGCTCTGACTGGTTGGCATAACGCGGGTCGGCCGCATAGGGGTTGGAGGTGAGCATGGCGGTTTCGCTCATGCCGTAGCGCTCCAAAATAGTGTGGCCCGTGCGCTGCTGCCATTCGCTGAAGGTCTCGATCAGCAAGGGGGCGGAGCCTGCGATGAACAAGCGCATCTGACGCACCGCCGCCTTGTCGAGGGAGGGCTCGGCCAGCATGCGCACATACAGCGTGGGCACGCCCATGAACACGGTCGCCTCTTTCATGCGGGCAATCACGCGCTTGGGGTCGAACTTGGCCATCCAGATCATCTTGCTGCCGTTGATCAGGGCGCCATGGATGGCCACGAACAGGCCATGCACATGGAAGATGGGCAAGGCGTGGATCAACACGTCACCGCGGCCATCAGGCCCGCCCGTCGATGTCCAGCCCCAATAGTCCTTGAGCGTGAGCGCGTTGCTCAGCAAGTTGCCATGGGTGAGCATGGCCCCCTTGCTGCGGCCGGTGGTGCCGCTGGTGTAGAGGATCGCTGCCAAATCATCGGCCTGTCGCGACACAGGGGTGTGCTGGTCGCTGTGGTGCGCAGCGCGCTCCAGCAAACTGCCCGTGCGGTCGTCGTTCAGGGTGAACACATGCTGGGTGCCTGCCTTGAACGCGATCTTGCTGACCCAGCCAAAATTGGCACCGCTGCACACCACCACGGCCGGCTCGGCGTTGCCAATGAAGTACTCGATCTCGGCACTTTGGTAGGCGGTGTTGAGCGGCAAAAACACGCAGCCTGCACGCAAGCAAGCCAGGTAAAGCACCATGGCTTCGACCGATTTTTCGACCTGCACGGCCACACGGCTGCCGCCTGGCAAATCCAGCGATTGCAGCAAGTTGGCCATCATGGCCGTGGCGCGGTCCAGGTCTTGCCAGCTGTAGCGCAGGCCTTCATCGGTTTCCACCGCCGTGGCCGACATGTCGGCAGGAAAAGCAGCCCGCAGGGCCGAAAACAGGTTGTTGTGGGTCATGGTTTCAAAATCGCAAGGTGTAAAAGGGCATGAACAAGGCCCGATCACAGGCCCGTTGAACATCCAGTGCCGCAATCAGTCGAGCTTGGCCCCGGAGGCCTTGACCACTTGCGACCACTTGGTCAGCTCTTTCTTGATGAAGCCATCGAACTGGGTGGTGGTCAGGTTGGGGAATTCCGCCCCCTGGTTGGCCCAGACGGCTTTGGCCTCGTCGGTCTGGCAGGCGCGACGGATCTCTTCAATGGCGCGGGCTTGGGCATCCGCTGGCGTGCCCTTGGGGGCCCACACGCCGTACCAGGTGGACACGGTGTAATCGGGTAAACCCAGCTCGGCCGAGCAAGGCACGTCCGGGAATGCCGCATTGCGCTTCGCACCCGAGACCATGAGGGCCTTGATGCGGCCGCCCTTGATGTGCGCCGCCGACGAGCCCAGGCCGTCGAACATCATGTCCACGTTGCCCGCGATCAGGTCTTGCAAGGCCGGGCCAGCACCCCGGTAAGGGATGTGGGTGATGAAGGTCTTGGTCTGCAGCTTGAACAACTCGCCGGCCAGATGGTGCGAGGTACCGCCCCCGGCAGAGCCGTAGTTCAGACGACCGGGGTTCTTTTTGACCATCTCCAGGAAGGCCTTGAAGTCGGCCGCCTGCACTTTTTTGGGATTGACCACCAGGACCTGTGGCACGTTGGCAACCAAAATCAAGGGGATCAGGTCGCGTTCCAGGTCGTAGTCCAGCTTGGGGTACATGCTGGGCGCGATCGTGTGGTGAACGGCACCCATGAACAGGTTGTAGCCATCGGGCGTCGATTTGGCGGCCACGCCAGCGCCCAAAGTGCCACCCGCTCCACCCCGGTTGTCAATGATGAGCTGCTTGCCGGTCAGCTTGGCAAATTGGGCCGACAGGGGCCGGGCGAAGGCATCGGTGCCGCCGCCTGCCGGAAAGGGCACCACCATGGTCACCGGTTTGGAAGGCCAGCTGCTTTGGGCCCGGGCCCACACAGGCAGTGAGCCCGTCACGGCGGCCATGGCCTTCAAAAAGTCGCGGCGTTGGCCCCAGGGGTTCAAGTTGTTCATGTCGTGTCTCCGGGTTTTGTTTGGAAGCGGCATCATAAAGTTTTTGCAAACACAGGCACGGGCCGGGGTGTCACGTCCGATCCCAGGCCCTACCGGCCCCTTCCCCCGTCAAGACGCCCCCCCTACATGCCCTGCTCTCGCCCTGCACTCGCCCTGCCTGGCCCTGTGCCAAGGCCCAAACCGCGCATCACAGTGCGGCCAGCAGCTGCAAGGCGGTGGCAAAACCGGCACCCGGTTGGCAAACATCCAGATGCACCACGGCCAAGCCGCAGCGCTGGGCGCCCGCCACGTTGCGCAGCTGGTCATCCACAAACACCGCATGCTCGGCCCGCACCCCCAAAGCCTGCACACACGCCTGGTAAGCGCGTGGGTCGGGCTTGAGGATCTGGGTGTAGGTGGCGTCCACGATCACGTCAAACTGCTGGAGCAAGGGCAAACGTTCGCGAAAATCAGCCCCATAAAACAGATCCAGCTCATTGGACAAAATGCCCAGCTTGTAGCCCAGCGCCTTGGCCTGGTGGATGGCCGTCACCGCTTCGGGCCGGATCACGGCCTGCACATCCACCCCCCGAGCGCGCTGCACAAAGGTTTGCATCGCGGTCCAGTCTTCGCCCAACAAGCCACCGACCTCGCGGGTGCGTTGCATCCAGTAATCGCGTTCACTGATCTGATCGGCCTGCATGGCTTGCCACAGCGCATCGGTTTCAGGCGCAAACGGGCCTTGCCAGTTGAGCGTGCCGGCAGCTAGGCCCAAAGCGGCTTCACTCAAGGCATGGGTTTCAAACAAAGTGCGGCTGATGACACCACCAAAGTCCAGAATCAAGGCCTTGTCTTCGGGTTTCACAGCATCAGACATGTGAGGCTTTCTTGCCCACAGCAGGCACCACCAGCCCTTTGGCCAGCCAGTCGTCAAACACTGCAAGCACCTGCTGTACAAAAGCAGCATCGTTGATGTGCGCGTCGATGCGCGAGACTTCGGCCGCGCCCCAATCGCATTGCGCCATTTCGTCCATCATCGCGGCCAGACCTTCTGGATCGTGCAGCGGTGCACCGGCCCGGTCCCACTCTTGTATGCCTTGCAGGGGCAGCACCAGGTGCACCGGGCCTTGCGCCTGGCGCAAGCGACTGGCCAACTCCCGAGCAAATTCACGGCGAATGTCTGCGTCGATGCCAACGGAGGCGATCAGGCGGTTGTGGTCGTGCGAGGGACGCCCTGCAAAGCGCTCGGGCATCTGGCCCCAGGCCGGGTAGTCCACCAGGTCGGTGGCACCCGGAGCGACGATCATCGGCACACCTTTCAGGCCTGCGCCCATCAGGCGGTCGGGGCCTGCACTGACCACCGAGCCGCCCATCTGGTTGACCATCTCCTGCAGGCTGAAGTCCATCACGCAGGCAAATTGACCCTGTGCAGCCAGTGATTCAAACGCCCGGCCCCCCATGCCCGTGGTGTGGAACACCGCCAGGTCAAACCCGCGTTTGTCCAGTTCGGGCTGCAGTTGCACCATGTATTTCAGGCAGCTCGAGCCCAAAGAGGTCATGCCCACCACCGGCCGGTCAAAGCGCGGCACCCGCGCCACGCGGCAGGCTCCCACCACCGCGCCTGCGGCTTGGGCCAGGGCCGACTGGCACAGGCTGTTGAGGCCATAGAGACCACCCGCCCAGAGCACCATCATCAAATCGGGCGGCATGCGATCGGGTGGCAACAGGGGCGAAAACGCCACCGTGGAAAGCACCACTTTGGGCACGCCCAGCGGCAAACTGCTGGCAACATCGAGCGCCAGATCGGTGCCCATGGTGCCGCCCAGCACCAGCAAGCCGTCCATGCGGCCCGTGCGCTGCAATTGCACCGCCAGGCGACTTGCGCCCAGGGCCATCAAGGCCATGGCGCTGTTTTCGTCGCCACTGTCCATCACCTGCTGCAGCGTCACGCCCGCTGCAGCGGCCACATCGGTGTTGGCAATGTCTGGGACCACCCGGCCTTTGGCCAGCACACCCACGTCCATGATCAGTGCCTGGCCGCCAGCGGCCTGCACCTGCTCGCGCATGAAGCCGATCTCGTCGCTCTTGGTGTCGACGGTGCCGACGATCAGAATGACCGGGCTCTTCATGCGCGCCCCTCCTGCACAGCAGCAAAGGCGGCTTCGAGCACGTCGCACATGAAGTCGACCTCCTCCCGGGTGATGACCAATGGCGGCGACAGGATCAGGTTGGGGCCGGAGATGCGCACCATCAAACCGGCCTTGTAGGCGGCCTTGGCCACCCGCGCCGGGATGTCGCTGGTGCGGGTCATGGGCGTGCGCTTGGCCTTGTCGCTCACCATCTCGATGCCCAGCATCAGGCCCACACCACGCACATCGCCCACAAAGCTGCAGGTGTCCACCAACTTGCGCAGGCGGGTTTGCAGGTGCGCCCCCACGCGGGCGGCGTTGCCGGGGATGTCCAGCGCCTCGATCTGGTCGAGCGTGGCCAGCGCCGCAGCGGCTGCGATCGGGTGCGCGCTGTAGGTGTAGCCGTGAGAGACCGAGGCCGTGCCCGTGGTGTCGGCGTCAAACACTTCGGCAATGCGGCGGTTGATGGCCGTGGCCCCGAGCGGGATGTAGCCCGAAGAAATGCCCTTGGCCAAGCACCACATGTCGGCATTCACACCCCACAGGCGCGTGCCAAACAGCTCACCAACGCGGCCAAAGCCGGTCACCACCTCGTCGGCAATCAAGAGCACACCGTACTTGTCGCAAATCTGGCGCACCAGCGGCCAGTAGTTGGGGGGCGGCACGATCACACCACCCGCACCCTGCACCGGCTCGGCAATGAAGGCCGCCACCGTGTCCGGCCCCTGGAACACGATTTCGCGCTCGAGCATTTCGGCGCAAATTTCGCCCAGGCGAATCGGGTCATCGGTGTAGGGGTTGTGGTACGCCCAAGGCGTGTCGACGTGAAAGCAGCCGGGCAGCAGCGGCTCGTAAGCGCGGCGGAAATTGGTGTTGCCGTTCACGCTCATGCCGCCAAAGTGCACGCCGTGGTAACCCTGGCGCAGGCTGATGAACTTGAAGCGGTCGGCCTGGCCTTTGAGCTTCCAGTACTGACGCGCCACTTTGAGCGCACCCTCCACCGCGTCCGATCCGCCGGTGGAAAACATCACCGTGGCCACGCCCTCAGGCTCCATCGTCTGCACCAGGCGTTTGGACAACTCGATCGCCCGCACATGGGTGGTGCCGCGGAACACGTTGTAGAACGGCAGCTCATCCATCTGCGCCACGATGGCGTCGCGCACAGGTTTGTTGCTGTGGCCCAGGTTGCAGGCCCACAGGCCCCCCACGCCGTCGAGCATCTTGTGGCCATCCACGTCCCAGATCCAGCAGCCCTCGCCTTTGGCGATGATGTCGGGTGTGGATTTTTTCATCTGCCCCGGGTGGGCCATGGGGTGCCACAGGTATTGGGCGTTGTCCGCCTTGAGTTGGGAGTGGTTCATGTCATTTACTTTCAAAAATCAAAGCTGAATCCAGGCCGTTTTCAGGTCCAGGTATTTGTCCAGGGCATGCATCGACTTGTCATGCCCATTGCCCGACTGCCGCACGCCGCCCAGCGGCACGGTGATGTCGGGGCCGCCATAGGTGTTGACGTGCACCAGCCCGGCCTTGATGGCGCGCACCATGCGGTGGGCACGAGACAGGCTGCCGGTCCACACCCCTGCTGCCAGCCCATATTCGGTGCCGTTGGCCAGGCGCACAGCATGGGCCTCATCGTCAAAAGGCATGACGGCCAGCACCGGGCCAAAGACTTCCTGCCGGGCAATCTCCATCTCGGGCTGAACGCCATCGAGGACGGCAGGGCTCATGTATTGGCCACCGGGCACAGGCGCAATCACCTGACCACCCGTACGCAGACGCGCGCCCTGCTCTAAAGCACGGGCCAGCATGCTCTGGTTGCGGGCCAGCTGGCGAGCGCTGCTGACGGCACCGATGTCGGTCGTCACATCGAGCGGGTCACCCACGCGCAAGCTGGAAGCGATGTTCTGCAGGCGATCCACAAATTCATCATGTACCGAGCGCTGCACCAAAAGGCGCGAGCCCGCCACACACACCTGACCGCTGTTGCGGAAGATGCCCATGGCCGAGACCTTGGCCGCCTGCGCCAGATCGGGCGCATCCTCGAACACCACATTGGGCGACTTGCCACCCAGCTCCAGGTACACCCGCTTGAGGTTGGACTCGGCCGAAGCCTTGAGCAACAGGCGTCCCACCGGGCCCGAGCCGGTGAAAGTCAAGATGTCCACATCCATGTGCCGCGCCAGCGCCTCGCCCGCCTCTGCGCCTGTGCCGGTGACCACATTGAGCACGCCCGGGGGCAAGCCCGCGTCCAGGCACAGCTGTGCCAGGCGCAGCAAAGACAGCGAGGCGTCTTCAGAAGGTTTGAGCACCACCGAATTGCCAGCCGCCAAGGCCGGCGCGATCTTCCAGGCACCGATCATCAACGGAAAGTTCCAGGGCACGATGGCCCCCACCACGCCGACCGCCTCCTTGTGGATCAAGCCCAGCGTGCCTTCTGGCGTGGGGGCGATCTCGCCGTTGATCTTGTCGACACACTCGGCGTAGTAGCGGAAGGTGCCCGCCGCGCTGCCCGGCTCGGCCTTCCAGGCCATGACGATCTCGGTGCCGTTGTCGCGCACGCCCAGCACCGCCAGTTCGGCATGGTTCGCCTCGATGCGGTCAGCAATGCGGTGCAGAATTTTCTTGCGCTCAGCCGGCGCCATGCGTGACCACACGCCCTGCTCAAAACTGCGGCGGGCCGCCTGCACCGCGCGGTCGACGTCCACAGCCCCGGCAGCGGCGATGCTGCAAAGCGTCTGCCCGTCGATAGGCGAGACCACGGGCAAGGTCTGGCCAGATGCTGCAGGCTGCCACTGTCCTTCGATCAGCAGACCTTGGTGGGCAATGGGCAAGTGACGCAGTGCGTCGATGTGTTCTTGTTTCAATGTGTTCTCCCAAAATTCAATCCATCAGTGGTTTCAATAAGAAAGATGCAGGACGATGCCCTCCTGCGCAGAGGACGCGATCAGATGGCAACCCGGGCGTCTGGCGCTTGTATGAAGACGTTGCGCCAAACCAGCCGAAGCACAGCTCGTCATGGGTCAGCAAAAAGCCTATGCCCAGGTTCACACGGCGTCTCTCAAGCCAAAGCCCATGCTAAGCACAAGGTGCGCAAGTCACTATCAAGTTTGGGCACCGCACACCCCGGGTTTTCACGAAAAAGCCTCCCTGCATGAAACAGGCACACTCGGGGTCATGCCCCAGACGACTGTTTTGTTTTTTTGATGAATCCTCCCAGCCCCGACCCACCCTGGGTCCAGGTACTGGACACCCAGGACATGGACCAGCACGCCCTGGCCCAGCAGGGCTGGGCGCTGCAATACGAACAACTCTCGCCCGGCCAGTTCAAGGGGCGCATCCACCAGGTGCAACTGCCCGAAGTGACCCTGCTGCGCGAAGACACCAGCATCGCCCTGCGCCAGCGCGGGCGACTCGACGAGAGCGTGTACGGCTTTGCCATGGCCCTGCAGGACTCACCGGATTTGTTTTTCAACGGCCAGCGGGTGCCGGCCCACGCCATCATGTGCGGCAAAGGCGACGAGGTGGACCTGACCACCCCACCCCACTTCACCCTGATCGCCGTGGTGGTTAACCGCAGCCTGCTCAACCCGCTGTGGGAGCGCATGTACCAAAAACCCCTGGCGCATTGGCTCGAAAAGCAGCTGGTGCTGCAAACCACCGACATCAAGGCCCAGAACCTGCGCGACCTGCAGCTCACCGTGCAGGACCAAGCCAGCGCCCTGGCGCACCGCCAGCACGACCCACAGGCCTTGCGCCAATTGCGCGATGAGATCTTGATGGAATGGCTCGAAGCCCTGCCCCCGCAGGTGGACACCTCGGAGCTGCCCAATTTGGAGCGGCGCAAGAAGCTGGTCGACCGCGCCTGTGAACTGATGCTCGGGCATGCCGACGAGCCTCTGTCCATCCTGGAGGTGTGCAGCCGGGTGGGCACGAGCCGGCGCAAGCTCAACTATTGTTTTCAGGACGTGCTGGGCACGACCCCGGTCAAATACCTGCGCTCTTTAAGGCTGAACGGGGTGCGCCGCGCACTGCGCCAGGCCGCATCGGGCGTGACCATCCAGGACATCGCCTCGCACTGGGGCTTTTGGCACCTGAGCCAGTTCGCTCAGGACTACAAAAAGCTATTTGGCGAGTTGCCGTCCGCCACCTTGAGGGACTTTGAGGGCCGCAAATCCAACTGACCCACAACGGGTCAGGCTCAGTAAGTCAACTCCAGCACCGTGGTGCGGCCCTCTGCCAAGGGCCAGGTCAAGCCCACCAGGCGCTCGCCGTTGAATTCAGCGGCCACAGTTCGCTGGGTTTTGTCATCCAGCCGCAGTTTGGAACTGGCCACGCCCGCTCCCGGGGGCACACCCGGCAAGCTCGTTTTGCCGTCCAGACGCATCTGGTCACGCTGCGGGTCGAAGTAACCGCGTGGCCGCACAAAGCTGACCAGCGACTGAGCAGTCTGGTCGGCTGGCGCAATCCGCTCGGGCTTCATGTGGACAATGCCGCTCGAGCGTGGAAATGCGCTGCGGTAAATGTGTGTCGTGGCATAGCCTTTGGCCGTGATAACAAACTCATAGGCTGCTTGTGATGTGCCTTTGAAAGGCCCCCAAAGCCCGTCGGTGCCCACAGTTTTTTGATGCACCGCACCGCCTTTGCGCTGCCCTGTCACAGGGTCGACCTCATAAACCTCAAGGCCTGCACCAACCAGTGGCAAATTGTTCACAAAGTTGCCACTCTGCGCGTCTTGTGGATTCAAGCCCAGACCCACCACTTTGCCGTTCAACAGCACCGAAGCCTCGGTTTGAATGCCCAAAGCAGGCGTGCGACCCGTGATGAATCGGTAAGTGGCTTCAAAAGCCGCTGCCGAATAAGAGGTTTCGCGGTGGTCAATGCGGGGGATCACCACATTGGTCGCCCCTTTGAGCTCCGGGCCGGCAAAAGTCACATTGGTGGGCTTGCCTTTCATGCCAATCCAAAGGCCATCGGGCTGGGCAAATTTGTCGTTGTTGTCCGAGCGGATGGTCATCCATTTGGCTGGGCCACACACCTCGTCACCTTGCGCATTTTTGGGCGCATTGAGCTGACTCAGAAAGGGTCCGGTGCCAGAAAATTCATTGGCTTCGTTGACGCCGGGGATGGCCTGAACACCGTGGTTGGGTGTGCCGCCCAACACCGCATGGCTGACGAGGTTTTGCCCTCCACCGTTGCAGATGAAGTTGCGAATCGCATTGCCACCCCGCGAGTTGCCCACCAAGACCACCTGCGCAGCACCCGTGCGCTTCAAGACCGCTTGCACTTCTTCGCGCAAAAAGGCCATGTGCTCGGCGGTGGAGGTGCGGCCCGCTTGGGGCTTGTTGTCGGCGTCTCGCGCCAGGGGATAGGGCACATCGATGGCATGCAGGCGCTCGCGCGGCCAACCATTGGATTCAAAGCGCCACATCGTGCTTTGCCACAAGGCGGCTGTGTCGCCATTGCCATGGACAAACACCACGGGCGGTTTGTCAGCCCCCGCAGTGGGCAAGGTGCCCGAACAGGCCCCCAGCAACAGGGTGGACAAAGCAGCAAGCCAAAGTTTTCTTCGCAGCAAGTTCATGGGACCCATCCTTCCATGTCAAAAGTGCTTCATGGTGAAGGATTCCGTTCATGGGTGCTGACCCGAAGGTGTCAGCCCAAACCGCTTCAGTTGGATTTTCGGGCTGAGAAGGCCCACAAAGCCACCCCGCCCAACATCATCGGCACACACAACCACTGCCCCATGCTCATGCCCAGGCTCAAGAGGCCCAGGTGCGCATCGGGTTCGCGGAAGAATTCGGCCACGAAGCGGAAAAAGCCGTAGCCCAGCAAAAAGGCCCCGGACACCTGCCCGGTGGGGCGGTCCTTGCGGGCAAACCACCAGAGCAGCACAAACAGCAGCAAGCCTTCCAGCGCGATCTGGTAGAGCTGCGAAGGGTGACGTGGCAAATCACCCGCCCCCCGGAACACCATGCCCCAAGGCAAGGAAGGATCGGCCACCCGGCCCCAAAGTTCGCCGTTGAGGAAATTGCCCACCCGACCGGCGGCTAGTCCCGTGGGCACACACGGCGCAACAAAGTCCATGACCTGCAAAAACGGCCGCTCGCGGGTGCGGGCAAACCAGACCATGGCCAGCATCACACCCAGCAAGCCCCCATGGAAGCTCATGCCGCCTTGCCAGATGGCGAAAATTTCGAGCGGGTTGGACAGGTAGTAAGCGGGCTTGTAAAACAGGCAGTAACCCACACGCCCGCCCAAAATGACGCCGAGCACACCCAAAAACAGGATGTCCTCCACATCGCGTTTTTGCCACTGCGGCAGGTGTTTGAAGGGCGCATGGCCCAGACGCCGCACGCCCAGCCAGAAAAACAGGCCAAAAGCGGCCAAATAGGTCAGGCCATACCAGTGGATGGCCAAGGGCCCCAATTGCAGGGCGACGGGGTCAATTTGAGGATGGATCAGCATGCCCGGATTGTGCACCGGAGATGCCTCGCACTGGACACAAAGGCCTGACCAGCGCCCGTTAGAATGTGGCGACCTTCTTTTGGGCTTCTACCGAGACACCACCATGAGCGACAAAATCATCCCGATCACCCCCATCAACAGCCGCAGCGCCAACATCACCGAGGGCAAATCCCGCGCCCCCAACCGGTCGATGTACTACGCCATGGGCTATGAACAGAGCGATTTCGTCAAACCCATGGTGGGCGTGGCCAACGGGCACAGCACCATCACCCCTTGCAACAGCGGCCTGCAAAAGTTGGCCGATGCCGCCATTGAGGGCATCGAAGCCGCCGGTGGCAACGCCCAAGTCTTTGGCACCCCCACCATCTCGGATGGCATGGCCATGGGCACCGAGGGCATGAAGTACTCGCTCGTGTCGCGCGAGGTGATTGCCGACTGCGTGGAAACCTGCGTGCAAGGCCAGTGGATGGACGGCGTGCTGGTGGTCGGCGGTTGCGACAAAAACATGCCCGGCGGCCTGATGGGCATGCTGCGCGCCAACGTGCCCGCCATTTATGTGTACGGCGGCACCATTTTGCCGGGCCGCTACCAAGGCAAAGACCTGAACATCGTGAGCGTGTTTGAAGCCGTGGGCGAAAACGCTGCAGGTAAGCTGAGCGACGATGACCTGCTCGAGATCGAAAAGCGCGCCATCCCCGGCACGGGTTCGTGCGGCGGCATGTACACCGCCAACACCATGTCTTCGGCTTTCGAGGCGCTGGGCATCTCTTTGCCCTACTCCTCCACCATGGCCAACGTGCACGACGAAAAAGTCGAGTCGGCCAAAGAGTCGGCCCGCGTTTTGGTGGAAGCCATCCGCAAAGGCATCAAGCCACGCGACATCGTGACCCGCAAGTCCATTGAAAACGCTGTGGCCGTGATCATGGCCACCGGCGGCTCCACCAATGCGGTCCTCCACTTCTTGGCCATCGCGCATTGCGCAGGCGTTGAGTGGAGCATTGATGATTTCGAGCGCATCCGCCAGCGCACGCCCGTTTTGTGCGACCTGAAACCCAGCGGCAAAGCATTGGCTGTGGACCTGCATGTGGCCGGTGGTATTCCGCAAGTCATGAAAATTTTGCTCAACGCGGGCTTGTTGCATGGCGACTGCATCACCATCACCGGCCAAACCATTGCCGAAGTGCTCAAAGATGTGCCGGACGCCCCACCCGAGCAAAGCGTGATCCACACCATCGAGAACGCCATGTACAAACAAGGCCACTTGGCCATCTTGAAGGGCAATTTGTCGCCCGAAGGTGCTGTGGCCAAGATCACCGGTCTCAAAAACCCGGTCATCACCGGCCCGGCCCGTGTGTTCGACGACGAGCAATCGGCCCTCGAAGCCATTTTGGCGGGCAAGATCAAAGCCGGCGACGTGATGGTCCTGCGCTACCTCGGCCCCAAAGGCGGCCCCGGCATGCCCGAAATGCTGGCCCCCACGGGCGCCCTGATCGGTGCCGGTCTGGGTGAAAGCGTGGGCCTGATCACCGATGGCCGTTTCTCCGGCGGCACCTGGGGCATGGTGGTGGGCCACGTCGCCCCAGAAGCCGCAGCCGGCGGCACCATCGCATTTGTGCATGAAGGCGACAGCATCACCATCGACGCGCACAAGTTGATTCTGGAACTCAACGTGCCCGAAGCCGAACTGGCCAAGCGCCGCGAAGGCTGGAAAGCCCCAGAGCCCCGTTACACCCGTGGCGTGCAGGCCAAGTTCGCATTCAATGCATCGAGCGCCAGCAAAGGGGCGGTGCTCGACCTGTATTGATGCGTTCTTGACGCCCACAAAAAAGCCGCTGTGAAGCGGCTTTTTTGTGGGTCAATGGTTTTGAAAAACCATCAGGGCCGCCCCAGGCTGCCCGGATCAGGCCATCACAGGCCGATGGCGGCGATACCGGCCTTGGCGATCTGAGCGTCTTCGTTCGACTTGACGCCGCTCACACCGACTGCGCCCAGGCAAAAACCATCTTTCATGATCGGCACGCCACCTTCGAGCATGCCTTGAATGGTCGGGGCCGACAAAAAGGAAGTGCGTCCACCGTTGATCACGTCTTCGTACACCTTGCTCTCGCGGCGACCCAAGGCTGCGGTGTGCGCTTTGGCCGGGGCGATGTGCGCGGACACGGGAGGCGCACCGTCCAGACGGGCAAAGTGCAGCAAATGGCCGCCCGCATCCACAATGGCGATGCTGACTGCCCAATGGTTCTGGAGGGCTTCGGCTTCGGCAGCGGCGGCGATGGCTTTGACATCGGACAGTTCGAGAGAGGACTGAGTTTTCATGGGGATGAGGGTCTGAAGAATGGAAGTCACAAGCATACACGCGCGCCGCCCATCGATTGCTCACCCCCAATGCAAAACTGATTCACCCGGATAACCCCATCAACTGCCGGAAATCCCTGGCTTGTGTACCCCGCCCGGTTGGGGCCTCTACAATGGCCCAACCTTTTTCAAAGGCCTTTTCAGGAGATACACCATGAGCGACCTTCGCACCCTCAATTCCGCTGGCTGGGGCCATGTGGACCTGGCGGCACGCAACCGCGTTCTGCGCAACACCTATTGGCTGCTCGCCCTGAGCATGCTGCCCACTGTGCTGGGCGCTTGGGTTGGCGTGAGCACAGGCATCACCCAATCACTCACCGGCTTTGTGGGCCTGGTGGTGTTTTTGGGCGGTGCATTCGGTTTCATGTTCGCCATCGAGAAAACCAAAAACTCGGCCGCTGGTGTGCCCGTATTGCTGGCCTTCACCTTCTTCATGGGCCTGATGCTCTCGCGCATGATCGCCATGGTGCTCGGCTTCAAAAACGGTGCTGACTTGGTGATGACCGCTTTTGCAGGCACAGCCGGTGTGTTCTTTGTCATGGCCAGCCTGGCCAGCGTCATCAAGCGCGATCTGTCCGGCATGGGCAAATGGCTGTTTGTTGGCGCCATGGTCCTGATGGTGGGCGGCATCATCAACGTGTTTGTGGGCTCCACTGCGGGCATGCTGGTCCTCTCGACCTTGGCCATCGGCATTTTCAGCGCCTTCTTGTTGTATGACCTCAAGCGCATCCTGGATGGCGGCGAGACCAACTACATCAGCGCCACCTTGGCCCTGTACCTGAGCGTCTTCAACATCTTCCAAAGTCTGCTGGCCCTGCTGGGCATCATGGGCGGCGAACGCGACTGATCTGCATTCCTCTCGCAAAAAAGGCTCCCTCCGGAGCCTTTTTTTTGTGCTTGCAGGGGCCCAATAGCCCGCTGCCCATTGCGTGGCCTCAGACCAACTCAAACACCGCCATGCTCTCCACATGGGCGGTGTGCGCAAACATGTTGATCACCCCTGCGGCCACGCAGCGGTAACCGGCGCGGTGCACCAAAATGCCCGCATCCCGGGCCAACGTGGCGGGGTTGCAGCTCACATACACAATGCGCTGGGGTGGTGTCCAGCCTTGGCGCAGGTCCTGGTTTTCGTGCAGCTCGGCCAGCGCTTTGCTCAGGGCAAAGGCGCCTTCGCGCGGCGGGTCGACCAGCCATTTGTCGGCAGTACCGTCGGCCACCAGCATTTCGGGCGTCATCTCGAACAAATTGCGCGCCACAAACTGCGTGGGGGCCAAGGTCTGACCTTCGGGCCGTGTGGCTTGGTTGCGGGCGTAGTTGTCGCGTGAACGCGCCACCAGGGTCTCTGCCCCTTCAATACCCAGCACCTCGCCCGCTTGCGTGGCCAGCGGCAAGGTGAAGTTGCCCAGACCGCAGAACCAGTCGATCACCCGCTCGGTCTTTTGCGCTTGCAGCAAGCGCAGCGCGCGGGCCACCAGCACGCGGTTGATGAAGGGATTCACTTGGGTGAAATCGGTGGGCCGAAATGGCATGGTGATGCCAAAGTCGGGCAGACCGTAACTGAGCTGCGCCCCACCCTCGTCCAGCAAATGCACCGTGTCCGGGCCTTTGGGCTGCAGCCACCACTGCACCTGGTGCTCGGCGGCAAATGCCCGCAGCAGGGCTTTGTCACCCTCGCTCAAGGGTTCCAGGTGGCGCAGCACCAAAGCCGTGACCTCGTCGCCGCAGGCCAGCTCCAGCTGAGGCAGGGTTTCGCGGGCCTCCATCTGGCCGATCAAGGCGCGCAATGGCAGCAGCATGCGGCTGACGTGGGGCGGCAGGACCGGGCAGACTTTCATGTCCGCGATGTAACGGCTTTTGCGCTCGTGGAAACCAATCAGCACTTCGCCTTTCTTGATCACGTAACGCACCGACAGGCGGGCGCGGTAGCGGTAGCCCCAGGTCGGACCCTCGATGGGGCGCAGCATGGTTTCGGCTTTGACTTTGCCCAGGTGCCACAGGTTGTCTTCGAGTACCCGTTGCTTGATGGCCACCTGGGCCGAAGCCTCCAGGTGCTGCATCTTGCAGCCACCGCAGGCCCCCGCATGCAAGCCGAAATGCGGGCAGCCTGGCCGCACACGTTGAGACGACTCGTGGTGGATCTGGGTGACGGTGCCTTGCTCCCAGTTGTTCTTTTTGCGGTGCACGTTGACCGACACCAGCTCAAAAGGCAAAGCGCCTTCGATGAACACGACTTTGCCGTCAGGTCGGCGGGCGATGCCTTGGGCATCCATGTCGAGGGAGCCCACACGCAGCCAGCCCTCGGGCAGGTCGGCGCTGGAGTGGCTGGGTTCGTCGGCGTGGGCTTGGGAAAGGGAAATGTCTGGATCGCTCATGCCCCAATTGTCTCAGGATGTGAGGCCACCCTTGAGGGCCCAGCACACAGTTTCGCTAGGAAACTTCAGGTCCAGGCTTGCAAGTATTCCTGCCAGTGCGGCTCTTGCGGGGCCAAGTTGCCCAACTCGTCCTGGACAAAGGCGATTTCCTGCGCGTACTCTGCCTCGGTGAAGCCGCCGCGCATTTTCTGAAAGCGGCAGTACAGCAAATAGGTGTTCATCACATCGGTTTCGCAGTAGCGCCGAATGTCTTCGGTGTGCCCGGCCTGAAACTGCGCATAGACCTGCGAGCCGTCCATGCCCAGCTTGCCCGGAAAGCCGCACAGCTTGGCCAATGCATCCATGGGTGCATTGTTTTTAGGGGTGTATTTGGCCAGCAAGTCCATCAGGTCCAGGTGGCGCATGTGGTAGCGCGAGATGTAGTTGTTCCACTTGAACTCGCGGTCATCGTCGCCCAGGTCCCAGTACTTGTCGGCCACCACGCCGTGCATCAAACCCCGGTAGTGCAACACCGGCAAATCGAAACCGCTGCCATTCCAGCTGACCAATTGGGGGGCATGCTTTTCAATGGCCTGAAAAAAGGTCTGAACCACTTTGGCTTCGCTGTGGCCATCGCGGTCCACAAAGGAGTGCACGCGCAAACCCTCGGCATTGCGAAACACGCAGCTGATGCACAGGATGCGTTGCAGGTACAGGGGCATGAAATCGCTTTTGCCCTCTGCCGCCCGCTCGGCCTGCCACTGAGCGTGCACCTGCACATCGGTCAAGGCCACGTCATTTGGGTTGAGCCGCCGCCAACCCGCCATGTCGGGGATGGTTTCGATGTCGAACACCAGAACAGGCCAGGGCATGGTTCGAGCCGGCGCTTGTGATGATCGACCCAGCGGCTTGGCGCTTCAGCGCGCAGGCAGGTACTTGGCCGGGTCCACCGGTTTGCCTTGACGGCGGATCTCGAAATGCAGCTTCACGCGGTCGGCGTCTGTTTTGCCCATTTCGGCGATTTTTTGGCCCTTACGCACTTTCTGGTCTTCCTTCACCAGCAAGGCCTGGTTATGGGCATAGGCGGTCAAAAAGGTGTTGTTGTGCTTGAGGATGATCAGGTTGCCATAGCCGCGCAAACCTGCACCGGCATAGACCACCTGGCCATCGGCGGCGGCCAGCACCGGGTCGCCCGCTTTGCCCGCAATGTCCAGGCCCTTGTTTTTGGCCTCGTCAAAGCCAGCGACCACGGTGCCACTAGCGGGCCAGGCAAAACCCAGACCTTCGTCGTTGGCAGACGGTGCGGATGCAGATGTGGGCGCGGGCGCGGGTGCGGGTGCTGCTGCAGGCTTAGCGGATGTCGCCACTTCGGCACTGCCACCGATCGGCTGCACCACCACGCCACTGGCCTCTACTGTGGCGCCCGGTGGGGCTACACGCAAAACCTGCCCCACCTCGATCAAATGGGCGTTGGGCAGGTTGTTCCAGCTGGCCAAATCACGCCATGAGTGGCCATGGTCCAAAGCAATGCGGGTCAAGGTGTCGCCGCGTTGCACGGTGTAATACCCCGGCTTGCCCGCGTTTTCCGCGCCCGGCATGACCTTCACCGTCTCTGCTGCGGGTGCAGCCGCCGGGGCGCTCATTCTGGTGCTGGCACCGCGCGTTTCTACGGGTGCGGGCGCACGCGGGGAGGAGGTACACCCGGCCAACACCAGCAGTGTCAAAGCTGCGAGCCAAAAACGGGAAAATTCACGAAACATCATCCGGTGCCATTCCATCATGCAATCCCCGATTTTAGAGGCACAAAGTGAACCGCCTCCAAGACCTGTCGATCAAAGCCCGTGGCGGTTTTGCGAATCACCACCAGCGCCTGGTGCCCCGAGGCCGTCACCGTGGGGGCCACCAGCCGGGCCCCGACGGCCAACTGGTCCAGCCAGACCGAAGGCACCTCATCACCCCCCGCAGCCGAAATGATCCCGGCATAAGGGGCACCTTTGGGGAAACCCAGCATGCCGTCGCCCAGCAGCAGGTGCACATTGGGCAAGCGAAAAGGCAGCAGGTTTTTTTTGGCTTTTTCGTGCAAGCCGCGCAAGCGCTCGATGCTGTAGACCTCGGTCGCCACCAGGCTGAGCACAGCCGCTTGGTAACCGCAACCGGTGCCAATTTCCAGCACCCGTCCCAGTTTGCCCGGCACATCTTGTCGCAGCAACTCGATCATGCGGGCCACCACATTGGGCTTGGAGATCGTTTGGCCCAAGCCGATGGGCAAGCTGGTGTCTTCGTACGCTTGACCCGCCAAAGCGGTTTCGACAAAACGGTGCCGCTCCACCTGGCCCATGGCCTGCAAAACCCACGGGTCCTGCACGCCCTGCTCGGCCAATTTGGCCACCATGCGCTCGCGCACCGCGCTCGAATCCAGGCCCAAACCGCTGGACACAGGGGTGGCGGGCATGGCTTTAAGCCGCCCCGGCCCAAGGCTGGGCAGCCCATTGCTCGCCACCAGCCCGGCCGCAGGACGTGGATGGGCCTTGGCCACCTGAGGGCTCAAAGAAGCCGAAGACGGGCCCCCACTGGGGGGCAACTTGGCCGGAAAACTGGGCCTGGCTTTCATGCCCCGTCCTGCGACCACAGGCGCGCACAGGTCTGGCTCCAGGCCTGCAAGTGGTCGTGTTCGGTCAAATCCACCTTCAAAGGCGTGACCACCACATGCCCCTGGTCGGCTGCATGGAAATCGGTGCCTGCGCTGTCGTCCATGGCCGCACCGGCTGCGCCAATCCAATACATGGTCTGACCCCTCGGGTCCACCTGCGTGATGACCGGCTCGGCCGCATGCCGCCGCCCGAGGCGACACACCTTGGGCGGCTTGATCTGCGCCAACGGCAAATTGGGGATGTTCACATTCAGCAACCAGGGCCGCGGGCCGATCAGGCTCTGCTGCATCATCTGCTGGACCATTCTGGCCACGGTGCTGGCTGCGGCATCGAGGTGCGCCCAGCCCTTGTCGATTTGCGAGACTGCGATGGCGGGAATGCCAAACAAATACCCCTCCATGGCCGCGCCCACGGTGCCCGAGTACAAGGTGTCGTCACCCATGTTGGCCCCGTTGTTGATGCCCGAGATCACGAGATCCGGGCGATAGCCCAACAAACCCGTCAAAGCGATGTGCACACAGTCAGCGGGCGTGCCATTGACGTAGCGAAACCCATTGTCGGCCCGGTTCACATACAGCGGCGTGTGCAGGGTCAGGGCATTGGATTTGGCGCTGTTGTTGTGCTCTGGGGCCACCACTTCGACATCGGCCATGTCCTTGAGCGCGTTGTACAAGGCCACAATGCCCTCGGCCCGAAAGCCATCGTCGTTGGAGATCAGGATTTTCATAGTTGAGCGTTTGTTCAATCGGTCATTGTAGGGGGATGCCCCAGGTGCACGGGCCCACCCGTTAAAGGCCACGATGGCGGCCAAAACGGTGGCGCTCGGGCCCTGCGCAGGCGGTCGCTAGGGGGACACGAAGGTCAGCGCCTGAATGCCTAAGATCATCATTTTTGATTCCTGATTTCATTTGGAGACACGGCATGCATGCTTGGCTTTGCGAGAACCCCACGGGCGTTGACGCCCTCACCTGGAAAGAACTGCCCACCCCGACACCCGGACCGGGCCAGGTGCTCATTCAGATTGAGGCGGCCAGCCTGAATTTCCCCGACCTGCTGATCGTGCAAAACAAGTACCAGATGAAGCCCGAGTTGCCCTTTGTGCCGGGCTCGGAATACGCGGGCACGGTGCAGGCTGTCGGTGAAGGCGTGACGCACATCAAAGTTGGACAAAGCGTCGCCTGCCTGTCGGGCACGGGTGGCTTTGGCACCCACACCCTGGCCCCGGCCAAACTGTGCATGCCTTTGCCCGCCGGTTTTCCGGCCACCGATGGCGCTGCCTTCATCATGACCTACGCCACCTCGCACCATGCGCTGGTGGACCGTGCAGCCCTCAAAGCGGGAGAGACCGTGCTGGTGCTGGGCGCTGCAGGCGGCGTGGGCACAGCGGCCATCCAGATAGCCAAAGCCATGGGGGCCAAAGTGATTGCGGCGGCATCGACCGACGAAAAATGCGCCCTGTGCACCACACTGGGGGCCGATGCCACCATCAACTACAGCACACAAAACCTGCGCGAAGCCCTGAAAACCCTCACCGAAGGCAAAGGCCCCGACGTGGTGTACGACCCCGTGGGTGGCGATCTGGCCGAACCCGCTTTCCGCTCGATTGCTTGGCGTGGGCGCTACCTGGTGGTGGGCTTCGCAGGCGGCCCCATCCCCTCGCTGCCGCTGAACCTGCCCTTGCTCAAGGGCGCATCCTTGGTCGGTGTGTTTTGGGGCGACTTTGCTAAACGCGAACCCCAAGCCAACGCGGCCATGATGGGCGAACTGGCCCAGTGGTACGGCCAAGGCAAGATCAAACCCGTGCTGGACCGCACCCTGCCCATGAGCGAGCTCAAAGCCGCTTACGCCCTGATGGGTTCGCGCAGCGTTAAAGGCAAACTGGTGATGGTCAACTGATGGACTGAAAACTGCCCCCAGGCGAGGGGCAGTGCCCAAGAAAAAAGCCCGTGAGACGAATCTCACGGGCTTGGTTCTGGCGGAAACGGAGGGATTCGAACCCTCGATGAGGCTCTACACCCCATACTCCCTTAGCAGGGGAGCACCTTCGGCCACTCGGTCACGTTTCCAGTGGGTCAGATTATAGCTTACGCTTGGTCAAGATCGAAGGCTTTGTGCAGGGCGCGCACGGCCAATTCCATGTATTTTTCGTCGATCACGACCGAGGTCTTGATTTCGGAAGTCGAGATCATCTGGATGTTGATGCCCTCTTCGCTCAGGCTGCGGAACATCTTGCTGGCCACGCCCACATGGCTGCGCATGCCGATGCCGACGATGGACACTTTGCAAATCTTGGCGTCGCCCAACACTTCGGCCGCACCCAATGAGGGCAGCACTTTTTCCTTGAGCAGGTCGATGGTCTTGGCGTAGTCGTTGCGGTGCACGGTGAAGCTGAAGTCGGTCTTGCCGTCTTTGCTCAGGTTCTGGATGATCACATCGACTTCGATGTTGGCATCGGCCACAGCGCCCAGAATTTGGTAGGCGATGCCGGGCTTGTCGGGCACGCCCAACACGGAGATTTTGGCTTCGTCGCGGTTGAATGCGATGCCGGAAACGACGGCTTGTTCCATTTGTTCGTCTTCCTCAAAAGTGATCAGGGTGCCGGATGCGGCTTCTTCGTTGATGTCGATGTCCCAGGGCGTGAAGCTCGAGAGCACACGCATGGGCACTTTGTACTTGCCCGCAAATTCCACCGAGCGGATTTGCAGGACCTTGGAGCCGAGCGAGGCCATCTCCAGCATTTCTTCAAAGCTCACGGTGTGCAGGCGTCGGGCTTCGGGCACCACGCGCGGGTCGGTGGTGTAGACACCGTCCACGTCGGTGTAGATCAGGCACTCGTCGGCTTTCATGGCAGCAGCCACGGCCACCGCCGAGGTGTCAGAGCCGCCACGGCCGAGCGTGGTGATGTTGCCCTCGCTGTCCACACCCTGGAAGCCGGTGATGATGACCACTTTGCCTGCGGCGAGGTCGGCGCGCACACGGACGTCGTCGATCGATTCGATGCGGGCCTTGGTGTAGGCATCGTTGGTCTTGATGGCCACTTGCCAACCGGCATAACTGACCGAGGGCTGGCCTTCGGATTGCAGCGCAATGGCCAGCAATGCAGACGATGCCTGCTCGCCCGTGGAGGCCAGCATGTCGAGTTCGCGGCTGTAGGCGGTGTCGGGCTTGGCGGGGGCCAGCTCTTTGGCCAAGCCCAGCAAGCGGTTGGTCTCACCGCTCATGGCGCTGGGCACCACCACGATCTGGTGGCCAGCACGGGCCCATTTGGCCACGCGCTTGGCGACATTGCGGATGCGCTCGGTCGAGCCCATCGAGGTGCCGCCGTATTTGTGAACGATCAAAGCCATGTGTAGTTTGGGTAAAAGAAAAAAGCGGATGCGGCGCTGCAAAGCATTCGGACGCCGCACTCCCGGCGTTCAAAAGGGGGTTGAGCCCCCAGCAAAACCTGTCAATTGTAGCAACCGGGCTGACGCGTACATGACCCGGCAGGCCCGGCGGCCAGGCTTGTCCAACCGCTGGGGCCAGCTCGCACGGCCCCGCGCATGGGCCAGGGGTCTCAGGCACCCACAAATGACAAACTGGGGCCGTCGCGCTCGACAAAGCCCTGCCCTACTTTCAGATGCAAACGGTGCCCCCGCGTGGTGCAGGCCGCCACCTGGTCGAGCAGCTCGTGCAGTTGCGCGGTGCTGGGCGTGGTGGCATGGCACTGCCGCAGCCAGTGGCGCAACACCAGCGCTTGGCGGGCACGGCTGAGCTGCTGCAGGGCCTGGATGCGTGGGGGCACACCCACTTGCGCCAGATCTTGCGCCGCCACTTCGTTCAACACCTCTTGCGCTTGCGCAGCATGGGCGGCGCTGCGGGCAAAGGTCTCGCGAAAAGCGGGCAGGGCCTGGGCCAGCGCGGGCAAGACGCGGGCGCGGATGCGGTTGCGGGTGAACTTCTCGTCCGTGTTGCTGGAGTCTTCCACCCAGCCTTGTCCTTGGCTTTGCAGCCATTCACGCAGGCTCACACCCGGCACAGCCAGCCACGGGCGGTGCCAGGCCAGGCCCTGCCGCTGCCAGTTCGCGGGCATGCTGGCCAAACCGGGCAGGCCTGCGCCACGCGACAAGGCAATCAACAAGGTTTCGATCTGGTCATCGGCGTGCTGGGCCAAGGCGACATCGCGCACCTCGGGCCATTCGGTCTTAACGGCTTCGGCCAGCGCGGCATAACGGGCTTGGCGCGCAGCGTCTTCGGGGCTTTGGCCCGGTGCGTGGCCCGCCTGCACTCTGCGCACGGCCAGTGGCACCCCCAGGGCCAGACACAGTGCTTGGCAATGCGCCTCAAAGCCATCGGCAGCGGCCTGCAGGCCGTGGTGGATGTGCACCGCCCTCACCTGCCCGGGCCATCGACGGGCACAGGCCAGGAGCAGCGCAGTGGAGTCGGCTCCGCCACTGAACGCGACCGCAAAAGGAAGGCCCGGGCTGAAACCAGCCAGGGCCTGTTCGGGGGTGGGTGAGCGCTGTGCTGCCATGGGTAAAGCCTGCGGCTGCGCAGCGGGTATCACAACCGATTTACTTGCCCGCTTTGGTGTCGGTGAAGCGGCCGTAGCTGTTGAGGCGCTCATAGCGGCGCTCGAGCAGTTCTTTGGGTTTGAGGTCGGCCACCTGACGCCAGGCATCGCCCAAAGCGCGCTTGAGGAAAGACACCATCTGATCCGTGTCGCGGTGCGCACCGCCCACAGGTTCGTTGACGATTTTGTCCACCAGACCCAAGGCCTTGAGGCGGTGGGCGGTGATGCCCAGGGCATCGGCCGCCACTTCGGCCTTTTCGCTGGTTTTCCACAAAATGGAGGCACAACCTTCGGGGCTGATGACCGAATAGACCGAGTACTGCAGCATCAAGACCTGGTCGGCCACCGAAATGGCCAAAGCCCCGCCGGAGCCGCCTTCGCCAATGATGGTGGTGATGATCGGCACTTCGAGCTGGGCCATCTCAAAGATGTTGCGGCCAATGGCCTCTGATTGACCGCGCTCTTCGGCGTCAATGCCGGGGTAGGCGCCTGGCGTATCGACAAAGGTGAAGACGGGCAGCTTGAATTTTTCGGCGGTCTTCATGAGGCGCAGCGCTTTGCGGTAGCCCTCGGGTTTGCTCATGCCAAAGTTGCGCAGCGTGCGCTCTTTGGTGTCGCGCCCTTTTTGTTGGCCCAGCACCATGCAGGCCTGACCATTGAAGCGGGCCAGGCCGCCCACGATCGACAAATCGTCGGCAAAGTGGCGGTCGCCGTGCATCTCGACAAAGTCAGTGAAGATGCCGTTGATGTAGTCCAACGTGTAAGGACGCTCTGGGTGGCGCGAGATTTTGGTGACCTGCCAGGGGCTCAGGTCGCTGTAAATGTCTTTGGTCAGTTGCTGGCTTTTTTTGCTCAGCTGATCGATTTCGAGGGTGATGTCCACCGCCGACTCGGTCTGCACATAACGCAATTCTTCGATCTTGGCTTCGAGTTCGGCAACGGGTTGCTCAAAGTCGAGAAATGTTTTTTTGGCCAAGTTGGACTCCTCTCTGTTCAGTTTCCGGGTGGACGCGGTGTCCAGCCCCTCAATACGCCACCGGCACGGGGTCCAGCGAGCGCCAAATATACCAAGTTGCCACGGTCGAATACGGGCTCCAGGCCTGAGCGACCTCGCGGGCGTCGCTGCGGCTAACAGGCTCGCCCGAGAAATAGTTGCGGCTGATGCCGTTGATCAGCCCCACATCATCGAGCGGCAGCACATTGGGCCGCAGCAGGTGAAAGATCAGGAACATCTCGGCCGTCCAACGGCCAATGCCGCGAATTGCCACCAGCTCATCGATGATGGCCTCGTCGTCCATCTCTTGCCAGGCCTTGACGTGCACCGTGCCCGAGCTGAAGTGCACCGCCAGATCGACCAGGTACTCGACCTTGCGGGCCGACAAACCGGCCGCGCGCATGTCGTCCACTTTGAGTTTCAGCACGGCGCCAGGCGTGAGCCGTTTGGACAAGGCTGAAAACCGGTCCCACACCGATTGGGCGGCCTTGACCGAAATTTGCTGGCCCACGATGGAGCGCGCCAGCGTCACAAAAGCATCGCCCCGGGTCTCCAAAATGGCATCGCCAAATTGGGGAATGAGCTTTTTCATGACCCGGTCTTTTTTGGCCAGGTGCGCACAGGCCTCGGCCCAATAAGCGGGCGTGACAGGGATCACCTCCAGGCTGGGGCTGAGCGTCACTGCGCCGACTCCCAGGTCGTGCCTGCGGCCGAGTCCTTGAGCACAATGCCTTGCGCCAGCAAATCGTTGCGGATGCGGTCGGCTTCGGCAAAGTTCTTGGCCTTTTTGGCGTCCGCTCGGGCCTGAATCTGGGCCTGAATGGCCGCCTCATCCAAACCGGCCCCTGCCTGCAGGTACACCGTCGGGTCGGTTTGCAGCAAACCGAGCAAGCCGCCCAAGGCTTTGAGCAAGCCCGAACGCTCGGCCGAGCCGCTGCGGTTGACCTCGCCTGCCAATTCAAACAGCACGGCCACCGCCTCGGGCGTGCCGAAGTCTTCGTCCATGGCGGCTTTGAAGCGAGCGGCCAAAGGGTCGGACCAGTTGATTTGCACCTCGGCTGGCGGCACAGCCTGAAGCGCGGTGTACAGGCGCTTCAAAGCGCCCTTGGCGTCATTCAGGTGCACATCGCTGTAGTTGAGCGAGCTGCGGTAATGGCTGCGCACAATGAAAAAGCGCACCGTCTCGGCATCGAACTCCTTGAGCACATCACGGATGGTGAAGAAGTTGCCCAGGCTCTTGGACATCTTTTCGTTGTCCACATTGATGAAGCCGTTGTGCATCCAAAAACGCGCCAAAGGCTGGCCGTTGGCGCCTTCACTTTGGGCAATTTCGTTTTCGTGGTGCGGAAACTGCAGGTCGGCCCCGCCGCCGTGGATGTCAAAGGTCTGACCCAGCAGCTCGCAGGCCATGGCCGAGCACTCGATGTGCCAGCCAGGACGGCCTGTGCCAAAGGGACTGGCCCATTTCACGTCTTCCGGCTCGGTGGGTTTGGCGCTCTTCCAGAGCACAAAGTCCAGCGGGTCTTGTTTGTCTGTTTCTACGGCCACGCGCTCGCCCGCGTTCAATTCGTCCAGCGACTTGCCGGACAACTTGCCGTAACCGGCAAACTTGCGCACCGAATAGTTCACGTCGCCATTGCCCGCGCGGTAGGCCAGGCCCTTTTGCTCCAGCGTGCCGATCATGCTCAGCATCTGGGGCACGAAGTCGGTGGCGCGGGGCTCGTGCTGGGGGCGCTCAATCCCCAGGGCATCGGCGTCCTGGTGAAGCGCGTCGATCATGCGGTCGGTCAAGCCGCGGATGGTTTCGCCGTTTTCCAGGGCGCGTTTGATGATCTTGTCGTCGATGTCGGTCACGTTGCGCACATAGGTGACCTTGTAGCCACTGGCTTTGAGCCAACGCTGCACCACATCGAACGCGATCATCGAGCGGGCGTGGCCCAAGTGGCACAGGTCGTACACGGTCATGCCGCACACATACATGCGCACATGGCCGGGCTCGGCCGGAGAAAAATCGGAAACAGCACGGCTGAGCGTGTTGAAAATGCGCAAACTCATGTCAGATCGAAAAAATGGCGGTCAACAAAAGCCGCTTGGGGTGCTGTGCACCCGGGGCCGTGGGGACAGGCAACGGCGGCAAAACGGCTCAAAAAAAGCCAGCGCGCACGGGGCTGGCGGCACCTTTCGGCACACGGAAAACCGCTGGGGGCTCCGCTACAATGACCGCTCAGTATATCCCCGAGCCAAGGCCTGTGGTGCTCTTTTTGAGTCGGCCTTTGCCACCCCCAGCGGCTCGGTAGCGTCTTTTTTCACCCCCCTCTTTCTTTGGGCACGCATGCGAACCTGGCTCAGTTGGATGGCTTTTTGCACCCTGTGGACTTGCAGCCTCGGCGTGCGGGCCGACGTGTACACCGATGTCAACGCCTTGGTGCAAAGCGGCCAATGGGCGCAGGCCCAGGCCTTGGCAGAGGCCCGGCTGAAAACCGCGCCCACCGACCCCCAAATGCGCCTCTTGCAAAGCCATATCCAGACCGGCCTGGGCCAAACCCAGGCGGCCATGGACACGCTGCGCACCCTGACCCAGTCTTACCCCGAATTGCCGGAACCCCACAACAACCTGGCGGCCTTGCTGGTGCGTGAGAACCGCCTCGACGAGGCGCTGGCCGCTTTGCAAGCGGCCATCAGGGCGCGGCCGGACTACGCGCTGGCCCTGGAAAATCTGGGCGATCTGCACCTGGCGCTGGCCGCTCAGGCTTTCGCGCGGGCTCGGGTTGTAACACCTGCGCAGACCCGATTGCAAACCAAGCAACTGGCCACCGAACAGGTGATGCGCACCCCCTGAAACCCGTCCCCGCCCGGAATCGCTTGCCTTAAGACCTGGCCCACCACCGATCAACCTCTCATGCCTTCAACCATGTCGTCTCTGAACCACCACCGCCGCTGGGCCGCCCTGGCCCTGAGCCTGAGCTTGCTGGCCCCTTGGGGCGCACAGGCCCAAAACCCCAGCACGCCATCGAACACGCCCAAGGTGCGCATCAGCACCTCCATGGGTGACATCGAAGCCGAGCTGTACGCCGACAAGGCCCCCAAAACCGTGGCCAACTTTCTGCAATATGTGAACGACAAGCACTACGAGGGCACGATTTTTCACCGGGTGATTGCCGGCTTCATGGTGCAAGGCGGTGGCTTTGATGCCCAGTACAAAGAAAAGAAAACACGCGCGCCTGTCCCACACGAGGGACGACAAGCACTGGCTGGCGGTCTGAAAAACACCACCGGCACGCTGGCCATGGCCCGCACCAACGACCCGCAATCGGCCACCGCGCAGTTTTTCATCAACGTGGTGGACAACGCCTTTCTGGACCCCACCCCGATCCCTGACGGTGACCCGGTCGCCAAATTTCAATACCAGGGCCGCGTCTACGAAAACGTGGCCCGCGCCCAACTGCTGAACGCACCCCAGCTGTTCGGCTACACCGTTTTTGGCAAAGTCACGTCCGGCATGGACGTGGTCCAAAAAATCCGCAACACGCCCACGGGCGCAGGCGGCCCCTTCCCGACCGATGTGCCCCGCACGCCGGTTGTCATCCAATCCATCACTTTGTTGAAGTAACACCATGAGCAACCCACAAGTCGAACTGCACATCACCGGCTACGGTGTCATCACCCTCGAACTGGACGCTGAAAAAGCCCCCAAGTCGACCGAAAACTTTCTGGCCTATGTGAACAAGGGCCACTACAACAACACGATTTTTCACCGCGTGATCCCGGGCTTCATGGTCCAGGGCGGCGGCTTTGAGCCCGGCATGAGCCAAAAGCCCACCGATGCCACGATCGAAAACGAAGCCAACAACGGCCTGAAAAACGACGAGTACACCGTGGCCATGGCCCGCACCTCGGCACCCCACTCCGCTTCCTCGCAGTTCTTCATCAACGTCGCCAAAAACGACTTTTTGAACCACACCGCCCCTTCCATGCAAGGCTGGGGCTATGCCGTGTTCGGCAAAGTGGTCAAGGGCACCGAAGTGGTCGACCAGATCAAAGGCGTGAAAACCGGCAACCGAGGCGGCCACGGTGACGTGCCCAAAGAGGACGTCGTGATCGAAAAAGCCGTCGCACTGTGATGGGCTGAGCCTTGTCCGCTGACCCGCGCACCACAGCCCCAACCCTCGGTCGGCTGACTGCGCCAGCGGCATGGCAAACCGTGGACCTGATCTCGGACCTGCATTTGCAGGCTTCCGAGATGGCCACGTTTGAGGCGTGGCGGGACTACATGGCCCGCACCACCGCCGATGCGGTGCTGATCCTGGGGGACCTGTTTGAAGGCTGGGGGGGCGACGATGCCGCCGAGGCAGACCCTTTTTTGCAAAGCTGCGCGCAGGTTTTGCGCCAAACCGCGCAGCGCTTGCATGTGGCCTTCATGCCCGGTAACCGGGATTTCCTGGTGGGGCCGGCCTTCTTGTCCGATTGCGGCGTACACGCCTTGAGCGACCCTTGTTTGCTGCAGTGGGGCGCGCAGCGCATGGTGCTCAGCCACGGGGATGCCCTGTGCCTGGACGACCGCGCCTACCAAGCCTTTCGCCAGCAGGTGCGCAGTGCCGACTGGCAAACCGAATTTTTGGCCAAACCCTTGCACGAGCGCTTGGCGCTGGCCCGCGCCATGCGCACACAAAGTGAATCGCAAAAATACAGCGGCGCGGTCTACGCCGATGCCGACGCGATCATGGCTTTGAATTGGCTCCATGCCGCCGGCGCAAATCGCCTGGTGCATGGCCACACGCACCAGCCTGCCGACCACCCGCTGGGCACGGGGCTCAGGCATGTGCTGAGCGACTGGTCGCTGGACCACGCGCCGCACAGGGCCCAAGTGTTCAGAATGCAGCGCGGTGGTGATTTCACCCGTTTGGACCTGACGCCAACCACCAACAGCACTTTGTAGGCCTTCAAGCCCGGCACTCAGCCTGCGCGCCTTCTGGCTTTGGATGCGCTGCTACCCGACACGCAGACATATAGGACCATCAAGGCCCGACTTATGGCCGAGGTCGCGCCACAGCGAGCACGTGGCTGTCGATCAGCCCACATCGCTTGTGGGGGTGTCCACAAGCGGCGCCGGACTCAACTGCGCAACAAGTTCTTGAGCACGTTTTGCAAGCGGCGGGCTGTGGCTTCCTCGTGGGGGCCTGACAGCACCTGCGCCACATCCTGAGCCCAGGTTTCGCTGGGGCCAGGCTGGTTGCGCTGGGTCAGCAATTGCAACTGCAGGGCGCGGCGTTCGCTGAGTTTGTCTGCAGGCGTCGGCACATCGGCCGCCATCTCCAGGCGCAGCAAGGCGGTGGCTGCAGGGGTTTTGGGCTCGGCGCTCACGGCTTGGGCCCAGGCCTGGCGGGTGGAGGCGTTGACGCCTTTGCCCAGCTCCTGCACCGTGGGCAAGGCCTCGGCCTGGCGCTCTTGCCAAGCCGTCATCACTCGGCCCAGGGTCTCGCCATGCGCCTGAGCGGCCAGCTTGCGCAGCGACATTTCGGCGCGCTCCAGGGCTTCGCGTTGCGCGCGGAAAGCCGCATCACCCAGACGTGGGCCTCGGTCTTCACGGGGTGCGCGGTCGCCAAAACGGTCGCCGCCGCGTTCAGCACCACGGTCGCCAAAACGGCCCGCGCCTGGTCCGCGGTCACCCCCGGGGCGCGCGCCGCGCTCGCCAGGGCGGCCATCACGTCGGCCGTCGCGCCCGGCAGGGGCTTCGGCGCGCTTTTGGCCAGGACGGTCGTCGCCGCGCACGGCCACCACGGGTTTGGCAGGCTTGGGGGCCACAACGGGTGCCGCAGGCTGCTCTTGGCTTGCGCTGTCAGATTCTGCCTCCGTTGATCCAGCCTCGCTGGCTTGTTCATCCGCCGGAGCCTCAGCGGCAGTAGTCGCTGCTGAAGCCTCCTCCCCTTGGGTCTCGGCCGACGCGTCAGGCGTGGGCGCAGCCACTGGGTTGGCAGTTGAAGTCGCGGCAGACTGGGCGGCTTGCGCCTGCAAGGCTTGACCACGCAAGGCGGCATCGAGGGCGGCCATGGCGGCGCGGATCTTGGCCGCATCGCCGCTGGCATTGGCAGCGTCCAGCGCTTTGGAGGCGTCGATGACCGCGCGGTCATGGGCACTCACGGGGCCTGCAGCCTGCGGGCGCTCTGTGCCTTTGCGCTGGAACGCTTCGTCCAGGGGGGCGCGGAACACTTCCCACAATTTTTGTTCGGTCTTGCGGTCCAGCGGCACCGACTGCGCTTCCACTTGCCAGCGCTGCTGCAGGGCCTTGACTGCGTCCACACGCAAAGCCGGTGCAGCGCCCACTTCGCGCGCTTCGTTGATCAGGGCTTGGCGACGCTCAATGCTGGCTTTTTGCGCCGCTTCGAGGCGGGCCGCTGCGGCTTTGAAAATGCCTTTCCATTGGCCCTGCATTTCGCCAAAGGCCTTCTCGCTCAGGTGTCCGGCATTGCGCCAACGGTCGGCAAACTGGTGCAGGGCGCGCAACTGGGCACGCCAGTCTTCGCTTTGGGCGTTCTCTGCGGTCCAGGCTTTGACCTCGTCCATCAGCGCCACGCGCTGGGCGCGTTGGTCGGCCGAGTCTTTTTTCATCTGCTCGAGCCAGGCCAACACGGTTTTGTAGGCCTCGTTGCAAGCCGCATCAAAGCGCTTCCACAGCGCATGGTTGGGCAGGCCTCCTTGGTCGATTTGCTTCCAGCTGTCGCGAAGTTGGCGCAGCTTGTCCTGCATTTTTCGGCCACCCACGGTGGGGGCTTTGTTGGCGTCCAGCAGGGCTTCGGCCTGGGTGACCAGCTCGGTGCGCACCTGATCGGCCAGCCAGCGCTGCCAGCCTTCGGCGTCGCCGCCCGCCGTCAAGGCCTTGTGCAGACGCTCGTCCAGGCTGGTGTCCAGATGCTTGCCATGGGTCTTGAGCGCATGGCGCAAGGCCACGGTGGCCTCGGCAGGCGAGGCTTCTTGGGCTTCGGTGAGTTGCTTTTCCAGCACCTGCAAAACCTCGGTCACGGCCGCCATGGCTTGCTCGCGCAAGGCCTGGCGCTGGGCCGGGTCGATTTTGGGTTTGGCCGGTTTTTCGGCGGGTTCTGTTTTGGCGGTCTTGGCAGGCTTGGCCGATTCGGCAGCTGCAGCGGCGTGCTGCGGCAATTCACCCCGCTGTCGGCGGATCTCATCGGCCCACACGGGCACGGGGGGCAAGGCGGCCGAAGCGTCGGTTTGGGCCAGAGCGGCCACGACTGCTGCGGCCGAAAAGCCATCCCACACCGCCTGCAGTTGTTTGCCTGCAGCATCCAGCTGGGGCGGGTACTTCAGATCCACGCTGGGCCAGACGCTGTTGTGCGTCAGGGCCTGGGCCTGGTTTTGCCACTGCATCACATCGGCCTGCAAGCCGGTTTGTCCACCCAGTGCCTCGGCCAGAGATTTGGTCGACAAGACCTCGATGCGCTGGGCCAAAAGCACGGCCGCTTCGCGCTGCACCATGACCTGATGTTGCAAGTCTTCTACGCCCTTGACCACTTCGGCCAAACGCTGCTTGAAGCCAGCCAAGGGCTCGCGTGACAGCGGAGCCCCGGCTTTGGCGGCATCGCGCTGCCAGGCCAACGCATCGGCAATGTTCAGACGCGGTGCTTGCAGCAACTGCTCAGCTTTTTGGGCCCATTCGGTGGCCAAGGACTCTTGCCCGTGCAGGCGTTTGATGTCGTCGAGCTTTTCCTTGAGCAACTTGGCCACGCCCTTGTCGCGACCCGAGAGTTCACGGTACACCTCGGACATGAGGTCCTCAGAAGGCTCGGTCAGCAACCACTCGCGCAGGCGAGCGCTGCGCTCACCCGAGGTGGGGGCATTGAAAATCCCGGACGTCAAGGCATCCAGAGAGGCGAGGTCAAAAGGCTTGGAGGTTGAATTCACGGTAAAAACTTTAAAAACACGGTGCTTGCCCACGGGGCATCCGGACCGACTTGGCTGGGCTTGCAAAAGCAAAACAAGCCATTGGGCATCAAACGTCTATTTTCGCCGGTATTTGAACAGCTCAGGGCGTTAGCGCAGATTCAGGTGAATTCTCTGTTCAATTGCCAACACCCAGAATTTTGATATTCCAATTTTCAACAATCAAATCAAATCATTATGCTTGACGGGTTATTAAAAATTCCTAAAATCCGCCAAGCTTGGAACATCAGGGATAACCCCATAGCACCACCGAGCCGGGCTCTACAGGCCAACATGCCGACCTTGTGATGGGTCGCGCACCCCCATCATTCAAGTGAGCGTTACCCAGATAACCGCCCCTTGGCATCAGAGGAGTTCAATGACAGCAAGCATCAAGTGGAGCCGCATCAGGCTGGTTTTAGCGACCTTGATTTTCGACGTGCGTGAAGGATTTGTGGAAATCACCAGGCACAGCCTGGCCGTGATCGGTTTGGCGGTGGTCGCCACGGCCCTGACATTTGCCGCCCGCCCTGGCCTGCAACAATCGGCCAGTGAAACCCTGATGGGTTGGCTCCAATTGCGCCAGACCCATCAAGTTCAAGCCCAGGAAACACCTGCGGCGCTAACGGCGGCCGAGCGTTCCACGGCCACCCCCACCCAAGAGCTGAACAGTGAACAACTGGCGGTGACCCACTGGCTGAGCCGCAAATACAAGATCTCGCCCGAGCCCTTGGCCGCGTTGGTGTCCGAAGCCTGGTCTTTGGGCGAGCGCAGTCAGATTTCCCCCACATTGATCCTGGCCATCATGGCCATCGAGTCGCGCTTCAATCCTTTTGCATCGGGCAGCCAAGGCGGCATGGGCCTGATGCAAATCGAGCCAGACGCGCACAGCTCGGCCTTGTCACCCTTTGGTGGCAGATTGGCCGCTTTTGACCCCCTGACCAACCTGAGAATCGGCACGCGCCACCTGCAGGCCTTGATTCAGAATGCCAGCTCACTGGAAGATGCCTTGCAGCTGTATGCGAGGGATTCCGGCCAAACACAAGACAGCCTCTATGTCGACAAGGTCCTGGCCGAGCAAAAGCTGCTGGACAATGCTGGCAAGGGTCAGAAAACTGCGCTGGCAAACAGAACAAACCCTCTCTGAGCAAAAAGAGACCCGCCCATCTTCACGCTGTTGCCAAGAACGGCCTGGCGGCTGGGCTAAACTCTATGGGTGCGCGACTGGCGATAGGAGCCTGTTTTCTCAGCAAAACAGAACACTCTGACGTGGAGCGTGGTGACCCGACTCACTGCCGAACCACTGGGAAGCGCACAGCCTGACCGGGCGTTTGTCTTCATCCGGACCAGGTTTTAAGCCGTTCGCCTGGGCAGCCCTTGTCCGTTCACGCCGGGTTCTGGTCAAGGTCACCTCCATCCAAAGGACTGCCATGTACAACCGCAACACACTGATTGAACAAACCGACCCCGAACTGTTTGCCGCCATCCAGGCCGAAAACGCGCGTCAAGAACACCACATCGAGCTGATCGCGAGCGAAAACTACGCCTCGCCCGCCGTGATGGCCGCCCAAGGCAGCCAGCTCACCAACAAGTACGCCGAAGGCTATCCGGGCAAGCGCTACTACGGTGGCTGCGAGCATGTGGACGTGGCCGAGCAACTGGCCATTGACCGCATCAAACAAATCTTTGGCGCAGAAGCCGCCAACGTGCAGCCGCACTGCGGTGCATCGGCCAACGAGGCCGTGTTCCTGGCGTTCCTCAAGCCCGGCGACACCATCATGGGCATGAGCCTGGCCGAAGGGGGCCACCTGACCCACGGCATGCCGCTGAACATCTCGGGCAAGTGGTTCAACGTGGTGTCTTACGGTTTGGACGCCAACGAAGCCATCGACTACGACGCGATGGAAGCCAAGGCCCGCGAAACCAAACCCAAGCTGATCATTGCAGGCGCTTCGGCCTACTCTTTGCACATCGACTGGGCGCGCTTTGCCAAAGTGGCCAAGGAAGTCGGCGCCATCTTTTTGGTGGACATGGCCCACTACGCGGGTCTGATTGCTGCGGGCGTCTACCCCAACCCCGTGCCCCACGCTGATGTGGTCACCTCCACCACCCACAAGAGCCTGCGCGGCCCCCGTGGCGGCATCATCTTGATGAAGGCCGAGCACGAGAAAGCCATCAACAGCGCCATCTTCCCCGGCCTGCAAGGCGGCCCGCTGATGCACGTGATCGCGGCCAAGGCGGTGGCCTTCAAGGAAGCTTTGGCCCCTGAGTTCAAGGCCTACCAAGCCCAAGTGATCAAGAACGCACAAATCATCGCCGAGACCTTGACCGCTCGCGGCCTGCGCATCGTCAGCGGCGGCACCCAGAGCCACGTCATGCTGGTGGACCTGCGGGCCAAGGGCATCACCGGCAAAGTGGCCGAAGCCGCTTTGGGCAGCGCCCACATGACCATCAACAAAAACGCCATCCCGAACGACCCTGAAAAGCCGTTTGTGACCAGCGGCGTGCGCATCGGCACCCCGGCCATGACCACACGCGGCTTCAAGGACGAAGAAGCCCGCGCCACCGCCCACCTGATCGCCGATGTGCTGGACAACCCGCTGGACGAAGCCAACTTGGCCGCTGTGCGCGCCAAGGTGCACGCGCTGACCAGCCGCTTCCCGGTTTACGGCTGATCGGCCCCCAAGATGAAATGCCCGTTTTGCAGCCACCTCGAAACCCAGGTGGTCGAGACCCGTTTGGCCGAGGACGGAGATTTCATCCGGCGTCGTCGCCAATGCGGGGCCTGTGAGAAGCGCTTCACCACCTACGAAAAGCCGGAAGTCAACTTTCCGGCCATCGTCAAAAAAGACGGCAGGCGCATCGATTACCAGCGCGACAAACTGCGTGGCAGCTTGAACCTGGCTTTGCGCAAGCGGCCCGTGAGCACCGAACAGGTGGACAGCGCCATCGAGCGGATTGAGGAAAACCTGCTGAACCTGGGCATCCGTGAAGTGGCCTCCCACCGCATTGGCGAGTTGGTCATGCGCGAGCTCAAAAAGCTCGACAAAGTGGCCTATGTGCGCTTTGCCAGTGTGTACCGTAACTTCGAAGACATCGACGCGTTCAAGACACTGGTCGACGAAGTGCAGCGATAAGAGACCGCCCTGAGCCAGCGCGGGTGCATAGCCTAAAACCCACCCTCAGCAATTCGCACCTTCCTGGCGATCGGCTTTTTCCAGCCGGGGCTTGCCCACCGCGTTGATCACCACCCGCCAGACATGGGCTTGCCCTGCCCCACACAGGGTCAAGGTCCCCGCCTGAAAGGCACCCGTGGTGCTTTGGCTGCGGCCTTGTGGGCCGTAAGAGATGTAGCGGTCCACCGTGTTATTGCCTTGCAGCGTCAAAAAGCCTGGCAAGGCTTCGTGCAACTGCAGCACGGTCTCAGCCGGCTCGCGACGGCCGCTGTCGTTGCCATCGACAAACACCACCCAGCCTTGCGCCCAGGTGCCCTCTGTGGCGCATTCAGGCCCCGCATGGGCTGCAGTTGATCGCACACACAAGGTCACGCGCTGCTGGCGGCGCAAGGCCTCGGAACGCGCCAGCAGCAAGCTGGCCTGCAGTTGCTCCGCATGACTTTGCATCTGGTGCTTTTGCCTCAAGCCTTGGAGGCTGGGCGCTGCCAAAGACAACAGCACCGCCAGCAAAGCCAAAACCACCAGCGCTTCGAGCAGCGTGAAACCCCGGTTGTGCATGAGCGGCCCTCCCTCTGGGTCTGTCCAAAATTGTCCCGATTCAGCCTGTGATGGCCCTTTATTGACCACCCTTTGACCGGCTGTACAAGTGATTATTAAGTATTCACAATGACAAACCCAAGCGAGGAGAGTGACATGCGTTGTTCCCAAGGAAGCGTTGTGGTGTGCGCACCAACAAGCCAAACCGGCTGGACCCTCAGCGAATTGCTGGTCAGCCTGGCCTTGATGGCCGTCCTGGCGGCTGTTGCCTTGCCCGCGTTTCAGACGCAGCAGCGCCAAGCTCGGCGCAGCGATGCGCAAAGCGCCTTGCAGCAACTGCAACTGGCCCAAGCCCGTTGGCGTGGCACCCAAAGCAGCCATGCTGCCGATTTGGCCAGCCTAGGCTGGGCGGGCGACTTGTCCCCTGGCGGTCATTACCGCCTGGCGATTGAAGACGCCAGCAGTGAAGGCTACAGCCTGATCGCCACCCCCATCGGCGCGCAAGCGCGCGACAGCACCTGCGCCCCCATGCGCCTGCAACTGCGGCACATGGCCACCGTGGTGTTCAGCAGCGGAGCCGATCTGGCCAGCGATCCGGGTCGCTGCTGGCGGCAGTGAGTCGCTCGTGGCTGCGCTCCGCATGCACCCGCTTGACCGGCCGATAACCCTGCGTGCGGCTCGGCACAAAACGAATGGCCCTGCGGCATTGGGCGTCGCGGGCCAGACCTGTGACCGTCAATCGCGTACGCAAGCAGGCGAAACACTGGTGGGCTTATTGGTGGGCCTGGGCGTGGGTTTGGTGGTACTGGCCGCAGGCAGCCAGATGCTGGCCCAGCAAATGCAAGGCCATCGGCTGGCCCTGCAAGACAGCCATGTGCACCACGACCTGCGCTCGGCGCTGGACAACATCGCCCGGGAGTTGCGCCAGGCACAGTCTCTCGGACAAGCCTGGCGTGGGCGTGGCACGGCGCAATGCGGTGACGCTTTTTGCGGGGGCCAAGCCGACTTGCGGGTGGAGGGCCAGCGCATCGGCTTTGGGCTCGACCACAACCTCGACGGCCAGCTGGACAACAACGAGTGTTCAGGCTTTCGGTTGAAGGACCACGAGCTGCAGATTCGCACCGCCTGTACACCCGAGGTCTGGACCGATTTGACCGATGCAGGCAGCCTGAAAATGACCGGCTTGGCTTGGCAGGTGCACTGCGAAAAACGTGGGCGCTGGGTGGCGCGTTGGGTGACGGTGCAGCTCAGTGCGCAGTGGCCGCGCGACGCCACACGGACCCTGAGCCTGTCGCAAACCGTGTCGCTGCGCAACGACGTGCCCGCCTCGCCCTGGCCTGCGGCGTGTGGGGCCGCCCCATGATCGGCCTGCTTGCGCAGCGCCATCTCGCAGCCCCATCGGATCGCGCGGGGCACAAGGCGCACAAGAGACGCCAGGGGCGAAAGGCGTTAGAGGGACAGTCGGGGGCCATCAGTTTGCTGGTGGCGATCAGCCTGACGCTGCTGGCGAGTCTGGCCAGTTTTTACAGCGCCCGCAGTGTGCTGGTGGACCGCCTGGCCAGCCACAACCAAAGCCAGGCCGCTCAGGCGAGGCTGGCCGCCGAAGCCGCCCTGGCCTGGGCGCGGGCCGAGATGCAGCGGCAACACGCCAGCAGTCAGGCGCCACCCGTCTGGGGCCCGGGCACAGGCACCGCGCCCTGTCCTGCCGCCTTCAGCGGTCCACGTTGGCAGTGCGTGGCCCTGCAGCCACCTGCACACCCGGGCCTGCCCGACGCCGTGGCAAAAGTGCTGGCCGTGCGCGACCTGATCCGCTCGCCCCATGTGGCCCAATTGTTGGCCAGCGCCAGCTTGAAAGATGGCACAAGCCGTGCGCAGGTCCAGGCACAAGTCTTCATCCCCACCGTGGCTCCAGCCCCACCTCACCCCAACACAGCGGCCGTGGTGCTCCACGGCTGCACTTTGGCCGCCAAACCTTCGACCCAGATGGCTGCCAGCAGCGGAACATCCAACACAGGGGCCAGCACTTGCCCCACCAGCACCAGCCCCCCCAGCCCTGGCACTTGCACGCCAGCTGCCTGGACCAGCGTGCTGGGCGACATCACCCCCGATCAGATCTGGGCCTGGTCAGAGGCGCAGTCGCGCAACGGCCTGAATGCCCTGAGCCAACCCGCACGCAGCGTTTATTGGGTGGACAGCCCCGCCACCTGGAGCCAAAGTCTGGGCTCAGCAGAGGCCCCTGTGCTGTTGGTGTTTTCGGACCAAGCCTGCGCCCAGCGCTGCCCGTCCATGGCTGCGGGTGTGCGCGTGGTGGGCACCGTGGTTCTGCAAACCCAATGCCAGGATGACAGAGCCCGGGCTTGGCACGCCGGGCACATCGAAGGGCAGTTGGTGGTGGCGTCGGGCTTGCCCGAATTGCAAGCCGGCAGCCGCATCGAGGGCCGTGAACTGGCCCAAGCCCCTTACCGACTGCCATGGCCCGCAGGCATGGACGCGCGCCAGGTGCAACGCGTGCCTGGCAGCTGGCGCGAGGGCGGGCCATGAGCAACCGGTTCAGCCAAAACCCCGCCCTCAAATGGCCTCCTCGCACGCCATCCCGGTGCGGGATGCAAGGCATGGCACTGATCGAAGCGCTGGTGGCCTCGGCGGTGCTGGGCATAGGGCTGGCCGCAGCCACGCGCCTGACCTTGCACACCCTGCACACCGCCAGCGACACGCGCCAGCGCACGGTGGCCCTGGCCCTCGCCCTGGACGCCATGGACTGCCACCAGTCGGGCCGCACAGGCTGCGCCTTGCAAGTCTCCAGCACGGTCCAAGGCACGACCTACAGCCTGCAAGTCCAGCTGCAATCGCGCCCCGGCCTGGCCTTGGAGGACCTGCAGGTGCGTGTGCAGTGGCCGACCTCAGGACCGGCTTTGGGCACAGTGGGTGGCCATTTGGGTGGAGGCCTTGGCGCAGGCGCGGCCGGGCAGGCCCAGCCGCACACGGGCGAACTCGTTGTGCACAGCAGCCGCGATGCGGTACCCGTCTGGCTTGGCGTATCCTTGCCATGATTTGCTGCACCCGACATTCGCCGTGACCCTTTCGACCCCGACACCCCCTGCCGACCGCCCCCTGCACCCGGCCATGAATTTGGCATTAAGCCTGGCCCGCCAGGCCCTGTGGCTGACTTCGCCCAACCCGCGTGTGGGCTGCGTCATCACCGCCGCCGATGGCTCGGTGCTGGGCCTTGGCCACACCCAGCGGGCAGGCGGCCCACATGCCGAGGTCATGGCCCTGCAGGGCGCAGCCGAACGCGGGCACAGCGTGCAAGGCGCCACCGCCTGGGTGACGCTAGAACCCTGCGCCCACCAAGGCCGCACCGGACCTTGCTGCGACGCGCTGGCGGCAGCAGGCATTGGCCGCGTGGTGGCGGCCATGACCGACCCCAACCCAAAAGTCGCAGGCCAAGGCATGGCGCGGCTGGCGGCGGCGGGTGTGCAGACCGAAACACTGAACCCGCAGGACGACATCGCCGTGCAAGCCCGTGAGCTGAACATCGGCTTTTTCAGCCGCATGGAACGTGGCCTGCCCTGGGTGCGCATGAAAGTGGCGGCCTCACTGGACGGCCAAACCGCTTTGCAAAACGGCCAAAGCCAGTGGATCACCGGGCCCGAGGCCCGCGCCGATGGGCACGCCTGGCGTGCCCGCGCCTGCGCCATCTTGACCGGCATCGGCACCGTGCTCGAAGACGATCCGCAACTGAACGTGCGCGGCCTGAACGTGCCGCGCCAGCCGCACCTGGTGGCGGTGGACAGCCGCCTCGACATGCCCTTGAGCGCCCAACTGCTGGACACCCAAGGCGCAGGCGATCAGGCCAGGCAAATCTGGATTTACACGGCAGTTGACCCTACCAACGCTGCTCAAGCCGAGAAACGCGCCGCCCTGTGCGCACGCGGCGTCACCGTGATCGACATGCCCGGCCCAGGCGGCAAAGTCGATCTGGCCACCATGCTGCGCGACCTGGCACGGCGCGAAATCAACGAGCTGCATGTGGAAGCCGGCCACAAGCTCAACGGCTCCTTCATCCGCGAGGGACTGGTCGACGAGTATTTGGTCTACCTCGCCCCCCAACTGCTGGGGCCTGGCCAAGGCATGGCCAATTTGCCGGTGCTGACGGCGCTGAGCGATGCGGTCCAGCTGGGCTTTCACGCGGTGGACCGCATCGGACCGGACTTGCGACTGCTGCTGCGCCGGGTCTGAGGCTTCAGAACGCCAGCGTCTTCACGCCTTCAGAAGTGCCCAGCAAACACACTTGGGCTTTTTGCAGCGCAAACACCCCCACCGTCACCACACCCGGCCACTGGCTGACGGTGTTTTCAAAAGCCACCGGGTCGGTGATCTTCAAACCCTTCACATCGACGATGTGCTGGCCGTTGTCGGTCACCAGCGGCTGGCCGTCTTTGAGGCGCACAGCGGCCGTCCCGCCCATGGCCGCGAACTGGCGCATCACCCGGGCGGTGGCCATGGGGATCACTTCCACGGGCAAGGGAAAAGCGCCCAGCGCATCCACCAACTTGCTCTCGTCCGCGATGCAGACAAACTGTTGGCTCTGGGCCGCCACAATTTTTTCGCGGGTGAGCGCCGCGCCGCCACCCTTGACCATGTGGCCTTGGTGGTCGATCTCGTCTGCGCCGTCGATGTACACCGACAGGCTCTCGACCTCGTTGCTGTCAAACACCGGAATGCCCAAGGCCTTCAGGCGCACGGTGGAGGCTTCAGAGCTGGACACCGCGCCCTTGATCTGGTCTTTCATGCTGGCCAGCGCGTCGATGAATTTATTGACCGTGGAGCCGGTGCCCACGCCGACGATCTCGCCGGGGACAACGTATTTCAGGGCGGCTTGGCCCACCAGGGCTTTGAGTTCGTCTTGGGACATGAAAGGGGCTCGGTTGGAAAGTCAAAAAGGCGGGCCGGGGTTTGAGACAATCGGAGCAACCGATCCCTACACAACACCTCCTGCACCAGCCCGGAATTATCCAATGTCCCTGATCCCTTATTGCCTGACCCGCCCTGTTTTGTTCAGGATGGACCCCGAAGAGGCCCACGACTTGACCATCGAAGGCCTGGCCCGCACCCAGAACACCCCACTTGATCGCCTTTACCGCCAACCCTTTGTGGCGCAGCCCATCACGCTGGCGGGTCTGCATTTCCCCAATCGGGTCGGCATGGCTGCGGGTCTGGACAAAAACGCCCGCTGCATCGACGGTCTGGGCGCCATGGGTTTTGGCTTTGTCGAAGTCGGCACCGTCACCCCCAAGGCGCAGCCGGGCAACCCCAAGCCGCGCATGTTCCGCCTGCCCGAAGCCAACGCGCTGATCAACCGCCTGGGTTTTAACAACGACGGGCTCGACGCCTTCATCGCCAACGTCAAGCGCTCCAAGTTTCGCCAGCAGGGCCGCCTGCTGGGTCTCAACATCGGCAAAAACGCCGCCACGCCGATTGAAAACGCCACCGACGACTATTTGATCGCGCTGGCCGGCGTTTACCCGCACGCCGACTATGTGACGGTGAACATCTCCAGCCCCAACACCAAAAATCTGCGCGCCCTGCAAAGCGACGAGGCGCTCGACGGCCTGCTGGGCGCCCTGGTGGCGCGGCGCGAAGAACTGGCCGCCGAACACGGCCGCCGCGTGCCCATGTTCCTCAAAATCGCCCCCGATCTGGACGAAACCCAAGTGGGCGTCATTGCCGCCACCCTGCAAAAGCACGGCATGGACGGCGTGATCGCCACCAACACCACGCTGGCGCGAGACGCCGTGAGCGGCTTGGCGCACGCCGAAGAAACCGGCGGCCTGTCCGGCTCGCCCGTGCTCGAAGGCAGCAACCGCGTGATCCGCGGGCTGCGCGCCGCCTTAGGCAAAGATTTCCCCATCATTGGCGTGGGCGGCATCCTGAGCGGGCACGACGCGATCTCCAAAATAGAAGCCGGGGCCGACGTGGTGCAGATCTACACCGGCCTCATCTACAAAGGCCCGGCGCTGGTGACCGAGGTGGCGAGTGCGTTGCAGCAGATGAAGCGCTGAAGCAAAGCGCTGAAGATCAGCCTGCATTGACCCCGTGTGATCATTCCTTGAAGTAAACCAGCTGGTGCGTGCTCGCCAGCAGTTGGCCTTCTGGGCTCCACAGCTCGCCGGTCTGGTCAAAGTAGCCGTGGCGGTAATTCAGTGCCGTGGCCACGCCCAGCACATGGCGCGTACCCACTTGCGCCAGCAAGGCGCTGTCGGCGTGGAAATAGGTGGTGAGGGACACGGTGCCGATCATCGCCCGGCGACGGCGGCGGATGTAAATACGCGGGAAAAAGCTGTCGCTCAAGGCCGCCAGCGAGGCGAAGTCCAAGGCCCGTTCGGGCTCGTCGCGCACCCACAGGGTGGAGCGCGAGTGGGTCTGTTCTTGTTCGTCAAAAGTCGTTGGGAAAGCCCCTTCGACAAAGCGCATGTCGTAGCGCTGCGGCCAGGCGGGCATGCCTTTGACGGGCATGCGGGACAAGGCATCAGGCTCGGGCAGGTTGGCGGGCATGACCGCTTCGACATCCGACCAGGTCTCGCGCCGAACGGCGAACACAGCGGTGGCCGTAGCCACCACGCCTTCTGCTTGATGGGCTTCGATGATCCAGTGTTGGGTCGAGCGGTTGGTGCGCACGGGCCGCGCCACCAAGCGGATGTCACCATCGGCCACCGGCGCGGCAAAATTGACCGTGAGCGCCACCGGCTCGCCCAGGCGCTCGGGGTGCAGCATGGCGGACTGGATCAACTGCGCAGCGGTGGTTCCACCAAAGGGGCCCACCATGTTGGCGTAAGCCGGGTGGGTCGCGCCTGTGAATTCGTGGGGCGCTTGCGCAAGTGCAGAGGCGCGCAGGTCAATGGCTTCGTCGAATGGGTGCATGCGCTCGATGATAGGCGCGCCCTGGCACGCCACGCTGTCCCAAAAGCATCAAGCCAGGCGTGCGCAGACCTCTTCAGCGATGGCCAAAGAGCTGGTCAAACCCGGCGACTCGATGCCCAGCAGGTTCACCAGACCCGGCACGCCGTGCTCGGCCGGGCCCTGGACCATGAAGTCGGCCGCTGCTTCGTTCGGGGCATTGATCTTGGGACGCATGCCCGCATAACCCGGCTGCAAGGCACCGTCTTGCAGGGCAGGCCAGTATTTGCGCACCTCGGCATAAAAAGCGTCGCCCCGGCGCGGGTCGACTTGCAGGTCAGCAGGATCCTGAACCCACTGGACATCAGGCCCGAACTTGGCCTGACCGCCCAGATCGAGCGTGAGGTGCACACCCAGCCCGGCCGCTTCGGGCACGGGGTAGATCAAACGCGAAAACGGGGCCTTGCCCGCCAGCGTGAAGTAATTGCCTTTGGCGAAATACGCCAAGGGCAGCCGGCTGTTATCAAGACCCTCCATGGCGCGTGCCACCGCCACGGCGTTCAAGCCTGCGGCGTTGACCAGCACCTTGCAAGCCAGCTCGGTGCCGTCTTGCGAGGTCACGCGGATCGGGTGGGTGGCGGTGCCATGCTTGAGACCGATGTGCTGCACGGGTGAGACCAGGGCCAGCAGGCCGCCAGCGTTTTCCATGTCGCCTTGCAGGGCGAGCATGAGGCCGTGGCTGTCCACTACACCCGTGCTGGGCGAAAGCAATGCGGCTTCGCAGGCCAGCGCGGGCTCCAGCGCCCGGGCCTCGGCGGCACTGAGTTTTTGCAGGTCATGCACGCCGTTGGCAGCTGCCTTGGCCCGGATGCCGTCCAGCGCCAGCACTTGCTCGGGGCTGGTGGCCACGATCAACTTGCCCAGGCGCTGGTGCGCCACACCGCGCTCGGCGCAATAGGCGTAAAGCATTTGCTTGCCCTGCACACACAGCCGCGCCTTGAGCGAGCCCGCCGGGTAGTAAATACCCGCATGGATGACCTCGCTGTTGCGCGAGCTGGTGCCCGTGCCAATCGCATTTTCCGATTCGAGCACCAGCACTTCGCGGCCCGACAGCGCCAGCGCCCGCCCCACAGCCAGGCCGACCACGCCGGCCCCGATCACGACAGCATCAACTTGTTCCATGGGCTCCATTGTGTCGCAGGCTGAGCGCCTCACCGCCTCGGGTGACACCCGCAAGACAGACACGGGCAACGCGCACGGGCAGACTGCCCAACATTCAACAAGGAGACCGTTTCATGTCACTGTTCAATCTCAAAGGCAAAGTCGCTGTGGTGACGGGTTCGAGCCGGGGCATTGGCCGCTCCATTGCGCACCAGCTGGCCATCGCCGGGGCCAAAGTGGTGGTGTCCAGCCGCAAGCAAGACGCTTGCGAGGCGGTGGTCAAAGAGATTCAGGCCGCTGGCGGCGAGGCGATGGCGATTGCGGCCAGCATCTCCAGCAAGGAGCAACTGCAAAACCTGATCGCGCAGACCCGTGAGACTTGGGGCGTGATCGACATCCTGGTGTGCAACGCGGCCACCAACCCCTATTACGGCCCGGCCACGGGCATGAGCGACGAGGTGTTTGACAAGGTCATGCGCAACAACGTGTTGTCGAACGCCTGGCTGTGCAACCTGGTGTACCCCGACATGAAGGCCCAAAAGGATGGCGCCATCGTGATCGTGTCGTCCATTGGCGGATTGCACGGTTCGTCGGTGATTGGCGCTTACAACCTGTCCAAGGCGGCCGACATGCAGCTGGCGCGTAACCTGGCAGTGGAATGGGGCCCGGACAACATACGCGTGAACTGCATTGCGCCGGGCTTGATCAAGACGGACTTTGCCAAGGCACTGCACGAAGACCCGGTGCTGAGTGCCAAGTACAACAGCCAGGCCCCTTTGCGCCGCATGGGTGAGGCGGATGACATTGGCGGCATCGCGGTGTTTTTGGCGAGCCCAGCGGCAAATTACGTGACGGGTCAGACCGTGGTGGCCGATGGCGGGATGATGATTCGCTGATTTACTTGTTTTGCGAGGTCCGCTGAGAATGGGGTGGGGCCGGGCGCCTCATGCTGGGGTACCAGAAATCGGCACCCGGCCCCACCCCATTCTCAGCTGCATGGTTGATCTCAGACAGTCAAAGGGCATTTCGAAAACGAAGATTTGTCCAAGGGCCCCATTGACTTTCGGCCCCTCAAAGCACAAAGCCCGCATAAGCGGGCTTTGTGACTTGAAGGCCGACGGGATCAGCCGAAGTTCTTCTCTGCAAACGACCAGTTCACCAGTTTGTCGAGGAAAGTCTCAACGAACTTGGGACGCATGTTGCGGTAGTCGATGTAGTAAGCGTGCTCCCACACGTCCACAGTCAGCAAGGCAGTATCGCCAGTGGTCAGCGGGGTGCCGGCAGCGCCCATGTTGACGATGTCCACCGAGCCGTCGGCTTTCTTGACCAGCCATGTCCAGCCGGAGCCGAAGTTGCCCACGGCGCTCTTGACGAAGGCTTCCTTGAAAGCGGCGTAGCTGCCGAATTTGGCGTTGATGGCTGTGGCCAATGCGCCTGTGGGCTCGCCACCGCCATTGGGCTTCATGCAGTTCCAGAAGAAGGTGTGGTTCCAGATCTGGGCAGAGTTGTTGTAGACGCCGCCGCTGGACTTCTTGATGATTTCTTCGAGGGACATGCTCTCGAATTCAGTGCCTTTTTGCAGGTTGTTCAGGTTCACCACATAAGCGTTGTGGTGCTTGCCGTGGTGAAACTCCAGGGTTTCCTGGCTGTAATGAGGTGCCAAAGCGTCGATTGCGTAAGGCAGTGCGGGCAAGGTGTGTTCCATGGGGATGTCCTTTTGTTGTTGCGGGTTGAGGAAAGACCTGAGCATTTTAGGGTCTGTGTGATCGCCCTTTTGAGTGACAGGTCACTGCGCAAGAGCCTTGAACGGTTTGACATCGACCATCTCCGCCACATTCCACACCGTCCACCGCCGTCATGGGCCGGGGCCTGGGCACCGATTTTGGGTACTCCCTCATGAGGTGCCCAGGCCCCGGCCCATGGCGGCTTAACCTCAACGGTTGACCCGATGCGGCCCCCCCCCCAAACAGCTGAGCCGTCAAACAAAACTCAAGGGGTCACCGTCAAAGGCACGTCCCCATCCGCCAAAGTAGCCCGCACCGCCTGGCCCGGCTGAAACTGGGCCGCATGGGTCAAGGCCTGGCCGCGCTCATCGCTGAGCCAGGCATAACCACGCTCCAACACCTGACGCGGATCCACCGACGACAAACGCAAAGCGGCCCGCTCCAGGCGCTGGGCGCGTTGCGGCAACTGCTGAGCCCGGTTGAAACCCAAACGGTCGCTCAGACGCTCCAACTGGTGACCCTGCCCCAGCCATTGGCTTTGCACCCCAGCCTGCAAACGACCGGCCAAGCGGTCCAGCCACTGGCTGTGCTGGCCCAGCAAGGCCTGCGGGCGGCCCAGCCGTGATGCCACCGCATTCAGCCGCTGACTCTGTCGCTCTTGTTGACGGACCAAACCCACACCCAAGCGCGCCGCCACCGCATCCAAACGTTGCGCTTGGCGGTCTTGCTGTCGCAACAGCCCCCGGCCGAGGCGATGCGCCAGCACCGACAGGGCTTCCAGACCCGCACCCCGGTCGGTCGCGGCCATCTCGGCCGCGGCCGTGGGCGTCGGGGCACGCACGTCGGCCACAAAATCAGCGATGGTGAAATCCGTCTCGTGGCCCACGCCGCAAATCAGCGGCACCGGACTTTGGGCGATCAAACGGGCCAGATTTTCGTCGTTGAAGGACCACAGGTCCTCCATAGAGCCGCCGCCGCGCACCAACAAAATCACGTCCACGGGCGGACACAGCGGGTTGTCTTCTGCCGTCAAAGCGTACATATTTTGCAAGGCCTGCGCCAGCGTGGCCGCAGCGCCAGCGCCCTGCACCAAGGCCGGGGCCATCAGCACCGGAATGTGCGGCACGCGCCGCTGCAAGGCGGTCACCACGTCGTGCCAGGCGGCTGCGCCCAAAGACGTGACCACCCCAATGGCACGAGGCTGGGTGGGCAAAGCACGTTTGTGCGCGGGGTCGAACAGGCCCTCGGCTTCGAGCTTGGCCTTCAGACGCAAAAACTGCTCAAACAGCGCGCCCTGCCCTGCGCGCTCCATGGATTCGACGATCAGCTGCAGATCGCCCCGGGCTTCGTACACACCCAAACGACCCCGCACTTCGACCAATTCGCCATCGCGCGGCGCAAAGTCCATCAAACTGGCGGCACGCCGAAACATGGCGCAGCGGATCTGACCTGTGTCGTCCTTGATGGAAAAATAACAATGTCCACTTGCGGCACGCGAAAACCCCGAAATCTCACCGCGCAAGGTGACCGGGTTGAACTGGGCGTCCAGGCTTTCAGCCACCGCGCGGCACAGCGCTGACACCGTCCAGGCTCGGGTTTTTTTCATTTCTGAAGGACTCATGTCCTCGATTGTCCTACAGCCGGCAGACGCTTCGCCGCAGCCTCCGTCAGCCAGTCTTCCACAGGCTTGAACGAGGCCATCGGCCAAGGCACAAGACCGACACCATGTTCTGGTAAAAACTCAAGTCCTTGATTCAGTTGATTTTTTTCATCTTTAATGCGTATATCGAAACATATATATAAAACTTAAAAATTCAAAATACACAACCAAGCCCGAACTTCTTCACAAAGTTATCCACAGCCCCAACAACCCCTTGAATGCGTGCTGGCCATGTGCTGAGCGCGGGCCTGGAACGCAAGTCATCGTCCATAATCACGTGCTTTTGTCACTTTGTCTCCCGAAGAAGGAACTGTTTTGTTATCCATCATTCAGGCCGCTGGATGGCCCATCTGGCCGCTGATTTTGTGCTCCGTTTTGGCTTTGGCCTTGATCCTTGAGCGCCTGTTTCAGCTGCGTGCCCACAAAGTCATGCCCGCCCAGACACTGGAACAGGCTGTAGAAATCACCCGTCGCGGTGTTCCACCCGAAGAGACGGTGCTGCAACTTGAAAAAAAAGGCGTGCTCGGTCCCGTTTTGGCCAGCGGACTGCGCTGCCTGCAAAAAAACCCTGCCGCCTCTGATGAGGACATCCGGGCGCACATGGAAATGGCGGGCCGCTTGGCGGGCCGACATCTGGAGCGCTACCTGACAGCCTTGGGCACCATCGCTTCAGCAGCCCCTTTGCTGGGATTGCTCGGCACCGTCATCGGCATGATCGAGATTTTTGCGGCCCAGACCGCAGGCTCCAGTCAACCGGCCCAACTGGCCTATGGCATCTCTGTGGCGCTGTACAACACCGCATTTGGTTTGATCGTGGCCATTCCGGCACTCATGTTCTGGCGCTATTTCAGATCCCTGGTGGACAATATGCTGCTGTCGATGGAGGTGGCCAGTGAACAATTTGCCCGCCACTTGAGCCATCTGCGCCACTGAACGAGTCCGCTGTGAACTTTCGCCAACGCACCCCCTCGGCCGAGCCCGAGATCAACCTCATCCCCTTCATCGATGTTTTGTTGGTGGTGCTCATCTTTTTGATGCTCACCACCACCTGGTCTCGCCTGACCGAAATCAACATGACCCTGCCCCTGGCAGACGCCCAAAAGCAAAAAGATCGGCCACAGCAGATTGTCTTGTCGGTCACCGCCCATGGCCAATATGCGGTGAACAAATCCCCCATCGAAGGCACTTCGGTGAGTGCTTTGGCGGCCGTTTTGGGCCCCCTGGCCTCCAAAGAAGCGACCTTGGTGATCAGCGCCGATGCCCAAGCCAGCCACCAATCGGTCGTCAACGCCATGGAAGCGGCCCGCCGCACGGGGCTGTCTCAAATCACCTTCGCCACCCAGTCACCCGAGCCCTCCGGCTCCTGACACCCTATGCACCTGTCCGCCTGGCTGCACCAGCAATTGCCACGGGTCTGGACTTCGCGGGGCCTGTTCGCATGGGTGTTGCGGCCCATTTCCTTTGTGCATGCAGCCGTGCTGGCCGCCCGCAGTCTGGTCTGGCGCATGGGCTGGCGGCAAGCCCATCGCTTGCCGGTGCCGGTGATTGTCGTGGGCAATGTGGTGGCCGGCGGTGCAGGCAAAACCCCTTTGACCATGGCCTTGGTGCAGCATTTGCAACAAAGGGGCTGGCATGTGGGCGTGATTTCTCGTGGCCATGGCCGCCAGACGCGCGACACCCGCGCTGTCATGCCCGACAGCCTGCCCGCCGATGTGGGCGACGAGCCCTTGCTGATCCGTCAAAAAACCGGCGCGCCCGTTTGGGTGGCGGCCGCACGCGCCGAAGCCGGGCGTGCCTTGTTGCAAGCCCACCCCGAAGTCAATTTGCTGGTGTGCGACGACGGCCTGCAGCACTGGGCCCTGGCACGGGACCTGGAAATATGCGTGATGGACGAGCGCGGCGTGGGCAACGGCTGGCTGCTGCCGGCCGGGCCTTTGCGTGAGCCCTGGCCCCGGCCAGTGGGCTTGTTGCTGCACACCGGAGACAACGGCTTGCCGGGCGGCTTTCAGGCGCAGCGCCAGTTGGCCCCAATGGCGCACGATGCGCAAGGCCGCAGCCTGGCTTTGTCCAGCCTGATCGATCAGCCCGTCGATGCAGTCGCCGGTCTGGCCCGCCCCGAGGCATTTTTTGCCATGCTGCGGGCCACCGGTCTGCAACTGCATCACACGACCGCTTTGCCCGACCATTTTGACTACGCAAATGGAGCGCCAGTTGGCACGGATCGCCCCTTGCTGTGCACCGAAAAAGACGCGGCCAAGCTCTGGCAGCACCAGCCCAGGGCACTGGCCGTGCCCTTGGTGCTGACGCCCGAAGCCGCGTTTTGGCTGGCGCTGGACCAGCGTTTGGCCGAAAAACCCTTCCGCTGAAAGCCCCCAACCAGGCAGCTTGCGCTGAGCTGCAACCCCTGCCCGGCGGGTCCTGCACCGTTATCATTGCCCCATGGACACCAAACTGCTTGAACTGCTGGTCTGCCCGGTCACCAAAGGACCGCTGGATTTTGACCGCGAGACCCAGGAGCTGCTTTCGCGCAGCGCCCGACTGGCCTACCCCGTGCGCAAGGGCATTCCGATCTTGCTCGAAAACGAAGCGCGCACCTTGAGCGACGAAGAAATCGAGAAACTGGCCGCTTTGCGCCCCCCGCTCTGAAAGACCACGCATGCGTCTGGCCCCTCACCCAAGCGACTTCAGCGTCCTGATCCCCGCGCGCATGGCGTCCAGTCGCCTGCCGAACAAACCCCTTGCCGACATCGCCGGACTGCCCATGGTGGTGCGCGTGGCCAAGCGCGCCATGCTGTCAAACGCTGGCCAAGTGGTGGTGGCCGCCGATGATGAACGCATCGTGGCCGCCTGCGCGGACCACGGCGTGCAAGCCCTTTTGACCCGCCAGGACCACGTCAGCGGCAGCGACCGCTTGGCTGAAGCTTGCCAGCTGCTGGGCCTGAGCGATGAGGCCGTTGTGGTCAACGTGCAAGGCGACGAGCCCTTGATCGATCCCGCACTGATTGACCAGGTGGCCCAGCTGCTCATCGAACGGCCCGAAGCCAGCATGAGCACAGCCGCCCATGCCATCAGCCAACTGGTCGACTTCTGCAACCCGAATATCGTCAAAGTGGTCACGGACGCCCGCCAGATGGCGCTGTACTTCAGCCGCGCACCCATTCCTTGGTGGCGCGATGGGCAAACCGCTGGCAACCCGGGCGGCGAAGCTTTCACCGAACTGCCCAGCCC
>NZ_JAFEIF010000038.1 GCF_017848645.1 Limnohabitans sp. | reverse complement strand
GCGCACGCAATCGGCCGTGAAGTACTTTGCACTGGTGCAGTTTGACGACGGGGTGTATCTGAACCAACCCGTTCGCCTGGCGCAGCTCACACACGTCATGGAGGACGCGGGTCTGAGCGATCCGCTGATCAAGATCACCGTGGCCGAAACCATGGAGGCGCGGCAGCAACTGATTCAGCGCATTTTGTGGGACACCTTGGGCAGCCAGGGTTTGTTGCTGTTGGCGGCTGCGGGTTTGGTGGTCTGGGGGGTGCAGCGCGGCATTCGGCCGCTGGAGGCCTTTCGCCAACAATTGGCCAGCAAGGCCGACGATGATTTTTCGCCCATTCAGCCGCCGGACTTGCCGCGCGAATTGCGACCCTTGATCGAGACCCTCAACAGCTACCTGGACCGACTGGGGCGCTTGATCGACATCCGCAAACGCTTTCTGGACAACGCCGCGCACCAGCTGCGCACGCCGCTCACGGCCCTCAAAACACAGCTGGCGCTGGCCCAGCGCAATGCAGAACCCGAGCAGGCGCAGGCGCTGTTGTCTGCGGCTCGGCAAACCACCGACGACGCGGTGCGCCTGACCGAGCAGCTGCTGGCCATGACGCGGGTCGAGCATGCCCGCGAGATGCACAGCCCGCATGCCGTGGACCTGGTGGCGCTGGCGCGGCGCGTGACGCAAGAGCACCTGATGCGTGCCCACCAGCTGGGCGATGACCTGGGGCTGGAGGCGTTGGTGGCGCAATGCGAGGTGCAGGGCGTGGACCTGTTGCTGCACGAGGCCTTGAGCAACTTGATCGACAACGCCATTCACCACGGCCCTGTGGGGACACACATCACGGTGCGTGTCGGGGCGACTTGGCTGGAAGTGGAAGACGACGGCCCCGGCATCGCCCCCGAGCACCAGGCCCATGTGTTCGAGCGCTTTTACCGCGCCGCACCTTCGGGCGTGAGCGGCAGCGGCCTGGGCCTGGCCATCGTGAAGGAAATCGCCAGCCAACATGGGGCGGTGCTGGGGGTGACCAGCCCGCTGGACAAAGGGCGGGGGACGCTGATTCGGATGAGTTGGCCCACCAGCTGATGTCGCGCCAAGGCGCCTGATGGCTCAGGTGTAACGCTTGCTGCTCAGGTTTTTCTTCATGTCGCGCAGCACGGGTTGGAGTTCTTCGCCGATGCGCAGGGCCACGGTGGTGGCCAGGATGTCGATGATGAGCAGGTGCAGCAGGCGCGAGACCATGGGGCTGTATTTGTCGTAACCCTCGGGGTGGTCGGCCGTGAGGTGGATGTGCCCGGCGCTGGCCAGGGGCGAGCCGCTGGCGGTGATGACTATTGTTGTGGCGCCTTGTTTCTTGGCAATGTCGCAGGCGTCCATCAGGTCGCGTGTGCGGCCGGAGTTGGAGATGACCACAGCGCAGTCGCCGGGGCGCAGCATGGAGGCGCTCATGACCTGCATGTGGCCGTCGCTGTAGGCGATGGCGTTCACACCCAGTCGAAAAAATTTGTGCTGCGCGTCTTGCGCCACGATGCCGGAGTTGCCTACGCCATAAAACTCGATGCGGCGGTTGGTCTTCTGTGTGGCCGCCAGGGCCTGGGCGGCGTGCTCCAAAGCGAATGAGCTCGCGTCGTTGCGGTACTTCAAAAACGCCGCCACGGTGTTGTCGATCACCTTGACCGCGATGTCGCTGGTCTTGTCGTCCGCGTCCACACTGCGGTGGATGAAGGGCACGCCTTCGCTCACGCTGCCGGCCAGCTTGAGTTTGAAGTCGGACAGGCCGTCATAACCCACGCTGCGGCAAAAGCGCACCACGGTGGGTTTGCTCACATGGGCGCGGTCGGCCAACTCGGTCACGGGCAGCTTGGCAAAAGCACGCGGGTCGGCCAGCACCAGCTTGCCCACGCGTTGCTCGGCCGGGGCCAGGGACGGCAAAGAGGCTTTGATTCGGTCGAGCATGGGGGTCTTTCTTGTCAGATTTCTTCGGACCAGCAAAAGCCGTCGCGGGCGATCATGGCGCTGGATGCACTGGGTCCCCAGGTGCCTGCGGTGTAGGGGCGTGGGCCAGTGGGGTCGTTTTTCCAGTGTTGCAAGATGGGCTCGACCCAACGCCAGGCTTCCTCTTGTTCGTCGCTGCGCACGAACAGGTTCAGGCGGCCATCGAGCACATCGAGCAGCAAGCGCTCGTAAGCGCCCACGCGTTGGCTGCCAAAGCGTTTGTCAAAGTCCAGGTCCAGGTGCACCGGGCTCAGGGTGGCACCACCGCTGCCCTCGCCGCGTTTGCTCTGGCCTTGTGCAAAAAGGTGCAGCTCCAGCCCGTCTTTGGGCTGCAGGTGGATCACCAGTTTGTTGGCGTGGCCCATGGGGCTTTTGAAAATTTCGTGCGGTGTGGGGCGGAAGTTGATCTCGATGTGCGCTTCGCGCGCGGCCATGCGTTTGCCGGTGCGGATGTAAAAGGGCACGCCTGCCCAGCGCCAGTTGGCGATTTCGGTGCGCAGCGCCACAAAGGTTTCGGTGCTGCTTTGGGCACTGACGCCCGTTTCGTCGCGGTAGCCCGGCACAGACTGACCGAACACATTGCCGGCGTTGTATTGCCCTCGAATGACGTGTTGGCTCAGGGTCTCGGGCGTCCAGCGTTTGAGGGCGCGCAGCACTTTGAGTTTTTCGTCACGGATGGCGTCGGCGTGCGCGTTGATGGGCGGCTCCATGGCGATGGCGCACAGCAGTTGCAGGGCGTGGTTTTGCACCATGTCGCGCAGGGCACCCGTGGTTTCGTAAAAGCCACCGCGCTTTTCTACGCCCAGCTCTTCGGCCATGGTGATCTGGATGTTGGCGATGTGCTCGCGCCGCCACAGGGGCTCGAACAGGGCGTTGCCAAAGCGCATGGCAAACAGGTTTTGCACTGCAGGTTTGCCCAGGTAGTGGTCGATGCGGAAGATCTGCTGCTCTTTGAAGGCCAGCCCCACCGCGTGGTTGATGGCACGGTTGGAGGCCAGGTCGTGACCCAGTGGTTTTTCCAGCACGATGCGGGTTCTGGGCGTGTTCAGACCGTTGGCGGCGAGTTGTTCGCACACGGTGGTGAACAGGCTGGGGGCGGTGGACAAATACATGACCACGTTGTCGGTTTCGCGCTCGGCCAGGCGGGCCGACAGGGCGGCGTAGGACTCGGGTTTCGACAGGTCCATGCGCACGTAGCACAGCATGGCCGCAAAGCGGGCGAACTCTTCGGGATTGGGGCGTTTGTCGCCCTCGACCTGCTCGAAGCGCGACTGGATTTGCTGGCGGTATTGCGCGTCGGTCATGTCGTCACGGCCCACGCCGATGATGCGGCCGCCTTCCGGCAAGGTGTCGTGTCGGAACGCCTGGAACAAGGCCGGCATGAGTTTGCGCCAGACCAGATCGCCTGTGCCGCCGAAGAAAACCAGATCAAAAGCCATGTTGTTCTTGAGTTACATGAAAAATTGATTTGTAATGTAACTTTGTTTCACTGATAATTCAAGCCTGTTTTGAAAAGCCCCCATGAACCAACTCGACGCCCTCAAACAATTCACCACCGTGGTGGCCGATACCGGCGACTTCAATCAACTGGCCCAGTTTCAGCCGCAGGACGCAACGACCAACCCGTCCTTGATCTTGAAGGCGGTGCAAAAGCCCGAATACGCGCCCCTGCTGGCCGAAGCTGTGGCCGCCCACAGGGGCCAGCCGCTGGACGTGGTGATGGACCACCTGTTGGTGCGTTTTGGCTGCGAGATTTTGAAGACCATTCCCGGCCGCGTGTCGACCGAGGTCGATGCCCGTTTGAGCTTTGACACCGCCGCCACCGTGGCACGCGCGCGCCGCATCATGGCGCTGTACGAGGCGCAAGGCATTCCCCGCGAGCGTGTGCTGATCAAGATCGCCTCGACTTGGGAAGGCATCCAGGCCGCAGCCGAGCTGGAGCGCGAAGGTATTCGCTGCAACCTGACGCTGCTGTTCGCGTTTTGCCAGGCGGTGGCGTGTGGTCAAGCCAAGGTGCAATTGATCTCGCCCTTTGTCGGCCGCATTTACGACTGGTACAAGAAGTCCGCAGGCACCGCCTGGGACGAAGCGGCCATGTCGGGCGCGAACGACCCCGGTGTGCAGTCGGTGCGGGCCATCTTCAACCACTACAAAAAGCACGGCATTGCCACCGAGGTGATGGGCGCGTCATTTCGCAACATCGGCCAGATCACGGCGCTGGCCGGTTGCGATTTGTTGACCATCAGCCCCGAGCTGCTGGCGCAGCTGGCCGCGACCGAAGCCCCGCTGAGCCCAGCATTGGACGCTGCAGCCGCGCAGGCCATGGACTTGCCTGCTGTGCGTTACGACGAAGCCTCTTTCCGACTGGCCCTGAACGAAGACGCCATGGCCACCGAAAAGCTGGCCGAGGGCATCCGTGCTTTTTGCGCCGATGCGGTCAAGCTCGAAGTGCTGATGCAAAAGGGCTGAGATGCGTTGTGACCAGACACCCGCATGGACAGCCTTGCAGGCGCATGCGGACAACTTCAAGAGTTTTGATTTGCGCACCGCTTTTGCGCAAGATGTTCAGCGGGTTCAAGCGCTGAGTCAGCAGGCCCCCCATGTCTTGGCCGATTTGTCCAAAAACCACACCGACGCCGCGACCGAAGCCTTGTTGATCGAGTTGGCCCGCCAAACCGGCCTGGCGGCGCACCGCGACGCCATGTTCCGGGGCGAGCCCATCAACAACACCGAGGGCCGCGCCGTGATGCATTGGCTGCTGCGCCAGCCCGAGGGCTCGCTGCTCGGTGAGCTGGCCGCGCCCTTGCAGCAAGTGCATGACACCTTGAAGCCTATGCTGCACTATGCCGAGCAGATCCGCGCCGATGCGCAGATCACCGACGTGGTGAACATCGGCATTGGCGGCTCGGACCTGGGCCCGCAGATGGCGGTGTTGGCGCTGCAAGATTTTGTGATCCCGGGCAAGCGCTTTCACTTTGTGTCGAATGTGGACGGGCATGAACTGGCGGCGGTGCTCAGGGGCTTGAAGGCCGAGAACACGCTGTTCCTCATTGCATCCAAAACCTTCACCACCATCGAGACCATGACCAATGCCCGCTCGGCGCTGGCCTGGTTCAAAGTGCAAGGCGGCAGCGATGTGTCGCGACACTTTGTGGCGCTCACCACCCATGTGGCCGCTGCAGCCGAGATGGGCATCACCACCACCTTCGGTTTTTGGGATTGGGTGGGCG
>NZ_JAFEIF010000080.1 GCF_017848645.1 Limnohabitans sp. | reverse complement strand
TGCGGGATTAGCGCCTATATCAGCCTCCCAGCGCAGCCGTCACTGTTCCTGTATTGCTTGGCCAGTCATATGTCGTTCAGCGATGGTAAGGGACTTGCAGGCTGGCACTATTCAGGCGGTTCATGTTGAGCATGAAGCCGATCATGGCGGCTGACGCGTCTGATGGCAGTTGGATGCTTGGTATCTTGAGCGCATGGACCGTGAAGATATAACGGTGAGGTTTGTCACCTTTCGGTGGACATGCGCCGCCGTAACCCTGACTTCCGAAATCGGTTCTACCCTCCACTGAGCCTGTTGGCAGGGTTTGTGCCTTGCTGGCGTTTTCTGGAAGCGCTTTTGTATGAGCTGGCAGGTTGTACACCACCCAATGCCACCAACCCGAGCCCGTCGGGGCATCCGGATCGTAAGCTGTGATGGCAAAGCTTTGAGTTCCTGCAGGTGCATTTTCCCAACGTAACGCTGGTGATACGTTTTCACCTTGGCAACCAAAGCCGTTGAGCACATGTTTTTCTGGCATAGCCCTGTCTGGGTCCAGACTAGGGCTCATGAGCTTGAAGTCGCCTGCGTGGCTGCAAACGGTTGTGCTGAGGCTCAGGGCTAAGAGGGTGTGAGACAGGTTTTTCATGGTTTTCTCCGTGGGTTGAATGGAGCATCATGATGCTGGCGCACAGGCAATGCTGTTAGCCCTGATCTGTCAAATCTTGTGCACTTTCTTTCATTCGAGCTCGAACCACAGATGGGGCGACGTTCCACCTTTGCTGAAAAGCCGCAGTGAAGCGGCTGTGCGAAGCCCAGCCACAATGTTGAGCAACCTCTCCTACGCTCATGTCGGTGGTTTGCAGCATGCCCAATGCAACTTGCAGCCTGGCATCCCGTACCAGTTCTGCCAGCGTGAGCGTGTTGCCTGTTAATCGTCGACGAAGGCTGGATTCACTCATGCAGAAAGCCTCAGCCAGCGATTCAACTGTCCAATTTTGCGCGGGATGTTGGCTCACCATCCACTGAATGCGTTCGGTCCAGCTGATTTCTTGGGTATGGGCAAAACACCAGCCCTTTTCAGCCAGCATCATCATCACTTCAAGACTGCGGTGACGTTGCAGCGCAGAAGACACGCTGCGTTCATTCGGCAGCGTGCGCCGCAATGCTGAAAGCAAGTCATCTTCCAGCTTGACCACTTGAGCTGAGCCCACTGTTTTTGTGCGCTCAGCCATTGGTGATGTAAATTCACGCCCCAGATCATTGTCAAAAGGCAATACCCAAGCTTCGTATTGACGCTGTCCGTATGGGTCGTTGACAACATCCCATTGGGTGCCGCGGGCAATCAGGACAGCTTGTCCTTGGTGAGCGGTCACGGTTCGCCCTGATGCGTGGAGTACTTTGCGACCCGTGACTACGGCAACCAGCAAATCACTTGGCACCGTCAGAGTGCTCAGGCGATAACGCTGCGCAGCAAAGACACGGGCGCTTTGTGGCATTGGTCAACCTGCCAGCGCCGCTTTCACCGCTGCCGACACCTGGCCCATGTCCGCCTTGCCCGCCAACTGGGCTTTGACCGCGCCCATGACTTTGCCCATGTCGCCGGGGCCTTTGGCACCTAAGTCAGCCACGATGGCCTGCACGGCAGCCGCGACTTCTTCAGCCGACATGCGTGCGGGCAGGTAAGCCAGCAGCACGGCCATTTCGGCCTTTTCCTTGTCGGCCAGGTCCTGGCGGGCGGCTTGCTCAAAGGCGGCAATCGAATCCTTGCGCTGCTTGATGAGTTTGTCCACGATGGCCACCACGGCCACGTTGTCGAGCTCGATGCGCTCGTCCACTTCCTTTTGCTTCATGGCCGACAGCAGCAAGCGGATGGTGCCCAGACGTTCTGCGTCTTTGGCGCGCATCGCGGTTTTCATGTCTTCGGTGATTTGTTCTTTCAGGCTCATGGAAGGCTCCTGGTGGTGAGAAATGGAGAGGCATAAACGACAAAGCCCGCCTGAGCGTCCTCCAGCGGGCTTGTTTGCAGACCTGGATCAGGTCAAGCAAAAAGGAAGATCAATACATCTTCTTGGGCAGCTGCATGCTGCGCACGCGCTTGTAGTGACGCTTGACGGCAGCCGACTTCTTGCGCTTGCGCTCAGTGGTGGGCTTTTCGTAGAACTCGCGGGCACGCAGGTCGGTCAGCAGGCCGAGTTTTTCGATGGTGCGCTTGAAGCGACGCAGGGCAACGTCAAACGGCTCGTTTTCTTTCACGCGGATGGTGGTCATTGAATCAAAGTTTCCAAAAAATGTGCCGGCTGTGGAAGCAAGGGAGATCGGGCCCTTGAAACCCAGTTCCGGCGGTTCCCCGTCACGAACTAGTATTTGGCAGACGGGGGTTTGCCAGCAAAGCCTGAGATTATAGCGACAAGTCAGCTGCTTACGCGGCCTTCATGAGGCACACATGTGCGAGATCACACAGCGCATGACCGGACCAAGCGTCTGTTCTTGTTGAAAAGGGTGGGCAGCGAGGTCGAAATGGGTCGTGACTAAAATGAAACCTATATGCGTCTATTCCAGCCAGCCCACCATCGGTTTTTGAGGGTCGCCCTGCATTGGGGTGTTGGGGCTCTTGCCGCTTGCACCATGGCGGCTTGGGCCCAGACCCCCGCGCCAGTGCCAGAACCCAAAAAAGTGCCCGCGCCGGGGGTGGTGGTGGTGTTGGCGGGGGGCGGTGCCAAGGGTTTTGCCCACTTGGCTGTGCTGCGGCAACTGGAGCAAGACCGCATTCCCATTGCGCGCATTGTGGGCACCAGCATGGGGGCGGTGATTGGCGGCTTGTATGCCAGTGGCATGAGCACCGACGACATCGAGCGCACCATGAGCCAATTGGACCCTTCCCGAGTCGCCCTCGACCAGATCAACCGCCTGGAGCTGCCTTCACGCACGCGGGCCTACCAACAAAAATACCCGGTAGACCTGGAGTTCGGCATCAAGGAAGGTGGGGTGAGTTTTGCCCGGGGCGTGAGCGATGGCCAACGCTTTTTGGCCTTGTTGCAGGCCTTGACCCAGCATCTGCCGCCCGAGGTCCACTTTGATGACCTGAAAATCCCGTTTCGGGCCGTGGCCACGCGTTACCGCGATGGTGAGATGAAGGTCTTTGACCGCGGCGCCTTGCACCTGGCGATTCGTGCCAGCATGGCCGCCCCAGCGGTGTTTGCCCCGGTGGAGGTGGCGGGCGAGACGTACGTGGACGGCGGCTTGGTGGCCAACGTGCCTGTGGAGGTGGCTTTGGCCGAAGGGGCCGATGTGATCGTGGCCTCTTTTTTAGGGGCGGGGGCAGGCGAGGGCAGGGCCGAGTCCGCCAGCCATGCCCTGGAGGTGGCCAACCGGATGCTGGACATCCTGATTCGCCAAAACGAAAAGCGCAACCTGGCCTTGTTGCGGCCACAAGATGTGTTGATCCAGCCCTCTGTGCAGGACATTGGCTTCGCCGATTTCAACCGCGCACCAGAGGTGGTGCAGCGCGGTCGGGCCGCACTGGTGCCTGTGCAGGCGCGCTGGGCGGCGTTGCGGGAAAGCTTTGTAGCGAAAGCCACAGCACAAACGTCCGCCCGGCTGTCGTTTGACCAGCGGGAAAAGCGCATTGTGGCCATCGAGGCACAAGGCCACAAGGACGTCTCGGAGAGTTTTATCCAGACCATGCTGGCCCCGATGTTGGCGCAGGAATTTTCTGCGCAGCGGGTTGAGCGGTACATGGACGAGCTTTACACCAGCGGCTACTTTGATCTGGTCAGCTACAGCCTGGTGCAGCAGCAAGGCGATGCGTACAAGCTGTTGGTCACGGTGCGCGAAAAACCGTACAGCCCCCATTTCTTCAAGACCACCATGGGCTTTTCCAGCGAGGTCGATGGGGTCACGCAATTCACGGCCGGGTTTGGTTATCGCCGCCCTTGGTTGACAGCATCGGGCCTGGAGCTGTCCATCGATGCCCGCATGGGCACGCAGTCCGAATTGGGTTTGCGCTTGCATCAAGCATTGTCACGCGGCTGGAGTGTCGAGGCGGGTGCCTCATTGGACCGCAATGTCCTGCCCTTGTACCGGTCGTCCATCATTGAGGAGAATTTCGACAATCAGAAATTGGCCTATTACAGACAAACCGTACAAAGTCTGGACACCGCCTTGGTCTATGACTTTGAACGCAAGGCCAACGTGAAGCTGGGCCTGGTGTCCAGCCGCATTCGCCGGACCTTTGACACGGCCGTGGATTGGGACGAGGGCACCGTGAACTCGACGGATCAAGTGCGCTACAACGCGCTGCGGGTGAAGTGGCAAATGGATCAACTCGATTCGTTGAGTTTCCCGACCCGGGGTTATTTTCTCGGCGGTCACCTGGAGCAAGGGGTCTCAGGCGCCATCTACAGCGGTGGCAGCCTGTCGGCCAAATGGGCGCACTCTGTGGGTCCACACATCTTCAATGTGGGCATGCAGCTGGCGCAGGACCGTGTCACGCTCGACTGCGAGCGGTGCCGTGCGCCCAGCAGTTTGATTCTGGGTGGTTTTCAGAACATGGGGGCTTACCGCATGGGGCAATTGGTGGGCGACCAGTTGGCCCATGTGCAGTCGACCTACATGTACCGCTTGACGCAAGGCGGCCTGTTCAATCAGAAAACCTATGTGGGGACGGTGCTCGAAGCCGGTGACGCCTGGTTCAAGGGGGCGGAGCAGCGTTGGCGTTACAGCGCCACCGCATTTGTGGCCGTGGACAGCAAGATCGGTGACATCTACTTGGGCGCAGCCAGAGGCTCCAGCCAAAGCTACAACCTGTTTCTGCAATTGGGCAGACGTTTCAGTTTTTAACCGAGGCTGGCAAAGCCTGCGCGCACGCATGTGCACTGGCCCAAGCCCACTGGAAGTTGTAGCCACCCAGCCAGCCGGTCACATCGATCACCTCGCCAATGAAGTACAGCCCGGGTTGTTTGGACTCCATGGTTTGTGAGGACACATCGCGCGTGTCCACCCCGCCGAGGGTGACCTCGGCTTTTTTGTAGCCCTCGCTGCCATTGGGGGTGAGCGTCCAGTTGGACAGCGCTTGCGCCAGCTTGCTCAGGGCTTTGTCGGGCACCTCGGCGGCCGTGCGTTGCAAAGCCGGGTCCTGGCTGACCCAGGCCTCGGCCAATCGGCTGGGCACCAAGCTGGCCAGTTCGTTGCCCAGCAGTTTTTTGGAGCGCAGCTTGGCCTCTTGCAGGCGCTCGGGCAGGTTCACCTCCGGGGCCAGGTTCAGGCGAATCGGTGTGCCTTCTTGCCAATAGCTGGAGATTTGCAAGACCCCGGGACCGGACAAGCCTCGGTGCGTGAACAGCAGGTCCTCGTCAAAGTGCATGCGGTTTTTTTTCTCGCCCGTCTCGATGCCCACAGGCAGCGCGAGCCCGGCCAGTTGGGCATAAGGCGCCCAGGCCTCGCCGTCAAAAGTCAGGGGCACCAGGCCGGGGCGGCGCTCCACCAGACGCAGGCCAAACTGGCTGGCGATGCGGTAGCCCCAGTCGCTGGCCCCGATTTTGGGAATGGATAAACCCCCTGTGGCCACCACCAGCGAGGTGGTTTGCACGGCGCCTTGTGGGGTTTGCAGAACGTAGAGGGGGTGGTTGTCAGACGGCGCTTGGACCGATTGAACCGCGCAAGCGCTGCGGATTTCTACACCACCTGCCTCGCATTCGGCCAGCAGCATGCGGATGATGTCTTCGGCCGAGTGGTCGCAAAACAGTTGGCCCTTGTGCTTTTCGTGAAATGCGATGCCGTGCTTTTGCACCAGATCGATGAAGTCTTGTGGCGTGTAGCGCGACAGGGCCGAGCGGCAAAAGTGCGGGTTTTGGCTGATGAAATGTTTTTGCGGGGCCGAAGCATCCAGCAGCCGGTTGGTGAAATTGCAGCGCCCGCCGCCCGAGATGCGAATTTTTTCGGCGATCTTGTCGCTGTGGTCGATGACCAGCACCTTCAGCCCGCGCTGGCCCGCCACGCCCGCGCAAAACAAACCGGCAGCCCCGGCACCCACGATCACTACATCCCATGTCTTCATGGCTGGGGAGTGTAAAGGGGCGCGG